>NZ_JBEBNT010000001.1:0-571723 GCF_040396775.1 Providencia sp.
ACATGCGTGTCGAAATGCCACCTAACTCACTCTACAATCAAAAGCAAGCTGAAGCAGAGAGATTCGCTAAGATAGAAGCAGAGCGATTAGCGCAAGAAGAAGCTAAACGTGTAGCAGAGGAAGCGGAAAGGGAAGAGCAGGAAGCTGCGGAACGCGAATAACACGAAGTTATAGAAAATTGATCTTTACATACGCATAAAATGGTTAAATAATACTGTTTATGCATACAGTATTATTTGGTGTCGTATGAAACTAAGATTGATTGAAACAGATGATTTATTAGCAAGCTTTCCCCTCTTTCTTGACAGAGTGCCAGCAGGCTTTCCATCGCCAGCTGCGGATTATGTTGAAGACCGCATTAATTTAAATAGCGCCCTCATTAAGCACCCTGAAAGCACATATATGCTCAGGGTCGAAGGGAATTCAATGATTGATGCGAATATCAATGATGGTGATGTTGTTATTGTTGATAGTGCGGTCACAGCAAAAGAGGGAGATATCGTTATAGCTAGCTTTGAGGGGGAGTTTACGGTTAAGAAACTACACCTAAACCCGCCTATGCTACTGCCTATGAATCCCGCTTATTCACCAATCGTTATTAGTGATGAGCAGGATTTTCAAATATTTGGTGTCGTTACCTACATTATTCATCGGGCTCAATAATGTTTGCGCTTGTTGATGTGAATAGTTTTTATGCAAGTTGTGAGAAAGTCTTTAGGCCAGATCTGGCAGGGAAGCCAGTAATTGTTTTAAGCAATAACGATGGTTGCGTCATTGCACGGTCGTCAGAAGCAAAAAAGCTTGGCGTTAAGATGGGGGAATTGTATTACGAGCGTCGCAATTTTTATAAACAAAACAATATCAATACATTTAGTTCTAACTATGTACTTTATGCTGATATGAGTAATAGAGTCATGTCTTTGTTATCCGTATTCGCACCACGCCTAGAAATCTATTCAATCGACGAGGCTTTCCTTGATTTTACGGGTATGAATAACACGTTTAACCTTGAGGAATACGGCCGAGAAATTCAATCAGCTATCCTGCAAAATACGCACCTTCCCGTAGGCATAGGCATTGGTCCTACAAAAACCTTAGCGAAAATAGCCAACCATGCGGCAAAAACATGGAAAAAAACGGGTGGAGTTGTTGAGCTCTCCTGCAAGCAACGGCAGCGAAAATTATTATCTCTTATCCCAATCGAAGAGGTGTGGGGTATTGGGCGTAGTATATCGGCAAAATTAAGAATTATGGGTATAAATACCGCTCTGGATTTAGCGAATGCACCGGTAGCTACTATCCGTAAAACGTTCGGAGTAACATTAGAAAGAACCTTGAGAGAACTCAATGGTGAGTCGTGTCTTGAGCTTGAAGAAGTCCGAAAAATTAAGCAGCAAATACTGTGCTCTCGTTCATTTGGCCAGAAAGTTTTAGACATAGAAACAATGCGTAAGGCAGTATGTGATTATGCAGAACGCGCAGCAGAAAAGTTAAGGGAAGAGAAGCAACGCTGTAAAATTATCGGGTTATTTATTCAAACTAGCCGTCACGCATCAGGTGAAGATTACGCGAATAGCATCAATATAAAACTAGAATACCCCAGCAGTGATACCAGAGATATTATCAATGCAGCAATGCGAGGGTTAAATACTATTTGGCGTGACGATTACCGATACTATAAAGCAGGCATCATGCTATCTGATTTTACCGATTCAGATGTTACCCAGTTTGATATGTTTTCAACACAAAAGCCATTTCGTAACAGCGATGAGTTAATGAAAACATTAGATGCCATTAATAAGAGTGGGCAGGGGAAAGTGTGGTTTGCAAGTAAGGGCGGTGATAGCGGATATAAAATGAAAAGAGAAATGTTATCGCCTGCTTACACGACTAATTTTGATGAATTACGAGTAGTTAAAAGCTAGGGCATGGGTTGGATGCTTTAAACGCATTACTGAATAAGTAAAAAGCAGGGAGAAGAGCTGTGAAACACAAATAATATGGACTTTGCTTTTTTGCCTGACACAGCTGGGACACAGAGCCAAATTGAATCTAACGGACAACTTTGTGTCAAAGCAGGAGTTAATGTCAGCATCTCTAGACAAGGTAGAACGTGATGACATGCGTAAAATAGCACCTTATTAGCCATAAGGTACTAGAAGTATTATCAGAACAATACAAGGTGCAAACCTGACTTAAATCTCGGTATTATTTTTCTCATATCCATATAAATTAATCCTACCCGACAAATACTCACCTAAATATACTTCACTGATTTTACTGAAACCTTGTCTCGATATATTGTCTTCTAACCACTCAATATCTTTGTTGATAATTTCGAGTAGGTCATGGTTAGCTAAGCCATCAACAATAATTGGATAACGTATATTTTCATCACCGCTTTGGATGATTGTTAATTGTCCATTTTGTTCGAGAACAACGCGTTTTAGCTGCTCTATTTCGTAAATGCCATTTGATCTTAGTTTGAACATCAAATCATTAGCGGAAACGCCATTTTTTAGACACTCTTTAACATTAACACTGCCATTATGTATCAAGGTTATAGGTTTACCATCAATAATTCGCTTAATGAACGGATTATTCTCTTTTAAAAATTTAAGGGCGAAAACAAGCAAAGTCCAGATGATTAACACGAGTATAAATTGCAGTACTGTTATTGATTCATTGTAAATGACACCACCAATAATACCGCCTAGAACATAGTTTTGAACCTGATCCATTGCTGATGAGGGGGCTAAATTGCCTTTGCCCATGAGGTTTATTTGAACAATCAAACATAGGATTCCCAATCCAAGTTTGATAATAATAGGTGTATAAATAATCATTTTATGCCTTATTTTTTTATGATTGTTATTTCGGGATTTGTTAACCAAACTTTTTCTAAGCTGTAAGTTTGTTGATCTAAGCTTAAGTGAATACGGTAATACCGGTCATCAATTTTAATGATGATGCCATCGGATAATTGTACCGAGTTAGAAAATATAGAATTGATATCTACACCTTTCTCTTTTGATAATAACCTTACGAAATTAACCATTTGTGATGATTTTGAGTGTATATTTTGGCTATCAGTATAATCTTCATACTGAATACCTGAAATGAAGAGTAAAAATAAGAAGGCGATAATCGTTAAATCCCGATATTTAGTTTGTAGGCGGTGACGCATATACAAGATAAAAAAAACTATTAATACAAACAAAGTTCCAAAAATAACAATATATTTTAAATAATCATTTATATTAGACTGCGTTTGCAAGTAATCTATCCCATAAAAATTCATATAGACATCATTCCTGATTGTTTACGATATTCATCTTCATTATAGTGATTTATTGCCATTTTAACTCTGGAATTAAAAAATAATTAAGAGTTGTTATACCTTATCCAAGGTTTGTTGGTGATTTCTTTAGCTGGAGTTAAATCACAAAGCATGAATAATATCTATCCATTACTTAAACTATCTCTTTGTATTCTCTGCATGCTGGCGGTTGAATGCCAATATTGGACTTTGCTAGTAGGCAGGTACAATGAGTAGCGCGATACAGCACTGTTACTATCGCTGTAAATAAAAACATGTTTTAAAAAACAGTATTGACCTTAAATCTCAAATGAGTAAATTAGTAATCAGCAGCACAATAAAAGTAGTTAGAAAATGGAAAGAAGTTCTGGGAAAGCCATTTTGCTTTACAGGCCACGAAGTTTGTTATTTGGGATCTAGTTGCTTTCAGGCCTTGTAGTGATTGTGCTGTTCTGCAAAATGGTAGTATTAGTGCGACGATGTAAGGCCTTGTTTTTAATTGATGCTGACGGTTTTTTATTTATGGTAACCGTATGAGCAAAGGGCAACGCATCAAAGAGTATATGTCGCGAGGGGGATGTGCTTGTTTAGATTGCCAGGCTTAGGTTCTGAAAGCGCAGGCAGATGTATGATGAGATAAATAGAGGGAGGATTTTAGTATTAATGCCTAATATTATCTGTAGTAAACGGGTACATTTGAAAGCAGTATAAACGTAGTATTATTTTTTTAAGTTCATTAATGTTAAATTTGAAGTCTGAAGTACCTTAAAAGCCCTAACCGCAATGGTTAGGGCTTTTTAATATTACTTCCTCGTCTTAATTGTAAGTTCTCCCAACAAATCAATAAAACTAACTTTGATAATTTTCTCAGATGGCTCCTTGATACCTTATAGGTTTGGCTAGGTTTAATTAAGATAAGCAAGCTGTAACAGCCTACTTATTGGTTATATTTCCTAAATGTTAATCTTGCGGTTACAGTTGTTAAAAGAACTGTGAACGTCTGTACTTCGCTCAAATCAGACTGTCGACTTTAGTTAACTGATAATACAGTAAAGAGATTTTGAGCAACTATATAAGACGATTGTTGTAAGAGGTTTTTAATCCTAGTTTTGTCCTACTTGAAACTTAGACAAAAAACGTAAGTGGATGTCTGCTCTTCTCTTTGGAGGTTGGCTGACATGGCAGGATTTGAATCTATAGAAATCGACTAATTTGCGGTCAATGTTTGACAATTAGTAGTTATCAAAACTAAGTTAATCATTTATGTTATCAATAACTTAAAAGTCTCTATTTTTACTATGAGAAAGATAAAATAATAATATTATAAATATCAGATGATTATGATTAATGCAGCTATATACTGTTACGCCATATGGGTTGGACTGAAGCGGCTGACTTAATCGTTAAAGGTATGGAAGGCGCAATCGCGGCTAAGACTGTAACTTACGATTTCGAACGTCAGTTAGAAGGCGCTAAATTACTGAAATGTAGCGAATTCGGCGATGCAATGATCGCACATATGTAATTTATTACGTGGTGTGATTAATAACGGGAGCCTAAAAACTCCCGTTTTTTTGTACTTTGAAAAAGTCTTCTGCAAAACAGGCTACAAAATAATTGTTATTTTATAGTTAAAACCTGCCAATATTTTATTCCAACATGGCAATATTATTTATTAAAATTGTTGCTGTGATTTTATGCGCTATATATTAATGAATAAATAGTTTTTAATTCCATTGAAACACCTTGATTGCGTAATTTGTTGTTACAATTTATGCGTGTATTTCATACATAGAGAGATAAAAGGATTATATGATTAATGTAATTTAAAATGATTAAAACCATGGCGCTATTGATGAATAATAAAATAAGTACTTTTTTGTGTGTAACCGCACTAGCTTTTGGGATGTTTACTCCGATTTCTTATGGCGATAATTTGCGTGTTGCTGTAGGTTCTACAGGCTATCTTGGTGAGGTATCACCACCTTTGCGAGTCGTGAACTTTGAGCAACAAGCTGGGACAAGATGGATAAATGCAAACTATCCATTTATTGAATTAATAACGTGGAAAAAAGGTGGAGCCCCGTATTGGCAATTTACATATTATGCTCCAGAAAATGCTTACGGGGTCACACTTGTCAATGAGTTTGATAAAAACAACAAAATTGTTTTATTAATAAACGGTACTTTTAGTACAAGGTATTTGCGTTATAAAGTTCCTGGTAACGTAAATTCAGGGCATGAATGGGAAAGCGCATCTTTTTCGCTGGCAAACTCTAAAATGACATCATCAAATAGGATGTATCATGTTCCTATGGATGGCAACTCAGGCCCATTAAGTTATGGCATAGAACCTAAAAGTGGTATCAGTGGTTATCTTGTTGACAGTGGTAGTGCTGAAAAAATGAAGTTTACCGGAATTATTACAAGCTATTCAGCATATGCACCACAACCGTTAAAAAAAGGCCGTTATTTTGCGGATGACAGATTAATAATGGCCCACCGTGATGGTCCTGGTGATGGCTTTTTAAACAGCCAATCGAATGCGACGTTTATTAATGAGTACCAGGACTTAGGTGTATTTGTGGTGGATACATGTAAAGTTGCGCCACTCACAAATACACAAATTGATTATGGATCTCAATTGGCAGGCACTTATCCTATACCTAAAAACTTAGCAAATTCACTTGCACAGCTTAATGTTAATTGTGTTAATAGTGGCAAATACTTTATGTCGATTAAGCCAATGAATGAGTTGGTTCAAGGTAATCAAACGGGTATGGTGCTAAATGCAGTCAGTGGAGGCGCTGATGATTTACCGTATATTGCCACATCAGTAGGAACCGCGGCTAAAGGTGATGAAGTCTGCCGCACTGACTCTTCAGATGCGGTTAATTACACTGAAAGTAAGCAGGTGTATAGTTCAACAGGGGCAAACTTTACTCAAGGGTTAAATTTTGCACTATGTGCCAATGGGAAAATAGCACCAGGCGCATATCATGGAAGTATGGTTGTTAATTTTCTGATTGAATAATAATGGACTATTGTATGAAATCAAAATAGCCTTTGATGGTTTGTGTTTCAGGTGCCTCTATAAGCTATTGGTATAACTAAGATGAGAATAATTCTCGCCATCTTAATTAACTAAAAGAGGAACACGAGAATGCGAACTAACTCACTAATGAGGTTTTTTGTAAAATTAGCTAATTAACTGAAATATAATGAATTAAATGGCGATTTGATCGCACACTATGTCATTTATTACATAGTGTAATTAAAAACGGGAGCCTAAATATTCCCGTTTTTAGTGTCTAGGAAAATTATTCTACAAAATGATTCGAAACCGGTGTATTAATTTTCAATAGTTAGAGAGAAAACCATAGGGTTGTTTTTAAGGTGTTGAGTTTATAATAAAAATTTATATTTATTATCATTCCTCTTTAAGGTGAATCAACGCAAGCATGTCTTCATTGTCTTCATCCATGCCAATCTCAATGAAACCGAATGAGAAGTAAAAATCTTTAGCGACAGGGTTGTTCGGGTTATAGCATATCCCAATTTCAGTGATTGATTGTGTTTGTTTTATTTCTGTAAGCGCGAGACTCAGAGCTTCTCTACCTATTCCTTTATTTTGATGACGTTGGTCAATCATAAATCGCCAAATTGATATTTTTATTGGACTTTCTTGTACCCACATAAAGAAACCAACAGGTTCATCCTCACAATAAATAGCCCTTACGGTATAATTTTCATTATAGGCGGCTTCAACCAGTGACCAAGTGTTAGATGCGACATAATCTTCTTGCTCATTAGATACGTCTAAAAGACAAATGGGTTCATAGTTTTCGTTTGTCACTGCTTTTAGTGTAATTAGCATAATAGCCTCTGTTTTAGTTTTATACGGTTATTTTACTTGTAAGTATTAAGTAAAAAAAGAGATACAGAGAATTGAGTCATAACGTTTTAAATTAGAGGCTATTTCTTAGCGTTTAGCGTTTAGCGTTTAAGTTGGCCTTTAAAATACGCAGCACCATCTCGAATTGCTTCATCGGCAATATCCATCATACGGCTATAATGTAAAAACGCATGCAAGGTACCTGGGTACATTTTATATTTGCAGGGTATCTTATTGGCATTTAATGTATCAAATAATGCGGTGCTATCATCTAAAAGTGGGTCAAATTCCGCGCTGGCAATAAAGCAAGGTGGAATGTTATCAGTTAAATCGTTATTGAATAAACAGTAGTATGGCGCTTCACGGCTTCCTGACCCACCAAGGTACGCATTATCATAACTTTCAAGGTCTTTTTGTGTTAAGCCATCCCATTCCCCGCCATAAAGGCGACGGCTCGCTGAGTCCTGTAAGCCATAGAGCCCGTACCAAAGCAAATTAGCTTTAATTTCTTGACTTGCAATATTATTATCACGAAGCCAAAGGGTGGTGGCTAATGACAACATAGCCCCAGCAGAGTCGCCAGCAAAGCCTGTCTGGCACATATTAATATGATACTTTTCGGTATTACGAGAATAAAACTGATATACCGTGGATATCTCCTCAATTGCTTGAGGGTAGCGAGCTTCGGGGGATAAAGAATAATCTACACCAATAACGGTGCAGCCAGTATATAATGCCAGCAATCGCATTATCCTGTCGTGGGTATCAAGGTTACCTAAAATAAACCCGCCGCCGTGGATATAAAATAATGTTGCTGGCGTATTGATTGCAGGCTGAAATAGACGAGTGAGGACATTCCCATAAAGCGTTTGGACACTAACATCCTTGGTCGAACGCATGGATGGCGCATCTGCATTCCAAAATTTTCTATCTTCGTTATAAGCATCACGTAATGATGATAAATCAGCATTATTAGGTGAATCAGATGTGTTTTTTGAATAAAAATCAATGACTTTTTTCATTTCTGTTGAAATGAGTTTAAGCACGTTTACTTTATTTTTAAGGTTCATTTTTTCTCCTACCATCATTGTTTTTATTGTAGATGGCTTAGAGTATTAAGATGTGATCATGTTATCCAATATTAAAATTGCTATTTTTTATTAGGCTTTAAAGTAAAAATATTATTTGTAGATTAATTTTTAAAGGTCAGAGGCTTTAATAAGCCCCTGAGTGTAAATACTATGATTAATTATTCTAAATAAATGCTAATTAACTGATTGATGTCGACATTTAAAATTTTAGAGATATAAAACAAAGGATCTGCATAAATGGATTTTTCACCATTTTCATAAGCCAAATAAGATGCTGTTGATATGTATAATAAATTTTCTATTTCATAAGTTGAAATATGCTTTAATATCCTTATTCTTTATGTACAGGCCGGGGTTTTTATTGTTTTTTAACATTTATTTTTCTAAGTTAGATATTAAGTGTTGAATATAATATTCCTATATATAAAGGTATTGATTCTTTTGGGATGATGGATTTAAGTATAACTTCAATCCTAAATCCATAATTTCACCTTCATTTTCCAGCTCTTTGAGTAAAGAAACAAAAAAGGATTCTACACTGATATTGAACTTCATGAGAAATAGTAGTATTAAGCTAAATGAAATGGTGTTAATGCCATTTTCATAACGTGAAATTTGTTGTTGACTAACATTAAGTAGCTCGCTAACTTCAGCGCCCGTCATATCATTTTCAATACGTTTTTGCCTTAAATAATTTCCCACTAAGGTATTAACTTTGCTATTTAAAATAGCACGATCCATATTAACCTCTATTGTTATTAAGAATTTTCTGAGACAAAAAACTAGTCAAATATTCACATCAAGTACAATCGTTTTAAACATTTATTATTCCTCTTTTGATAGGTTAAAGCTATTGACTGATTTCAAACAATTGATTGATATTAATAGTAAAATAATGATAATACATTGAAAAATAAGTGCATAAATTAATTCATTATTCTTATGTACTTTCTTTTCGGCGTACAGGTTGATTAATGCAAATACTCTCTATGCGAGTATTTGCGATAGCATTTTTTATGTATTAATAAATAATAATACGAATAGGTATTTTATTATTATTGTATGGGATTTTATTTATTTACTATTTTAGATGTTATTTTTTATTAGTTTTAATACAAAATAAATTATTGTTTTTTACATTACAAATACAATTTAGAATTAAAATGTTACCTTGGGAAATGTTTTGTTACAATTATTGTAGTGAGATAGGCTCGAATTGCTTTATTACCTCTTTGGAATAGATATAGTTTATTGAAATTCATCGCTGCTTTATATCAAAATTAGGCGGGATAGTTTAGTTTATCGGCATGTTATTTTAAAACTTGATGATAGTGTTGTAATCATTGTCACTAATATGTTCAGATGGCACGAAATGATTTAAAAAGATAGAGGTGAAGGGGGCTCTGATAAATCAGCATTAGGCTGAATTAATCTAGTGGATGATGTATCAGAGCAGTTAGCCTTGTTTACCCATTAGAGCAATGCTCAAAATTATGTTTAGCCTGTTTAATCGCTTGCTTTTCAATCTCCCTCAAGGTGAGGTTCATCATATCTAGCCCTTTGATATCCATTCTGAAATGGTGAGTAGATTTATCATCTCCAGTTAGAATGATATCTAAACCAATTGTTTTGGTATTTTCTTCTAAAATATTTATTTGAGTTAAGTTAAACCGCATGGTGCTACCTTATTGTAAAGTTTTTAATGGTGGTCTTATAAAACTAATACGACTCTATGTTAAATAGCCATGTATTACCTTAACAAAGGGTTAAATATTGTAACGCACAGCGTAAGGTATAACGTAAAATTATACCTTCTGGGTGGGGGCGTCTAAGAGTTGTAAAATGAATGCCTTCATCAACTTATATGACTAATTTTATAGAATGATTGGTTATTAAAAGATAATTGCAGGACACGGTACTTTGGCGTGCTACCGTTGTTATAAAAGATATAAAAAAAGCCCCTGCAAGCAGGGGTATCTAATGGAAATGTATCTGTATAATTATAGTTATAAAGTGCCTATCATTTGAGTCGGCAAATGGATCATACCAGCGTTTATCTTTTAAGCCAATTTAGAGTAAAAATAAAAAGGTGATAATGGTTGGATATTGGATAGAAAAAATTCAGATTGAGAGAGAATCAGGAGCGGGGATATATGTTACTAAGATAAGAGCAAGTCTCTTAATCAGTGGGGTAAAATGTTAAAAAGTAAAAATCCTTATTCACTTTTTAACATAGTGGGATGAGATAATTTTAAAAATATGCATGATTAATGCAAAATTAGAGTGAAATCCCTGAAAAAGACATAAAGCCAAGAGACATTAAACCTACGGTAATAAAGGTGATCCCTAATCCCCTTAACCCTTTTGGAATATCGGAATATTTCATTTTTTCACGAAGGCCTGCGAGCGCGATAATCGCTAGCATCCAACCAATCCCGCAACCTGCACCATAAACAACAGATTCAGTGAATGTGTAGTTTCTTTCAACCATAAAAATGGTTGCACCAAAAATAGCACAGTGAATAGTTAATAACGGTAAGAAAACCCCCAGAGAGTGGTAGAGGGAAGGTATAAATTTATCTAAGAACATTTCTAAGATCTGGACTAGAGCTGCTAAAACAGCAATAAACGTTACAAAGGATAAAAATGATAAGTCAATACCTTCAGCTATAGCCCCGTCTCTAAGAGCATAGTTATAGATCAAGTTATTGATAGGTGTTGCTATAGTCAGTAAGGCAACCACAGTTAAACCTAATTTGAATGAGGTTTTAACTTCTTTAGATACCGCTAGAAAAGTACACATACCGAGGAAGAAACTCAATGCCATGTTTTCAATGAATGCAGCGCGAATAAATATGTTTAAATGATTTTCTAACACAAATTCTCCTTTATATATGCTATGATAACATTTAATAATAAAAACAATTAGTTATATTTAATGTTACCTATATAAATGGGAGATTGCATATGCATAAAACTGCCCCCCAAGAAATTATAGATATCGTTTTCAGGACTTATCCAAGATTACTTGAAAAAACTGATCACTATGAAGTTACCAAAAATGGTAAATATCATAGCTTAAGATTATGGATAAAAGGAGAAGAATTAGCAAGATACATTATTTTAGAAAAGTGTGAAATTTATGGTAGATATTATATTACACATGGATTTTGTGATCTGGACTGAAAAATAATACGAATAGCCTAAAAATAGAGGGTTATTTTGGTTCACAATTTGTTTATTTGATCCAGAGTTATAAAAAAAAGTAATATACCATCATGAATTGCAAGGGTATTTTATGGTTTGTGTGCATATTTAATCGTTTTGATTTTTTAAAAGTTGAAAAGGATATCAAAAGTAGCATAGACCTAATTTAAAGTTTAAGTGTGTTTTAGCAATAAAAACTTGAGGTTAATTATAATGCCTAAAGAATATAGACGCCCCCCTTGAAATAGTTGATTTGCAACATATAACAGAGTAATGGCACTTATAAAAAATCAAGAGGTAACTTGTGGGAAATATACAGTTGGTTAAACAGGCTTTAGATTCAGTGTTAGGAAAGCAAATCGGCTCAATACCTGTTATAGAACAGTTCTTTTCTAGGAACTACATTCAAGTTGTTGACGGTAAAGAAATTGATTTCGATGAATTCGTTGCGCACATGAAGGTATTAAAGGAAGCAACTGAATCAATTAAGATAACAATTAAATCTATCGCAGAGGGTGATAGCTGCGTTCATACTCAACATTTTGCAAAGGCACTGAAAAAAGACGGTTCTTGCAGTGAGTATGAAGTCTTTGCCTGTTTTACTATCTTAGATAATAAAATCGTACGTTGCGAAGAACTTACGCGGATGATTCAAGGTGGTAAGTCTGACCGTGACTTGGGGTCAAGAACTTAACGTATTTATAGGTAGATCATTTGCTGAGCATAAATATGATTTTTTGTTTGTCAGATTAACTGCAAGGTACATGAAATGCCCAGCTTATTGCTGGGCGCGCTCGTTAACATGGATAAGTGAGCTGTAAGCCAGCACCAACCTCTTTAACAGGGGCATGCTTTGCTAAGTGTATCTTAGCTGTTAGGTCAGTACAGTGGCATGGGTGGATCTGCATTAAGTCCTGTTGAGTAAAGTAGTTGCCCGTCTGTTCTAAAATATCATCTGAGGCTTGCTGTAAGTGAAAGCCGCCAATTACCGTGACAATTTTATTTATGCCAGTGACGTGTTTTGCATATTCAACAATATTACAAATACCAGAATGAGAGCAGCCTGTTATCACAATCAGTCCTTCTGTTGTTGTAATTGCGAGTGCTGTGTCATCAAGGACATAGTCATCAACGTGCTGTTGGTTTTCATCCAGTGTTATACCGATAGGTTCTTTCCCTTCAAAATGATTATTTCGAGGTATTTGGCCTAAAAATATAATATTGTCAGATAAATAATATGGTTTTATAGATTCAACACATGTGAAATAAGCATCAAGTACATTTTTGGGCGTGTTCGCACCAATCACTTTCGATTGAAATTGTTTTGGTTTTAATGCATCAGGATGATAAATCAGGCACTTGGCTTGCTTCGTTTCAACATTACGACGGTCAAAATGCTGGATTAAATGGCCTAATCCCCATGTATGGTCATTATGGCCATGTGAAAGCACAAGGTCGGTGATATCGGCTAAGTCAATATTAAGAGTTTGGGCATTATTAATAAAAATGTCAGAGTAACCAGTATCAAATAATATTTTTTTGCCATCAGCTTCAATGTGATAGCAGACACCAGGTTCACCACAAAAATAGCTGTCGATGAGTGTATTGTTATCAACAAGAACGGTAATTTTAATTGTCATAATGGGCTCGTTGTTATTCAAAATAAGCGTTATATGTTATATCAGATAATCTATTGAAAATATTCAATGGCAGGGAAACACGAGTTAAAGAAGAAAGAATATGGAAGAAAATAAGAGCATGGGCACCATGAAGAGTGCCCAGTGGTTTAATAATTTAATTTAGTGAAGTTTTTTAATTTGTAGATCTTTTTTTTGCTCAACGATGTCAGACTTTGGTGTATCTTCGGCTTCAACATGAAAAATAGCAATAATATCTTCCAACAAATTGGATTGGGATTCGAGCGCTTTTAGTGAAGATTGTAATTCACGCGTCATTGAAGCATTCGCCTGAGTTGTGTTATCTAATTCATTGATAGCTAAATGAATTTGGCTTACACCGTGAGTTTGTTCATTAGAGGCAAGCGCAACACTTTGGATCATCTCGTTAATATTAGAGGTATCTTGAGCGATAGAGACAATATTATCGTTAGCATCCGCAGCCAGTTGAAAACAATGATTTATTTTGTCATTTGAATTATTGATGAGTAATTTAATTTCTTTGGATGCTTGCGTACAACTAATTGATAACTCACGGACCTCATTAGCCACGACAGCAAAACCTTTCCCATGTTCACCTACTCGTGCGGCTTCAACGGCTGCATTTAGCGCCAACAGGTTTGTTTGGAAGGCGATATTATCAATTGTAGAGGTGATTTTGCTGATTTCTTTCGAAAAGTCGACGATATCATCCATATTCTCAACAACATCAGAAATTAGCTCATTACTCTTATCTATGGTGAGACTCGTTGCAGACATGAGCTGACAAGATTGGTTTGTGTGTGCGGCATTGAGCTTAAATGAAGAGTCTAATTCTTCAACGCTGGCGGCTGTTTCAACGATTGCTGCGGCTTGCTGGTCTGCACGGATGGATAAATCATGGTTCATTTGAGTGATATCATTTAACTCAACTTTAATATGATGGGTATTGTCATAAATATTTTTTACAATTTCAATGAGCTTACTTTGCATATTAGAGACATGCATTTTAAGTAGCTTTATTTCAGAAAGACCCTTGTTATCAAATTGATGATAAAGAATACCTTGACTGACTTTTTCGATACCATCAATAACTTGGTTGAGAGGGCGGATAAAGAAAAATTGCAAAATAAAACGAATGAACAGTGTGACAATCGTGATTATTGTGATAATCACAATAAGACCAATGATGCTTTGGTTATAAAGCTTTTCGCTTGAGACCGCGATGTCATGGTAACTTGTATTAAGTTGTTGGTGATAATTTATGTAATTCTTTTCAAATGCATCTTGAAATGATTGTGTGGGTTGATTTAAAAAATCATAGGTTTTACCTTCGACTAAGAACACAGAAAGTTCATTCAGTGCCGCATATAATGTATTGTAAGATTTTTCTAACTCAGTAAACGCTGCATTGTTCTGATACATGGAACTTTCAGAAAAACTTTTCCAATACACGTTGGTTTGTGTCATTTTCTGATGATAAAACTGAATAAGGCTGTCGATATCCGTATTCGACGTTTTCATTTTATTGATGATCAGTAAATGGCGAGAGCTTGCGCGGTTTAAGGTATTTCGTGCTTGAAGCAAAGATTGCCACGTATTGTTTAATTCAGTTTGCTCGTTATAAATTACATCCAGATTATTAAGCGTTGCTTGATACTGCTTTAACGAGCTAAAGAAAAACCAGCAAGTTGACAGTAGCAGAACGATCAGCAGTCCTGAAATAAACCAGACCAACGTCGTCGTTTTGAGGCCAGTGAAGGTAAATTTAGCCGAGTTGAATTTAATTTTTTTTGAAGTATCAGACATCATTGATTATTTCCTTTCATACCATCGAGCAGTATGCTTTGAATACATACAAATAACGACTTTCAGACATAACGTTGTTAACCAGGCGCAAATCAAAGCTGTCCAATAGGCTAAAATGTTATATATAGTCACGCGAAAGCATCAGGCGTAGGGACCAATTCAATGTATCGGCACTCGTGATGGATACTTTATATGCAATAATATGACTTAGTTCATAAAAATGAATGAAAAATAGGTATGTTCACTTATTTCTTGAAATAGTTAACAAAATGAAAAGAAAACTTATGAACTGTGGTTTGAATTGATAACGTGGTTAACTTTTCAGCTGTAAGAGACGAGAATAGTCTAAATTTAAAAAGGAATTGAGCGCTTATGTTTTCATTATTCTTAAAGTGTTTAATTGGTGCTATAGCCGTACTTATCATTGCCTTATTTTCTAGAAGTAAGGCCTATTATATTGCTGGACTGGTGCCCTTATTTCCAACTTTTGCACTTATCGCACATGTGATTGTTGTACAAGAGCAAGGCACTGAAGCATTAAGAAAAACGGCATTATTTGGATTATGGTCCTTAATTCCGTATGCGATGTATTTACTCACGGTCTATATATTTGCAACGAAAATGACGGCGTGGGGTAGCTTAAGTTTAGCAACAATAATATGGATAATTACGGCTGCTATTTTAGTTTATATTTGGCAACTTGTTCAGTAAGTAACGATGAGTAGTATTAAGTTAAATTTTCAGTGGAAATATTTTATATGGGTTCTTAGGCTATAAAAATAAACCATCTGATTAGCTTTGAGGTCGCAAAACAATAGGTATAAACTATAATAATATTTACTGATTTCTCGCGGGTTATCTATATAAAATGTTATTAAGATCTTTAGTTTTATTACTTGTCGCTGGGTGTGCATACATTGCAGGAATCATGACAGAAGTCACTCTTGATCCAGAGTTAGATACAGATAGTAGAGTGAGAAGCTCAGTTGAAGACTTCTTGGCATATCCGTCCGCAGCAACGTACAAGAATGTGAAATACTATGTATTAACAAAAAGTGATGAAGGCGAAGAAACAGGTTACTACTGTGGTGAAGTTTTCGGTTTTGAAAATGAGTTGCCCCATGGCTATAAGCGGTTTATTGTTAGGTTACATAAAAATAGAACGGGTAAGGTGATGATTTCAATTCCATTTGTGGAAAAAACAGATGATATTATTCCCCCTGAACAATTTGAATCTGTCTGGGATCGTTATTGCCACCGTGATGAGTAGCTTATTTTAGTAAATTAACATTCGTTAGCCAATAGGCCAACGAATGTAAGATATTTAGCGAATTTTAATGGCTAATGTTGATAGGAATGTTGGCAAATAATGGTCAATAACAAAACGTGGATGTGGCTGCCAGTCTTCCTCAAAACCTGCAATTTGGAACCCTACTTTAATCTGACCACCAATTAAATCTGTTAAAGAGTGACCAAATACAAAAGCTTCTTGTTTTTCATTCTTGAGTGCAATTTGCTCTTCAGATAAAGCACTTAATTCAGAAAATGGCATGGTGTAACTGGGTTTGATGAGGCCTTGTTCATAGTATTTCTTATCCCGATCACCAATAAAAACGATAGGGTTAAAAAAGCTAGATAATAATTTTCCACCTGTTTTTAATACACGGTGACATTCTTGCCAAACAGGATTGACATCTGGAATATACAGGTTAGATATAGGGTGGAAAATAATATCGAACTCTTCATTAGCAAACATGGATAGTGAACGCATATCTCCTTGTACAGTTTCTAATGTTAAATGATCACGTTCTGCGACCATTCTATCTTGCTTAAGTTGTTTTATTGAAAAATCAAAAACGGTAACGTGTGCACCCGCTGCGGCTAATACTGGCGCTTGCTGGCCACCACCAGATGCGAGGCAAAGAATTTTTTTCCCTTTAATGTCACCTAACCAATCTTTTGAAACAGGGCTTGGGGTAAGATGAACTTGCCAGTTGCCTTGTTTAGCTTCCAAAATGGTTTGTGAATCAACTGGTGTAGACCACGCTTGTTGTGATTCGGCTTGTTTATCCCACGCCTTTTGGTTTATAGAAAGAAAATCAGTCATAAAATGTACTCTTTTGATACTAAATTATATTGAGTTTATCAAAAAACGAGCAAATTAAAATAAAAATGTACTGATTAGTACTAAAAATTAACTACCGATGACTAAATAATATTCTATTTCATCGAAGATAAAGTTGGCAGCAACATTCATGCCTAGTTTTTGGTGGGCGGCTAATGAACGCAAATTTTGGGTATTAATAAACGCAACGGGTTTACCTGTATGTAGCGCACAAATTTCATCATATAAGTTTTTAAGGATATTTTTCCCTCTGTAATCTTTATTGATGCAAACGGGCCCATAGAGCCAATTATTTTTCATTAACTCAGGAAATTGTTCGAGAATAAATAGTGCAATGGGTGGTAATGTGGCCGATGATTGACTGAAGCTAAAAACTACGCCGATAATATTCTGAGCAGTAACTGCAATAATGGTTCCTGAGCTTCCCATCAGCATACTCTTGACTTTAGGAAGTGGAAACTCGCCTAGAAGGTCACCGTGGTTAGATGGCGCATTAGCTTGTAATAAATGCGCGACGTTTGGACTGTCATCAAGATCCATTAAGCGATATTGAATAAACATTTAACTCTCCATTTTTCCCCGTTGAAGTAGGTTTTAGAATGAAATGATTAGCCTAATGATGCCATATTGAAATCGTAATTTTTTCATTTCATAATAATGCCAATTATCTTTCTATTATGAAACTAAAATGCTAGCAAAATTATACCCTGTATTTTTACTTGTTATTTCAAATGTTTTTATGATGTTTGCTTGGTATGGACATTTGAAGTTTACGGCAAAGCCTTTATATGTGGTGGTGTTTTTTAGTTGGTTAATTGCTTTTGTTGAATATTGTTTTGCTGTGCCAGCTAACCGATTGGGGCATCAGTTTTACAGTGCAGCAGAGTTAAAAACAATGCAGGAAGTTATCACACTCTGCGTGTTTGTGCTCTTTTCGGTTTTATATTTAGGAGAGAGCATAACAGTTAACCATATTATTGGTTTTGCTCTTATTTTTGCGGGGGCATTTTTTATCTTTAAAGGCCCGTTTTAACATAAAAGGAGCAGGTTAGTGCCTGTTCCTTTTATTTTGGTAGCGTGGGTTCAGGGATATTATGCCCAGCCTTTTTTATGAAACTCTTTTAGAACCGTGACGAATTGTTCCATTTCCTCAGGAGTTCCTAGCGTTAAACGGTTCCAACCTACAGCTGGTGGAAACTCTCTTCCAACCATCACATTAGCGTCTGCCATGCGTTGCTTGTAGGTTTTTACATCGCCATTCACTTTATGGAAGATGAAGTTTGCTTGCGAAGGCGCATATTCCAACCCTAATTCATTTAGTGCTGTTTCGACAATTTTACGCGATAAATTGTTGGATTTAAGGCTGTGATTGATAAAGGCCTTATCTTTCAATGAAGCAAGGGCGGCTACAGCACCTGCTGTATTTGTGTTATCAATGGATAAAAATTCGTCTACGGCAGCAATAACCTCTGGTGCTGCTACGCCATAGCCAACACGTAACCCTGCTAGCGCAAATATTTTTGAAAACGTTCGTGTAACAATAAGATTTTTTTGACCTTTTTTAACTAACTCTATTGCACTGATAAAGTTAGGATCTTCAACGAATTCAGCATACGCCTCATCAACAATAAAAAATTGGTTATCGGAAGCTTTACTCATCCAGCCATCTAACTGACTATGAGGGGTGATCATGGCCGTTGGGTTGTTTGGATTACAGATATAAATCATCGATAAACCATCAAAGTTATTTGCGGCTTGCTCCATTTTTTCTAAATCAAAAGATAAATCTGTTTTTAGAGGGACTTTTGTAATTTGTACGCCAAGTGGAAGCGAGTACAGCTCTGTATAATTGAATGTCGGATCAGGAGTCACAAGTTGAATGTTGATCCCTTGGTTTTTGGCTTTATTTGCCAACATAGCAACAGCAGCTTGGATGGTTTCTGATGAACCATTACCGATACTGATATGCTTATCAGATAAATCATAAAGCGAACCAATATTAGTGATTAATTCAGCTCGAGCATCGTCAGGGTAGCGAAAAGAATTAGGTAAAGCAGCAATAATTGCGTCTTTAGCTTTTGGTGACATCCCTAATGAATTTTCATTAAAATTGAGCAATAACGGGTGCTTAGCGTCTGGTAATTGTGCCGTTGGTGTTTTAGCAGATGCTTGATTGATAAAAGAATTTAGCGCTAATCCACCAGCAACCAATGAAGAGGATTTTAGAAATGAACGACGATCCATAATTATTCCCTGAAATTATTATTTTTGAGTCTATTAGATTACTCAAAATAATTTTAAAGTAAATAATTATATAGTTAAAGTGATTTTTTATTCACTTTGTCGTGTTGTCAACAATGATGCTGAGTAGAGGGCGTAATACGAATAAAGCTAATATGATGAAAATGATAGATAAAAATTTAGACGGTTATTTATCAATAAAAAGAAAAATTGCGAATTGAATTTTAAGGGTTATATAGTTACTTATGTAACTCTTATGGTGAATAGGAGCAAGAATGAAATTATTTATGTTTTACACTGGGGGGAATGAGGGTAAATCTAACATCGAAGTCCATGATGTTCAGTTTGTTGTTGCAGAAATACCGACGGATGCATGGCCTGCATTGAGGGAAGCATGGTTTGGGGACAAAGATAAAATACATATAGATGGTTATGCTCCCATTCAGTGGGTGGATGGGTTTGATGTTATGTTGAGCCGAGAACCTTCAATAAATAGCGAAAAGTTTTATTTTGTCAATGTGGGGGGGGATGCCCCAAACAATTTAGCTGAGTTACATGAGTTTGACTTATTTGTTGGAAAAACAGCAGCTGAAGCGAAACAAAAAGCGATTAAAACGCGATTTGTTGATAGCCAGTAGCAACATAAAGATAATTTGAAAGATGTGGATGACTGCGTGTTACTACATCTAGTTGGTGATTTTTATATTCACCTTACAGAAAATAAGTACGGGGAGCACTTTATGCCACAGTGGCAAGGTTATCAACCCATTGGCTTATAAGAACAATTGGGTTATATAGCCCACAGGGTAGCATTCACTACCCTGGGTTTTCAATTACTGAGCTTGTACTGGTGTATTGGCTGTGATTTCAACTACAGCAACTTTAACCATATACTGTTTGCCGTTTTCACCTTTAGGAACATCTGCAACTATTTTTTTTAGTGCTTCTTCAGGTTGACTGGTTTGTATTGATGTTGAATATTGCATCATTCCGTGATGGCGTTTATTGTAGTTATTATTACGATAGTTATCACAAGGGCGATTGTTATATTGTTGCTGATTTTGGTACCCGCCGCGATGCCAAGAGTCGTTACCATTTCCGTAGCCATCGCCATGATAGGCAAATGTTGAGAAACTTGCTGCCAGTAAACTTGCCGAAATAATTAATGGTTTAAGAATATTCATATTTCATCTCCTTTGGAATATTTATTAATTATTATATTGGCAGCTAAATTAATTAATTCAATTGAATTTACTTATCTCAATAGATAAATCATATTTGATACAATATTCATTCATTATTTCTTCACAATGGAAATAAGTTGTTAAAATAATAAATTTATCGTTAATCTACTGATTGTCTGTAAAAAATTTAGCAAGTTTGCTGAGTGAAGTGATTGATGCAACTGCAATATCTTTATTGTAATCATCACAAAGGTTTAATAATCTGTCGATAGCATGTTGTTGTTCAATAGAACATTTATAGTCACCTAATGCATTAATAGCTGCAATTTTAACATCATTATTTGTACCATAAGTTAATTCAACTAAATTTTTAACGATTTTTTCTTTCATAAATTAATAGACAGTCAAAATATAGGAATACACTAAGTATAAAACTAGAAAGAAAAACTTAAAATGTTTTTTTTATCAATGATTAACAAAATGATATAAAAACAACTAATATTAATAAAAATAAATAATGATAATTAAAAAATAATGTTAGCGACTAAATGATAACGTTGGAATGAAAAAGTAATAAAGTGGTGATATTAAAGGCTCATTTTGTTCACCGTGATGGCTATTATGTCTTTATAATACATTAAGTAAACACATAGTATGAAGGATAACCGTTTGAAACGTATAAAAACAAAGCTCTTGATCGTTTTATTGTTGGCTCTGGGTGTTTTTTCCTACCATTTTTATACCACTATTGGCGATTCAGATGTTGAAAATATCGCTAAGCAGCTGGTAGAAAAGAAATTAAACCAAGCAGGTGCTATCACATTTAAGGACGTCAGAATTACGTTAAAGAGTGAATATAAAGAAGGGGATAGCTACCGAGTATGTGGTCTATATCAAATTGCTTCCCACAATGAAATGCTGCCATTTGTTGCTAATGTGAGTGTGCAAGAGGGGAAAATTTCGACGCATAGTCAATTGTTAGTTAGCGAGACTCCAGAGTTGCAATTTTCAATAGAAAATTTATGTGCCAAAGCACCCTAATATGAAAAAGAGCGCAATAGCATGTTGCGCTCTTTTATTCGGTTGGCAAAATTTACTTGGATTACGACTTATTCAGAAGTAATTCTGTTTGAATCTTACACGCTGAAATTGAATCATTTAGTGATTTAGTAAATTCTGAGTCGTTCTTAAATTGTGATTTATTACTGCGAATGGCATCAATAGCGGACGTAAGATTTTGACGAAGATCCGTCTCTACAGTCTCTAGCTTTTTCAAATCGACATTTTCACTTTTCAATTTTGCGATAGCTTCAAGGGTTAGGTCACTACTACTCTTGTTAGTGCTGTATGCTTCACTTAGCGCTTGGCCAGTTATTTCACAATAATCTTTGGCGGTTTCACTAATATTTAATGGGGCATTGGCTGCCATGGCTAAAGCTGGTGACAGGCAAAGAGCCAGTAATAAACGCTTCATAGTCATACCTCTGTTTGCACTCAATGAATAGTTACTCTAAATAATATCTAGAAACTACTATAGCAGATTAGGACTAAAACGGGGAAGTTGGGTTGTATTTCGCATCATTTCATAAAAAAGAGCCAGTATAAATACTGGCCGCTATAAATTAGCAAAAGCAATGTAAATGAAAATTACGTTATATACTTTATAATATAACGATGAGGGGTAAAGGGGTTTTAGCGAAGAGAGTAAAAATATCATGTTAAGTATGATCTGGATCAGGATTTAAAACAGAGGTAGGAAAGCTAAAGAGGGAGGATGATATAAAAATATTGATAGCTGACTGCAACTTTAACGATGCAGCCAGTCATGAGATGCGTACAGATTACTGATTTTTCAGCCAGTGGCCATGTTTTAAAACATCCTCAACAAGCTCGTGTAAAACGATATGAGCTTCATTGTCATTATGGAAGCCTTTTGTTGTGAAAGTTGTTGGGCCGCTATCATGTGTAATCAACAGGTTGCTGCTTGGGTACACTTCTAAAACTCGCGCTTTTAATTCAGCGCAGAAAGTATCATAAGTTTTGGCTGGGAGCTGTTCAATTGAATCATCGGATACTTTGATATTAATTTCCATGTGTAAGCCTCTTGTCAATAAAGCAAATTTGCGCTCAGTGTATTGTTATCAGAAAGCATAAGCAATATTTATTTTTAGGCTATCATAATTTGATGATTTAATGTTGTAATTATTATTATAAGAATGAACTTGTTCTATTTTTAATAAAATTAGAAATAGACTAATGTTCGAGTTTTGAATTTATTTTTAAACCGTTATTTATAATATTTTTATTTTTGTTTTATGCAATGAATTAAGATTAACCATTAATTTAAATGGTTAGTGGTTTAAAAAAGCAGCTAAAAATCAAACGATTGATTTTTTAAGTGCGAGTTAATTCAAATTTCATTTAATTTGTTGATTTTGTTGTTTATTTTTGGTTCTTCTGATATTTGTTTAAATTGTTTTTTTGTATTTTTAGAGGTTAGTGATTAGTGATGGAAAAAATGAATTTACATTAAAGATAAAAAAATATAATTTCAGAGTTCGATAGGCTGTACATTAATTGTGTATTTATTTGTTTTTTTAGTCTTTATATTAAAATGTTTGGCTGATATGGAGCAAGATTAATGACTAACTATTTACGTTAGTTGATTTAATAAAAAAGGAGAGTAATTTGATAGAATTTATAAACTCATTAACGAATATTATTTGGGGTTCGCTGCTTATTTATTTATTACTTGGTGCAGGGTTATATTTCACAATTCGTTCAGGTTTTATTCAAATCCGGCATTTTGGCCATATGTTTAGTATCTTAAAAAATAGCAACCAATCCGATAGTGCAGGAATTTCTTCATTTCAGGCGTTATGTACTAGCCTAGCAGCGCGTGTTGGGACAGGAAACTTAACAGGTGTTGCTATTGCATTAACTGCTGGTGGGCCGGGTGCAATATTTTGGATGTGGGTAGTCGCGTTACTTGGAATGGCAACGTCATTTGTCGAATGTACATTGGCACAGCTATATAAAACAAAAGATGATCAAGGGAATTACCGAGGTGGGCCTTCATATTATATGCAAAAAGGCTTGAATCAACGTTGGATGGGTGTGCTTTTTTCTATTTTTCTCATTATCGCATTTGGGTTAGTGTTTAACGCTGTTCAAGCTAATTCAATTGCCCAAGCGACTGCAGTTGCTTTTGACTTCAATCCACTTTATGTCGGTATTGGCTTAGTTTTTCTAAGCGGTGTCATTATTTTTGGTGGATTAAAATCAATAGCAAAAGTGGCTGAACTTGTTGTACCTATTATGGCGCTTGCCTATCTGCTTTTAGCTTTCTGGATAGTTGGTCACCATATCGAACGCTTACCCGATGTGTTTACGATGATTATTCGTAATGCATTTGGGCTACAAGAAGCAGCGGGGGGCGCTGTGGGTTATGGTGTTGCTCAGGCGATGACTCAAGGCATTCAGCGTGGTTTGTTCTCTAATGAAGCAGGCATGGGGTCTGCGCCGAATGCAGCGGCTTCTGCGTCTCCTTATCCGCCGCATCCAGCATCCCAAGGGTATGTCCAAATGCTTGGAGTCTTTATGGATACGATTGTTATCTGTAGTGCGACAGCCATTATTATTTTATCGTCTGGGGTATTAGATAGTGGGGTGGATAAAATTAATGGCATCGAATTAACGCAATTAGCGTTGTCATCGGCGGTAGGTAGTTGGGGAAGTACATTTATTGCAATTGCGATATTTTTCTTTGCTTTTACATCAATAATCGCAAACTATGCTTACGCTGAAAGTAACATGATCTTTTTAGAAAATAACCATACTGCAGGGCTATTTATTTTTCGTTTAGCGGCACTGGGTATGGTGATGTTTGGTGCTTTGGCTGAAATGCCATTTATTTGGAAGCTAGCTGATTTATCTATGGGGTTAATGGCCGTGACAAACCTAATTGCGATTCTTTTATTATCAGGGATTGCATTTAAATTAGCCAAAGATTACAACCAACAATTAGCCGCGGGAAAAATTCCCACATTCGATATTAACCAACATCCCGAATTGAAAAAACAATTTGAAGAAGGAATTTGGGAAAAAGAGCAAGTAGAAAAATGGGTTGAAAAAGAAAGCTCGCGTTAATCAAAAAAATATTTAATCATAAAATTCTTAGGTTAATGCCTAGGAATTTTTTTATGTTGTAAAGAAAAGTACTTGCATTCCAATGTGTTGAGCTATAAGGTTTTTTAAAAGAATAATAGTTTTGTTTATTAGGTGTATTTTTGGAAATTAACTGGCAGAGAAAATAATGAAACTAGGTCAATACGCTGCGACACTGTATGGGGTTATTTCTATCCTTCTGTGGAGCACCATGGTTGGGCTGATCCGTAGTGTCAGTGAAAACTTCGGCCCTGTAGGTGGTGCTGCATTAGTGTATACCATTGGTTCGATTGTTTTAGTTTTAGCAATGGGCCTTCCAAAGATAAAACAATACCCTAAACGTTATTTATTTTGGGGGACATTGCTGTTCGTCAGCTATGAAATATGTTTTGTTCTCGCGCTCGGTTTAGCCAATAACCGCCAGCAAGCGATTGAGCTTGGAATGGTGAATTATTTATGGCCAAGTTTTACTATCGCTTTAGCTGTATTTTTTAATCGTCAGCGTTTTACCTTATTACTTGCTATAGGGTTAATTCTTGCATTTATGGGGCTTGTCTGGGTTATTTCCGGCGATCAGCCACTTTCCACTGATTCTATTTTAGCCAATATCCAAAGTAATCCACTTTGTTATTTTCTCGCCTTTATCGGCGCGATTTTTTGGTCATTTTATAGCAATGTAACGAAACGCATCTCAGGTGGGCACAATGGAATGGTGCTCTTTTTTATTATGACGGCAATGGGACTATGGGTTCTCTATTTATTTAGCGCGCCAAGTGAATTTAATATCACGCCAAATAGTCTGACGTTATTACTTATCGCTGCTATTGCGACGGGGGGCGCGAATGCCTTGTGGACGTTTGCTGTCATCAAAGGCAATGTCGCTTTTTTGGGAACGCTATCATATTTCACTCCCGTTATTTCAACGGCATTCGCTTCCGTTTTATTAAGCACAGCATTAACGTTGGGCTTCTGGCAAGGCGTCTTGATGGTTACTATTGGTTCAATTATCTGTTTTCTTGCAACGAGACAAAAACAGATTAGATAGCGTGTGAAAACAGCTCACGTACATGGGCTGTTTTCTGGTTGACTGACGAATTACACATTAACAAATTTATTAATGGCGATAGCGACACCATCTTCTTCATTCGTATTGGTGACAAATTTCGCCATCTTACGTATAGACTCAGCAGCATTGCCCATCGCAACACAAACACTGGCATATTGCAGCATTTGAATATCATTATTTTGATCGCCGATGCTCATGACTTTATCTGGGGTCAGACCCAATTTCTCACAGATTATCTGAAGTGCAGCACCTTTATTGGCAGCTTTATTGGATACTTCAAGAAAATAAGGGCTGGTTCTTGTCAGTGCATAATTTTCGAAGACATTTTCAGGAATATAACTGATACCCATTTCCAAGGTTTCTGGGTGGTCAATCATCATAAATTTTGTGAATGCAAGGGAGTTGTCCATTTCATTGACAGGGCAGTATACCAGCGGCGTATTGGTAAGATAAGCATCCATCACGGTGTAGTGACTAATATGGCGGTTAGTTGTGAACATTGTATTGTCAGCAAGGGCATGCATGTGAATACCCACATTTCGGCTTAATTCTTCAAAATATTGAAAGTCATCAAAGTCTAATGGTGTTTCCACCAAATGACTACCATCACTCGCTTGGTGGATTACGCTGCCATTATTGCTAATGCAATAATTATTAGCGGTATCAAGGCCTAACTCTTTAAGGTAAGGAGCAATCCCTGAAAAAGGGCGTCCTGATGCGAGTACGACATAAACCCCTTTTTGACTGGCTTGTATGACGGCATCTTTAACTGCGGGGGATATTTGATGTTGGGGATTGAGTAATGTGCCATCTAAATCAATAGCAACCAGTTTGATAGACATCCACTGCCTCCTGAAATTAATACATTACCACAGTACCTTACTCTAATTATTCGGAATGTAAATTATCTAAGTGGGTATAAATTAAGGAATGGAGGATAAAAAAACGGTTTTGAACAGCGCGTCATTTCAACGACTGTTCAAAAGTATTAAACGGAATGATGGGTTGAAATGACAATGTGTTAGAACATTAATTAAAAAATTTAAGGTATTAATGTGATTAACACATATTCACTCATACTCTCTGGTTAAGTGCAGCGGTTCTTTGACATCAAGTTGGATTTGGTCATTTTGCCTAAAATCAAATGGCGTAATGCCATACTCCTTACGGAACATATAGGTAAAGTGAGATTGAGAACCAAAACCAAAATCGAGGGCAATATCGAAGATAGATTGGCTACTATTGCGTAATAAATTAACGGCTCCAGCTAAACGGCGCTGGCGGATATATTTTCCCAAGGAAATCCCAGTAACTTCTTTGAATATTTTTTGCATATGCCAAAGTGAGTAGCCAGAGTAGGCTGCGAGCTCTTCCAGATGTATGACTCGACCCAGATGTTCTTCTATCCATTTACTCAACGCATAGACAAGTGCTAAGTGGTTATCTTGTGGCATCTCAAATAATTTCTTGTTTTACGGTAGCTGAAGTATACACAACTTCATTTCCCCATGACAAAGGCTGGTTGTGCGATATTCACCAATTTTTGAATAAAAAAAGCACAAACAGAATAAGTTAACGAAGGATAGCGCTTAAAATAAGCTCAATTATTGTAAAGATGAGCCAATTGCTTATTTTCCTCAAATTTCACGTAAAGGATTGGCGTACTATTCACTATTCGAAAATTTACCTGCAATGCAATTAAAATGCACGGTCATAAAATGACAGGGCATAAGTATTGTAATCATTTGAAAAATAAAAATCATCTTTGTTATTTTGAAGGAATGCCAGGTGTTAGGTCGTATCATTGTTATCACAATTAGCGTTTTACTTGTTTGCCTGTTTCTGTACTTGCTTGCTATGGATAGTGTTTGCGATCAGGGAGGTGATAACTTTATTTTTGGAATTTGCCGTGTAACCGACTTGTTACCATTTTGAATTTGCTTTTTAATGCACAATCCTTGATATTGAAGCGCGATAATAATTATTCAGTATCAGTGCGTAATACACGAATAAATAAAGGCAACAAATCAAAAATGCCTTTACGCCTTGTAAATGTAAAAACAGCATCATAAGAATGTGGTTTTAATAAGAAAATTCAAATAAACTTGTCCGATTATTATAATTTTGGACGATAAAAAGCAAGTAATAGGACGAAAGGGTAAAGTTATGGCGCAAGAGCAGCAAATGCTAAAGCGGGGATTGAAAAATAGGCATATCCAGTTGATTGCATTGGGGGGCGCTGTTGGTACAGGTTTGTTCCTCGGGATTGCAACAACGATACAAATGGCTGGGCCATCTGTACTTTTAGGTTATGCATTGTGTGGCGTTATCGCCTTTCTGATTATGCGCCAATTGGGCGAGATGATTGTACAAGAACCTGTTGCGGGCTCTTTTAGTCATTTTGCTTTTAAATATTGGGGTGGTTTTGCGGGCTTTTTATCTGGTTGGAATTACTGGTTTATGTTTATCCTTGTTGGCATGACGGAGTTAACTGCCGCAGGAAAATACATGCAGCATTGGTGGCCTGAGCTACCAATTTGGGTATCCGCAGTGATATTTTTTATCGCCGTGAATGCAGTCAACTTGATTAATGTTCGTTCTTACGGTGAAACTGAATTCTGGTTTGCATTAATTAAAGTGGTTGCAGTTGTCGGTATGATTATCTTTGGTTGTTACCTCCTGCTAAGCGGTCATGGTGGCCCACAGGCTAAAGTCAGCAACTTATGGGAATATGGTGGTTTCTTTGCGAAGGACTTCCATGGCCTCCTGATGGCACTGGCTATTATCATGTTCTCGTTTGGTGGTTTAGAGCTGGTGGGTATTACAGCAGCTGAAGCAGAAGATCCTGAGAAAAGCATTCCAAAAGCCATCAACCAAGTTGTTTACCGTATTTTAATTTTCTATATCGGTTCACTTGCCGTCCTCTTGGCGCTTTATCCGTGGGTTGACCTCGATGGTAAAACAAGCCCATTTGTCTTGATTTTCCATGAGTTAGGCGATTTACTTGTGGCGAATACCTTAAACTTTGTGATTTTGGTTGCGGCGCTTTCTGTCTATAACAGTGGCGCTTATGCAACAAGCCGCATGTTATTTGGTTTGGCTCAACAAAATAATGCCCCAAGATTCTTAGCCAAAGTGAATAAAGGCGGTGTTCCTGTTATGGCATTGTTGGTTTCGGGTATTGCAACGTCAGGCGGAATACTAATTAGCTTTGTGATGGAAGGAAAGGCATTCGAATTATTAATGTCTTTAGTCGTCACTACGTTGGTATTGAACTGGATTATGATTTGCGTCTCAAACTTGAAATTCAGAGCGGCAATGAATAAACAAGGCATAGCAACCAAGTTTAAGAGTATCTGGTATCCATTTGGTAACTACCTGTGCTTAGCATTCCTGCTATTAATCCTAGGGATTATTTTAACAATGGATGGGTTACGCGTTTCGGTTCTGATGATCCCTGTGTGGATTGGTGTGCTGTGGATTGGCTATCAATTCTCTGGTGCGAAGAAGCAAGATGTCGCGAAACGCCAACAAAGCTAAAATTAAACGTTAAAAAAATGGCCAGTAGATAAACAATCTCTGGCCTTTTTTGTATTACAAGATTCTTACCACTGCCAACGTAACCATGCAAACAACACGTTTCCGTTATTGTAGGTTCCAGGAATATACGTTGCTTGAAGTGAAAGCTTATCATATTCGACCGAAACTAAAGGAAGCGGTGCAGGGATTGGAATGTAATACATATCCTTACGTGCGGTGACACTTAATGTGAACCCCGCTCCCATTCGAAAACCGTCAAGGTCTCCGGGGATCCACATTTTTTGGTAGGCGTAGCCACCAATAGGTTCCCAGTCATTATGTGAATCTTTAAAGGCCATGGCATAAATCGCGTGCCAGTCATTATCTTCATCATAACGGTATTTACCAAAACCAATCCCCCAAGGGCGTTCATTGTATTCATCCGTTTTCTTTTTGTCGTACATTGCACGGTTGTGCCATGTGACAGCTGGAACATACAATTCATACTGGTCAGAATCCCAAGTGGAACTCACATTCCCTTTGAAAGTATCCCAAAGATTGGTTGATTGGTCTTGTGCAAGTGCAGGTGTTGACATGCTAAGGGAAGCACCCAGTAGTATTGAGGTACCGATGACCCATTGTCTCTTTTTATAAACTCTCATTGAAGATCCAGTTCTTTATCGCTGATATAAATGATAATTAGCTCGCTAATGATTATCAGATTAGCATTTTTATAATAATTATGAGCTGAATTATTTTAATTAAGATACGCCAAAGATGACAGTGTTTATTCGATTGTTAAGAAGAATAATTAAATAAGACTGTCGTAGCAGGAGTAATACAGGTAAAAAATGTTCAAAATACAATCATTGATAAAGAGTATTTTAGCCTAGTTTCACATCATTTTGATGTATAACTTTCCTAAAAAGAGTTAGTGAGGTGATTTAAGGCTATTTTTGCAAGGCTAAGATTGGTTTTTATGGATGAATTACATCAATAATCCATAAGAAAAAGTGATTTTTAACACATTTTTTGTGTTGCCAATGAATTGTAATTTCAAATAATTTTAAGGTGTTACGTAATTATTAGTAATAATATTGACCGAGTAGACATTTATGAGAAAAATCCTGCAAACAATGCAGGAAAGTATGACAGACATCAAATAACGAGGGCGCGCAATGGGATGAAATGAGCTTATAGACGGCGTATTGACCGCCAAAGGTGCGCTACAGCACCCAGAAAACAAGGAACCTCCTATGATGAAGCGCCAAGAACCTTTAACCGATTATCAAGCCAAATGTTTGGCCATCGCCACGGATAAATTATTATCACCTAGACAAAAAGCTAACTTTTTAGCCATTGAGGCAGAAAGCCATATCCCTTATCTGGCAATGAGTGAGCCTTTAGCAGAGGCGCTAAATAAGCGCGTTATTTGTGACATGTATGAAGGGAACGCGCCATATAAGCCACGTTATGTTTTACCTGATTACGCGAAGTTTCTTAAACAGGGGTCAAGCTACTTAGAGTTAGCGCCAGCGGAAGATTTTGACGATGCGCTCAATCATTTGATGATTATCTACAATCATGTCCCTTCCGTCACAGGTTTCCCCGTTTTCCTTGGGTATCTCGATAAAATATTAATGCCTTATGTGGGCGAATTTACGGAAGAACAGCTTTATCCGAAGTTAAAACGTTTCTGGGTGATGTTAGACCGTACTTTACCTGATGCGTTTATGCACGCCAACATTGGGCCTGATGATAATATCATTTGTCGTCTGATCCTACGTATTGATGCAGAGTTAAAGCAAGTTGCACCAAATCTAACGTTTGTTTATCACCCGCAAAGAACCCCCGAGTCACTTTTCTTACAAGCTATTGAAAATATATGCGAATGCAGTAAACCGCATATTGCCAATGACCTTGTGCACAGTGCTGCATTCGATGAGCAAGGCTATGGAATTGTCAGTTGCTATAACTCTTTGCCCGTTGCAGGTGGTGGCAGCACATTGGTGCGTATCAATCTACGTGAAGTGGCTTTACGCAGCCAAAACTCTGATGACTTCCTACAAAATCAGCTGAAAAAATATTGTGATTTACAAATGGAACTCATCGAAACGCGCAGTGCGTTTTTATTTGAAGAGTCTAACTTCTTTCAAACCAGCTTCCTTGTGCATGAAGGGTTGATTGAGCCACAGCGTTTTGCACCGATGTTTGGTATTTTTGGTTTAGCAGAAGCTGTCAATCTGTTAATGGAAAAAGATGGGCTGAAAGGCCACTATGAACCCAATTCCCCAGCCTTGCCGTTATCTTATCAAATCAGTGAACAACTGGCGGATTATGTTGAAGCAACCCCAGTTAAATATGGTTATAAACAGCGGGCAATGCTACATGCCCAGTCAGGGATTAGTTCAGATATTGGCACCACACCAGGGGCGCGTCTGCCTTATGGGGAAGAGCCAGACCCCGTTTCACATATTCAAGCCGTTGCACCACATCATAAACACTACCTATCTGGGATCAGCGACATTTTAACCATCGATGAAACCATTAAACAAAACCCTCAAGCGCTTTTGCAACTGTGTAAAGGGGCATTTAGCTGTGGGATGCGTGAATTTACCGCAAACGTGGCCAGCAATGATTTAGTGCGTGTCACGGGGTATATGGTGCGTTTGTCGGACATTGAAAAATTCAAAGCCGAGGGGTCGAGAAGTAATACCACGTGGTTAGGGGAAGAAGCGACAAAAAATTGCAAAATTACGGCACGGCAACAACGAGTGATTAGCCATGAACAATCGATGCGCTACGCTGAATAAAATCATTCCCTTTTCGTGTGTGGATGGGCCGGGAAACCGGCAAGTGATTTTCTTGCAAGGCTGTAATTTGCGTTGCCTAAATTGCCATAACCCATACACCATGGCATTGTGTGATGACTGTGGGGACTGTGTTGCTACCTGTCCCCACGGGGGGCTATCTATGGTGAATGGCAAAGTCATTTGGGACAATGTCGCTTGCCAGCTTTGTGATACGTGCTTGCAAACCTGTACAAAAAATTCAAGCCCAATGACAACGCCACTGAGTGTGAGTGAGGCCATTGGCAGTTTGAATAAGAATGTGATGTTTTTAAATGGTGTGACGGTAAGCGGTGGGGAAGCAACAACTCAGCTTCCTTTTATTGTCGATTTATTTAAAGCCATTAAAGCATCACCCACACTGAATCATTTAACCTGTTTTATTGATAGCAACGGGCACCTTGCAAAAGCAGGGTGGGCGCGGGTGATAGACTACACCGATGGGGTGATGATTGATTTAAAAGCTTGGAGCGATGAATGTGCGTTACGGTTAACGGGGAAAGATAACCAGCGAGTTTTTGAAACTATCCAATTATTAGCAAATGCAGGGAAATTATACGAATTGCGCTTATTGTATATTCCGCAGCAAAGTGACTATCAAGATCATATTGATGCACTGGCGGGATTGCTCAACGCATTACCATCAGCGACGCGAATCAAAATCAATGCATTTCAACAGCACGGTGTGAAAAATGAAGCGGCAAATTGGCCAGCCGCCACTCAAATTGACGTAGAGGCATTTGCGGCTCAGTTGCGTGAGCGTGGTGTTGATAATATTCATTTACCCAATGTGTATTTATAAGACAAGTTAACCCTTTCAATAGAAAATGACGGTTTTAATTCACTAAGTCATTAAAATTCATTCAGTAACCGCTGGTATTTGTTAAATGTTATGAGACAATCGAAGCGGTTTTGTTGTTTGGCTTAAAGTCTATTTTAAACCAATGATATTGACGTGTTTTTTAATCAAGAAGGGGAGCGATTCATGCGTATCAACGCGTTAACCATTGCTGGAACAGACCCATCAGGTGGGGCAGGTGTCCAAGCGGACTTAAAAACTTTCTCTGCGCTTGGGGCTTACGGAACCAGCGTGATGACAGCCTTGGTGGCGCAGAATACCCGTGGTGTACAATCTGTTCAGGATTTGCCTGCTCATTTCGTGGCAGCGCAACTGGACTCGGTTCTCAGTGATGTGCGTATCGACACCGCAAAAATTGGTATGTTATTTAACCAAGCCAATGTCGAGATTGTGGCGAATGCATTGAAACAATACCCGATCCCATTTGTGGTCTTAGATACCGTGATGGTTGCAAAAAGTGGCGATCCTTTATTGTTACCTGATGCGGTTGATGCATTGCGTCAGCAATTATTGCCGTTAGTCTCATTAATCACTCCAAATTTACCGGAAGCGGCGGCATTATTAGATGAAAAAATGGCGCAAACAGAAGGCGAAATGCTGGCACAAGGCTACAAACTCCTTGAAAGGGGCTGCCATGCAGTTTTGATGAAAGGGGGGCACTTAACAGATGCACAAAGCCCTGACTGGCTCATTACCCCACAAGGGGAATGGCGCTTTACCTCTGTGCGCATTAATACGAAAAACACACACGGTACGGGGTGTACGTTGTCTGCGGCGTTAGCGGCATTACGCCCACGCCATCTTGACTGGCAATCGACTGTGAGTGAGGCAAAAGCCTATTTACAAGCTGCATTAGAACAAGCGGACAGTTTGGAGGTGGGGCAAGGAATTGGGCCTGTCCATCACTTTCATGCATGGTGGTAACCAAAACGAACATCAGGGCGCCGAACAAGGTGCCCTGATGTTACACTGTTTAGGTTAACAGGTGGCATTGTGGTGGTAGCCTGCACTGTAAGGCATTTGTTTGAACTTGAAAGGTAAAGGAATCGCCGGATAACGGCTCCCCATCAAGGTTTAGCACCATATTGTGAGGGGAAGAAATTTTTACCCACGTTAAACTTTTTTCAATTAAATGCTCATTTTTATCTGTTGAAAATAAATTGCTTATTAAGGCAGGTAGCACGTCTCGTGAAGGGACAATTAATAAATCAAGTTTACCATCGTTGATGAGCGCATGCGGCGTCAGTTGTTGCCCTCCACCTGCTTGTTTCCCATTACCAATTGCGATAACCAGCGTTTCACCCTCCCACGTAAAATTTTCTGATTCAATACGGCAGATATCGGTTTTCAGTGTGTCAGGGCGTAAAAGACCATTTATCACATAAGCGGCACCACCAAGCGCGGATTTCAGTGCTTCAGGGGTTTCTGTGGTGATCCGTGTACCAAAACCACCCGTCGCCATGTTAATAAAAAAGTATTTTTCATTAACCTGAGCAATATCGATATGAACCGCTTTACCTTTCACTGCTAGGGATAAGGCGGACTCAATATCTAACGGAATATTTGCACTGGTTGCAAAATCATTTGCGGTGCCCATAGGAAGGATGCCTAAAGTAGGGCGCTTTTCAGCTGGAAACTGCATGAGCGTACTTGCAACTGCATTAATAGTGCCATCACCACCTGCGGCAATCACAGTGGTAATGTTATTTTCGATGGCATCGGCAATAAAATCGTGGGTGTCTTGCATTTCCCATGGAATTCGCACTGTAATTAAATAATTTTCTTGGCGCAAATGGTCGATGGCTTTACGCAAATCAGGGTTATTTGATTGCTTGCCATTGAGAATAATCATAGCTGACTGATATTTAATCATAAATACTCATCCATATGGTTTATTATCTAAAATGAGTATAAGGGGGTTGCCGTTGGGAAAGGAAATATTTTATCTTTTTTACAGAAGGGAAGTCAGGGAGATAAAAGGTTTAGATAAAAGAAATGGCTAGCTCAAGGGAGATTGAGCCAGCCAAGGAGGTGGTTCCTAGTCTTATTTTATGACTTTCTAGTTCTTCGTTTTCGATAGTGACTATACGATATTGAATAACCAATTGATGTGATCTGTTGCATAAAATTGGATATTAAGTGCACTTTTAAAAGAAAATGTCAATAACGAGAATGATTCTCAAATAAGAAATGGCATTTAAAGTGAAACTGGTTTATCGATTACGCATAAAAAAGCCAAAAATTCAAATGATTAGATTACGAATTCTTGGCTAGATAATTATATATTTATTATCGAAACTTATCGCTAAGCATTAGCTTACAATGTGGTTCTCTGACTGAGGTTGGTGCGGGTCGCGCGTTGTTGCCCCTGCAAGGTTACGGATCAACAAACCAAAATTGACATCAACATCGTCAGGAATAGGCAAATACACAATATGGCCATTACCTGGTGCAACATCGATAGCGTCACCTTTGCGATTTGTTAAGGCATCGAGGGTAAACACGATATTGCCCGCAGGTGTCATCATTTCTAAGCTATCGCCCACGCTAAATTTATTTTTAACGTCCACTTCTGCAAGGCCATTGACGCGTTTACCTGTAAATTCGCCGACAAACTGCTGGGTATCTGACACGGAATAGCCGTATTCATAAGTTTGATAGGCATCATGAGTATGGCGGCGTAAGAAACCTTCGGTATAACCACGGTGAGCTAACCCTTCTAAGGTAGACAGCAACGTTGGGTCGAATGGTTTACCGGCAACGGCGTCATCAATTGCACGGCGATAAACCTGTGCAGTACGCGCACAATAATAAAAAGATTTAGTACGGCCTTCGATCTTCAGTGAATGAACACCCATTTTGGTCAGGTTTTCAACATGTTCAATGGCACGAAGGTCTTTAGAGTTCATGATATAGGTGCCGTGTTCATCTTCAAACGCAGTCATATATTCGCCTGGGCGTTTGGCTTCCTCAATCATAAACACTTTATCCGTTGGCGCGCCAGCACCCAATGTTGGGGCAACGTTTTGCACAGGGATAGGCTCATGAACATGAACAATGTTACCTACATCATCTTCTTTACCTTCTTCCACTTTGTATTCCCAACGGCAGGCGTTGGTGCAGGTGCCTTGGTTTGGGTCACGTTTGTTAATGTAACCCGATAACAGGCAACGGCCTGAATACGCCATGCACAATGCACCGTGGACGAACACTTCCAATTCCATATCTGGCACTTGCTGGCGGATTTCTGCAATTTCTTCTAAAGACAATTCGCGGGATAAGATCACGCGCGTCAATCCCATTTGTTTCCAGAATTTTACCGATGCCCAGTTAACCGCGTTTGCTTGAACGGATAAATGAATATCCATATCAGGGAAGGCTTCACGCACCATCATAATCAGACCTGGGTCAGACATAATCAGTGCATCAGGGCCCATTTCAATAACGGGTGTTAAGTCACGAATAAAGGTTTTTAATTTGGCATTGTGTGGTGCGATATTGACCACCACATAAAATTTCTTACCCAGTTCATGGGCTTCTTGAATGCCTTTGGCGAGATTTTCGTGGTTAAACTCGTTATTACGAACGCGTAGGCTGTAACGGGGTTGCCCTGCATAGACGGCATCGGCGCCATAGGCAAAGGCATAGCGCATATTTTTTAATGAACCGGCAGGGGATAAAAGCTCTGGTGTAAACATGGTTTGTCTCTATCTGATATCAAGTCAGCACCATTTCAGCGGAAATGGTGTATTAAGGGCGGTGATTTTAACGCTAATTGTGTCAAAAACCAAATATCCCTTAATAAAAGTACGTCTATTGAGTGTTTAAACGTCATCCCAACGGTAACCTAGTCCATAAATTGAACGAATAAAGGTTTTTTCGTTATCGAGTGATTCTAATTTACGGCGTAAATTTTTCACATGGCTGTCGATTGTGCGGTCTGTGACGACGCGATGGTCATCATAGAGAATGTCGAGAAGCTGATCGCGCGAGAACACGGTGCCTGAGTTATCGGAAAGAAACTTGAGCAACCGAAATTCTGCTGGGGTGAGTTCAAGCAATTTTGTGCCATAACGCACTTGGAACGCATTTTCGTCAATAATCAATTGTGTTGAATGATGGGATTGGGACGGCACAGCAGCAACTTGGCAACGGCGCAAAATAGTTTTAACGCGAGCGACCACTTCCCGTGGGCTAAAGGGCTTGCAAATATAGTCGTCAGCACCAATTTCTAGTCCTAATAGGCGGTCGATTTCCTCTGTTTTTGCTGTCACCATTACGATAGGCACATCACTGAATTTGCGTAATTCACGGCAAACGGATAACCCGTCTAAACCGGGCAGCATTAAATCCAATAATATCAGGTCAGTATGATTATTTTGTACATAAGGGATCACCTCATCACCGCGGCTTAATAAGGTGGGGTGGTAATTCGCCGCTTGCAGGTAATCAAACAACAGTTGGCCTAATTTAGGTTCATCTTCCACAATCAAAATATGGCCATTGTGACTTTCTGCCATGATCAAACCCCTTTTTCCTGAGATTGTATCGGTAATGTGATAGTGATTTTGACACCGCCAAGGGATGAAGGTGCTGCGGTGATGGTACCATTATGCGCTTCGACGATATTATAGCAAATGGCTAACCCTAAACCTGAGCCGCCACTGGCACGGTTACGGGAACCTTCCGCACGGTAAAAACGTTCGAAAATATGTTGGCATTGCAATGCTGTCAGACCCGGCGCGCTATCTTGCCAAACAATAGACAGCTGATGGTGTTGCTCTGTGGCATTAATGGTAATTTGCCCCTCTGGATCCGTATAACGCAGGCTGTTTTCCATCAAATTATAGAATAGCTGATTAATACGATCTGGGTCAGCAAACACAATGGCGTGCTCCATGAAGTGACGAGAAACTGTCAATTGTTGGTCTTCAATACGCCAATGGGATTGCCCAATAACCATATCCAGTAAAGGAATAATATCAATAGGTTGCTTACGGTAAATCAAAGAGCCACGGTCAGAAAGCGACAACTGATGCAAATCATTTACTAGCTTAATCAGCGTGTGGGTTTCATTGAGGAGTGAATTAATAGTTTCTGGTGTCGCTTGGCGTACACCATCTTGCACTGCCTCTAATTCACCGCGTAAAACGGATAACGGTGTGCGTAGCTCGTGAGAAATGTCTGCCATGTAATCTCGGCGCATTTGCTCATTTTTTTCGAGGGTAGAGGCTAGGTGGTTGAAATCTTTTGCTAATTGGCCTAATTCGTCTCGGCCTTCTTCAGGTACGCGAGTGGTAAAGTCACCACGCGCTAACTGGTTAGTGCCTTCAAGTAAACGTTTGATTGGCTTTAAAAAGCTACGAGCGAGAAAAATAGTGGCAACCAGCGCCACAAACAGGGATAGCCCTGCAATCACCCAGCTGGTATACAGCTGTTTACTGTCAAAGCGGCGGTCAAGGGCACTGCTGATACCGTCTTCATAGCTGGCAACCAGCCAACCCACAGTTTTCCCGTCATCGGTGATAATCGGTTCACGGATCACTTTGCTTGGCGGTGAGATTTCTTTACCAAAAATCAGTCTATCTTGGGTGTCATAGACCCAAAATATCGTCCGCCAACGTTGGCGCATAGGGCCACGGTGTTGCTGGTGTTCAACTGAGCGTAAAATGCGGAAAAAAGTGCGTTCATCGCCTAATAAAAAGCGCCAATTTCCTGTTTCTTGATATTGTTCAGCAAGGGCTGCGGATACCTGCTCGACCCGCTGTTGGTCATTTTCTTTAATATAATCAACAAACCCATGTTGGAAACTCATGCGCACGCCTTGGTGCATGATCACCACAAGTAACAAGCAGGTGGCGAATATTGCCAGAAACAGGCGGGTACTCACACTGTTAAACCTAAGCTTCATGGTGTTTCTCCGTTTTAAGGCGTGACGCTGTTTTTCTGCTTGCCCAACGTTGTCTTAAGCTATCAAAACTTAAATAGACCACGGGTGTGGTGAACAGCGTGAGCAGCTGGCTCATGATCAAACCGCCCACGATGGTGATACCCAGCGGTTGACGTAATTCTGCGCCATCCCCGCTACCTAAAACTAAGGGTAAAGCACCAAAAATTGCGGCCAAAGTGGTCATCAATATGGGGCGGAAACGCAATAAACTGGCGCGAAAAATGGCTTCTCGAGCGGTTAAACCCGCGGTTCGTTGGGCTTGGATCGCAAAGTCCACCATGATGATGGCATTTTTCTTCACAATACCAATAAGCAACATGATGCCAATTAGTGCGATTAAACTAAATGGTGTATCAAATAATTCTAAGGCTAATAATGCACCGACCCCCGCAGAGGGTAAGGTAGACAAAATCGTCAGTGGGTGAATGTAGCTTTCATACAAAATACCGAGTACTAAATAGACGGTGACGATAGCCGCTAAAATCAAAAAGAGCTGTGATTTCAAGGTTTCTTGGAAAACCTGCGCGGTACCTGCAAAGGTACCCCGTACCGTTGAAGGCACACCAAGGGCCGTCATGGTTTTTTCAATTTCCACCATCGCATCATTCAGTGTGTAGCCATCTGCCACGTTAAAACCGATAGTAGATGCGGCGGATAACCCTTGGTGATTTACACTAAGTGGCGCATTAGCGGGTTGCCAACGCGCAAAGTAGGAGAGGGGGATCGCTTGTCCGGTTTTGTTAATCACGAACATTTTATCAAGGGCGCTGACATCTTGGGTATATTCAGGCGCGACTTCCATTACTACTTTATATTGGTTCATGGCTTCATAGATGGTGGAAACTTGGCGCTGGCCAAAGGCGTTATTCAGTAAACTGTTGGCTTCACGTACGTCGATCCCTAATTGTGCCATTAGGTCTCTGTCATACGTGATGGCCATTTCGGCGCCTTTGTCTTCTTTATCGGAGTTCACGTCGGTTAACTGTGGAAGTTCACCTAACGCTTTACGGATAGCCGGCTCCCAATCTCTCAGTGCATTGAGTTCATCGGCAAGCAAGGTAAATTGGTAGCTGGCATTTGCTTGGCGACCGCCGACACGGATATCTTGCACCGGCATCATAAATAAGTTTGCCCCCGGCTCGTTGGCAAGCTTGGTGCGTAAACGGTTGATAACGGTCGCTGAATTTTCAGTGCGCTCCCCAAGGGGTTTCAGGGATATATACATAAAGCCACTGTTAACCCGGCTGCCACCTGTAAACCCAGTCACATTATCGATAGCAGGGTCTTCTTTGACCTGCTCCATAAAGCGGGTCATTTTTTCTTTCATCGATTGGAACGAAATACTTTGGTCAGCACGGACAAAGCCCAATACTCGGCCTGTATCTTGTTCAGGGAAAAAGGCTTTAGGAACCGTGATATATAAATAAACATTGAGCCCAATAGTGGCAAATAAAATGGCTAATACGCTGCGGCGGTGGTTTAACACCCAGTTCAGTGCAATGCCATAGCGTTCTTGAACCCACAGCAAAACACGGCCAAAGCCACGGTGCTTGGCTTTCACATTTTTTCCGCGTTTTTTGAGCAAATAGGCGCACATCATCGGGGTCAGGGTGAGGGAAACAACCAATGAAATTCCAATTGCGGTCGCAAGGGTGATGGCAAATTCACGGAAAAGCCGCCCTACCAGCCCATCCATTAAGAGGAGCGGGATAAACACCGCGACTAGGGAAATACTCATGGAAACCACGGTAAAACCGACTTCATGTACCCCTTTGACGGCGGCCATAAAAGGTTTCATGCCATTTTCAATATGACGGGAGATATTCTCCAGAACCACTATGGCGTCATCGACCACAAAGCCGGTGGCAACAGTTAGCGCCATCAATGAAAGATTGTTAAGGCTAAAGCCACATAAATACATGGCAGTAAAAGTCCCAATTAACGAAACGGGTACGGCAATAGCAGGAATTAAAGTGGCACGCCCAGAGCGCAGGAACAGCAGAACCACTAAAATAACCAGTGCGACGGCGATTAACAGGGCGCGTTCCACTTCCGCAAGGGAAGCACGAATGGTCGGCGTTCTATCCTGCGCAACTTTGAGGTCAATAGCGGCGGGGATCATGTCCCTAAACTCGGGGATTTCAGCCCGTATGCGGTTGACGGTTTCAATAATATTGGCGCCCGCTTCACGGCGAATAACAATCAAGATGGCAGGCTTGCCATCTGCCATACCTGCGGCACGGACGTTTTCAATGGAATCTTTTACATTGGCAACATCACTGAGCTTAACCGCATTACCTGCCTTATAGTGGACAATAATAGGGCGATAATCGGCGGCTTTTTTCAGCTCATCGTTGGTTTGCACCTGATAGCGTTTTTCGTTGTCGTTAATGTAGCCTTGGGGTTGACGCACGTTGGCACTGCTAATGGCTGAGCGCACGGCATCAAGGGAGACACCTTGGTTGAATAATGCGGTAGGGTTTAATTCAACACGCACAGCGGGGAGAGAACCTCCGCCCACAGACACTTCACTGACCCCTTCAATTTGTGCAATGCGTTGGGCAAGGCGCGTTGAGGCGATATCATAAATTTCCCCTGTCCCCATGGTTTGCGATGTCATGGTTAAAATCATGATAGGCGCATCGGATGGGTTCGACTTGTAGTAACGCGGACGACTTGGCATGCCACTTGGTAACAGGGTTTGGGCGGCATTAATGGCGGCTTGGACTTCACGGGCCGCATTGTTGATATCTTTATCGAGGTTAAATTCAAGGGTGATGGTGGTGCGACCCAGCGCGCTGCTTGAAGTCATCTCGCTGATCCCTGCGATACTACCTAATGAGCGTTCTAACGGGGTTGCCACGGAAGATGCCATAGTTTCAGGTGATGCACCAGGAAGTGACGCTGTCACGTTAATTACGGGGTAGTCCACTTGGGGAAGCGGTGCGACAGGTAAAAAGAGAAAGCTTAATGCACCGCACAAGGTGATCGCCACACTAATCAGCGTGGTAGCAACGGGGCGGCTAATAAACAGGGCAAAAAAGCGTTTCATTACGACACCTGCGCCTTATTCATTTGACGGCGTGCTTTTAAGTAATGTGACAAACGGTCAAATAACAAATAAATCACTGGGGTAGTGAACAGCGTTAAGATCTGGCTCATAATCAAACCGCCTACCATGCAAATCCCCAATGGTTGGCGCAATTCAGCGCCCACACCTGTACTGAGCATTAATGGTAATGCACCTAGCAGAGCAGCCATTGTTGTCATCAATATTGGGCGGAAACGTAATAAACAAGCTTGATAGATGGCATCGTATGGTGACATGCCTTGCTCTCGCTCTGCAGCAAGGGCAAAGTCAATCATCATGATGGCGTTCTTTTTCACGATACCAATCAATAAAATAATCCCTATTACCGCGATCACATCGAGGTCTTTTCCTGCCATCATTAAGGCGAGAAGTGCCCCCACGCCTGCGGTTGGTAAGGTGGAAAGGATGGTAATTGGGTGAATAAAGCTTTCATATAAGATACCCAGCACGATATACATCGCTACAATCGCGGCTGCGATTAGCCAAATGGTGCTGCTTAAGGCGGCTTCAAAGGCTAACGTTGCACCTTGGAATTGCGTGGTGATGGATTTTGGTAGCGAAATTTGTGATTCCGCGAGCTTAACCGCATTGACGGCAGATTCCAGCGACGCGCCATCGGCCACATTAAATGAGAAGGTAACGGCTGGGAATTGGTCAAGGTGATTAATCGCCAATGGACCATAACCCTCTTGAATATTCACTAAGGTGCTCAGTGGCACAATGGCCCCATCAGTGCCTTTTAAGCGGATATCATTCAGGGCATCCATCCCATCACGAGTTTGCGTATCATGCTCTAAAATGACGCGATATTGATTCGATTGTGTGTAAATGGTCGAGATCATGCGCTGGCCGAAGGCATTGTATAGCGCGTTATCGATGGATGACATGGTAATGCCAAAACGGCTTGCCGTATCACGGTTAACATTCACGTAAGCAACTAACCCTTTATTTTGCCAATCGCTACTCACGTCGGTCAATTCAGGTTGTTGCTCTAACTCACTCATCAACTTAGGTACCCACGTCGATAACTCATCGAGGGTACTGGCTTGCAGGGTGAATTGATATTGAGTACGTGCAACTTGCGTATCAATAGTTAAATCTTGCATCGGTTGCAGGTATAAATTCACCCCAGCAATGTTATCAACGGATTGTTGCAGGCGAGCAATAATGGCCACCACGCGATCTTCACGGTCATCAAGGGGCTTCAAGGTAATTTGAATGCGTGCGTTATTCAGTGTTGCGTTTGTACCATCGACGCCAACATAGGTTGTGACGTTGTCAACAGCAGGGTCGGCGAGGAGCTTGTCCGCGACTTCTTGCTGTTTTTGCGCCATTGCAGAAAATGAAATTGACTGCCGACTTTCAATGGAGCCTTGGATAATGCCGCTATCTTGTAATGGGAAGAAACCTTTTGGGATCCACATATACAGCAAAACGGTAAGTACCATGGTGCCGAGTGCAACAGACAGCGTGAGCCATTGGTGATTTAAAATTCGTTTCAGCCAGATGGCATAACCTGCCACCATACGGTCAAAAAATCGCTCACACGCTAACTCAAAACGGTTATGTTTATGCTGTGATTCTGGTTTTAATAACCGTGCGCACATCATTGGGGTCAAGGTGAGGGAGACTACCGCTGAGATCAAAATGGCGACAGCAAGGGTAATGGCAAATTCACGGAATAAGCGGCCAACAATATCCCCCATAAACAGCAGCGGGATTAACACTGCGACAAGGGAGAAGGTCAGGGAGATAATGGTAAAACCGATTTCCCCTGCGCCTTTTAATGCGGCAACCAGCGGTTTATCTCCTTGTTCTAAATAGCGAGAGATATTTTCGATCACCACAATCGCATCGTCCACCACAAAGCCGGTGGCGATGGTTAGCGCCATTAACGTCAGGTTATTCACGGAAAATCCGCAAAAATACATCACCGCAAAGGTGCCCACTAATGAAAGGGGAACCGCAATGCCAGGGATTAACGTGGCAATGCCGTTGCGTAAAAAGAGATAAATAACCATAACAACCAGCGCGATGGCTAACATCAACTCAAATTGTACGTCGTTGACTGATGCGCGAATGGTGCTGGTTCTATCCGTTAAGATATCGACATTAACGGATTTAGGAAGGCTTTCAATAAGTTCAGGCAATAATGTGCGAATAGTATCCGTGGTTTCTATGACGTTTGCACCGGGTTGGCGCTGAACGTTAATCACGATAGCTTGCTCGTTATTTGCCCATGCCCCTAGATAGGCATTTTCGGCACCTTCTTTAATGGTCGCAATATCCCCAAGGCGAACGGGGGCACCATTTTGGAATGCCACAATTAACTTGCGGTAATCTTCAAGGGATTTCATTTGGTCGTTGGCAGAAAGGGTCACTGCGCGTGTTGGGCCGTCAAAACTCCCTTTAGCTGAATTGACGTTGGCATTATTAATGGCGACACGGATGGTTTCGCTGTCCAGCCCTTTGGCGGCCATCGCTTGTGGGTTTAGGTTCACGCGAACAGCAGGGCGCTGGCCACCCGCGAGCGTCACTAAACCAACGCCATTAACTTGGGAAATCTTCTGCGCAATACGCGTTTCAATAATATCTTGCACTTGAGTTAACGGCATCGCATCGGATGTGACTGCTAATGTTAAAACAGGCGGATCCGCGGGGTTCACTTTGTTATAAATAGGGGGATACGGTAAATCTGATGGAAGTAGGCTGCTGGCGGAATTAATCGCGGCTTGTACTTCTTGCTCGGCAACCTCTAATGGCAATGAAAGCTGGAACATCAAGGTGATGACGGACGCACCACCTGAGCTCTGAGATGACATCTGTTTTAAGCCTGACATCTGCCCAAATTGGGTTTCAAGGGGAGCGGTAACCGCAGAGGTCATCACATCAGGGCTTGCACCGGGGTACAAGGTTACAACCTGAATTGTTGGGTAATCGACCTCAGGTAAGGCGGAAACAGGTAAGAAGCGATAGCCAATGATCCCTGCTAATAAAATTGCCACCATAAACAAGGTGGTCGCAACAGGGCGTAAAATAAATAGGCGAGAAGGGCCGCCACCTTTCAACATTTCAGGCCGCATTACGCTTTCTCCGCGCTAGACGGTTTACCTTTGCGAGGTTCTTTGTCTTTTTTGGCTAGGCTTTCTGGGGTAACGACCTCAACAGTAGTACCATCAGTGAGTTTATCAACACCGTCTGTAATGACTTTTGTATTGGCAGCTAAACCACTTTCAATCACCACTTGTTGGCTATCTTGCATACCCACTGTTACTGTATGCTTACTGACTTTATTATCCTCACTGAGGATCCACACATAATGGCCTTCATTACCCATTTGCAATGCGGCGGTAGGGATAACCACTGCATTTTGCAAGGTTTCAACCTGCATCTTCACATTAACAAATTGGTTCGGGAACAGTTTTTGTTCCTCATTGGTGAAGCGCGCTTTAATTTTTAATGTGCCTGTAGCTGCATCAATTTGGTTATCGGTACTGAGCAATTCGCCACGGGCAATCAGTACAATATTATTGCGGTCCCACGCTTCAATCAGCACATTTTTACTGGTTGCTTGAGCTTGTTGGATTGCTGGGATGTCCCCTTCAGGTAACGCAAAAAGCACATCCGCAGGCTGAGTTTGGGTGATTACCACAATCGGTGTCGAAGTCCCAGAGGAGACAAAATTCCCCACATCCACTTGCTTTAACCCTACACGGCCTGAGATAGGGGCGGTGATTTTGCTGTAGGTTAATTGCAATTTGGCGCTATCAACCGCGGCTTGGTCAACTTTAATACTGCCTTGGGCTTGCAGCACTAACGCACGCTGGTTATCCAGTTCTTGTTGTGAAATGACTTTTGTGCCCGCTAATTTCTGGTAGCGCGCTAAATCCAATTGGGCATTGGCAAGCGTCGCTTTATCTTTTGCGAGCTGGCCTTCTGCTTGGGCTAATTGTACTTCAAACGGGCGAGGGTCAATTTGTGCCAGTAAATCCCCGGCATTGACATATTGCCCTTCGATGAAATAGAGCTTCATCAATTGGCCTTCAACGCGGCTAGTGACAGTCACCACATTGGCCGCTTGAACGGTTCCTAAGCCTGACAAAAACCGTGGTACCACTTTTTGTTCTGCAACAGCAAATTGCACAGGCGCTAAAACGCGGGGCGGACGGCCCATTGCACTGCGTTGTGAATTGGGTTTGGCAACGGCACTTGAGTTAGGCGTGCTTGTCGGTTTTTCTTGATTGTAAAAATACCAAGTGGCTCCGGCTGCCACAATGATGGCAACAAAAATAGCAGAGCGAGTAAAAGATTTGCGGCGATTTTGCTTATTCATTTTTGGTCATTCGCTTAACTCAAAAGAGTGGATAAAATTAGTCTGGCTTTGAGGCAAAAAACTAACTGAAAAGAGTCAGTTACACATACTAATAGTTTAGCCTTATAGGCACAAAGAAAAATGGAGGAATTATGAATAAGTGTCAATTTATGTGGCGGGAAATACAGGGATTTGTCATGTAAAACGGACAAATTGTTTTTAGGACAATCTTCAAGATTTCAAATGAGAAAAATTATCATTTAAATTCAGTTGATTATGACTTTTATATATAATTTGAATATGAATTATATCTGTTTATATAAATAATAAATTAGTTAAAAAAGAACAAAAATACTATTGTGTCCACGTGTTCAGCACAAAAAATTAACTTAACTCAATATAATAAAAGGATTTTATTTATGGCGTTACTCGATATGATGAACATCGCTGAAATGGCGTATGAAATTGCAAATACTGCAAAAAGTAAAACTGAAAAGGGCGCAGTTACCGCAGGTTTAGACGCTGAAATTGCAGAAATTGGCCGCGGCTTCCAAGGTTTCTTTAATCAAGCAGTAAAAGATATCCAACAATTAGAAGCATTGGTGTCCACCTCGGCACAATTTAAACAAGATGATAGCGTGGCAAGTCAAGCGCCTGTAGAGATTAATTATTTAGAAATGGCTTTTGCATTGCCAATCGCAACAATGTAATCAGTTAATAAATAAAAAAATGGCCTCTGTTTGAAATTCAACAAGAGGCCATTTCATTGATGTATAACAGATTAACTACTGAGTGGCACGGGTATTTAATACGGGTGCACGATCATCCGTTAAGTTTTCTTTCGCTGTCCAACCTTTCCAAGACAGTGGTAAGAAGGCAACGGCAACCGCTAACAATGACACACCGGCGACATAATACGCGGGAGCCATGTGAGACTGTTGCAACCATGCGCCTGTTAAGATTGGGGTTAATCCACCAAAGATGGCGTAGGCAACGTTATAAGCGAATGACAAACCTGAATAACGGATTTCAGGTGGGAATGCACGGGTACTGATAATTGGTGTGGTCGCAATCGCACCAACAAAGAAGCCCATCAAGCCATAGTTAAAGATTAATGTACTGGCCGCAATATCCGTTGATAACGACGAATAGAAATAAATCGCGGTGACAGCCAAGCCGCCCCATGACAAGGTCATTGACGTACGTGTCCCCGTTTTATCCCCTAACCAACCCCAGAAAATACAGCCTAAGGTTAAGGTTAAAGTGGCGGCACAGTTTGCTTGCAACGCAATATTACGGTCAATATTGTAGATGCCTTTTAAAACCACGTCTGGCGTCATCAAAATCGTTACAACAATCGCGGTGGATAATGACCAAGTCAGTGCTGCGGTGATCATGCAGGCTTGTTTATGGGATTTAATAACGGTTTTTACCGGTAATTCTTGGGATAACGCTTTCTTCGCCGCTAACTCTTTAAAAATAGGCGTTTCTTGCAAGAAACGACGTAAATACACAGAGATAAAGCCAAAGATACCGCCCAAGATAAACGGAATACGCCATGCAAAATCATGCACTTCAGCAGCGGTATAGGTGCGTTCGATAATAATCGCAACGATCGAGCCCAGTAAGATACCACCGGTGATCCCAGACGTTAACGTACCAACACCTAAACCGTAGCGTTGTTTCGGCGTATGTTCAGCGATAAATACCCATGCACCTGGCATTTCACCCCCGATAGCGGCGCCTTGCATAATACGCATTAACAATAATAACAGCGGCGCTGCGGCACCAATTGTTTCAAATGTTGGCAAGAAACCGATGACAAACGTTGGAAATGCCATCAAGAAAATACTTAAGGTGAACATTTTTTTACGGCCAATTTTGTCACCAAAGTGAGCCATAATAATGCCGCCAAGTGGGCGAGCAAGGTAACCTGCCGCAAACAAGCCAAGTGTCGCCATTAGCGCGAGAAATTCATTATCCCCAGGGAAAAAGAGCTGAGAAATAATTTTCGCGTAAAAGACGAAAATAACGAAGTCATAAAATTCTAGTGTGCCGCCTAAAGAGGACAAGCCTAACGTTTTATAATCTTCTTTGCCCAACGGTCGCGCCGAGGGCTGGCTAGCTGTTTGCGATGTCATAGTACTATCCTTCTCAAATACCTGAAAATACCACGATGATATAAATTCAGGGTAACAAGCATTTACTCAAAATAATGAGCCAATATATTTATAGGGTGCAGATAAGAGGTCGAAAACGTTGGATGGGTATAACGTAGTTCAATACACAGTATCTTTTTGCATACTCATATTTATAGCAGGAAATTCTATATTCTGTAAACCGCAATACTCAAAACAAGCATGATATTCTCATTAGTTTCCATTGCCTGAGATTAACATCTAATGAGCCTATAAATAACCTTATATGATGTTAAGAATACGTATTTTGCAGAATATCGTATATTTAAAATGACGATATATTTAGCTGATTATGATTAATTTAATAATTTCTTACTATTTAATATAATGAAATAAGCACTAAATATAATTAATTGAATATTATTTTTAATGAATATAATAGATAAACACACTAATAAAATAATAAATACGTCGTAAAGTAATTTGTTTGTTGATTTTGATTTGGAATGTTTATGTGGTTTTGTGGGGAAATAGCAGAGTTTTATAAACCGTGCATGCTCTAAACTATCATTGAGCATGCACGAACAAATATTATACTAAGAATAGGGTAGCAAGACCGAGGAAAATAAAGAAACCGCCAGTATCGGTGATAGCGGTGATCATAACACTAGAACCAATAGCAGGGTCTTTGCCCATTTTGATCATAATTAGCGGGATAAGCACACCCATAATCGCGGCCATTAATAGGTTTAGTACCATTGCAAGCGTCATGACGGCCCCCATTGCAATGTCGCCATAGAGGAAATAGGTGACAACCCCCATGATGCCGCCCCAGACAATGCCGTTGATAAAGGCGACACCTAGCTCCCTGAGCATTAAGAAGGAGAAACTACCGCTTTGAATTTGGTGGAGCGCGATTGCCCTCACGATCATGGTGATGGTTTGGTTACCCGTGTTCCCCCCAATCCCTGCCACAATAGGCATCAAGGTGGCGAGAGCAACCAACTGGGAAATGGTGTCTTCAAACACACCGATTACGCGGGATGCAACGAAAGCCGTACACAGGTTAATAGCCAGCCATGTCCAACGAGTTTTAACCGCTTGGCCAACAGGAGCAAAGACGTCTTCTTCGGGGCTTAACCCCCCCATACGACGAATGCTGTTATCATTTTCTTCGCTAATGTTATCAACGATGTCTTCAACGGTTAGACGACCCATCAACAAGCCGTTACTGTCAACAACGGCGGCAGAAATTAAGTCATACCGTTCGAACGCGCTCGCTGCATCTTCCCCTTTTTCATCAGGTAAGAAGGTGACCGTATCGGTTTTCATCACATCCGCGACAATTTTATCAGGGGATTGCGTCAAAATGGTGGTTAAGGGAAGTTCCCCTTGCAGATAATTGTTGTTATCGACCACGAAAATTTTATCGGTGGCTTCTGGAATTTTGCCGCGTTGACGCAGATAACGTTGAACCGTTTTTAACGCCACATTTGGGCGGACGGTAACGAATTCGAAATCCATCATTTGACCAACGCTGTCTTTTGCGTATTGTAAAACTTCGCGAATACGACTGCGTAGGCTTGGTTCTAAATAGGTGAGTAGGCGGCGCATGGTGTCGCGCGGCAGGTGTTCGGCAATATAAGCTTGCTCATCCACATGTAGGCTAGCCACTGCGCGAAGCAGTTCTCTATCTGACATGTCTTTAATCAGGCTGTCCCAGACAGAGACTGAAGCCTCAACAAGTACTTCACCGCGCTCGTTATTATCAACCAAACGCCATAAGGCGAGACGCTCATCGTAAGGCAGCATCTCTAAAATGTCGGCGATATCCGCGGTGTGTAAATCAAGGAGTAATTCTTTAACAGTACTGATCTTTTCACTAATTGCTTTGTCATCAATACTGACGTGTTGATCATTTTCAACAAGCGCATGGACGAATTCTTCGTCATCTAAAAAAAGCGTCAGGATCTGCTGGCGAATGTGTGCCAGCTTTTGTGAGTGCGGGTTAACCATTGGCCCCACATCGTTTGAGAAAGCAGATTGTGACATTTTAATCCTTAAAACAATAGCCGCGCCGAAACGCGTTTTATTAATTCGTCTGCGAGCGGACGAAATTTATTATCATTATTGTCGCCCATTTGAATAATATATCAAATAGTCGTGCTAAACAGGCAGTGATTTCCGCGCTTAGCGGAAAAAAAACAAGAAGAAATCACCACAATAATGGCTGAAAGTTATTCATTCTCCGCACATATACTTAATGACCAACCAGGAACATCCTCCCAATAACCACTTTCTTTCTCTAAATCCAGTAACATCAAGGCATTTTGCTCAAGATATTCGGCGGGTAAATAAAGTGTCCAATACCCATCATCAGTTTCAATGCGCAGTGATGAAGGGGTGGTGGTGGATTGTCGTTGATTATTTAATAAAATAGCGAGCCGTAAAATCTGAATTAACGGCATAAATTGTTTGCGTTTAAATAGATTAAACTTAGGGATATCATCGTACTTTATGGCACGTCGATGGTTTCTAACCAGCGTGGCTAACAAAAGCTGTTGTTCTTGGTTAAAACCGGGCAAGTTGGTATTTTGTAGGATATAAGCCGAGTGCCGGTGCATACCACTGTGGTTAATGCTTAAACCCACTTCATGGAGCATCACCGCCCAAATTAGGATAGATTCCAACTGTGGGTTGAGTTGCTTAGGGTTTTGTTGCCCCCATTGGTAATAAAGCTCCTCCATCGTTTTCAACACCCGTTTCGCTTGCTCTCTATCAATATTGTAATGCTCGGCAAGGCTTAGGGCGGTGCGCTGGCGGATATCTTGATGGCGAAAACGACCTTCCATTTCATATAAAACGCCTTCACGCAAGGCGCCATCGGATAATCGCAACTCTTTAATCTCTAAGGAATCAAACACGGCGAGCAAAATGGCTAAGCCAGGAACAAAAACCTGCTTGCGTTCATTGGAAAGGCCTGGGATATCTAACGAAGAAAAAGATTTATATTTCAATACCATGCTTTTGATTTCAGCAAGGCGTTCACGGGTAATAATCCCGTCCTTATAGCCAAGTTCCAATAAAACTCCGTGTGCGGCTTTAATCGTACCTGACGCCCCCATTGCCACATCCCATGTGTATTTTTTAAACAGGATGGCGGTACTTTCTAATTTTAAGCAAGCCGCGAGGTAGGCACGGTTAAAAAATTCAGGTGTGATGGTTTCATTGGGAAAATAGCTTTTTGCAAAGCTAACACAACCCATACGGCGGCTTTCAATCAATAATGGCTCGAATTTTTCACCGATAACAATTTCGGTGGAGCCACCGCCAATATCTAAAACCAGCTTACGGCCTTTTTCTGGTTGGGTGTGTTCAACACCCATAAAAATCAAACGCGCTTCTTCTTGCCCAGAAATAATTTCAATGGGATAGGGCATGATCTCTTTTGCGCGTTGCAAGAAATCTTTCACATTGGTTGCGACACGTAAAGAGTGGGTACCGACAATACAGACGTTATCAGGGGAAAAGCCTTGCAGGCGTTCAGCGAATAGTGCCAAGCAGGAAAGCCCACGTTCTATTGCTTCTTCACTTAGTTCATTGGTATCGCTCAGTCCATCAGCAAGATGAACTCGTTTTTTTAGGCGAGTCAGCACTTGAAGTGCGCCATTAACGACGCGCGCAATCACCATATGAAAGCTATTTGAACCTAGGTCAATGGCCGCAATTTCTTGGGGTCTTGGTGCTGATGTTGTTGTTATTGGCATAGTATCAAGCTCGGGTATCTGGCGTTTCAAGTGATTTCAAATGTTCATAAATGGCAAGCTGAGAACGAATTTTTCGCTTATTGCCGCGGGGAACATAATGATTACTTAAATCTTTGTCAACATAACGCGCTTTTACGGTATCACTGAATTGTAATTCCAGAATATCCAAAACCCGTTGTTTTAAAAGGGGATCAACTAATTGAACCGCGACCTCAATTCGGTAGTCAATGTTTCGCGTCATCCAATCCGCTGAAGAAATAAAGACTTTGTCATCACCGGCATTGGCAAATACGTAAACACGGTCATGCTCTAAAAAACGGTCAACAATGCTGGTGACTTGAATATTTTCGCTGTAACCCGCTTGGCCAGCTACTAGTGAACACATTCCGCGAACTAATAGGCGAATTTTCACCCCTGCATTGGAAGCATCATAAAGCTTATCAGTCAGTTCTTTATCAACTAAGTTATTAATTTTTAATGTGATACCACTTGGTAAGCCTTCAAGGGCATTGGCAATTTCTTGGTCGATTAGTGCCGTTAATTTTGTTCGCGTATTTTGTGGTGAAACCATCAAATTATCGAAAGTGACAGGGCGATATGGGTTTTCAATAAAACTAAATACACGGCGCACTTCATTGGTAATTTGCTCGTTAGCTGTTAACAAGGAATAGTCAGTGTATAACCGTGCTGTTTTTTCGTTAAAGTTCCCCGTGCCAATGTGGGCGTAGCGAACAATTTGCCCTTCTTCCATTCGGGAGATGATAAATAATTTGGCGTGGATTTTCAGTCCAGGTGCGGAGAAAATGACGTGAACACCCGCCTCCGTGAGCCGCTTCGCCCAATGAATATTTGCAGCTTCATCAAAACGTGCTTGTAATTCAACGACCACAGTGACTTTTTTGCCGTTGTGCGCCGCGTGGATCACCGAATCGATGATGCGCGAATCTTTTGCGACACGGTAAATATTGATTTTGATGGATAACACATTTGGGTCAAATGAGGCTTGGCGTAATAACTCCAAGGTATGTTCGAAGGTGTAATATGGATAATACAACAGCACATCCCGCTCACGAATGGCATCAAAACCGTTGCGGAAATTATCAAACCAGCGGTGGCGTAAACGGGGGAGTGGCTTGTTTAATAAGTTTTTATTTCCTTCATTGGGGAAATTAATAAAATCTTTGAAATTGTGATAACGGCCACCTGCAATGACGGAGTCATCGTTGGATAACCCTAATTTTTCACGTAATAAGGCAACCATTTCATCAGGCATATCCCGTTGATAAACAAAACGCACAGGTTCCGCGGTTAAGCGCTGTTTTAACGTTGACGACATGATTTCCAGTAAGCTGGACTCCATTTCGGTCGCGATATCGTATTCGGCGTCACGGGTCATTTTCATGGAATAGGCATTAAGTTCGTCGTAATCGAAAAAGCCTTTGAAAATTTCATCAAGGGTGTAGCGCAGAATGTTATCGATTAGAATCATGGATTTGCGACGTTTTGGCATCTCAGGCGGGAGATTCACAAACCGCGGGACTTTATCCGATGGGATTTCTAGCAGCGCATATTGAATATCACTGCCATGAATTATTTCAACCGCAAGATAGGTATAGTCATCTTTTAGAAACTCAACTAAGTCCGTATCTGGATTGATTAAAATCGGTGTAATGTGCTGGCGTAAATTTTGACGAAAATACTGACGCAGCCAGATTTGTTGGCGCGGGGAAATTTGACGTTCGTTAATCAGAAAGATTTGGTTTCGGGCCATTTCAAGCAGTAAGTCATTATATAAAACGTCAAATTCTTGTTCTTGTTTGGCGACTTTTGATTGAATACGCTTGAGTAAATGGCGAGAGCCACTGGCCGAACCACGCTCTTCGTTAATTAAAATACGGCGCTTTACATCAGCAAAGCGCACTTTATAAAATTCGTCTAAGTTATTGGAATAAATGCCCAAAAAACGCATTCGCTCAATCAGCGGGTTACGCTTATCGGCGGCTTCTTGTAAAACACGTTCGTTAAAAGACAGCCAGCTGAGCTCTTTTTCATGATAGAGACGTTCTTGGGACATTCTGACTCCGTATTAGACGCTTATTACTTAATGGCGATTGTATCAGCCAGTTAACTATATGTGATGCTTAATTGCGTTATCTTGTGCGATGACGCTTTTCGGGTTTTCTGATTGCTGTTTCATCGCAAAATATTGCTGTTGGAAAACGCACATACGGATAGCCGTATGGTAGCGACCATTCACGAAAAACTCGTCGATCAATTCACCTTCAGTATGGAAGCCAAGTTTATTATAAATGTGGATCGCTTTGACATTTTCTTTATCAACAATAAGATAAAGTTTATATAAATTTAATACAGAGAAAGCATAGTCCATTGCCAGCCTTGCTGCTCGGCTTGCATACCCATGACCTTGATGGTGCGGGGCAATGATAATTTGGAATTCAGAGCGGCGGTGAATATAGTCAATTTCAACCAGCTCAACTAACCCAACTTTTTCGCTATCATTTTCAACGATAAAACGGCGTTCGGATTGGTCATGAATATGTTTGTCGTAAAGATCACTTAGCTCAACAAACGCCTCATAGGGCTCTTCAAACCAGTAGCGCATCACACTGGCGTTGTTATCAAGTTGATGAATAAACGCTAAATCTTCACGTTCAAGTGGGCGCAACCTAAACGGATGAACTTGCCCGGTAGTCATAAAACACCTCTATTGGTTATGAAAAAACATTTTTTGCTTAAATAAGGATACCACTTATTTGAGATAAAATAATGACATAACACAGAGAGATCATCCCCTTGTTGAAGAATAGTTCACTTTATGCAGAGCTAAGTGGTTAATCGCTGAAAAAACAACCAGATAACAGGTTGTATATTAACCAGCTCTAGCACAACAAAAAGGGTGGAAATTCCACCCTTTAATTCGTTATTTATACAGTAAATAAACTACTCATTAGCATAACCCTGTTGGGGGAGCGCTTTGCCATCTAATACGGCTTTACCGTCGACCATCGTTAAGCGGTTATCACTAAACCATTGTACAACCAGAGGGTAGATAACATGCTCTTGCGTTTTCACGCGCTCAATCAGGTCTTCTTCGGTATCTTCAGGGAAAACAGGCACGTTAGCTTGTAAAATTACAGGGCCGCCGTCTAATTCTTCAGTGACAAAGTGAACGGAAGTGCCGTGTTCTTTATCGCCATTTTCCAAGGCCTTACGATGAGTATGTAGCCCAGGGTATTTAGGTAATAAAGAAGGGTGAATATTGAGTAATTTCCCTGTGAAATGAGTCACAAATTCAGGGGATAAAATACGCATAAACCCAGCTAAGACCACTAAATCGGGCTGGTACTGCTCAATAAGCGATAATAAAGCGGCATCATAGGCTTGGCGATTTGCATACGTTTTTGCATCAAGGAAAGCGGCAGGGATCCCTGCCTGCTGTGCCCGCACTAGCCCATAAGCCGTGCTTTGGTTGCTCACTACGGCAACAATTCGACCCTTTATCGTGCCTGATTGGCAACCTTCAATGATCGATTGTAAGTTACTGCCACTGCCAGAAATGAGGACAACAATTTTTTTCATTAGCGGATCACAACCTGCTCTTCACCGGCAGGTAATTGGCCGATTGAGCCAATTTGCCATGCATTTTCACCCAGTGATGTTAATAACGTTAATGCGCCGTTGACCTCACTTTGTGGCAGAGCAATGATGATCCCAACACCGCAGTTAAAGGTGCGGTACATTTCATGGGTACTAACATCACCAGCGTGTTGTAACCAGCTGAAAACAGAAGGCCATTGCCAGCTGCTACCATCGATAATGGCTTGGGTGTTATCAGGAAGAACGCGGGGGATATTTTCCCAGAAGCCGCCACCCGTAATGTGCGCAATCGCATGGATGTCATTCTTCGCGATTAGTTCCAGCACGTTTTTCACATAAATACGTGTTGGTTCTAATAAATGGTCAGCCAATGATTTACCATCTAATTGTTCGGTTTCTGGGTTCGTTTTGCTGACTTCTAAAATTTTACGCACTAATGAATAGCCGTTTGAATGAGGACCACTTGAGGCGAGGGCGATTAATGCATCCCCTGCGCTGACTTTACTGCCATCAATGATTTCAGAGCGTTCAACCACACCGACGCAAAAGCCTGCAACGTCATAGTCTTCACCATGGTACATACCCGGCATTTCAGCAGTTTCACCACCTACTAATGCACAGCCAGATTGTTTACAGCCTTCAGCAATCCCTGTGATGACGCTGGCAGCGGTATCAACGTCTAATTTACCTGTTGCGTAGTAATCAAGGAAGAATAATGGCTCAGCCCCTTGAACAATAAGGTCATTGACGCACATAGCAACTAGGTCAATTCCGATTGAATCGTGACGTTTTAAATCCATTGCCAGACGTAATTTTGTACCAACACCATCGGTACCTGAAACAAGTACAGGCTCGCGGTATTTTTGTGGCAGGGAACATAATGCACCGAACCCACCAAGACCCCCCATCACTTCGGGACGACGCGTTTCTTTTACAACACCTTTAATACGTTCAACCAGTGCGTTACCTGCATCAATATCGACACCGGCATCTTTATAGCTGAGAGAGGTTTTATCAGTCACTACGGCCCCCAAGGCAATTACATTTTTGAGAAAAATAACATCATGGGCCGTATTCTAACAGGCAAAGCAAACGTTTGCGATAGCTTTGTGAATGAAAATTATTATGGCTAGAAATGGCAGAAAGTGAGCGTGTTCACAAGGTGAAATGTGCGTGGTATTTAAATATTGGCAAAAAAATAAATTCAGGAGATCATCAACATGCAACTTAACCGATATGGGGTATACTATTTTAAAAAAGTTTGCCTAATCGTTGATGTTTTGACCAAAATCAAACGTAATCTAGTGGCATTCATGGTTAAAAGAGTTATAATCCCGCGATTTTTTTGTCCGCCAGCGTCTAAAATAGTAGGAGAAACCCATGAAGATCGTTGAGGTAAAACACCCTCTCGTTAAACATAAACTTGGCCTGATGCGAGATCATGATATAAGCACCAAACGCTTTCGTGAACTGGCCTCAGAGGTTGGTAGCCTACTGACTTATGAAGCAACCGCTGACCTAGAAACTGAAAAAGTGACTATTGATGGTTGGTGTGGTCCTGTCGAAATAGAACAAATTAAAGGTAAGAAAATCACCGTAGTACCAATTCTCCGTGCAGGTATTGGTATGATGAATGGTGTATTAGAAAGCATTCCTAGCGCACGTATCAGTGTGGTTGGTGTTTATCGTGATGAAGAAACACTGCAACCTGTCCCTTATTTCCAAAAACTGACTTCAGATATCGATGAGCGTATGGCGTTAGTTGTTGACCCTATGTTGGCAACGGGTGGTTCGATGATCGCAACTATCGATTTACTGAAAAAAGAAGGGTGTAAGTCAATTAAAGTTTTAGTTTTAGTTGCGGCACCAGAAGGGATCAAAGCATTAGAGAAAGTCCACCCAGATGTTGAACTGTATACGGCTTCCATTGACCAGTATCTCAATGAAGAAGGTTACATTGTTCCGGGTCTCGGTGATGCGGGCGATAAGATATTTGGTACTAAATAAAAATAAGCCGACTGAGAAGTCGGCTTTTTTTTGATTTATTGAATGAGATGAAACGTTTGCAAGCCTTAAGGGGCTTGCATAAATCATAGCTAAAAGGGGATAAGCTAAAATGACACGTCGCACCATTGGTGTTGAAGAAAGGCCACCATTACTACAAACCATTCCACTGAGTTTTCAGCATCTTTTTGCGATGTTTGGCGCAACCGTTGTCGTACCCATTTTGTTTGGTGTAAACCCAGCAACAATCTTGCTGTTTAACGGCATAGGGACATTAATCTACCTCTTTATCTGTAAAGGCCAGATCCCTGCATATTTAGGGTCAAGTTTTGCTTTTATTTCACCGGTGCTGATTTTACTGCCATTAGGTTATGAACTGGCACTTGGTGGCTTTATTATTTGTGGTGTGCTGTTTTGCCTTGTGGCGTTAATTGTCAAAGTGGCGGGAAGGGGCTGGATCAACGTCATGTTCCCACCTGCAGCGATGGGGGCGATTGTTGCCGTTATCGGGTTAGAGCTCGCACAAACGGCAGCGGGTATGGCAGGTTTACTGCCAAAAGATGGTGCTGCGGTTGATACCAACACTTTAATCATTTCATTAACCACGTTATCGGTTACCATTTTATGTGCGGTCATGTTCCGCGGGTTCTTATCGATTATCCCTATTTTAATCGGGTTCTTAACGGGGTATGCATTGTCATATTTTATGGGCATTGTGGATTTCACCCCAGTGATTGAAGCGCCTTGGTTTGCTATCCCAACATTCTATACCCCACGTTTTGAGTGGTTTGCTATCCTCACTATTTTACCTGCGGCATTAGTGGTTATCGCAGAACACGTAGGGCACTTAGTGGTTACGGCCAATATCGTTGAGCGGGATTTAATGAAGTCCCCAGGTTTACACCGTTCGATGTTTGCTAACGGTTTCTCAACAGTGTTATCTGGTTTCTTCGGCTCAACGCCAAACACCACCTATGGTGAAAACATCGGCGTGATGGCGATTACTAAGGTTTACAGTACTTGGGTTATCGGTGGGGCGGCGATTATTGCGATTTTGTTATCGTGTATCGGTAAATTAGCTGCGGCTATCCAATTAGTGCCTGTACCAGTGATGGGCGGTGTTTCTTTATTATTGTACGGAGTCATCGGTGCATCAGGTATTCGTGTCCTGATTGATTCGAAGGTTGATTACAATAAACCACAAAACTTAATTTTAACTTCTGTGATCTTGATTATCGGGGTGAGTGGTGCGGTTATTCACATTGGGCAAGCTGAATTAAAAGGGATGGCATTAGCGACTATAGTCGGGATCTTTATGGCATTGCTGTTCCGCTTTATTACCTTTGTCCGCCCTGAAAAGCAGTTTATTAACAGCGAAGTTAAAGAGCTAAATAACGATAAGTAAGCGCATTTTTTAATTTCAGACAATTGCCGCTGTGGTTAAAGCAGCGGCAATTGAACGGGATCCTGTTCATCTAATCGCTTTTTTTGTGGTAAACTGTTTAGCGAAAATTGATTTGTACAGCCAGAGGCGATTCTGAACACACCATCACAGCTTTCACTACCACTTTATCTACCGGATGATGAAACCTTTGCCAGCTTTTATGCAGGGGAAAATGATGCGTTGCTATCTGCTATCAAATCTGCAATTAACCAAGCCCACGGTAGCTACATTTATTATTGGTCACGTGAAGGTGGCGGAAAAAGCCATTTACTCCATGCTGCATGTGCAGAGCTTTCAGAGCAAGGCGTTGCTGTTGGTTATGTTCCGTTAGATAAACGTGCCTATTTTGTGCCTGATGTCCTTGAAGGCATGGAAAACCTATCACTGGTATGTATTGATAACATTCAATGCATAGCAGGGGATGAAGAATGGGAAATGGCGATTTTCAATTTATATAATCGTATTCTCGAAATTGGCCGTACCTGTTTGTTGATCACCAGTGATCGCCCACCTCGTCAGATTGACCTCAAATTGCCTGATTTAGCTTCTCGTCTTGACTGGGGGCAAATTTACAAACTGCATCCATTAAGTGATGAAGATAAAATCTACGCCTTACAATTACGTGCTCGCATGCGTGGTTTTGAATTGCCTGAAGATGTATGCCGTTTTGTGCTTAAACGCCTCGACAGAAAAATGGGCACGTTGTTTGATATTCTCAACAAGCTCGATCACGCCTCGATTGTTGCCCAGCGCAAACTCACCATTCCGTTTGTTAAAGATATCCTCAAACTATAGTAGTATTACTGTCTTAATTATTAAAATAGCCTTAAACTTGAATGGCAATGGTATTTAAAATAATAAATATAAAAGATATGGTTAGTTGACTATAAAAAAATAGTATTTTAGATTTTTCTTTACTATAAAATAAAGTAAGGAAATCAAATCATGAACGAAAGGGAATATATAGGTTCTTTTACAGTAACAGCAAGCTCTTCATTATTTCAGACAAAAAACAACTCAATTATTAGATAAGAAAATGAATACGTGGTCTAGTGGGCTGAAAGAACGATTTTTAACACATATGCCATCCATATCTGCTCCGCCAAAACAATCCCGCCAAAACAATCTAAGTACCCTAATATTATTGGTAGTGCTAAGAGTGCTGTATCATCAGAATTAACTAAGAAAAATATAGATGACAACTTAAAAGGAGATAATGAATAAATGAAAATTTTGTTGTACTTTATCTATTTTTATTTAAGTTTATTTGTTATTTTTTTGGCGTTATAGTCATAAGCCAATTAATTAACCAATTAAATATACTCTATAAGGTTGGTAAATTTTCTTATGGTAAAAGTGACTTTATTGAAGCAATAATAATTTCAAATATAGTGGGTTTTTCCACTGCTTTTTTTTTTACCATACTGAGCTATATGGAATATAAAGGTCAGAAATAACAAAAAACCAGTCTTAATTTTTCAGTGAGACTGGTTTTTGCTTATTAAGAGGAATTTTTACAAAATCTCCAACACTTGCTCTGGTGGGCGGCCTAAACGGGCTTTATCACCCTTAACCACAATAGGGCGTTCAATCAATTTAGGGTTTTCATGCATCGCTTTAATGAGTTGATCTTGTGTTAAGCTGTCATCGCTTAAATTCAACTCTTTATACTGATCTTCCTTCGTACGCATTAATTGACGTGCATCTTTAAAACCTAACATTTTCAGTAATTTTTTAATCTCAGCAGCAGTCGGTGCTGTTTTTAAGTATTCAACCACCGTTGGTGAGACCCCTTTTTCTTCTAAAAGCGCTAAGGTTTCACGGCTTTTCGAGCAACGTGGGTTATGGTAAATCTTAATTGGATCCGTCATTTTTGAGTCCTTACGGTTTTGCGTTTTCATCACGTAATTGTAGTTTTCTCAATGCATCAATACGTGCATCGTAACGTTGTTGTTCATAACTGCCTAAACGGCTTTGGCGGCTGGCATCACTTAAGTAATTGATTGCCGTGTCATAACCACCACGAAGTGCGAGGCCTTCTGCATAAGCGGCAAGCTCTTCCGGGCGATTGCCTTGCTTAGCTGACGCTTCAGCCAGCAAATCCCAACCAATCGGGTCATCAGGGTAATCAAAGGTATATTTGTTCAGTAGCGTAGTCGCTTCTTTATACTGATGGTTGTTGATTAATGCATTCGCCAAGTTAACAATAAATACGGTATTTTTCGGTGATTTTTTTAGCGCATTTTGCAAACGAGTAACCGCTTTCGTTGCTTGGTTTTGTTCAATGTCGATATCAGTCATGCTATCGATAAACCACGGGTTATCCGGCTGTTTATTTAGCAGCTCAGTGAGGATTTTTCCTGCATCTGCATATTTTTTATCCTGTGAAAGGATCAGTGCCTTACCATATTGCGCAGCGAGTTGTTCATTTGACGTGCCTTTTTCGTAATTTTCAATGATCTGGTCAAGGGCATGTTTTTGCTCGGTGCCATACATGGCTAAAATACGGACACGGGCTAACATAAAATCTAAAGATGAAGGTACGCTAACTTTGGGTAATTGGCTTGAACGGTTACGCGCATCCGCTAAACGGCTGTCGGGAAGGGGGTGCGTTAACAAAATTTCAGGTGGTTTAGACATATAGCGGGTTTGGTCAGCCATGGTTTGCATAAAATCCGCCATCGCATGAGGGTCAAAACCAGAGCGACGCAATGTTTGCAGACCAATACGGTCTGCTTCTTGTTCATTTGCTTGGGTGAAACTGATCATCCCTTGTTGCACACCCGCCATCGTACTTGTCAGTGCAGCAAAGCCCGCTTGTGGGTTGGCCATCACTAAAAGGAGTGAGCCGATTGTCCCTGCAATAGCTAACGGCGTGGTGCTTTTTTGGTCTTCCATCATTCGCGCAAGGTGTCTTTGCGTGACGTGGGAAATTTCGTGCGCCATTACCGACGCGAGCTGGCTTTCATTTTGACTATAACGGAATAAGGCAGAATGCAGCACCACGTTGCCGCCAAAGTAGGCATAGGCGTTGATATTTGGGTTATTGACTAAATAAAACTTAAACGGGGTTTTAACTGAGTCCGCATTCTTTACTAAGCGCATGCCAATCTTGTTAACATACTGAGTTAAAAGAGGATCGTAAATCAGTGGTGTGCTGGCACGAATTTGCCGGGTAATGGCATCACCCATAATGATTTCTTGATTAATACTGAGCGTACCGCCCGCAGTGGTACCAATGTCGGGTAAGGTATCTTCAATCGCACTATAAGCAGGCAATACGGCACCATTCATAAGTGCTGCGATCATGAAAGCTAATAGTGGGTATTTCAATTTTTTTTTCATGAAACGTGAGTATCCCATACAACGTTTAGAATTTAGGGTAAGTACCAACTTTATTTCGAGCATATAAACGCAAGGCATTAAATAACTCGAAAAGTTTAAAACACATGATAGCAAAAGCTATCGTAAAATCTGTTATTCGGTATAATTTTCGTTAATTTAGGAACTGTCCTTCGCATTAATTCCTCAGGAGCAACACATGCTGGAATTGTTTTTACAATGGTACCGTCGGCGTTTTGCCGACCCACAAGCCGTGGCACTGTTTACATTACTGGTCTCAGGTTTTGTGATCATCTTCTTTTTCAGCAGTATACTGGCTCCGTTGCTAGTGGCAATTGCCTTGGCCTATTTGCTTGAATGGCCAACAAATATGCTACAGCGTGCTGGGTTTTCCCGTGCACTTGCCGTCAGTATCATTTTGACCTTGTTTGCCGGAATAAGTGCCATGGTTATTTTAATTATTGCGCCAACGGCATGGCAACAAGGCATTAATTTGATGTCCGATCTGCCAAGCATGGTTAACCGCTTCAATGAATTTGCGCAAAAACTGCCTGAGCAATACCCTGCATTAGTTGACGTGGGAATAATTGATATGATGGCAGACAATCTGCGTAGTCGTTTGTCAGGGATTGCAGACTCGGTGGTTAAGGCATCGGTGGCATCATTAATAGGGATTTTTTCCCTCGCAGTGTATTTAGTATTAGTGCCATTAATGACCTTTTTTCTTCTAAAAGATAAAGAACGTATTAGCCGCAGTTTTTTAAAATTGCTACCTAAAAACCGTTTGTTGGTGGGGAAAGTTTGGGTTGAAATGAACGAACAGATAACCAATTATCTACGCGGTAAAGTGACAGAAATGGTGATAGTCGGCGTCGCAACCTATTTATGCTTTGCCTATTTTGATTTGCGTTATGCCGTGTTGTTATCGGTGCTTGTGGGTGTCGCGGTGCTGATCCCCTATATTGGAGCGGTAGCCGCTACTATTCCTGTCGTTATTGTTGCATTGTTTCAATACGGCATTGGTAGTGAATTTTGGTATTTGATGTTAGTTTATTTAGTTATTCAAGGGCTGGATAGCAACGTTGTGGTGCCATTACTATTTTCAGAGGCCGTTAATTTGCATCCATTGGTAATTATTTTGTCCGTGGTGGTATTTGGCGGGTTATGGGGCTTTTGGGGTGTTTTCTTTGCGATCCCGTTGGCGACCTTAATTAAAGCGGTTATCCATGTTTGGCCAGAAGAGCCAGTCGAAGCGGCTAAATAAATAATCAATTATAGTGCTGTATGGGATATACAGCACTACTGAATTATAAAATATTATGCGTTTGCGTTGATGTACGCGAGAACAATTTCGTGGTGGTTGGTGGTCTTGAAATCATCAAAAACATGTTCGATTTTCCCTGTTGGGTCGACTAAGAAACTAATACGGTGGATCCCATCGTAGGTTTTCCCCATAAATTGCTTTTCGCCCCAAACGCCAAATTGCTCGCACACTTGGTGGTCTTCATCGGATAACAGCGTGAAATTCAACATTTCTTTTTCAGCGAAACGCGACAGTTTCTCTGGTTTATCTGTGCTAATCCCTAAAACTTCGACGCCTTTTGCTTTGAGTGTATCCATCTCATCACGTAAGCCGCACGCTTGAACAGTACAGCCGGGAGTCATCGCTTTCGGGTAAAAGTAAACTAATACGCGCTGACCCTGGTAATCAGAAAGATTGATGATCTCACCATCTTGGTCAGGAAGGCTAAATTGTGGCGCCTTATCACCGGCTTTCAATGGGTTCATTACATATATCTCCGTTAACTCTGCATATTGGGGTTGTTAACAATACTGATGTTGCCTTTGGCATTTAGCATTGTACATAGTTGTTGAAATTTATTCTTTATAATTATGCCATTGTCGTCCAACGGGTCATGTGCAGTAATCTGAATTTCCAGTTGAGCAGGCATGTCATTATTGGCTGGTTGAGTCTTAGAAACAAGTTCTGCGATATTGCATTGTGAAGTTGTAAATAAATTTGTGAATTGCTCGACAATTCGAGGTGCATCATCGACAACTACATTCACAGTAACTGTAGATGGGTAATAGGTTATTTGAACACTTTGGGTTCGCTTCATGACGATCAGCAAGTCGAGTTCAGCCCCCTTGGGTGGCAAAGTTGCCTCAAGCAGGGTAATCGCATTCCAGCTACCCGATAACATCATAATGAAGGTAAATTCCTTGCCAAACATCGCTAAGCGACTATCTTCAATATTACAGTCACACTCACTAACAAGGCGTGTAATCGTGTTCACAATGCCCGGACGATCTGTTCCCAGCGCAGTAATGACAAGAAATTGCTGTTCAGTCTTAGGCAAAGTCTATTCCTTATTTTTTTGATTATGCCAGTTAAACATTTGATTAAAATATAGCCTTAAAACGAGACTATAAAAACTGACGCACACTTTGAATAAGGAAACCATAAAAAGTGACATCTGCCAAGAGGTGTCACTCACTCTTGCGAGAAAAGTCAGTGAATTATTACTTCTATTTAAGTTAACTACGCTGGCATTAACAAAATTCATTAAAATCTTGCTGTTGGGTGGTTTTCTTCTTGGAAATGAAAACGTAACATGGAGGTTCAATTATTTAAGGGGTATCGCTATGGCTAATGGAAACGCAAACTACAAAGATTTTTTAACGGGAAGCATTGTTGCCGTTATCACACCAATGGACTCAGCTGGGCGCTTAGATAAAGCCAGTTTAAAGAAATTGGTCGATTACCATGTTGAAAGCGGCACAACAGCCATCGTTTCTGTTGGTACTACTGGTGAGTCTGCGACGTTAACGCATAAAGAGCATGTGGATGTTGTGAAAGCAACATTAGAGCTGGCTGATGGGCGTATCCCGATTATTGCAGGGGCGGGGGCGAATGCAACTGCAGAAGCAATTTCGCTGACAAATGATTTTGAAAACAGTGGTGTAGTTGCTTGCCTGACCGTAACGCCATATTATAATAGGCCTTCTCAGGAAGGGTTATATCAACACTTTAAAGCAATTTCAGAAAACACGAGCTTGCCACAAATTCTTTATAATGTACCATCACGTACTGGTTGCGATATGTTACCAGAAACTGTGGGGCGTTTAGCAAAATTGGCGAATATTGTCGCAATTAAAGAAGCGACAGGGAACTTAGCACGTGTTCATCAAATCAAAGAGCTGGTTGATGATAATTTTGTGCTGCTAACTGGTGATGATGCGACCGCACTTGATTTCATGCAACTGGGCGGAAAGGGCGTTATTTCAGTGACTTCGAACGTTGCTGCCGCGCAGATGGTAAAAATGTGTGACTTAGCGCTTGCAGGCAAATATACTGAGGCGCGTGAATTAAATAAAAAACTGATGGGCTTACACCAGCAGTTATTTGTTGAACCGAATCCAATTCCAGCGAAATGGGGTTGTCATCGCTTAGGTCTGATTGCAGATGGAACATTACGGTTACCTATGACACCGTTAACTGCCGCAGGCCAGCAAAAAGTTGAGGACGCTTTAAAACTCGCTGGGTTACTGTAAAATTTAGGGAATTTTAATGGCAACATTATTGCAAAAATCGAAGGTTATGAAGGTTGCTGGCCTGTCACTTGTTGTGTTACTGGCAGCCTGCTCCAGCGATCAGCGCTATAAACGTCAGGTCAGTGGTGATGAGGAATATCTTAACGCCGCGCCATTGAAAGTGTTAAATGTGCCGCAAGGGATTACATTGCCTGCACAAAATGGTGAATATGACATTCCAAAAACGACGTCAACAGGTCCAGTTGGAAAAGCGTTGGATATTCGTCCACCAGTACTGACGATTTCGCAATTAGCGGGTTCGCGCACGGAAGATAGCGCCGAGGCAAGCCGTTTGTTGCTAGAAAATACACCTGAAAACAGTGCTCTATGGTCACAAGTTACGATGATCTTAGAGCAACGAGGTATTCCAGTTTCCTCGAAAGATGACGGTACGCATTCTATTGAAACCGATTGGGTAAAATGGGATCGTGCAGATGAAAACGTCCCAATGGAAAGCCGTCATAAAGTGTCAGTTAAACCTGAAAATGGCATGATTGCCTTGACGGTGACGAGCTTAGGTATGCGCCAAGGGGATGAAACCATTACGGATGTCGTTGAAATTCAGCGTTATAACAAATTGTTATTAAATGAATTAACTGACAACTTGTATGCGTTACGTGATACATCAAACAAAAACAGCCTGCAAAACGCTTATGGCATCATTGATGTACAAACTGGCAGCGATGACACAGGTTTACCACTGATTGTTGTCCGTGCGCCGTTTGATGCTGTTTGGGAACGCTTACCACACACCTTAGAAAGCGTGGGTATGAAAGTAGGTGACCGCACGCGTTCTACGGGTTCTGTGATGGTAACTTACAAAGGCTTAAGCAGTTCTGAGTGGCAAGCGCTGGGTATTGATGACCCAACAGTGCCAGAAGCAGACTATAAAGTGCAAGTGGGTGACTTAAACAACCGTAGTACGTTGCAGTTTATTTCGACAAAAGGCGTTGCGTTAACGCAGAAACAAAATGACGAAATGGTTGCAGCATTAAAAGCGGCGTTTAGTAAAGCCCCTGCAAAGAAATAATCACGCCGTTTTGGTCGTTAAAAATAGAAACCGTGGCTCTGTTAGCCGCGGTTTTTTTATGGATAAACAAATAATAATGTTCGATTAGCTATATTAATAATCGATACAGCTAGCGTATATTTTGATGAATTTATCACCAGCAATTTTTCGGATATACTTCATTTAATATCAATAACAGCGCGGAGGTGAAACGTGCATAATCACTCGACGAAACCCATAAAAGACGGTAGCAGCGATATTATGCCAAGAAAAATTTCAGGGACGGAATTTAACCAAAAATTACGCATTACCCGCCGAAATGTCGAAGACACGCTACGTTTTTTAACAGAAGGTGTGAGTGAATTTGTACTTCCTAATTTTGCCTTACCCGAAGGCTATCGGTTAGTGAAATCACGAAAGAAGGATCAGTACCGCTTAATTGCCGAAGGCGAGAAGCCTGAAACGGTGTACTTGGTTGAACTGCGATTTCGACAGGATATTGTAATAGGGAAAACCACGTGTACTCAGGTTAAAGTGTGGCGAACTTTTGCACCTGATCATAAAGCGACCATTAAGGATTTACCTGAAAGGTTCTTCGTTTATTTGCTTAACACATACAATATTATGGTGACGGATGAAGAACAAACTGAAGATGGGCAACGTTTTTGGGAGAATATGATTAACTGGGCATTTTTTAATCATTACTTTGTCTACGCCTCTAATGGCGAAGAAGAAGAGAGGCCCCTTGCCCGTATTGCCAATATGGAGGATTTTTACCTTAACTGGATGGACGTGTACTGGGGGAAAGACAAGGATATTCATCCACATAAATTAGTTGTTATTAGTCAATCACCACTGAACCAATCCAAATAATAACTCTGATTATTAATCAGTTTATTCATTATGCCGCTTCCTTTTGTTATCAAAGATATAGCTAGCTAATTAGTTATTAGCAAATTAAAGGCGGATTCTTCATTTTAACTCCTCCCATTATTAATGATGACTTCAATAGAAAAAACAAATGGACAAAAAATCAGTGTTTATCGCTAAGTAATCGTTTGCGTCAAGCGGGAAATTTTATTATCATAATAGGCATTGAAAGATAAAATATTGAATATCAGTAAGTTAGATAAGTTGCATGGTTTGATGGCTAACTGACTGAAACAGAGCAAAAAATTAACAGTGAAAGGGCGATTTTATTCGTTTTCTATCTCCCGTTAATTTTGTGTTCTGCAAAACAGTGCCACAAAATCTATTCATGTATTGTTTTTCTCTATAGTTTAATCACATCTCTGGAGTGTGTAAGATGCAAAAGAAAGCTGAGTTGTATCGTGGCAAGGCAAAAACTGTCTATACCACTGAGGATCCTGACCTGTTAGTTCTGGAATTCCGTAATGATACATCAGCACTCGATGGTGAGCGTATCGAGCAATTTGACCGTAAAGGCATGGTCAATAACAAGTTTAACCACTTCATTATGACCAAGTTAGAAGAAGCGGGTATTCCAACACAAATGGAAGCGCTGCTGTCTGACACCGAAGCATTAGTCAAAAAATTAGACATGGTGCCGGTTGAGTGTGTGATCCGTAACCGTGCCGCAGGTTCATTAGTGAAACGCTTAGGAGTTGAAGAAGGGATGGTGTTAAACCCACCTCTATTTGACTTATTCTTAAAAGATGATGCTAAACACGACCCAATGGTTAACGAATCTTACTGTGAAACCTTTGGTTGGGTGAGTAAAGAAAACCTCGCCAAAATGCGTGAACTTAGCTACAAAGCCAACGATGTGTTAAGTAAGATTTTTGCAGATGCAGGTTTGATTTTAGTTGATTTTAAACTGGAGTTTGGCTTATTCAATGGCCAAGTCGTTCTGGGGGATGAATTCTCCCCAGACGGTAGCCGTTTATGGGATAAAGAAACCTTAAATAAAATGGATAAAGACCGTTTCCGCCAAAGTCTTGGTGGTTTAATCGAAGCTTATGAAGAAGTTGCGCGCCGCATCGGGGTTCAATTAGATTAATCATTTCCTATAAATAGAACGACTTTAGCCTGCTTAGCAGGCTATTTTTTTATCTAATCAGGGGGAAATGAAATTTTTAACCCATGTTTTAGGTGTGACTGATTCAGATGATAATGCCAATGTTTGACTCAATGAAATCAAAGTAGGGGCAGGAAGAGCAGACTCAACTTGCAATGCAGGGTGATTGAGCACCTCAATCGGTGAGCCGTCAGCAATCAGTTTTCCATGAGATAAATGTAGCGCTCGTTTAAAATGACGTGCTACAAAATCAAAATCATGGCTAATCGCCACAATGGTCGTATTTTTATCTCGTTGTAAATTTAGCCAGTTTTCAAACCGCTGCATCCATAACGCATCAAAATCGCGGCTAGGTTCATCAAGTAATAAAAGTGGTGGCGAAACAGCCTCTAAACAGGCAACCGCAACCATTCTGCGTTGCCCCGCATGAAGGTCAAGAGGGTGTTTTTCAGCTACATCAGCTAAGTGGCAAAGCTCCAGCGCATTTTGTACGCGTTCAGCAATGACCTCTTTTGCCAGCTTTTGTCGCTTTAGCCCGAAAGCGACCTCTGCTTTAACCGTGCTGTGGAAAATTTGCTTTTCAGCCTCTTGGAATAAGATACCGACTTGGTTAGCGCGTTCTGGGGCCGTTAATTGGACAAGTTGCTGATCATGCAGCCGTAAATTACCCTGATTAGGGGATAATAACCCAGCAAGAAGCCGTAAGAGTGTGGATTTCCCCGCGCCATTATCACCGACAAGGGCAACCCATTCCCCCGCTTGCACACTGAACGACAAATCAGCAATATTATCGATATCTGAGCTTGGCCAGCGGTAACTTAAGTCATTGAGCTCTAGCATATAACTCCTTAAACGCATTCACTAATTGAGTTTCATTTCGAGGAATTACGCTTTGCCATTTGTTGGTTTTGACTAACTCACCGACCACGCGCCATGCATCGGGCATATTAATTGAGGGTAGTGTGTGGGGAAAAACGGTCTCTAAAGCGCCTTTGGAAATTGTTCTCCCTGCGTCGACAAATACGCAACCAGTACTGAGTAACAGAAAATCCTCACAGAAACTGATAGCAGGTAACAAATTACGCTCAAATAATATGACGCTGCAATTTGTTTGAATCGAATAGTGTTTCAATTGAGTTAATAGTCGCCCAGTCGCACTGGGCGTCAGTCGACTAAAAGCCTCATCCAGCAACAATAATTGTGGGCGCATAGCTAGGGCACTCGCCAACACAACACGCTGTGCTTCGCCACCAGATAAGGTCGCAGGGTGCCGATGCCTGAGAGACTCACAAAACGTGAAGGCGATGGCATACTCTACGCGCTGGGTAATTTCACTTTCAGTAAGGCCTAAGTTTTCGGGACCAAAAGCTATTTCTTGTTCAACCGTAAATGTGCAGCCTGAAAGCTGTAAATGCGGTGATTGCTGAATATATTGGCGCGTAACAGATGTTTGGACTAATGAGTTATTGACTAGCGGTTGTTGTAATACTTCGGTTAACCCTGTTAATTCACCGTGCAATAAATCCCCATGCCAACCGGCAAGAAGCTGCGCTAATGTGCTTTTTCCACTACCGTTTCCCCCTAATATGCAAAGCCACTGTCCTGCATTAAGCTGGAGATCAATGGGCCCAAGTAAAGGTTGCTGCGCACCTTGGGGAATAAATTGCATTTGCTGTAAATTTACCACCACAGAGCTAACCCACCTTCAATAAATATCATTAATAACAGGCTGTAACGTAATACAACTTGCCAGAGGTTATCCACTGGCGGGTTTAATGTTGTGCGTTTGGCACTATAACGAAAAGCATGCATATCCAGTGCTGCGCCACGAATACTTAACTCACTTAATGTATTGCTAGCTAAGGGGAACAAAATGGCAGGTAATGAAGTGCATCGTTGCCAAAAATTTCCATCAAGGGGAACGCCTCTTGCTAACTGTGCTTCACGGATAATATTCAGTTGTTGCTTAAGTTGTTCAGCAAGCAATAGAGGCCCAGCAAGAAGGTAAGAAAAGCTAGCAGGTAGCCTGCTAGCGAATAAAGCACGGATAAACCGCTCGGTTGGAACATATTGTAGCCAGATCTGGGAAGCACTGATGATGGTGAGTAGCTTAAACCATAAAGATAAAGCAAACTCAGGACGGCTATTTTTCAATGTTTCACCCGTCAGTAATTGCGCTAACCAGCCCCCGTGTATCAGCCATAAACCTAACCCCATCGGGAGCATAAACCACGCGACAAATTTCCAGCGAAAGCGAGCGGGTTGCCACGATAATAAAGCAATAAACGTGCTGCACCCCAGCAGAACCAATGGCCAGCCCAGCGGCAAATATATGGCACTGGCACTGAGCCAAAGCCATACGGTTAGTGAGGTAAAAGGGTGCATTTAACGCACCTTCGCCATATTAGGATAGTTACGCTGTACGCGCTCAGGTAATTGACGAACCAATAACCATGCGATAAGTGCGGAGATAATTTTATCGGCAATATTTGCACCTAATACTGTAATTGCAACGGATTCAAGTAAGTTGTCGCCTACAGCATGGAAATAAGCAACAAAGAAGTCTGCACCGCTACCGGTTGTTCCGCCAAACAAGTAAGTACGAATTGGCACAGCAACAATCATTAATGCAAAGGTGATGACGACACCTGATAAAATCACTCTTGGTAGCGTACGAAACCCGCCAGCACGGGCTAATAGGCCAGCGCTTAACCCAATCATCATTGCGACGGGGGCAAAAGCTGCTGCAATAGGCCCGCTTAATAATCCCCATAATAAGTTAGTGAGTAGACCAGTTGTTAATGCGGCCCAAGGCCCCGCGAGTAATGCACAAATAATAGTGCCAATAGAATCGAGGAAAATAGGCAGTTTTAACATGGAGCTTAATTGGCCAACAACCATGTTGATCGCGATTGAAAAAACAATTAGCGTCAGTGTACGACTGGAAATAAACGATGACTTACTCATAAGAAAACCATTCCTTGCAAAAATAAAATATGAAAATCAACGTGAAATAACAACAAGCTCTTCGTAACCTGAAAGAGCACAGGGTTCTCGTGTAAAGGCGATATTTTCAAGTTCGCCAATGACTAACTCCAATGTGGTTCTAACGCTACAGCCCGGCATCATATGTCCACCATGCATCTGACCATTTTCATCAGAAACGGACATGTGAAGATGCTCACCACTGGCTTCTAAGGTGCCAATTAACGAGACAATTTCAAATTTCCCACAGGTGTGATTTGTATCTTCTTGTCCTGCAAAACGTAACGCAACATTTGTTAAGCTCCCGACACAACCTGCTATAAAAGCGGCTTGGAACCCATGCAAAGCAATTTGTTTTCTTAACGTTAATAAAACGTCTTCACCTGGAAGCAAACGCACAGCAATAAAACGCGCGTTTGAATAAGGGGATAATGTTTGGGTCATGTTTTCAATCCTAGAGCTGAAATTGTGCGCAATGTCGCACAACCATGTAAAACATTAAAATGATAAATAATGCTAGGTTATAAGTTTTTGTGTATTGATTACTCAGGGGCATTATACGCAATAATTGAAGGGTTTCTGGGGGGATAGGCCATTTGAGGCAAACTTCAGGAAAACACACTGCAAGTTGGTGTTTATGGTGTGGAAAATCAAAAAAAAGGATTAGTTAAAAATTAAAGAATGATGAATATTCCGAGAATTTAGTTTAAGTTTATTCCCTCGATGTGAAAAAACAGCACAATCATGGTTTGTTTTTACATTTTGATGGTTTGCCATGGATTATGCTGGGAGGGAAATTTGCTATGGCGTGTAATAGAGAACGCCAATTTTAATTATATCTCGCCCTTGGGACTTCCGATGTTTATTCGTATCCCTCAATGAGTAAATGCAACCACAGTATTCTTGTTGATAAAACTGCTCACGTTTACTTATTTCGATCATCCGAGCAGAGCCGCCTTTTTTGCGCCAGTTATAGTCCCAATATTGCATACCTTCATAAGGTGCAACGGCACGTTTACCGCAATCATTGATTTGCTGCATATCTTTCCAGCGCGAGATCCCAAGTGAACTGGAGATCACAGAAAACCCATTTTCGGCGGCATACAATGCAGTGCGTGCAAAACGCATGTCAAAACACATAGTGCAACGAATTCCACGCTCAGGCTCATCTTCCATTCCTTTTGCGCGTTCAAACCAATTATCGGTATCATAATCAGCATCAATAAATGGAATGTTATGTTTTTGAGCAAAGCGAATGTTTTCTTCCTTGCGGATTAAATATTCTCTTTTAGGATGGATGTTAGGGTTATAAAAGAAAATTGTATAATCAATACCAGAGGCCTGAATGGCTTCCATGACTTCCCCTGAGCAAGGGGCACAGCAGGAGTGCAATAACAGTTTGCTGGCATTTACAGGTAAAGTGAGTTTTTCTCGCGTTATATTCATAAAAAATTCTTATGTTGAGTCTGTTTGCTGGCAGTATAAAACAAACGAATAGAAATTAAAGTGATAACTGTTACTGATGAGTATTTGAAATGTAATGTCTGGGTGAATAAAAACCACGAGTCTAATACTGGATAGGGTTAATAACAAAAAGAGTTGATGTAATTGTTTGCTTCTTAACTAATGTGTCAATAACATGTTTTAAAATAAGTTATTTTACTGCTCACAAAAAATTGCCAGTTTTACAGGGAAAAATCTATGAGTCACGTTGACCCCACATTAATCATTCTTTTGGTCTTAGCTGGGTTAGGGATTATTAGCCATAATATGACCGTAACACTTGCTATGTTATTTTTATTGGTTGTCCGGATAACACCACTCAATAATTACTTCCCATGGATTGAGAAATATGGGTTAACCATCGGGATCCTGATTTTAACTATTGGGGTCATGGCGCCCATTGCGAGTGGCAAAATCAGTGCGGGTGAAGTACTGGGGTCATTTTTAAATTGGAAATCTATTCTGGCAATCGTCATTGGTATTGCGGTTTCTTGGTTAGGGAGCCGTGGGGTGGCATTAATGTCAAACCAACCCTCGACTGTCGCTGGGCTGCTTGTTGGCACCGTGATTGGGGTTGCCTTATTTAGAGGTGTGCCTGTTGGGCCGTTGATTGCCGCAGGGATATTATCATTATTAATTGGGAAATCTTAATCACCTCATGAATGATTTACTGTCTGCCTGCGTTGAGCAGCTGCGTATATTGGGTTTTCGTCGCTTGTTAGTTTTATCTGGCGATGATAAATGGATTACTCATCAATTAATTGAAATAAAAACCAATTTAACTGGGGATTGGGTCACTCTTTCTTCAGAATTACCCAATAGTGAGCGACCAGAAAATGCCCATTTATTGCTGGGGCGTGAGTTCTTGCATGGTGTTTTTGATGCACGCAGAGGCGTGCACAGTGAAGCCCTTGCCATGCTATCTGGCACGTTAAAGGCAGGTGGGTTGCTGGTTTTTTGTACTGTTCGGCAAGAGGTTTGGCCGAACCATCCTGATATTGACAGCTTACGCTGGAATGAACAGCATGGCATTATTCCAACGCCCAATTTTGTTCACCATTTACAACGCACAATGAGTAACTCGGAAGGCGTTATTTTTTACCAGCAAGGTAATAACCCAAACATAAAATTGCTGAATAATTATCCTACTTGGTTACCGCCTACAGGGCAATTAACAAAGCAACAGCAACAAGTCTTGAACCAATTATTATCTGCTACCACAGGCGTTTGGGGGATCATTGCGCCAAGAGGCCGTGGGAAATCAACAGTGGCGGGTCAGCTCATACAACAATGGCAAGGCGAGTGTTGGTGTTGTGCGCCAGCGAAAGCATCCACTGAAGTGCTCGCACAACATGCGGTTAAACCATTACATTTTTGGGCACCAGATGCGTTACTCACTTATTGCCAAACAGGGCATAAAATAACCGCAGATTGGCTGATTATTGATGAAGCCGCGGCTATCCCAAATTATCTATTACGCCAGTTGGTTGATTATTTTCCTCGGGTATTATTAACAACCACGGTTGATGGCTATGAAGGGACTGGGCGCGGTTTTATGTTGAAATTTTGTGCAAGCTTACCCACATTCATACGATTAAATCTTGATGAGCCTATTCGTTTTGCACGCCATGATCCGCTCGAAAACTGGCTCAATGAGGCTCTATTATTACAAGAGCCAAATGCAACTTTTATACCGAATGCGAGTGTTGAATATCAATCAGTTAGTCAAAGTGAGTTAGCAACAGATGAACGCAAATTAGCGTCCTTTTATGGCTTATTAATGAGCGCTCATTATCGAACCTCACCATTAGATTTACGCCGCTTATTAGATGCAACAAAACAGCATTTTATAGCTGCGTTTAGCCAACCAAGTGATGAGCGTTTTTTAGGGGCGCTATGGATGGTGGATGAGGGTTCATTAGATGAATCGTTGAGTTGGCAAATTTGGGCAGGACTACGTCGTCCTCGCGGGAATTTAGTTGCCCAATCATTAGCCGCGCACAGTTATTTTCCGCAAGCTGCACAGTGGAAATCGCAACGGGTGATGCGCATTGCTGTTGATGCCCATTATCGGCGACAGCAAATTGGCCTGACGCTACTTGAACAGCAAAAACAGAATTGTATCGCACAACATGTTGACTTTCTTTCTGTGAGTTTTGGTTTAACGCCTGATTTACTTAAGTTTTGGCAAAAAGCTGGGTTTAGACTTATTCGAATTGGTTCTCAGAAAGAAGCCAGTAGTGGCTGTTATACGGCGATGGCGGTTTTACCTCTATCATCAAGATCTAAGCAATTATGTGAGCAGGGTGAAATTTTGCTTCAGCGGGATCTCCACTGGCGAACAGATCTAACTGCATTTTCCCTTCGTTCAACGGGTGACCAGCAACTTAAACAAGAGGATTGGGTTGAACTAATTGGTTTTAGTGAGTTTAAACGGCCAGTTTCGGCCAGCCAAAGTGCCATTTTACGTCTTTTAACTCAGATTTCTGATCCTGCGCCTCTTTTACGAGATTACTTTGAACAGGGGCAGTCATTAGCGGAAATTTGCGAAGAATTTAAGCTAACAGGGCAAAAACAGTGGTTAAACAGAGTGAGAGCGCAGGTTGGTATTTTTGTTAGGCAATACCAGCCAGCATTATTATCAGAGATTATTCAAAAGGTGACTACTTCTTGTCCTTAGGCCAATCATCTTCATCATCCCACAAATGGTTATTATCTTTGTGGGGAGGGATCTCGGGTTTATCATCAAGAAACTTTTTAGGGTCAAGCTTCATCATTTCTTTGACGGAATTCCAAATCAGCCCAACCAAGAGAAGCGGAATTATCCACCAGTAGTCTGCTAACCATTGCATTTTTTATCACCATTTATCATTTTTACTTTGTCGCTGTGTGAGTTTATAACGTTTATACCACTAATGAGCACTGCACGATATAAACCAACGATTTCACTGATGGGTTTAAACAGGGAAAAGCGACTTTTCATTAAACACGTTTACGATTACAGTATATCATTGATATTACTGTGAGTTACCACATGTTTATCAGGGTTTTTACTTTTGTATGAGTTTGCAAAGGAGCGCAGGCAAATTTGAAAAAAATCCTTCTTATTATACTCGGTTGGCTGGCTGTGGCGCTTGCATTTGCAGGCGTGGTATTGCCTGTCTTACCCACAACGCCATTTTTATTATTAGCGGCATGGTGCTTTTCGCGTTCCTCACCACGTTTTCATCATTGGCTTTTGTATCGCTCATGGTTTGGTGGTTATCTACGTCATTGGCAGAAGCACAAAGGGCTACCAAAAGGCGCTAAACCTAAAGCGATTACCTTAATTTTGCTTACCTTTTCGTTATCGATTTGGGTTGTGAGCTATTTGTGGTTGAAAATTGGTTTATTTGGATTACTTTGCTGGTTGCTTATTTTTATGTATCGGCTTCCCGTTGTTGAAGAGCCCATACCGACGCGTGATAAAACAACCCCATAGGCCCATATTGGGTTTATGGGGGTAATAAAAAGGAAGGGGTTAAATGTTACTCTGGAATTTTAATATAGCGGTTAAAAACATAATCTAGGTTGCTGATTAACCAGTTCTTTCCCAAGATATCTTCTTGTTCTAACACTTGTTTGATAACATCTGGTGTCAATAATTGTTCCGCTTCATGTGAAAGCGGCCAATAGCTAATATGCCAAGGTTCATAGGCAACACCCGCATTTTTCGCCGTGAAAGGGCGGTAAAAATCAAAAGTAGCCATGTTGTCTGACAACCAATCATTTAACTGGGAAAGGTAACCTCCAGGTTCATACTCCCAAGGCTCTAATTGCAATGTTTGCCCCACAGGAATGCGTAGGGGGTCATAAACATCAATTTCGGTCCCCCAATGATGGCGACTTGCACCGGGTAACGCAGACCAATGCAAAATGGCTTCACACAGTTCGCCTTCTGAAAGCTGAGTAATATCAAGGGGCTGACTGTGAGTGTCTAGAACAGGGCGTTTACCTGCAAACTTCTCATTCCAGATCAGTTGTTGTCGTGCAAAATCACGAAATGCACTTGCCGATTGCAATTTAAAGCCCGCTTTTGCAGCGGTTTGCTGCATCGCAAGGAAGGCTTTAGTTGTATTAAATTGCAAACGGTGAGGACCACCAAGAGTGACTAAGTGATCCGTCGAACGGCCTGTCAGCATTTCAATTGTGATCATAGGACTAGCTGCTCCATTATCCGTTCATAAATCAGTGCCAGCTGTTGTAAATCATCCACGCTAACGCATTCATCGACTTTATGAATGGTGGCATTTAATGGTCCTAGTTCAATAACTTGCGTGCCCATTTGTGCAATAAAACGTCCATCAGAGGTTCCACCGCTGGTGGATAACTCAGCCGTGTAGCCTGTTAATTCTTGGATTGCTTGTAAGGTAGCCGAGACTAACTTGCCACTATCAGTTAAAAATGGTTGGCCAGATAGCGACCATTTAATTTTATATTTCAATCCATAGCGAGATAACATATCCGTGACCCTGTCACGAATTGCAGTATCAGTTAATTCTGTACTAAAACGGAAGTTAAATTGGACAAATAACTCACCTGGAATGACATTACTCGCCCCTGTACCTGCGTGTATATTGGCAACTTGCATTGTGGTAGCTGGGAAAAATGCATTGCCGTTGTCCCATATTGTCGTGGTTAACTCTTGTAAAAAGGCCGTTGCACGGTGGACAGGGTTATCGGCAAGGTGCGGGTAGGCAACATGGCCTTGAGTACCAAGCACGGTTAAATCAGCAGTAATTGACCCGCGGCGGCCATTTTTGATGATATCACCGAGCTTCGACTGGCTTGAGGGCTCACCCACTAAGCAATAATCAACCTTTTCGTTACGCTGTATCAGTGTTTCGACAACTTTGACTGTACCGTCGTGGGCATCGGCCTCTTCATCCGAAGTGATTAAAAAGGCTAAACGACCTTGGTGGTCAGGGTGTTTTTTAACGAAACGCTCTGCGGCGACAACCATTGCAGCAACAGAACCTTTCATATCTGCGGCGCCGCGACCATATAGATGTTGATTAATAATTGTCGGGGTGAATGGTGGTGTTTGCCAACTTGCGCCATTTCCCGCAGGGACAACATCCGTGTGGCCTGCAAATGCTAATGTTGTCCCTGTACCGCGGTGCGCCCAAAAATTGAGAGTCTTCCCAAAAGGCATCGCTTCAACGATAAAACCGATTTTTTGTAGTCTCTCGGTGAGTAAGGCTTGGCAGCCCTGATCATCAGGGCTAACTGAAGGGCGTGAGATAAGCTCTTTTGCTAATTGAATAACAGGACAATCCATTTCTATCACCTAACTACTGAGTAAAAGTGTGGTACTCATCGGCACTAAAACCGACTAAATAACGGTTATCTGCTGAAATTAACACAGGGCGTTTAATCATAGCGGGTTCAGCGAGTAATACTTCTTTTGCACTTGTTGCATCAACAACTGCATTTTTTTGCTCATCGCTGAGTTTACGCCAGGTTGTGCCACGTTTATTGACTAAAACTTCCCAATCAACATGTTCCATAAAGACAGAAAGTAAAGCATCGTCTAGGCCATCAACACGATAATCATGGAATTGATAGTCGATCCCGTTGTCTTCTAAGTAGCGGCGTGCTTTTTTAATGGTGTCACAGTTTTTAATTCCGTACATAACATAAGGAGAAGAAGGGGATTTAGACATACAATTTTCCTCAAAAGCGAATGATTTACGTAACATAATGCGGGAAAATGCATTATGGGTCTACCCCCAACAATACAAATAAAAGCAGGTATTTATTCCGATGGTTATAATAGATATTGTGTACAATCATAATAACTAATATTTATTATATAATATGTAGTTGAATAGTTTATATCGATTATTTTGAACGCATATAAATTAAGCTGGCTTCGAGTCGTGAACGCACGCGCAATTTTTTTAGAATATTTCGAATATGTACTTTAACGGTTTCTTCAGAGATAAAAAGTAACTTGGATATTTCTCTATTCTTTAAGCCTGCGGCGAGTTCATGCAAAATTTCACACTCCCTTCGCGTTAAGGTGGATAGTGGGTCATTAGACTGATGGCGGGTCATTAAATGTTGATAAATTTTCTCGCTGAATACATGTTGCCCGGCGGATGCTTTTTTCATGCTGTAATATAGCATATCAAGTTCACTACTTTTTAATAAATAACCTTGGGCTCCAGCATCAATGGCACCATAAATATCCGTCTTGATTGTCGATGCAGATAAAACTAATAAATAGCTATTTAAGCACTGCTTTCGTAGCATTCGAATAGTTTCAAACGTTTTATTGCCATGCATATTGGTATCTATCACAATGAGGTCGGGTTGCAGGTTTGTCGCGATGCTTAAGGCTTCGGTACAATTACAGCTTTCGGCCATCACAACGAAATGTTCATCGGTATTGATGAGCTGACGCAATCCAAAGCGTATAATAGGGTGCTCATCAACAATCATTACTGTGTAATTAGACATAGAAGGTTCCTTTGTTATGTCTGAAACGTCACTAACTACTTGGACAGAAGTGATGAAAATAATCACTATTTTGACGTTAATATAGCCATGTTTATTATTTAATATGCAAATGACTATATATTTAATATGTATAATATTGTTTGACATTACTGAGATAAAATATGTGAATCGTAATTTAAGTGTGAAATTAAGATAATTTTTACTGATTTTTGATAATACATTAAATTTGGAAAAATAATATCGGTAATTTGAGTAATTTAAATGATATTTCATGAATGATAAGAATTAAACTAATTAACATATAATTAATGTATTAATTAATTTGGAGGTTTAAATAGAATGTCGTTATTAGTAAAAATGATTATATTTTTGATGGAATTATTATGTGTTTAATTAGTTAGAGACTATTTTCACCATTTAAGTAAGAAAATAAAGCTAAACAACACTTAAAAATGCAGGTGTTTTATCCACTTTGTTTTTGCAAATTCCTGCTTATCAAAAGATTTTTCTGGAAATTGCCAGCATGATCATGATTTGCTAGTGAGATGTGTTTATACTGTTATCGCTCTTACCTTACCTATTTTGAAAGGACTTGACGATGGATGATAAATTAAAACAAAGTGCTCTTGATTTTCATGAGTTTCCACATCCTGGGAAAATAACGGTTACCCCGACAAAACCCTTAACAACCCAACGAGATCTTGCATTAGCGTATTCACCTGGCGTTGCAGTGCCATGCCTTGAAATTGCCGATGATCCACTTAAAGCTTATCGTTATACAGCTAAAGGTAACTTAGTGGGGGTTGTATCAAACGGAACGGCTGTACTTGGTTTAGGGAATATTGGCGCCTTAGCCGGTAAGCCAGTCATGGAAGGAAAAGGGGTCTTATTCAAAAAGTTTTCTGGCGTTGATGTCTTTGATATTGAAGTCGATGAAACTGATCCTGATAAATTGGTTGATATTATTGCTTCTCTTGAACCGACCTTTGGTGGGATCAACCTAGAAGATATCAAAGCGCCAGAGTGCTTTTATATTGAGCAAAAATTACGTGAACGCATGAAGATTCCTGTGTTTCACGATGACCAACACGGTACGGCGATTATCTGTACAGCAGCGGTAATTAATGGCCTGCGCATTGTGAAAAAAGAGATTGGCGATGTTCGCTTAGTGGTCTCGGGCGCAGGGGCAGCATCAATCGCGTGTATGAATCTGTTGGTTGCATTAGGCCTTAAACGTGAAAATATCACTGTTTGTGACTCAAAAGGCGTAATTTTTAAAGGCCGTGACGAACGTATGGATGTCACGAAAGCCGCTTATGCGATTGAAGATAATGGTCAGCGTACATTAGCGGATGCGATTCCAGATGCTGACATTTTCTTAGGTTGCTCCGGCCCTCGTCTATTAACACCAGAAATGGTGAAAACGATGGCGAAAGACCCGTTAATTTTAGCGCTTGCGAACCCTGAACCGGAAATTTTACCGCCGCTAGCGAAAGAGGTTCGCCCAGATGCTATCATCTGTACAGGCCGTTCTGATTACCCAAATCAGGTTAATAACGTATTATGTTTCCCATTCATTTTCCGTGGTGCGCTGGATGTTGGGGCGACAACCATTAACGAAGAAATGAAACTGGCTTGTGTTTATGCTATCGCTGATTTGGCACTTGCAGAACAAAGTGAAGAAGTGGCTTCAGCATATGGTAACCAAGATCTGTTCTTCGGGCCTGAATATATCATTCCAAAACCATTTGACCCACGTCTGATTGTTAAAATTGCCCCAGCCGTGGCGAAAGCGGCAATGGATTCCGGTGTGGCAACCCGCCCAATTGCGGATTTTGACGCGTATATCGAAAAATTAAACCAATTTGTTTATAAAACAAATTTATTTATGAAACCGATTTTCTCCCAAGCGAAAACAGCGAAAAAACGTATTGTTTTAGCGGAAGGGGAAGAAGAGCGCGTACTGCATGCAACGCAGGAACTGGTTTCATTAGGTTTGGCATTCCCAATTTTAGTGGGACGCCCTAGCGTTATTGAAATGCGTATTCAAAAACTGGGCCTCCACATTGAGTTAGGCAAAGATTTTGAAGTGGTCAACAATGAAAATGACCCACGTTATAAAGAATACTGGCAGGAATATTACCAAATCATGAAGCGCCGTGGTATTTCGCAAGAAATGGCTCGCCGTGCCGTGATTAATAACCCAACGCTAATTGGCGGTATCATGGTGTTACGTGGTGAGGCTGATGGTATGATTTGCGGTACAGTAGGCAGTTATGGCGAACACTATGAAGTGGTAAAAGATCTGTTTGGTTTCCGTGAAGGTGTCCATACGGCAGGTGCTATGAACGCATTATTGCTGCCAACGGGTAACACTTTTATTGCGGATACCTACGTCAATGAAGACCCAACCCCTGAAGAGTTAACGGAAATTACCTTGATGGCAGCGGATACCGTGCGTCGTTTTGGTATTGAGCCAAAAGTGGCCTTGTTATCTCGCTCAAGTTTTGGTTCTTCTAATTGTCCTTCCGCACAAAAAATGCGTGATACCTTAGCGATGATCAAAGCGCGTGATCCACACCTTGAAATTGATGGTGAAATGCATGCAGATGCAGCATTGGTTGAGTCCATTCGCAAAGACGTGATGCCAGATAGCCCGTTAAAAGGCTCTGCTAACCTGTTGATTATGCCAACAATGGAAGCTGCTCGTATCAGTTATAACTTGCTACGTGTGACCAGCTCTGATGGCGTGACCGTTGGGCCTGTACTCATGGGGGTTGCGAAACCTGTGCATATTTTAACGCCAATTGCCTCTGTTCGTCGTATCGTGAACATGGTGGCACTGGCTGTTGTTGAGGCACAAACAAACCCACTCTAATATTTCAGTTGGTTTGTCTTTAAATTAAGCACAAAGGGCTTCCATGTTTATAGGAAGCTCTTTTTTAATTGAAAATGATTATCATTATCTGTATTTTGTGGGCTTCATCTGCATAACGGAAAATAAAATAATGATATCAAAACGCTTTATTGGAAAAGCTACCGCATTACTGGCAGGCCTAGTATTACTGGTGGGGTGTGTTCAGAAATCCCCGCAAAAAACACTTCAACTCGATGATAAACTCGTAGAACAAAATCAATTGATTGATTTATCCACGGGGGGATCAATTACACCAGAGCAACTGGTCCAGCAACTCGCTCAATCTTCCCATGTCATTGTGGGGGAAAAACACGATAATCGTTATCACCACCAAATAGAACAGTGGCTAGCCCAAGAAATGCAGCAGGTAAGGCCGCAAGGTGCTGTTTTATTGGAGATGATGACACCCTCGCAACAGAATGAATTCAATAGAGCAAAAGCGGAATTGCAGGGTAATGCTTATATCCGTGATGAGCGCTTACAAGCGGCGATTAAATGGAACACAGGTTGGCCATGGGATCAATACGGTGAGCTGATTAAGCATGTTTTAGCGCAGCCTTACCCTGTGTTAGCCGCAAACTTAGATAAAGATGTTATTACAAAGGCTTATGCCAATCCGCCTAAATTAACGGGGGCGCATTCAACTCAACCCGTTGTACAAGAGATTATTAGTAAAACGATTGAATCTTCACATGGTGGTGAATTGACAGCTGAACAGGTCACCAAAATGACGGTTATCCAACAAATGCGCGACCGTGCAATGGCCAACGCTTTGATTAATGCGCCGCAGCCCGCATTGCTGTTTGCTGGGGGATATCATGCAACTCGCGCTATTGGCGTACCGCTTCACTTACAAGATTTATCGCCAGAAACGGAATTTAAGGTGTTAATTATTTCAGAAAAAGGCAGCGAGATTGATAACTTACATGCCGATTACGTCTGGTATACCCCAACAAGTGATGAATAGTCAGGCTAATTAAGCTAAACAAATATTAATAATGTGAATGAATTAGCACTATTTGTAATAAATAGTTTTCATTTGCATTTGTTATTGATTATCATTTGCGTCCTTTGTTGTTACGTGAAAGATTAAAATGTCGACGATCACTTTAGAATACGCTAGAACGACGAAAAACAGTGGTGCTTTTGCTTTGGCCGTTATTCTGCATGTTGCAGTTATTCTCCTTTTTTTAAAGGTCACTGAAAATGATTGGCAACATTTATTACCGCCTCCATCTGTGGTGATGGAAATTTCCATTGAATCACAAGCAACACAGTTAACTGAAACTAATATCGGTGAAACTCAAGAGCTCGCGATTGCCAGCCAAGCGCAAGAAGCGGTTATGGATGATGTTGTTATCCCTTCAGTGCCGATTAACGAAGAGGCTGAAGTGCTAGTGACAAAGGTGGAAAAGAAGAAAACTACACCAGTGCCTAAAAAAGAACGTAATGACGTGAAAAACAAGCGTATTAGTGAGTTGGAAAGTGATAACTCAAAAGCCAGCGATGCCCCTGTAACAAGTGATGCAGCCGCGAAGCAACAAACTGAGCGTGTTGCGGCTGCATTTAACAGTCATGCCCAATCAGACGATGAGCAACGCCAATGGGAAGCGCTAGTCCTTGGGCAACTGAATAAATTTAAGCGTTATCCAGTGGATGCCAAACGGCGTAATCGCATTGGAAAGCCAGTAATTAAATTTGAGGTAGATGCACAGGGATATATTGTGAATAGTGCATTAATCAGAAGCTCAGGCACAAACTCATTAGATAGAGAAGCGCAACGGGTACTCACTCGAGCCGAGCCTTTACCAATACCGCCAGCCAATATGTTAGCTCAAGGCAAAGTGACGGTAGAATTGCCGATTGATTTTACGATTGAAAATAAATAATCAGGGTAAAAAATGCGAACGCACTTAAATAGATTGTCAGGCTTATCAGGAGCCGTTAAATTTTGTCTTATTGCATTATTGGGATTACAGACAAGCGCAGTGTTTGCGGAGGAACGAATGACAGCACCGATGGCCAAAAAACAGCCTCATACGATGACAATTCACGGTGATACCCGTGTCGATAACTATTATTGGTTAAGGGATGACGAGCGCAAAGCGCCAGAGGTCATTAACTATCTCACCCAAGAAAATGCCTATACACAGCAAGAGCTTAAATTAGGCGACTCATTAAAAAAAGAAATTTATGATGAGTTATTCTCACGGATGAAACAAGATGACGAATCCGTTCCGTACGATTTTAATGGTTACACCTATCGCACACGGGTTGTTGCTGGGAAAAACTATGCAATTTATGAAAGGCGCCAAGTAAATAGTCAGGGTGAATGGGTTGTTTTGGTGGATGGTAACCAGCGTGCTGAAGGTGCAGAATATTATCGCATGGGGGCGTTAACTATTTCACCCGACAACACCATGATGGCAATTGCAGAAGATAGGCAAGGGCGTAACGAATTCGCGGTTTCATTTCGTAAAATTAATGAAAGTCAGTGGCAAAATGATGTTCTGCTGAATACATCAGGCAATATTGTTTGGGCGAACGATAACCAAACTTTATTCTATGTGAATAAAGACAAGCAAACTTTATTACCTTATCAAGTGGTTAGCCATAAATTAGGCACAAAGCAAGCGCAAGATAAACTACTGTACGAAGAAAAAGATGATACGTTTTACGTGAGCCTAAGCAAATCGACTTCGAAAGACATTATTTTTATTGGCATTACCAGTACTGAGACATCTGAATATCGGTTTATCGATGCTAACCACCCTGACAAAGCGATTGAAACCTTTAAACCTCGCCAAACTGGTGTGGAGTACTACCCTGACCATTTCAATGGAAAGTTCTATATTCGCTCAAACCATCAAAACCCTTTATTTGGCTTGTATACCAATAATAATGCAGAAAAGCATGATGATTTTGTTGCGTGGTCGACATTAATCGCTCCTCGCGATGATGTTGATTTAGAAGGGTTTGAACTCTTTAATAACTGGCTGGTGCTTGAAGAGCGGGCGAATGGGTTGGTAAACATCCGCCAAATTGATTGGCAAACCCAGCAAGAAAATTATGTGACGTTTGATGACCCTGCGTATATGGCATGGATATCCAATAATCCAGAACCTAATACCAATAAATTGCGTTATGGTTATTCATCGATGACCACGCCGTCTTCTGTGTATGAAATTAATATGCAAACGCAAGAAAAACAGTTACTAAAACAAGAGGATGTCAAAGATTTTGATAAAGCAAATTACCAAAGTGAACGTTTGTGGATAACAGCGAAAGATGGCGTAAAAGTTCCCGTTTCATTGGTTTATCGCAAAGACCTATTTAAACAGGGTAAAAACCCATTACTTATCTACGGTTATGGAGCGTATGGTTATGGTTTAGACCCATCATTTAGTTCATCAAGGTTGTCTTTGTTAGACCGTGGTTTTGTCTATGCTATCGCGCATATTCGTGGTGGGGGTGAGCTGGGTAAAAAATGGTATTTGCAAGGTAAGACTATCCATAAGATGAATACCTTCACTGACTTTATCGATGCAACTAATGCACTTATTGACCAAGGTTATGGGCAAAAAGGGCATATTTATGCGATGGGGGGCAGTGCAGGCGGTTTATTAATGGGGGCCGTTGTGAATATGGCGCCTGAGTTATATGAAGGCGTAGTTTCTGCGGTGCCGTTTGTGGATGTTGTGACCACAATGCTTGACCCTTCAATTCCATTGACCACAGGGGAATATGATGAGTGGGGCAATCCAGAAAACGAAGAGGCTTATTGGCGCATAAAATCCTATAGCCCTTACGACAATATTAAAGCACAGCGTTACCCACATATGTTGGTGACTACGGGCCTGCATGATTCTCAGGTTCAATATTGGGAACCTGCTAAATGGGTGGCTAAATTACGCGACATGAAACAAGGTAATTCCTTATTGTTATTAGAAACCAATATGAATGCAGGGCACGGTGGTAAATCTGGGCGTTTTAACGCACTTGATGATATTGCATTAGATTACAGTTTTCTTTTAATGCTAGAAGATAAAGCAAAATACTTTCCTTATTTAAAATAGTTTATTTAATCTAATAATAACCCCCTAAATATGTGAATATATAATTTAGGGGGAAACATTTTTTGATAATTCAATTATGGGTATTGAATTTATTTTCTCTATTGGAATGCACTGTGGGCGCGAATTGAAATATTGCGTTTACAGGAATGGTTTAAATGAAAAATAAAATAATAATATTGAGTGCGAGTATGGTTTTTACCGGCGCTCAGGGCATTGCTTTGGCTGAAAATACACAGCAAGAAAATCAAGGCAAAGAAAAGATTGTTAAATTTAGCCAATTAAAAGTATCAGGTGCACAAAAACAAACACCGTTGGTTAAAGCACTGGAAAAACCCGGTGCTTACAGCGCTGTTGGTACGGAAAATAAGTTACAAGGTATGGATAAAATCATCCGTACTATGCCTGGAACGTACACCCAAATGGATGGTAGCCAAGGCACTATCAACGTGAACATTCGTGGCCTGAGTGGTTTTGGGCGCGTTAATATGATGGTGGATGGTGTCACACAAAGTTACTACGGTATTTCGCCTAGCCAATACACGCATGGGCAACAGCCCAATAATGATTTCGGGGCGTTAATTGACCCTAATTTTATTGTTGAAGTTGAGGTAGAAAAAGGGCAATTAAATGGCAGTAATAGTGTGAATGCTTTAGCGGGTAGCGCAAACTTTCGTACTCTCGGTATTGATGATGTGATTTTTAAAGATAATTTATATGGACTACGTAGCAAAGCAAGTTGGGGAGATAACGGACTTGGCTATAACGGTATGGTTTCCGTTGCAGGAAAAACATTATTAAATGATGGGGAAGGATATTTTGGTGGTTTAATTGCCATCAGCGGTCACAATATTCCCGGAAGTTATAAAAATGGTGCGGGATATGACAGTGATGATTTTGCAACGGATTCAACGTTCAAACAAAAGCCTCAATCACAATTAACCAAATTAAAATACAAACCCAATGATACACATGAATTAGAGTTTAGCGGCCGTTTTTTACAAAATAAATTAACTCGCCGTAAAATTGATAGTGAAGATTATTACCTTAAATATAAATATACGCCATTAAATGAACTAGTGGATATTGAGGTGCTGGCAAACCACAGTAATAGCAACCAAAAGTTTGAAGGGGATTCCCTTGGGTGGGCTTTAAGAGAGGGCGGGTCTAAAAATATTGCAGATGGCCTTAATATCTCAAATACGAGCCGGTTTTCTTATGGAGATGTCGATTTTCAATGGAAAATCGGTTCTAAATTATCGAAAACGAAATACCAAAAGACAGTAAGCTCAGTTATTGATGATGACACATTAAAATATAACCCTTTTTCCCCAGAAGGCACACTGGATTTATCCAGCGGTTATACGCAACTAGAAGCGAAATACGATATTTATACGGCGGTATTTGATTTGAATTATATGCACTACCGTTTAAAAGGTTATAAACCCGCTTGCGATGAAACTGAGAAATGTTTCCCTCAGGAAGAAGCTAATATTAACTTAAAAGAGAGCGGTTTTAACCCTGGAGTATTATTTTCTGCTGAAATCATACCTGAATTCCAGCCTTTTGTGAGTTATGCACATTCAATGAGGGCACCCAATTCACAGGAAGTTTTTTATTCACAAAATGGCGGGCAAAGTATGAACCCATTTTTAAAAGGTGAAAGAGCAAATACGTGGCAGGTTGGGTTTAACAGTTTAAAACCTGATTTATTTGTTGAAGGCGACCAATTTAATCTGAAAGCGTTGTGGTTTAATACAAAAATTAAAAATTACATTACGAGCAAGCCATATTTATTGTGTAAGCCAACAAATGCGGTTGAATTAGAATGGTGTTTGATGAACGATGATGTTTGGGACAACGAATTTCCGAATATTACTCAAAAAAGCTATATCTATTCGAATGAAATAAAAGACGTTAATTTGCGTGGTTATGAACTGCAAGCAAACTATGATGCAGGTGTATTCTATTCAATGCTTTCTTATACAAAAGAGACTGGAGATCAGCCTACTTCCATTGCGAAAATCGCAGATTTTAGTGCGGGAGATTTTACGGAACTACCTGATTATTATCTAACTTTAGATTCAGGTGTCCGTTTATTGGATGAAAAGTTAACATTGGGAACGACGGTTACATGGACTGGGCCATCCAAACGTATTGGTGTTGAATCTATTGTAGATAATGAAGGGAATGCTTTAAAAGATAAATATGAAAAGCAGCCAACCGTGATTGATTTATACACCGATTATGAAATCAACAAGAACGTCAAATTGATGATGACAATAAATAACGTAACAAATAAAAATTATTCTGATGCACTAAACCGTTCAAATTCGACAGCAATTATGGAGGAACGTGGTAAACACAATGCGACGGCAAGAGGGCGTACTTATATGTTGGGTGGGCAAATTCGTTTCTAATTAGGGTTAAAATATGGGTTTCATTAAATTAAAAAGATGAAACCCATAAAACAGTTAATTTGTTTTTCTTGTGGCGCGCCTTGCTTTTACTTTTTCAATATGGGTAATTTCACTTTCTACCCAACCATCATTTAAGCGCGTTCGCAGTTGTTGCCCCAGTTTAACTTGAGTCGTTTTTTTCAAAACGGCGCCATCAGGTGCCTCGCTGATGCTAAAGCCACGCGCAAGTGTTGCTAATGGGCTAACAGCTTCCATTTTTGAACACGCCACTGCAAAACGTTGCTTATAATTATTTACTAACTGCGTCATCATATTTTGTAGATGATATTGTGTTTGTTGCAGATGGCGTTGTTGTTTTTGCAATTGCGGTCGTAAATCATTTTGTTGCAGGCGACGGTTGGCTCTATCAAATTTAACTGAGGCAGTTTGCAATTGACGAGTCATAGACTGAGCAAGCTTTTGTTGCAATAAATTCAGCTGGTTATGTTGCCTTGCTAAACGTAATTGCGGGTGTTGCTGTTGTAAACGGTGGTGGAGCTTAGCAAAGCGTTGCTGTTGCCCAGCAATGTAATAATCCATCGCCATTTCAAGGTGTTGCTGTGCCGATTTTATTTGGCGTAGCATTTCTTGTTGGTTGCGGCTGACTAGTTCTGCGGCAGCGGATGGGGTTGGTGCTCTCACATCAGCCACATAATCGGCAATGGTGACGTCAGTTTCATGCCCCACGGCACTGATGATCGGCAATTGGCTTGAAAATATCGCTCTTGCGACGATTTCCTCATTAAACGCCCATAAGTCTTCTAATGAGCCACCACCACGGCCAACAATCAATACATCACATTCACGACGTAAATTCGCTAATTCAATCATACGTGCGATTTGTGCAGGGGCGAGATCTCCTTGAACTGCAGTGGGGTAGATAACAATTGGCAGTGAAGGGTCACGGCGGCGAAGAATATTTAAAATATCGTGTAAAGCCGCGCCCGTTGCTGAGGTAATAATTCCCACGCATTTTGCTGGGGTGGGTAACGGTTTTTTATGCAGTGTATCGAACAAACCTTGCGCACTTAGCGCTTGTTTTAGCAATTCGAAGCGTTGCTGTAATAACCCTTCGCCCGCGGGCTGCATACTTTCGATGATTAACTGGTAGTCACCACGGGGTTCATACAATGTGACGGTGGCGCGCACTAAAACCTGTTGCCCATTTTGAGGACGGAAGGTCACTCTTGCATTTTGTCCACGGAACATCGCCGCACGAACCTGCGCACGGTCATCTTTCAGCGTCAGATACCAATGGCCTGAACTTGGCTGAGAAAAATTGGAAATTTCTGCGGTTAGCCATATCCGCCCCATTTGCTGATCAAGAAGTTCGCGAACGGCAAGGTTAAGCTTACTAACAGAAAAAATTGCACTATTTTGTGAAGTCGACATGTGAGCCAGATCAAATTTTAAAACAAGGACTTAATCGCTAAATACTAACCTAGCTATCGGAGTTATCAAGTAATTTTTCAAAAAAAGGCTGGAAGCAACCGATTACGGTGTGTATAATGCCGCGGCAATATTTTATACCTTTCCATAACGCTGCCTGGTGGGATATTGCCTATGTTACGCATTAAAAAAGAAGCACTAACTTTCGACGATGTATTACTCGTTCCTGCACACTCAACTGTATTACCAAATACGGCTGATCTCTCTACTCAACTGACTGCAAACATCCGCCTGAACATTCCAATGCTTTCTGCAGCAATGGACACCGTCACCGAATCTGACCTTGCAATCGCCTTGGCTCAAGAAGGTGGGATTGGCTTTATCCACAAAAACATGTCTATCGAGCGCCAAGCGGAAGAAGTTCGCCGCGTGAAAAAGCATGAAAGTGGTGTTGTTACTGACCCTGTTACTGTTACCCCAGATACCACTATCCGCGAAGTGCAAGAAATGGCTGAGCGTAATGGTTTCGCAGGTTACCCAGTCGTGGCGAAAGACAATTCATTAGTCGGTATCATTACCGGCCGTGATGTGCGTTTCGTAACAGATTTAGATCAACCTGTTACTGCGGTTATGACGCCAAAAGAGCGTTTAGTGACGGTCAAAGAAGGCGAAGCACGCGAAATCGTATTACAAAAAATGCATGAAAAACGTGTAGAAAAAGCCTTAGTTATCGACGATAACTTCCACCTATTAGGAATGATCACCGTTAAAGACTTCCAAAAAGCGGAACGTAAACCAAACGCGTGTAAAGACGACCAAGGTCGTTTACGTGTTGGCGCTGCGGTGGGTGCTGGCGGTGGCAACGAAGAGCGTGTTGATGCGCTGGTTGCGGCAGGTGTTGACGTTTTACTGATTGACTCTTCACACGGCCATTCTGAAGGTGTATTACAACGTATTCGTGAAACTCGCCAAAAATACCCTGACTTACAAATCATTGGTGGTAACGTAGCAACAGCAGAAGGCGCAAAAGCGTTGGCCGATGCTGGCGTGAGCGCAGTGAAAGTCGGTATAGGCCCAGGTTCAATCTGTACAACTCGTATCGTAACGGGTGTGGGTGTACCTCAAATTACTGCAATTGCAGAAGCGGCGGAAGCACTTGAAGGCACGGGCATTCCGGTTATTGCCGATGGTGGTATTCGTTTCTCTGGTGACATTTCCAAAGCGATTGCAGCGGGTGCTGCGTGTGTGATGGTGGGTTCCATGTTCGCAGGGACTGAAGAGTCTCCGGGTGAAACTATTTTATTCCAAGGTCGTACTTACAAAGCATACCGTGGCATGGGCTCATTAGGGGCAATGTCTAAAGGCTCTTCAGATCGTTATTTCCAATCGGATAATGCTGCAGATAAATTAGTGCCAGAAGGTATCGAAGGCCGTGTTGCTTACAAAGGCCGCCTGAAAGAAATCATTCACCAGCAAATGGGTGGTTTACGTTCCTGTATGGGGCTGACGGGTTGTGGTACGATTGACGCTCTGAGAACAAAAGCGGAATTTGTCCGTATCAGTGGCGCAGGTATTCAAGAAAGCCACGTACACGATGTGACTATCACAAAAGAATCACCAAACTATCGTTTGGGACAATAACCGATAACTTTACAGGGTAGCGTGCTGGTGTCCTGCACGCTACCAATTTTTATTTTTGACTTGAATTTTTGGAATTCTCCTCAAATGACAACAAATATCCATAAGCATCGCATCCTTATCCTTGACTTCGGTTCGCAATATACACAGCTGATTGCCCGCCGTATCCGTGAAATTGGCGTTTATTGTGAACTCTGGGCGTGGGACGTTACAGAAGAGCAAATTCGAGAATTTAATCCAAATGGTATTATTCTTTCTGGTGGCCCAGAAAGTACGACTGAGAATGATAGCCCACGTGCGCCAGACTACGTCTTCAATGCAGGTGTGCCTGTATTAGGCATCTGCTATGGCATGCAAACTATGTCTATGCAACTTGGTGGGGCGGTTGAAGTTTCAGGTGAGCGCGAGTTTGGTTACGCTAACGTTGAAATCACTGAACAATGTGAACTGTTCCGTGATATCAAAGACTCTCTCAATGAAGCGGGTAAACCTGTTTTAGACGTGTGGATGAGCCATGGCGACAAAGTAACGGCTATTCCTGCTGACTTTAAAACCATCGCAAGCACGCCAAGCTGCCCGTATGCCATCATGGCAAACGAAGAGAAAAAATTCTACGGTGTACAATTCCACCCTGAAGTGACTCACACTCACCAAGGCCTGAATATTTTAACGCGTTTCGTTAAAGATATTTGCCAGTGTGATGCATTATGGACACCTGCGGCGATTATCGAAGACACCGTTGCACGATTAAAAGAGCAAATCGGTGATGACCACGTATTACTGGCATTGTCAGGTGGTGTTGATTCTTCCGTTACTGCATTACTGTTAAACCGTGCCATTGGCAAACGCTTAACCTGCGTTTTCGTTGACAACGGCTTATTGCGTTTAAATGAAGCTGACCAAGTAATGGAAATGTTCGAAGGTAAGTTTGACCTGAACATTATTCATGCGAAAGCCGAAGACCGTTTCTTAAACGCGCTGGCAGGGATCAGCGACCCAGAAGCGAAGCGTAAGAAAATTGGCCATGTGTTTATCGAAGTTTTCGATGAAGAATCATCTAAACTGCCAAACATCAAGTGGTTAGCGCAAGGTACTATCTACCCAGACGTCATTGAGTCAGCAGCTTCTGCAACGGGTAAAGCACACGTCATTAAATCTCACCACAATGTGGGTGGGTTACCTGATGACATGAAGCTTGGTTTAGTTGAGCCGTTAAAAGAGCTGTTCAAAGACGAAGTGCGTAAAATCGGTTTAGAGTTAGGCCTGCCTTATGAAATGTTATATCGCCACCCATTCCCGGGCCCTGGTTTAGGGGTTCGTGTATTAGGTGAAGTGAAGAAAGAGTACTGTGACTTACTGCGCCGCGCAGATGCTATCTTTATCGAAGAACTGCATAAAGCAGATTTATATCATAAAGTTAGCCAAGCATTCACTGTGTTCTTACCTGTTCGCTCTGTTGGCGTTATGGGCGATGGCCGTAAATACGACTGGGTTGTCTCATTGCGTGCAGTTGAAACCATCGACTTTATGACCGCGCACTGGGCTCACTTACCTTACGATTTCTTAGGCCGTGTTTCTAACCGTATCATCAATGAGGTTAGTGGCATATCCCGCGTAGTTTATGATATCAGCGGTAAGCCACCTGCGACTATTGAGTGGGAATAATCCCGCAATAAGAATCAGCTGGCACTGACTAGCAAAATAACGACTTAAGCCCATGTAAAAGTGGGCTTTTTTTATGGCATCAATTTTTCTTGATTATCAGAAACTAATGCAGTCAAAAAATCGGCGACAACACGTATTCTTCGTGAATGGGCGAGGTCGGAATGAATGGCTAGCCAAATTGATTGGTCGCAGCCAATATCATCCAGTAGACAAATCAAACCCATTTTTCTTGCAATAAAATGGGGTAAAACCGCAAGCCCGAGGCCAGTTTGTACAGCACTGAATTGAGCCGACATTGTGGTCATGGTTAACCGGCAACGCCTTCCTCTGAGCGCTCTTTCTAGCCACTGTGCGGAATTAAGGTGCTGTTGTGCTTCAGACCAGCCTATAAAATCATCATGTTCTAAGTTGTTAGGTCTATTTGGATTTGGTCTGCGTTGTAAATAACTTTCTGAGGCATAAAGACCGAACCCAAGAGTACCTAATTTGCGGATCCGTACATTACCACTCTCAGGTCTCACCATTCGTAGAGCGATATCGGCATCTCGTCGATGCAAATTAACGGTTGAAACACCTGTGACAATTTCGAGGGTTAGATTAGGGTTAACGTCAGTTAGCGATGGTAGAGCAGGGATAATAAGGTGGTCAGCTAAGCCTTGCGCGGTTGCTAGGCAGACATGGCCCATAACGTTTTCATTCTTTTTGTGCGCAGCATTGCTAAATGCGAAGCCTGCTTGCTCTAAAGCCTCTGCTTGTGAAATTAACGCACTTCCTTCATCCGTAAGTTTATAACCAAGCTGATCGCGGGTGAATAATCGAATGCCTAATGCTTCTTCGAGTCGTTCTAAGCGTCGTGATGTCGTTGCAATGCCCAGTTTTAATACCTTGGATGCAGCACTTAGTGTGCCTTCTCGTGCAATAGCTAAAAATATTTTGGCATCATCCCAGTTCATTTGTTTTTCTCACCATTTTCCATTTTTGGAAAATTGATTGTTAACATTGCCCATATGAATCGTCATTTTAGGAAAATATACTCAAATACGTTAAATAAACCAAGGGGCATATGATGAAAAAACGTATTTTAGGAAATGGGCTCGAAGTTTCTGCTATAGGGCTAGGTTGCATGGGAATGAGTGAGTTCTATGGACCACAAGATGACCAAGCCGCGATGGCTGTGCTACATAAGGCGGTCGAACTTGGTTGCACAATGCTAGATACAGCCGATACATATGGCAATTTTCATAACGAAGAATTGATTGGAGATTTTCTTAAACAGACGGATGTGGATATCAAGATTGCGACAAAGTGTGGCATTGTACGCCGCCCAGGGGAATATGAGCGTAGAATCGATAATAGCCCTGAATATATTCGCAGTGCTTGTGAGAGTTCATTACGTCGATTAGGTGTCGATTGTATTGATTTGTATTACATTCATCGCTTAGACCCAAAGGCATCAATAGAAACGACAATGGAAACATTGGCTAAATTAGTTGCAGAGGGGAAAATTGCACACATAGGGCTATCTGAAGTGAGCGCGGCTACGCTTAAACAGGCACATTCTGTGTTTCCCATTACCGCAGTCCAAACAGAATATTCCCTTTGGACGCGTGATGTTGAAGCTGAAATTTTGCCAGCTTGCCAAGAACTGGGTATTGGCTTTGTTCCGTATTCCCCTTTAGGGCGTGGATTTTTAACGGGGCGTTTTAATAATAAGAGTTCGTTTGAAAGTGGCGATTTTCGAAATGGATTACCACGCTTTACATCTGAGAACCTCAAAGCTAACAGCACATTATCTGATTTTATTATTCAGATGGCGGAGCAAAAATCATGTTCACCTGCACAGATTTCACTGGCGTGGTTGTTGGCTCAAGGAGATAACATTGTGCCAATACCTGGAACGAATAAAGTAAAACATCTTGAAGACAACTTTCGTGCAGCTGATATTTGTTTAAACTCAGAGGATTTACATCAAATTAAACAAGTCCTCGAGCATTTTCAACCTGCGGGATCCCGATATTCTGTTGAGGGTATGAAGGGGATTAATGCTTAAATAGGGATTAATCAGGGAATAACAGTGTTTAGGCATCTGATATTTAATGGATGCCTTTATATTATCAATACGAAATGATCTTGTAAGATAACTTGGTTTTTTATGCGGTTAAAATGAATTATTACTTGTTCAATTTTCTTAAATTGCTATCATCCAAAGAAGTTATACATTTCATGTATATTTCTATATCCCACAATCATAAAAATAATGAGTTGGGGCAACATGACAACAGTTAAGGAAAACCTTGTGGCATTTCGTTTAAAATATCTGGCATTACTTCCTCTTCTTGTTGCGGCAACCGCTTGCCAGCAGCCAACCAACACAAATAACGCTTCAATTGCAACACCAGCAGCGCAGGTACAGCCTGTTGTTGTGAATAATTCATGGATTGAAATTTCAGAAAGTGCATTGGATTTTAATATCAAAAAAGTTCAAGCGCTATTAGGGGATAAATCATCCATGTGTGCCGTTCTCAAAGGCGATGCTTATGGGCATGACTTATCGTTAGTCACGCCAGTGATGATTGCCAATAATGTGCAATGTATTGGCGTGACTAATAACCAAGAATTAAAAACGGTGAGAGACCTTGGTTTTAAAGGCCGTTTAATGCGCGTTAGAAGTGCAACTGAAAAGGAAATGGCGCAAGCGACACAGTACCAAACGGAAGAATTGATTGGTAACTTAGAAATGGCGCAGCGCTTAAATGTCATTGCGAAACAGCAAAATAAAGTCATTCCTATCCACCTTGCGTTAAATTCTGCCGGTATGTCACGTAATGGCTTAGAGGTGAGCACCCCTGCCGGCCTTAATGAAGCGAAGCTGATCTCACAGTTACCGCAGTTAAAAATTGTCGGCATTATGTCCCATTACCCAGAAGAAGATGAGGCACAAATCCGCAAAGATCTCGCTAAATTTAACAAAGAGTCTCAACAAGTATTAAATGTGACGGGTCTAAAACGTGAAGATGTCACACTACATGTTGCGAATACTTATGCAACAATTACTGTGCCTGAATCATGGTTAGATATGGTGCGTGTTGGTGGTATTTTTTACGGTGATACTGTTGCAACCAACGACTATAAACGTGTGATGACATTGAAATCAAACATTGCTTCAGTAAATCATTATCCGAAAGGCAACACCGTTGGATATGACCGTACCTTTACATTGAAACGTGACTCTATTTTAGCGAATATCCCGGTGGGTTATGCTGATGGTTATCGCCGTGTATTTAGTAATACTGGGCATGCGCTGATCAACGGCCAGAAAGTGCCTGTATTAGGAAAAACCTCAATGAATACCGTGATGGTGGATGTAACCGATTTAAAACAAGTACGTCCGGGTGATGAAGTGGTGTTCTTTGGTAAACAAGGCAATGCAGAAGTCACAGCTGAAGAAGTAGAAGATATCAGCGGTGCATTATTTACAGAAATGTCTATCCTTTGGGGCGCAACCAATAAACGCGTCTTAGTGGATTAAATTTATTTTTCACTCAACATATTTTAACCCGCATTGATGGCGGGTTTTTTTATTCTAAAAACAACTTAGGATTGTATGCAATATATTGTCATGTGTTGATAAAGTGCTGTTTAGTTGAATGACTCTCGAAACCGTCACGTTGATATGTTAGCTTGGTTGAACCTTGTCTGAGTGGATAGGCTCAGAAAGCAAATAGTAGAATAAGAAGGATGTTATTTATGTATCAAGTTGATTTACATGCCCATACCATTGCCAGCACCCATGCTTACAGTACGGTTAATGAATATTTTGCCGAGGCAGCAAGCCGTGGGGTAAAGCTATTTGCAATCACCGACCATGGCCCTGAAATGCAAGATGCACCGCATGAATGGCATTTTGGTAATATGCCTATTTTGCCTCGCATTGTCGATGGCGTTGGTTTACTGTATGGCATTGAAGCGAATATCAAAAATAAGCTAGGTGAAACAGACTGTAATGAAAAAATTGCGCGTCACTTAGACATTATTCTCGCTGGCTTTCACGAACCCGTTCTTGAACCGCAAAGCCTTGCAGATAATACCGAAGCAATGATTGCGACGATCCGCAGTGAAAAAGTTCAAATTATTACGCATCCTGGTAACCCCAAATATCCGATTGATATTAAAGCTGTTGCTCAAGCTGCGAAAGAGTGCAATGTGGCGTTAGAAATGAATAATTCATCTTTTCTACATTCAAGAGCGGGTAGTCAACAAAACTGCCTAGAGATTGCGAAAGCAGTAAAAGAAACAGGGGGCTGGGTTGCGCTAGGCTCTGACTCCCATTTTGCGGGTTATTTAGGGCGTTTTGATCGCGTAGTGGAAATGCTTGAATCGATTGATTTTCCTCAATCACAAATCTTAAATGTGACCCCACGTCGAGTATTGGATTTTCTTGGATCCCATGGACGTAAACCAATCCCTGAATTTGCTGATTTTTAGTTATCTAATAAGATAATTTGCAAATAATAGAGCCGTTATAAAAATTAACGGCTTTTGTTTTTTGTGTCTTACAATGCTATTTTCATGTGAATACACGCAAGATTAGCCTGAGCAAGTGCTGAATAATAGTTATCATGGCGAATAGGCGTGAACCCATGTTTTTGGTAAAAGCGTTCTGCATTCGGGGATGAATCTAAGGTCAGGGTACTTATTTTTCGTTTTTTCGCCTCGGCCTTTATTGCATCTAATATTAAGCCAGCAGCGCCATGCCCCATATACTCTGGTAGCGTGAATATCGCATCAATACTATTTGATTCTAAATTTAAAAAACCCGTTGATACGGCTTCATCACGTTCATTTACAGCAACAAAAAATGGGTTGTTCTCAACCATTTTTATGTAGCTTGGGGGCATTTCATCAGGCGTCCAATTGCAAATTGTTTGTGGATCATAGCTATTTTTACAGCCATGACGAATGGCTTGGTTACGAATAAACCATAACCGTTTGGCTTCTTTTGGTGAGGCTAATCTAACTTTCATTTTTTACCTACATAATGTCATGCATATCATTTTATTAAAGCCAAAAACAAAAGATGAAAGCAAGTTATAAAAGTACCAGTAAGCTAAATTTGTGCAGAAAAGCTAAAAAAAAGCGATAACAAATTAATTGATTTTAAATAGGTGATTATAATTAAAAAATTGAAATCAAAAAATAACAAGTAACTAATCCATTGTTTTTAATGAATATTTTATGATTTGATTTATAATAAAAATAAAATGAAAAAGTAAATAAATAATCAACAAACTGCAAATATATATACACAAAAATAACCTATAAAAAATTTATAAATCTTTAAAGTTGTCCTATTGCGGGGAAATATTAATTTGTGATTTATTAGTGTTGCAAGAACATCCTTGCTTTAAAATTCTAAGGTACAAAAATGAAAACGTTATTAGCAATCGCAACGGTTATGTCTATTGCTATTTCTGGTGCTGCATTAGCGAATACAACGGTAAAATCTGAGCCTGTTTCACCTATCGCACAATCGCATCAAGCTGCTAAATCATCTCACATGAAAGCAAAGGTTGAGAAAAAAGCAGCGAAAGAAAAGCATGTTGAAAAAAGTAAATCAGCGAAATAATCAGTTATAAAATTCGTTAACGTCACGGTGCCATGGGATATTTTTCATGGCGCTGCATCATTGCTAATGTGGTATACTAGTCATTATTTTGCTATCAGTGACTTATATGAATTATCAATGCCCACTTTGTTTCACACCTCTCTTACAAACTCACCATAGCTATCGCTGCGAAGCAAATCACCAATTTGATTGTGCGAAAGAAGGGTATGTTAATTTACTACCTGTGCAACATAAGCGCTCGAAAGACCCTGGCGATAGTGCTGAAATGATGCAAGCCCGCCGTCAATTCCTTGATGCAGGGCACTATCAACCCATGCGTGATCAAGTGGCTGAAAAGCTGGTTAAATTTTTACCTGCAAATCATTTATCAGTATTGGATATCGGCTGTGGTGAAGGGTATTACACTGATTACTTTTTGCAAATATTGAAAAATAAATTTGGTGACATTCAAGTTTTTGGTTTGGATGTGTCAAAGGCAGCAATTCGTTATGCGGCTAAGCGTTATAAATCAGTTAATTTCTGCGTCGGTACTAGCCACCGTTTACCTTTCTCTGAAACAAGTTTAGGGGCGATTGTGCGTATTTACGCGCCTTGTAAAGCCGAAGAATTAAGCAGAGTATTGGCCGATAACGGCATATTAATTACTGTCACTCCAGCAGCAGAGCATCTGCAAGAATTAAAAGCACTTATCTACGATGAAGTTAAGTTGCACCCCGTTAAAGGCGAGGATTTGCCTAATTTTAAATTACTGGATGAAAGCCAATTAAATTATACGATGGCACTGACGGGTCAAGAGGCTTATGAATTGTTAGCAATGACACCATTTGCGTGGCGGGCATCTGAAGAAGTGAAGCAAAATTTGCAGCAAGCGGAAGTGAAAAATTATACGGCAGATTTTTTAATTCGAATCTATCAATACCAAGCAGCGTAACCTTGGTAAAGCCCCCTAAGAGAAGTAGGGGGCAATCAATTCTTATGGGGCGTACATAAATAGTTCGAGGTGTTCAAACAAGATATTAAACCCGATACCAATTAATACCACACCACCAATAATCTCTGCTTTTTTGCCTAATAATGGTCCAACATAACGGCCTATCATCATACCAATAGTTGCCATAATCATGGTCATTAAGCCGATGGTCATTGCGGTATGAACAATATCTACTTGTAAGAAAGCGAGACCTAAGCCAATCGCCATCGCATCTAAGCTCGTTGCAATGGCTGAAAAGATCAAGCTTGTAGAGCTGTGGCTCGAAGGTTTTGAACAACATTCTTCATCTTTTGTTTTAAGGCTCTGCCAAATCATGCGAGCGCCTAAAACAAACAATAATGCAAATGCAATCCAGTGATCCCAACGAATAACATACTGGCTAGCGAGAATACCAATTCCCCAACCAATAATAGGCGTGATAGCTTCAATAAAACCAAATATAAATCCGGTACGAAGGATTTCTCTAAAACGGGGTTTATGCAGGACGGCACCTTTGCAAATTGCAACTGCAAATGCGTCCATTGATAGCGCAAGGGCTAAGACAAGGGTAGCGTAAAAACTCATAACATAACCTCGGTTGGGTGTTTCCATATACACATAAACTACCCCCAACCTAAGGTGTGTTTATGTGTCTATGGTCTTGCCAACCAGATTATGGTGTCCGCACCACGTTTGAAACCAAACGAGTATGTTGATACGGACTTTCTGGAATTAATATATTTCCAGAACAGGCTACTCCCCAATGACGTGGAAAGAAAGATACCACATTTTATTTTAAAGGCAACACTTAATTAATTGTGGATATTAAACGGTAGTGAGAATTATTATCAATTGGTTTAATAAGAAAAAAAAGGTTAATTATATTTTTAATTAACCTTAGTATTTCTATGAATATATATAATAATTATTTATGATTAATAAGAAACTCATAAATGCGTTGTAAATCATCAAGATGAGAGACTTGAATGTGGATTTTCTTTTGCTCTAACCCTATTATCAGAATACCATCCTCTGATAAATTCATTAATTTTATTCTATCGTAAGAAATAAAAGTATTGGCAAAATAAAAACCAGTTTGTTTAAAAAATAACTTAGGTGTTCTAATAAATGCCAAGTAGACTGACATAAATATAGTAATCATTAATAAGTAAGTGGTTAATAAATTACCATGTCGAACAATATTTGTATAAATAACAATGCAGATTAAGACAATAAAAATAATGGCATCAACGCGATGTTTTCGTTTTAAGTTAATTTTTAATAGCGTTTTACCTTTTAGCAAATGCTGAATAAATTCATCATAAATAGCATATACAAGCATGATCAAAATGATAATGGCGAGAATAACATCATTTAAGGTCATTGGTGCGCCCTTGGCTAAGTAAACATATGACAAAGCTTAAAATTAAAAAAGGGAGGCTGCAACCTCCCTTGATTAAATATTAGAAAAAAATTATGGCGCTAAGAATTTCAGCCAAGCACCTAAAATACCCAAACCGAAGAAGCCAATAATAATCCACAGCGCATTCACTTTACGGCGTAATAACCACATACAGCCGAATGTGAGTAGCAGAGGGACTAACCCAGGCATTAATTGGTCGAGGATCATCTGGACGGTCGTAATATCTTCAACACCCGTGGTTTGGTTTTTAATGCGCGAAACCTCGAGCGGGATATTCACATGGGTCCATTTATTGACAAGGGCCCCCATAACGAATAAACCGAGTATGGATGCTCCCTCCGTCAGTTTTTGTAGGAAACCACCGCCCATATCTTGAACGATATCAATCCCTTTCTTATATCCGTATGCAACACCATAATAACGGGTTAATAAACGGACTAAGTTAAATAAAACGAAGAACAGAACAGGGCCAAGTAAGCTACCTGTCATCGCGATACCCGCACCTAATGCTGCGAATACAGGACGAACGGTTCCCCAGAATATAGGGTCACCAACCCCCGCTAAAGGCCCCATCAGACCTACTTTGATACCGTTTATCGCAGCATCGTCAATGTCGGCACCATTTGCACGTTGTTCTTCCATCGCCATGGTCACACCCAGAATAGGGGCAGCGACATATGGGTGGGTATTAAAGAACTCTAAGTGACGTTTAATTGCTTGTTTTCTATCGTCATTGTTTTCTGGATAAAGACGACGAATAACAGGCACCATTGAAAAACAAAAACCAAGGGCTTGCATCCGTTCAAAGTTCCAAGAACCTTGGAATAAGTTGGAACGCAGGAACACTCCGCGAATATCGCTCTGTGTCAGTTTTTTCTCTGTAGACTGAGTTGTATCAACCATGTTTGCGCTCCTCCTAGTCTAATTCGTTATCAAGGTTATTGTTGCTATTGCCTTGTGTGACAACAACTTGCGATTTATTGTATTTCGGACTGAGCTGGATATACAGAACAGCCATAACCACACCGATGACACCGAGGGCAACAAGGTTAAAGTCTGTAAATGCGGCAGTGACAAAGCCTAAATAGAAGAACGGCATTAAGTAGCCAGCACGCATCATGTTAATAACCATTGCATAACCAACAACGACGATCATACCCCCCGCAATGTTCAGACCGCTGGTCACAACTTCAGGAATGGAGCTTAATAAGTGTTGAACTTCAGATGTACCGACAGAAATAGCAACAATAAGCGCAGGGATCGCAACACGCATCGCTTGTAGGACTAATGCACTGACATGAATAATGCTTAGGGACGCTAAGTTTCCACTGATTACAGCGCGGTCAGCCGCGTGCTGGAAGGCAACGGTGATAGTACGAACGATGATTGTTAATACTTGCCCCGCAGCGGCCAGTGGGATTGCCAAGGCAATACCTGCACCGATGCTTTGGCCACCTGCGATAACTAAGATAGTTGAAATGATGGAGGCTAAAGCCGCATCCGGTGCAACAGCCGCACCGATATTCATCCAACCTAACGCTATCATCTCCAGCGTACCACCGATGATGATACCTGTTTTCATGTCTCCCAGAACGATACCTATAAGCGTACAAGCAACGAGAGGGCGGTGAAACTGGAATTCATCGAGGATTGACCCCATACCGGCGATACATGCGACGATGAAAACCAGTACTATTTGAACAACGGTAAGTTCCATTGTTTAATCTCCTGTAACCAACAAGTTTTAAAATCTGTTTGAGTAATGGTTTAAAAAGTAAAATTAAAAGTTTGATAACACATTATTTTTTGAGCTTATTAATTAAGTCCATCATGAAGACTTTGCTGTCTGATGAAACTTTGCGGACTTCTAGCTCAATTTTTTTGTCGTTCAAATAATTAAAGGCATCGATATCAGCTTGGTTGATGGAAACCGCATTGGTCACCATAGTTTTACCTTCATGATATGCCATACCACCAATATTGACGGATTTAACCTCCACACCTTCCTCAACAATACGCTTCACATCAGTTGGGTTAGTAAATAACAACATTACACGCTCCCCCGCATATTTGGGGTTGTTATAGACGCGAACACATTTTGCAACGTCAACAACGTGAGCCGTAACCCCTGGAGGCGCAACTTGTTTTAACAGTGTCGAACGGACTTGGTCTTTTGCGACCTCATCACTGACGACGATAATACGTTTGACTTGGGTCTCTTTTGTCCAGCGCGTTGCAACTTGGCCGTGAATTAAACGGTCATCAACACGTGCAAGGGCAATCACCATATGTTCACCGGGACCGGCTTTTCGAGCTGGAGCTGGTGGTGTGGTGCTTGCAACAACAGGCGCAGGATGTGCTTCAACTTCTTTAAATTTGAGTGGACGAATACCGCCACGACCCGTTTCTAATGCAACAGTAATAAGCTTATCCAAAGATGGGTTATCATCGCGGCACATAAAGGTTTCAACCAACATTGGAACATTCACACCAGTGATAATGTCACAATTATTGCGTTCATTCGCAATACGGTTAGCAGCGTTAAATGGGCTACCTCCCCAAGTATCGACAAGGAATAGCAGGCCATTTTCTGTATTTAAGTTTTCCAGTTTCTGTCTGTACTTTTCAAGCAGGGTGTCTGCGTTCTCCCCAGGGATAAAATCAATAAACGAGACATTATCTTGCTCGCCGATTAACATTTCGGTGGTTCGGAGAAGCTGCTCAGCGGCGACTCCGTGGGTACCAATCATAATAGCTATACTCACTATTTTTCCCTCATTGATAGATAAAACGAAATATTATCTGTAGATAAATTGGACACTAAAGTTAGACTCCTTTTTATCAATTTCCCCTGTATCATAATATTAGCTGAATAATTACAATTTACTCATGGCGGTCACGAGTCAGCTATCTGAATTATTAGTATGAAGTACATTTGTAGCATATCATTTTGTTTTAACCTAAAAACTTGTTTCGCGTCAGAAAAATAAGAATATACCTAAAAATACTTAATAATTTGCGATTAATAACTTTTTATTTGTTATTTGTTGATATCTAATTTCTAAAATAAATTATTTTCCAGTGTAAATTATTGTTATCGGTAACAAAATGTAGGTGAAAAATTGCTTATCATTGATTTTATGATTAAAAAATAACCGATTTTGTATGATAAATACTGAGTGAAGTGAACTAACAAAATGTGTTTTTAGAATTAAATAGTATTAATTTGCGATTGTGCTGATTGGCGAAATTGAACGAAATAAGCCATGTGTAAACAAAATAGCGTGAGGAATTGATTAAATAAATTTGTTGATAATGTGAGGGGTTAGTGAATAAAAGTGAATAACATTGTATGGATGGAGAATAGAAAACGCCCTTCAGATAACTAGAAGGGCGTTCAAGGGAAGAAACAGGTTTTACTAGTCACATTGGACTTTGATTGCTAAACCGCCGCGAGAGGTCTCACGGTATTTTGCATTCATGTCTTTCCCTGTTTCATACATAGTTTCAATGACTTTATCCAATGATACACGTGGCTCACTGGTTCTGCGAATAGCCATCCGCGCTGCATTCACAGCTTTGACGGAGGCAATCGCATTACGTTCGATGCATGGCACTTGAACTTGGCCCGCAACAGGGTCACACGTGAGACCTAAGTTGTGTTCCATACCAATTTCAGCGGCGATGCACACTTGCTCAGGGCTACCACCGAGTAATTCTGCAAGGCCTGCGGCAGCCATCGAACAAGCAACACCGACTTCGCCTTGGCAACCGACTTCAGCACCTGAAATAGACGCATTCATCTTATACAGAATACCAATTGCGCCAGACGCTAAGAAATAACGTAGGTAAAGTTCAGGCGTGACAGGTTCGATGCAGTGGTTGTAATAAGCCAGTACTGCGGGAACGATCCCACATGCACCGTTAGTCGGTGCAGTAACAACCCGTCCACCTGCCGCATTTTCCTCATTCACCGCAAGGGCATACATATTAATGAGGTCAATGACATTCATTGGGTCATTCGATAGTTTACTGGATGATGTCACAATACGGTTCAGAGCAGGCGCACGGCGTGGTACACGTAATGGCCCCGGTAGTACGCCTTCAGTATTTAAGCCTCGCTCAATACATGCTTGCATGGTGTGCCAGACATCAGCAAAGTAAGCGTCGATTTCTTCTTTTGAGTGAAGATCGAGTTCATTTTTCATCATCAGGCTGGAAATCGATAAACCTGATTTTTTGCAATTTAGCAGTAATTCATCTGCTGAATTAAATGGGTAGGATACAGGCTTGCTATCGACCGCTGATTCACCAAAGTGCTCTTCATCGACGATAAAACCGCCACCGATTGAATAATAGGTTTTGGTATAAATTTCGTCATTCCCTGCAAACGCATGAATGGTCATGCCATTTTCGTGTAACTCTAGGTTATCTTGACGGAAATTCATACCATCTTCACGTGGGAAATCAACTAATTGAGTTCCATTCGCTAAAGGTAATTTTTCAGTGTCTTCTACCGTTTTTATAAAAGTTGGGATAGATTCAATGTCAACGGTGGCAGGTAAGTTACCTGCTAGGCCCATAATAATGGCGATATCAGTATGGTGCCCTTTACCAGTAAGCGATAATGACCCATAGACGTCAACAGAGATTCGAGTGACGTTAGGTAAGAGATTTTTGCTCACTAAATCATCGACAAATTCTTTACCAGCTTTCATTGGACCAACGGTATGAGAGCTTGACGGGCCAATGCCCACTTTAAACATGTCGAAAACGCTTATCACGCAGGACTCCTTAAAAAAAGTTGAAAATAGAGTGCTTTATTTTAAAAGGCGCTACTTTACTGTTATTTAGTAGTGTTAACCAGTAAGTTTAAAGTATTTTTTGAAATAAGGTAGTTGCTTAGGAATAATTGATTGTAAATAGCACAATCTGCTTGTGTTTTGCTTTAAATTTATACAGTCGAAACAATAAAATTAGGAATGATAGGGAAGCAGATAAAAGCTAGTGTAAAATTTTTGATTGAAAAGTTAGTTTTGTATGGTTGTTTATGCTGTAGTGGCTAATCTAATTGCAATGCTAATTGATGAAGAATGGAAGCCGTCAGACCCCAAACGAGATGACCGTTATACCAATAGAAAAAAATTCGATTTTCACGGCCTGAACGTTTGATATCCACATATTTATGTTGTCCCAATGACAACGCATCAAAGAGAGGAACTTCGAAAATGGAGGCAACTTCACTTGGGTTTGCTTGATATTGAATGTTAGCAGGCAGTAAGCCAACAACAGGAGTCACTTCATAGCCCCCATAACTTTGCAGCGGTGCAAGTTGCCCCAGTACCTTCACTTTCTCAGGTGGGATAGCGACTTCTTCAAAAGTTTCACGTAGTGCAGTATGAATTAATGAGCCATCTTCGGGATCTTTCGCACCCCCAGGAAAGGCCACTTGCCCTGCATGGGAACGTAATAATGGCGATCGCTGGGTCAGTAGTAGCGTTGGGTTAGGTTTATTAATAATTGGTAATAAAACCGCAGCCGATTTCCCCGTCTGGCGCTGTGCCTGACGGGTTGTCGGTAAAGTAAACTGAAAACGGTTGATAAAGTTATTCAGCTCGGTCATCCGAATTTAACGCTCCTAATAAAGGTAGAATAAGGCTCAATTTGTCGAAAGTTTCTTGGTATTCTTTATCGGCTTGGCTATCTGCCACAATACCACCGCCTGCCCAGCAATAAATCTGCTTTTTATAGGTCAATAAAGTTCGGATAGAAATGTTAGTGTCCATATTGCCACAGAAACTAATATAGCCTATTGCACCGCAATATCCATGTCGGCGATGAGGTTCTAACTCTTCAATAATTTCCATTGCACGAATTTTAGGCGCTCCTGTAATGGACCCTCCAGGGAAGCAAGCTTGCAATAAATCGGTGGCTTGGTATGGACTGTCTAATCTAGCCGTGATTGTGCTGACCAAGTGGTGAACGGCAGGGAAAGGTTCAACCACAAACAATTCTGGCACTTTAACCGTTCCCGGTTTGGCAACACGGCCGATATCATTGCGTAATAAATCGACGATCATTAAGTTTTCTGCACGGTCTTTAGGGGAGTTAGCCAGTTTGCCAGCTTGAGCCAAATCGTCTTGTTCATCTTCTAAACGTGGAAGTGTGCCTTTAATCGGACGCGTTTGGATATCGCCGTCTTGCAATAAAATAAAGCGTTCAGGGGAAATGCTAATGACGGCATTTTCCGGTAGACGTATAAAGGAAGAGAATGGGGCGCCATTCTCTTCAAGCAATGCAAGGAATGCGTTCCATTCATCACCTTTATATTTGGCTTTAAAGCGCTGCGCTAGATTGATTTGATAACAGTCACCACTGCGCAAATATTCATGAATACGCGCAATGTTTTGCTGATATTCATCCTCTGTCATATTGGATTGCCAAGGTGTATTGAGCTTAAACTTATTTTTGCGTGGTGTTTTCTGGCTTTGCAGCCAAGTTAAACGCGCCTCGGCATCTTCATGGCTAATCAATGTGACGGTTTTATCTTGGTGATCAACAATCAGTGCCCATAAGTAGATGCCGACAGCCATATCGGGAAATGTTAATTCCGTTTTCGAGATTTCTGGGATTTTTTCAATACGGCGGCCAAGGTCATAGCTCCAAATACCAAGGGCTCCACCATTAAATGGCAACGTGTTATCCAATATTTGGTTTGTATGGTGTTTATCAAGTTGCGCTTGCAGTAGGGCGAAAGGTGAGGCTTCAGAAATAATAGGTTCTTGATTCTGTTCTGTAATTGTTGTCTGTGACTGATAGGTTGTAAGTGTTGTAATAGGATCAGCAACAATAATATCAAACCGGTTATGTGAGTGTTTCGCATTGCCCGAATGCAATAGCATCGCCCAAGGCTGGTGAGCGAGAGGCGTAAAATAATCGATTGCCGCTGTTGGGCTGTAAGGTAACTGAATTTTATTAATAATCATGGTGATAAGTTTACTTTTTCGTAAGTGATTCTGGCCAGACTAACAGATACTCTTATCTTAATAACCGAAGAGATGTTAAAATCTTAATTATTGATTTTAGTCTTTTATGAATGAGGTTTAAACCATGTTATCAGGAATACCCGCACTTAATCATGAAGAACAGCAAGAAGCGGTGGAAAAAATTCACCAATTAATGGCTGACGGTATGAGTAGTGGCGAAGCAATTGCACTCGTTGCACAAGAAATTCGTGAGAAACATCAAGGCAAAGAACAAGTTCACGTACTTTTTGAAGATGAAGATGAAAATTAATAATAAGTAAACATACTATTAACATTCATACATGAATCTGATAGATTAATATTAGTTAAGTCATTCTGTTTATCAATGTCGTTAGAAAATAACTTACAGATAACGCGCAAATTTAACACCTTCTTATAGGCTTAAATAGGCAGCAAAACTAATCAAAAATCTTTACCTAACAATTAGGTATCGGAGGAGAGTATGGAAGCGAATAAAAAAATTGCTATTGCTCTAGGAACGTGTGCTCTTGTTTTTAGTTCATTCGCGTTAAGTGTTAACAAGGAAGAGGGTAAGGCTGCACCGTTTGTAAGCTGTGGTGCGCTAACTGAACCACAAATTGCGGCTCAGGTTAAAAGTGATTTTATGCATAATCGTTTACCACGCTGGGCCGAAGAAAAAGCCGCGCTCGGTAAAAAAGCCGTTGCTTGGGTTAACGATAATGAAGTCACAAAGACTGAGACAGGGTATACCGTTCCGTTAGTGGTTAGAGGTTCGAAATCTGACCTACGTTATTCTGTTTCGGTAGATTGCCAAAATAATACGGTGACCTATAACACTTCTAAATAATTGAGTAGTACTCAATTATACGCGATTATATTGATGAATTTACAATGAAAAAAGAGGGATATCCCCCTCTTTTTTCTTAACGGTTTCTGGGTTCGTAAGGTAACCGCGAAAAATTTTGTGATAACTGACGGTAATAAACTAGCCGTTCTCTAAAATATTCCCTCAAATGCTCGGGTTGTTCCCGCTCAACAGCATCAGCAAGAATGGCAATGTTATAGCGTTCTTTGAATGCGACGCCAGATGCCAATAAGTCAACGTTAATTTTATCCATTTCGTTTTTGGGTAATAAAGCAAGATTGTGGCTCATTTTAAATCTCTATCACTTAATGGGACTTAGGAATATTGTAGCGATTAAATGAGAAGAAGTCTCAATTCTTTATCGAAAAGAACGTGAAATTATAATCAAAATAATATAGTTTTATATTTAATTAATAATTTTAAAAACAGTGAAAGATAATGATATTGATTATTATTGTTTTTAACAAAAGTTATTAATAATCAGTAAATTGGATTTTTTTGTTTTCAGAATGTTTTAGGGTTTTAATTATTGTAATACTGTGCATAATAGCCTCAGGAATATTTAAACATTAAGGTAAAAATATGTTAACTACTGGTATGGTCGAAAAATTAAACGAACAATTAAATCTTGAGTTTTACTCTGCAAACCTTTATTTGCAAATGAGTGCGTGGTGTAGCGATAAAGGTTATGAAGGTGCAGCCGCTTTCTTAAAGGCCCACTCTCAAGAAGAAATGGAACATATGCAGCGTTTGTTTGATTACCTTAGCGATACAGGTGCATTGCCATTATTAGGGCAAATCGCGGCACCACCTGTTGATTTTAAATCTATTGCGGATGTTTTTAATCAAACGTATGAACACGAGCAACTGATTACGCGTGAAATTAATAAATTAGCTCACTTAGCGATGACAACACAAGATTACTCAACGTTTAACTTCCTGCAATGGTATGTTGCAGAACAGCACGAAGAAGAGAAACTATTTAAATCTGTGTTGGATAAACTGGACATGGTGGGTGAGTCTGGTAAAGCGCTATTCTTACTGGATAAAGATTTAAAAAATCTGTCATCAACAGCACACATTTAATTTTGTGTTGTGAGTTGGTCATGACTAAAATGTAATCTATCTATTTGATGTATAAAGACCTTATTAGGCTTATGGACAAAAGTGATTAATTTCAATGTTCATAAGCCTTTTTCTTTTCATTTTGTGTGAATACTCACAGGATGAGCCCTTAAATCCCGTTTTTAAGCGGCACAAACCATTTTTTTCCGTATAATGATTGGCAAACATTCTAAATTCACCTGCAAATTAAGAGGTTACTATGCCAATTACCCATATTAAATCTTCATGGCGTAAACTGAGTGCGATTGCCGTTCTATTCTTAGGGATGTCTTTCCAACAAGCTTTTGCTCATGCACATTTAAAAGATCAACTTCCTGCTGAAGGCGCTGCGGTTGAGCAAACACCTGAGTCCATCACGCTAAATTTCTCTGAAGGCATCGAAGTTAACTTTACGAAGGTATCTATCATTGGCCCTGAAAAAAATATTATCAAAACAGGGAAAGCGACATTAGACGCTAACAATGATACGAAAGTGATTGTGCCTGTTGAAGATAAACTGACGTCAGGCAAATACGATGTTAACTGGAGTGTTGTTTCAGTTGATGGTCATAAAACCAAAGGGACCTATAGCTTTACAGTGAAATAATATGTCACTTGAAGCGTTTTATACCTTAATTCGTTTTATTCATTTTATCGCTGCAATATTGATGTGTGGAATGTCAATATTTGCGGCGTTGCTCAGTTGTGGGCAATTTAGCTATTTAATTAGTCGTTATTTGAATAAAGGGATTAACTTCTGTGCTGTTGTCACCATTGTGACCTCTTTTGGCTGGATGTTAGCACAAGCGGGTTTAATGGGCGATGGCTGGGAGGACGCGACGGATTGGGATATTTGGCAGGGTGTGCTCGGAACATCATTTGGCCAAATTTGGCGCTGGGAGTTACTATTCTCGGTGATTTTATTGGTGGTTTTGTTTGTTAAATCTATCAAGATCCGCCTGCACCTTATTTTAATTCTATCTATTATTCTTCTTGGGTTACACGCACTTATCGGCCATGCTGCGATGCAAGATGGCATTGTTGGTGCGCTTCATCGCTTTAATCAATTTGTTCATCTTGTTAGCTCAGCCTATTGGTTTGGGGGCTTATGGCCATTTTTAATCTGCATTCAATTCTTGCGTAACAAACGTGAACTTGTGGCAGGAATGGATACACAAATTATTAATACGATGCAGCGGTTCTCGCGTTATGGGCACGTCGCAGTCGTTTTGGTGGTCATCACTGGTGTTATTAGTGCAATAAGCATTTTACCGCAATGGCCGATGGTGTATTCAGGCTCTGAATATCAATCTCTACTTTGGTTTAAGATTATATTGGTCATGGGGATGTTGATGTTGGCATCAATTAATCGCTATTATATCGTGCCAAGGATCAAGCAAAAAGGGCAAGTCAGTTACCTGATCATCAATAGTTGGGTTGAATTATTGCTTGGGACAATGGCGATTTTAGCGGTAGCTATTTTTGCCACTTATCAACCTGTGTAGCAAAACCACTCTATTTATTTGATAATAGCGCCTTATTATCTCATTCGTTTACAAGGTCATTTCAATGAAATCTAAACTCATTATTTGCTTATTATTGGTTGGCGGGACAATTAGCGCGGCTGTTGCTGCCCCTTTAACATCCGTTAGTAAAAAACAATTTGGCGATGATTGGCCATTTACACGTGAAGAAGTGATGTTGGAATGTCGCAGTAATGGTGCGCTGGTGGTGATCAATCCAGCGACATTAATGCAGTATCCATTAAATGATATCGCCGCAACCCAAATGAATAATAAAGAAATTAAAGGCCAACCTATCGATGTTTTACTCAAGCCGATTGAGACCACTAAAAGTGTTGAAGAGCGTGTTTTGCCGTTGAAGGAAGCCGCTGCGAAATTGTGTGGTAGTAAGTAGGGCGTTTTAAGGTGGTTTTATTATTGCAGAAAAAGAAAGAGGGAAACGGTTATCCATTAAAAAATGTTATATATCAATGAGGTAATGGATTGAAAGGTTTTGCTGATTACTTACATAGGTATGACCTATTGAACAAATAGTTCAATATTAGAAAATTAAACAATAAATTGTGTTAATAATATGTAAAAAAATTGATAATTAATGTGGCAATAACGTGCATTGAAAGCTAGTATTAGGGTGTACTTTGTTACGTCTCAATGGCAATTTTAGCGCACGGCTCTGCCAGAGCCATTTCCCAAGGCCCGGTAATCGGAATCTACCAGGCCTCTTTTTTTGCCTCTCGTTTTGCTGTCGTACATATTGACTCATCGATAGTAAGCCAATCATCTTTGCATTAATCACGTTGTTACCTAATAAACGACTAAGCAACTTTCATAACCCAATGATGGTTTTCTTTGTCATAGCGGTGGCGGTATAACAGCACAGGTTTTTCATCAATAGTTGCAGGGATACTCGTGTGTTCATCCCAACCATCTAACTGCATACAAAAATCGGTATCAGAATCACAGGGAATACTCACCGTGTCGCTTTTATGAGTCTCCATAACGGCATCATTGATTTCATAGGAAGATATTTTCAATTTAACTATACACATAATCACACCTCATTGATTGATTTTAGCTGTACAAATTCAGCCCAACGAGATTAAGCATAGTATAAATGGAATCTATTTCCAAAATATTTTTTTTGCAGTATGAAAAGGAAAGGTGCATTGTTGGGTTAACAAGCACCTTAGTAGCGGTTATTTTTTAGGAATAGAGGTTCCCCATTCCAAATAGTCGCTTGGCGGCTCTAATTTCAGAATGAAGTGCTGTTCAGGCTTAGCGTTAGGTGATAAAGGCACTGTTGGCGGGGTTGCAAACACAATACCACCACGAACAAATTGTTTAAATGTTCCGCTTTTAACTACGCCACCCGTTAAACCAAAGGAAAGGTTGAAACCAGAAGATAACCAAAATTGGGTATTATCACGCACCAGATATTGATACTCTTTACCGATACGAGTCGCAACATAAACGCGATCGGAAAGCTCTCCCAAATAGAGTCCTGTAACAACACCGACCTCTAATCCTCTAAAGAGAATTGGCGTTCCTACTTGGACTGAACCGACATCAGTAGCATCAAGGTAGACAGTTAAGCCATCGAGATAACGCGAATCAGTAATATTGGCAGCTTGTAACTCAAATTGGTAACGACTTTTATTACTTCTGCCAGGCTCTGCACTAATATAAGGCTGAAGTAAGCTGTCTAAATTATTTAAACCTGCAGGTGATAGCTCTGGTGTGACAACAGCAAATCGGCTACCTAGTTTAGTGAATGTACTCACGTAATCGGGGTAGAGGATTGCCTTAGCCTGCACTTCGCGTTTGTCCGCAGAGAGCTTTAAAGATTCAATTTGACCGATATTAATACCTAAGTAGCGAATTGGCATTCCTTCAGACAACTTAGAAGCATCAAAGGTGGTTAATGTGACAACGCTGCCAATGGCTTTTGCAGAAGTCTCATTCGGATACAATGTATGTTGACGGGCTTTATTAACGGTGGAATTGTCAAAATTATCAAAGCTAATTGCACCACTAATTGCACGGCTGAGCGGGGCAGCTTGGACGGTTAAACCATTGCTGTTCAGTGCGACTTTTGCCCCACCTTCCGCCCAAAAAATACTGTTATCAGTAAGTAGATGGCGATATTCATTGGAAATATTGACATCAATGGCAAACCCCGATTTTGTCGGTTTAATGGCAATAATCTTCCCAACGGAAAATTGGCGATAAAGCACGACAGAACCTGTTTGGATATCGGGTAACGTTGCAGCGTTGAGTGTAATTGTTGTTGGTGGTGAAACGCCCAGAATACCCGCTTTAGCATTTTCGTCACTGCGATAGAGTGGGAAGGTGGCTGGGAGTTTTTCTTGGCTATTTCCGACAATTACGTGAACTCCACCTTCAAGCCACTCTTGCGGCGTTGCACCTTGAAATTGAAGGCCATTTAACCCCAATTGAACATCAACACGGCTATTGGCGACAAATTTGCTGTCGGCTCTTATTAGGTGACGATATTCATCATAAACCGCAATATTGAAGTCAACTTTATCAGCATTTAAGTGACGTTGTAACACTTCACCTATTTGTATGCCACGATAAACAACAGGTTGCCCTTGGTTGACGCCAAAAGTGTCATGAGCCCATAAGGTTAAATTCAGTGGTGATTTGGTGTTTTGCTTCGCTTCACTTGCCACCGCAGCACTACTTTGTAAAACAAACGATTGACCTTCTTCTGCCTGAGGACTGCCTTCCGGGGAGTCAAATGCCACTGCGCCATTAATCACTGCAGAAAGGCTTTCCATTTTAACATTTGCGCCAGATTTTAGGTCGAAGCTACCTTGTAAACCTGAGACATTCCAAAACTGGCTGTCTTTGCGAACTAAATTCACATAGCGCTTTTGCACGATAGCTGAGATGGACACGCCTTGGTTATCAGGTAAAACGGTATAGCCGGAAATATGACCAACAGGGACTTTGCGATAATAAATAGGCGAATTTTCATTTAATGAGCCTAAATCAGGAGCCGCAAGGTGTATGAGCAACTCTCCTTGGTCAATATTTTGCTGCGGAGGCGTGTCTTGTGCGACAAAAGAAAACTGCTCAGCCCCAGTACTTGGTAGCATACCAATATAGTTCCCACCAACAAGGGCATCGAGCCCTGAAACGCCGGCGAGAGAGGCTTTGGGTGTTACCAACCAAAATTTAGTGCCTGAATTCAATGCAGAACGCATATCTTTGTTAATGCTGGCAGTGACAATGATATTTTTCATATCTTTGCTGATTGCCACTGATTGAACTAAACCAACCTCAACACCTTGGTAACGAATAGGGGTACGATTCGCTACCACACCGGGGGCCGACGTAAATTCAATCGTGATATCCGTGCCACGCTCGACCCAATGTTGGAATAATAACCACCCTGCGATAAAAATAGCGACCAAGGGTAACAACCAAAAAGGCGAAATACGCGCACGTCGGCGTTGTATGGCTTCTGCAGCATCATCAGAAGGCTCATTTTGCGGGTTTTGTTTTTCCATAAGAATCCCAAATTAAACGGCTGTCTAACCATTCAACGGCTAAAATTGTTAGAATCACGGCAGTGCCAAAATAAAGCGCGGCAGGCCCCATGGTAAAGGACATTAATTGTTCTCGGTTAACGAGCGTCATCATCAGTGCAATGACAAACAAATCTAACATTGACCAACGGCCAATCCATGAAACAAACTTCAGCAGTTTCATGCGTAAGACGGGGTCAGTATTGCTGTTAAGATGAATCGAAAACAGCAATAAAATCATGATAATAATTTTAATAAACGGGACTAAGATACTGGCAATGAAAACAATAATTGCAATTGGCCAGTTACCCGAGTCGATTAGTGAGACGACACCCGAGTAAATGGTGTCCTCTAGCCGTTGCCCATTTAAGTAAAAAATAGAAATTGGCATTAGGTTAGCAGGAAACAGCAACACCATGGCAGCAATCAGTGCGGCCCACGTTTTTTGTAAACTATAAGGATCCCGATATTGCACAGGGCGATGACAGCGTTGGCACTTACCGTGTTTATTTGGCGGTGCGCTGTAGTGGCAAGCTGTACAGGTAATTGCGTTGGCCTGCGAACCTTTTTCCTCGATGGGGTAAAAGTTTTTCCATAGCACATCAAGATTCATGTGGATGAGGATCAACAGGCTTAAAACAGACATTGTGATAAAGGCAATCAACCCGTGGCCGATAAATACGCTGGCATAATCTTGCATTTTGATCGCAGCGATACCCAGTGCAATTAGATAAACATCCAGCATAACCCATTCTTTAATATGGCTTAGTACCAATAAAATAGGCCGGAGGTTCAATCCGATTTTTTGGCCAATCAGTAACGATAAAATTAAAATAGGCAGCAGTAAAGGGGCGGCAATCGCACAAAAAGCCACTATACTGGCAGTAATGGGGTCACCTTGCTGATTAATTAAGCGGATACCTTCTATAACGTTGGCATTGATTTGACTGCCTAATAGATGAATCGATATCAGGGGTTGCCAAAATGCAATGGGTGCAAGCATTAACAAGGTAATAGCAAGAATAGACAGCCGACTTAATGACCATGAACGGCCGTCATTGAGTTGAGAGGTGCACCGTGGGCAAATAATCACCTGCCGCGGGCTAAATGGCGGCGCATGAATTTTTTGATTGCAGTGACTACAACGTTGCAAAATCAAGTCAGTATGATTAATGTGATTCATATTTGCTCATTTTTGGGTTTCGCCTAGATGTAATCTAGTGTAAAAAAATTTACCTCAAAGTGACAACTTGGTAACCTTAGCATTACTCTTACATATGTGTATTTTAATTACTTGATTATTACTAGAAATAATTATGGATAAAAAGAAGTATTATCTCGAACTTTCAGATAATCTCTCTGCATTATTGGCGGGAGAATATGATTTAATTGCGACCTTGGCAAATACCAGTGCGTTATTATATGAACGTTTAGATGGTGTTAACTGGGTGGGCTTTTACTTGAGCAATGGCCAAGAGCTTGTTTTAGGCCCATTCCAAGGAAAAGTTGCATGTGTTCGAATTCCGTTCAGCAAAGGGGTCTGTGGTACGGCATTTAGTGAAAACCAAGTTCAGCGTGTTGAAGATGTTCACGCTTTTCCTGGTCATATTGCTTGTGACGCTGCAAGTAATGCTGAAATTGTCTTTCCGTTGGTGGTAAATGGTCAAAATATCGGTGTTTTAGATATTGATAGTCCAAATATTAGCCAGTTCGACCAAGAAGATGAAAAAGGGTTACAACACCTTGTAAACCAGTTGTGTCAACATCTGGCAATGTGTTCTATGCCAAAATATTACTAAATATTGGGCTGTAAAATTAATAGTAACGTGGCAATTGTCAGCAACACGATTATAATGTCGGCTTGTTCATGCCCGTGAGGTTGGCAAAATCGTTGTTATCAGGAAATTTCATGGAAAATCAACCTAAGTTGAATAGTAGTAAAGAAGTTATCGCATTTCTAGCAGAGCGTTTTCCACGCTGTTTTATCGCTGAAGGCGAAGCACGTCCGTTAAAAGTCGGAATTTTTCAAGATATCGTAGGGTGCTTGACAGAAGAAGATGGTATTAGCAAAACGCAATTGCGTTCTGCGTTACGTATGTATACTTCAAGCTGGCGCTACCTTTACGGTGTTAAAGAAGGCGCAAAACGCGTTGACCTAAATGGCGAAGATTGTGGTGAGCTAGACGCAGAGCACATTGCTCATGCTCGTCAGCAATTAACTGAGGCGAAAGCGCGCGTTCAAGCACAGCGTGCTGAACAAAAAGCGCAAAAACGCCCAGCAGCAAAAAAAACGGGTGACAAACCTGCTCGTAATCCAGATGCTGCAAAAGACAAAGCACCACGTCGTCGCCCGTCAGACAATAAAGAACGCCCGCAAAATACATCAGCGAAAACTCCACGTCGTAACAATCCAGAACCTGAGCAAAATCTGAAATCAGTGACTGATATCAACGCACTTTCAATAGGTCAAACCTTGAAAGTGAAAGTCGGTAGCAGCTTGATGGACGCATCTGTTCTGGAAATTGCGAAAGACGGTGTGAGAGTTCAATTGCCAACTGGACTGGCAATGATTGTACGCGCGGAACATTTAAAGTTCTGATACGGAGGTCAATCAGGTCATGAACAAACTTCTTAAAGTTGCACTTGTCGTTAGTCTGGCGACTTTTGGTAGTGCAATCGCTAATACTCAAGCAGTGACTCCGGTCACTGCTGCTCAGTTACCTGTCTTAAAACAGAGCGCACAGCACGGCACAGTCAGTGAAAGGGTAACCTCACGGTTTACGCGTTCACATTACCGCCAATTTGATTTAGACAAAGCGTTTTCTGGGAAAATATTTGACCGTTATCTCAATATGTTAGATTTCGGCCATAATGTTTTGCTTCAATCCGATGTTGACCAATATACCAAAGATAAAGGAAAAGTGGGTCAATGGCTTGAAGATGGCAAATTAGATACGTTTTATGACCTGTATAACCTGTCTCAGGAAAGACGTTTCGAACGTTTTAAATATGCATTAGCGCGTTTAGAACAACCGATTGATTTAAATGCGACGGATTCGATTGAAGTTGACCGTTCAAAATCACCTTGGCCGAAAGACAAGCAAGAGCTTGACCATCTTTGGGATCAAAAAGTGCGTTATGATTGGTTAAATTTAAAGCTTTCAGGCAAAGATGACAAAGAAATCAAAGAAAAGCTCACTAAGCGCTATAATTTCGCGTTACGTCGCTTAACCCAAGCGCAAAGTGAAGACGTTTTTCAATTGATTGTGAACTCATTTGCGCGTGAAATCGATCCGCACACCAGTTATCTTTCCCCTCGTAATACAGAGCAATTTAATTCTGAAATGAGCCTTTCATTAGAAGGAATTGGTGCTGTTTTACAGCAAGATGACGAAAATACGGTGATTAACTCACTGGTAGCAGGCGGCCCAGCGGCTAAAAGTAAAGAGTTAAAAGTCGGTGATAAAATTATCGGAGTTGGTCAAACGGGTAAACCGATTGTTGACGTGGTTGGTTGGCGTCTGGATGATGTTGTTGCGTTGATCAAAGGGCCAAAAGGAAGTCAGGTTCGTTTGGAAGTCGTTTCTGATACTAAAGGGGCGAAGCCACATATCGTTACCATAGTTCGGGAGCAGATCCGACTGGAAGATCGCGCAGTAAAACTGACGATTAAACAGCAAGGTAAAGATAAAGTTGCTGTTTTAGATATCCCAGGTTTTTATGTGGGTCTAACCAATGACGTAAAAACTCAACTGCAAAACATGGTGAAAGACAATGTTTCTGCATTAATCATTGACCTTCGTGGCAATGGTGGTGGGGCACTGACAGAAGCCGTTTCATTATCAGGCTTGTTTATTCCAAAAGGGCCAATTGTTCAAGTTCGTGATAACAATGGTCAAGTGCGCCAAGATGTCGATGATGATGATGTGATTTACTATAAAGGGCCATTGGTCGTTTTAGTGGATCGTTTTAGTGCATCAGCGTCTGAAATTTTTGCCGCGGCAATGCAAGATTATGGTCGAGCGTTAATTGTAGGCGAACCAACTTTTGGTAAAGGAACTGTTCAGCAACACCGTAGCTTAAGTCGTGTGTATGACCAGATGCTGAAACCGGAATGGCCATCATTAGGTTCTGTGCAGTATACCATTCAGAAGTTTTATCGTGTAAACGGTGGCAGTACGCAACGTGAAGGGGTAACCCCTGATGTGGTGATGCCAACGGGGCAAGACCCTGCTGAAACAGGTGAAAGCTTTGAAGATAATGCGCTGCCGTGGGATAGCATTCCTGCTGCGAATTATAGCAAAGTTGGTGATATTTCACCTGATTTGTCTGCCATTAAAACTAAACACCTCGATAGAATCAGTCAGGATCGTGAATTCAATTATATCGATGAAGATATCGCGCGCTATAAAGTGAGTAAAGAAAGTAAAAATCTGATTTCATTAAATTATGCAGAGCGTAAGAAAGAAGATGATGAAATCGAAGCGACGAAACTAAAACGAATAAATGAACGTAATGCTAAAGAAGGTAAACCACTCCTCAAGAAGTTGGATGATTTACCAAAGGATTACGAAGCACCAGACCCATATTTGGATGAAACGGTGAAGATGGCGGTTGATTTGTCAAAACAAAACACCAAAATGCTATCAGGTAACCAGTAGTTTGAAATACATCAAAAAGCCAGCGTAAGCTGGCTTTTTTTTATGTATGTTGATATGGGGAAAAATGTATTGGTTTAGCTTAGCCTCTTGCTAATTAAATTTAATAAACACTTAACCCCATTGGGATCAGTTTGGTTATTCGATTTTTTGCCTATATCTACAGGAAAAAAATTACCTGAATTTATATCATAGAGAAAATTGTTTTCAGACAAATCAGTTGGTGGACAATCTTTTTCTTTCATTTGTTTTATGAGTTCTAATAATTTCAATGGCGCATCAGATTTGAAAGAAGAAACTTCAGATAAGGGAATACCCTCAATTTTTTTCATTAAAATGGCCCTATTTCCAATGACAATTGCTGATTTTTGGCCATAAAATCGGTTAAATGAGTCTGCTTGTTCATGTATTTCATGGATTTTTGATTCATCGAAGAATATTTTAAAAGCTAAATGTGGATTTTTTTTATCACTTACAACAATCGCCTCTCCACCTTGCCCTAAGATTTCGCCAATTCTTTGATAGTTAGCCTCAGTAAATTCTGTAAAGCTTGGTGAATTCTTTCTGGAAGTGTCTTTTAATTGGGCTCTAGGTAAAATTGGCATTTCGCATTGTTGGATCCAAGATTGTATTTTTGACTCAATAGCAGGAGATATTATCTGATAAGAAATTGCTTTTAGTTGATTTGCAAGATTATGTGATTTTTCACTAAACGCAATATTTTTATTATTAATCATTAGATTATGGAGTTCACCTTTACTAATACCTAGCTGCTTATTAGTTATAGCAATGAGCTTATGTAATGTTTTATTTGAAAAATCTTTATTGTGCGCCTTTTTCGTCAGAGCAGAAGACAAATTGTCATGAGTGACGCTGATACGATTAAAAATAGAAAACATATTCCCTCCTAAAAATATACAATGATTTTATATTGATTTAGCTTATGCTTTCTTGCAAAAAATGATTATTGAATATAATCGATATAATATTTCAATTAAAACTTCATCCTGTAGGCATTAGTTTTCTTTACCTTTGCTTAATTTATCCTAAACTTTTGGTGTAGCTCCCTTAAATATGAGGCAATACCATGCGTAAATTACTTTTAGGATTAATGGCTGTTAGTGTCATTATGGTGTCTGCGGTCAACAGCGCCAGTGCAAGAAATTACCCTTGCTCGGGCAGTAAAGGTGGGATAGACCGCTGTGAGGATGGTAAATTTATTTGTAACGATGGTTCAACAAGCCGTTCAGAGCAAGTGTGTACCATTGAATTAAAAAACGATATAAACAGCAAAGCGGGGGCAGCTGGTGCTGTAATCGGTGCGGGAGTTGCGAAACAATCCAGCAAGCCTTCTGTTTCTGATTCAATTAAATCGACAGGGGATAAAGCCAGTAAAACTGCGAGTGAAAAAGCCACTAAAGCGTCAGATACAGCAAAAACAGTCAAAGAGAAAGCCTCCAAAGCCGCAGATAAAGATGTTGTGAAGGAAACAAAGGAAAAAGCGTCCAAAGCAGCGGATAAAGAATCTGCAAAAGCAGTAAAAGAAAAAGCGTCTAAAGCGGCGGATAAAGATGTCGTGAAAGAGACAAAAGAAAAAGCTTCAAAAGCCGCAGATAAAAAAGATGCAGTGAAAGAAACAAAAGAAAAGGCAAGCAAAGCAGCAGATAAAGAAAAAGCAGTGAAAGAAAAAGCAACTAAGGCAACAGATAAAGAACCCGCTAAAGCTGCTAAAGAAAAAGCCACCAAAGCAGCAGATAAAGAATCAGCTAAAGCAACAAAAGAAAAAGCGGCAAAAGCCGCCAAAGAGAAAGCCAATTAGGACACGCGTTTTTCGCTGTTTTCCTATGATTATATTGTGATGATAATGCCACCGCTGTGTGGCATTATTTTTTGTAAACGAAACCTTAAATATTGCTTATCAGGCTAAGAAAGAGATCAAAAGAGCAGATAAATACATTATTAAGATTCATACCCTTCAATAATTAGCTTTCTCGATTCAATTAAAAAGAAGTTTAAATTGAAATAGTTATGAATTGACCCTTTTAAAACAAATATTTAAAAATTGGATGCTAAATAAAATGAAAGGCATAGGGAGTGCTTTCCCATTTTTTAACCTCTTAGTGTAAAGTTATGTTATTTTTTACTGTTTTCGTGTTAATTGACTTGAAATAGTGTGAAAAAACCTTATTTATAAAGTAAATTCTACGTGATCTTAGTTTTTACCAAGGAATACAAAAAAATGATGAGAATTGCTTTATTCTTGCTCACAAACTTAGCGGTTATGTTTGTGTTTGGAATAATATTGAGTTTAACCGGTATTCGCGGAAGCAGCGTTCAAGGCTTGTTAATTATGGCAGGCTTATTTGGTTTTGGTGGCGCCTTTATCTCACTGTTAATGTCTAAATGGATGGCACTAAAATCGGTGGGTGGTGAAGTTATCGAAAACCCACGTAACCAAACTGAACAGTGGCTAATGACAACAGTTCAGCGCCAAGCGCAGCAAGTGGGCATTCAAATGCCACAAGTGGCGATTTACCATGCGCCTGATATTAATGCTTTTGCAACGGGGGCTCGTCGTGATGCCTCTCTAGTCGCAGTGAGCACAGGGTTACTTGAAAACATGAGCCGCGATGAAGCAGAAGCGGTTATTGCCCATGAAATTAGCCATATCGCCAATGGTGATATGGTGACAATGACGTTACTGCAAGGCGTTGTGAATACCTTTGTTATCTTTATTTCTCGTATCATTGCCCAGTTAGCAGCAGGCTTTATGTCAAACAATGATAACGAAAGTGAAAGCAGCAACGGCAACCCAATGGTTTACTTTGCGGTTTCAATGGTATTGGAAATTGTATTTGGTATCTTAGCGAGTATTATTACCATGTGGTTCTCTCGCTACCGCGAGTTCCATGCTGATGCAGGCTCTGCAAAATTAGTGGGGCGTGAAAAAATGATCGCGGCGCTGCAAAGGCTGAAAACCAGTTATGAGCCGCAAGAAGAAGGGCGTTTGATGGCATTTTGTATTAATGGTCGTGGTAAGGCGTTCAGTGAATTATTCCTGTCTCACCCACCGTTAGACAAACGAATTGAAGCACTTCGCTCAGGTGAATATTTGAAATAGTACAGAAAGCCACTTCAAATGAAGTGGCTTTTTTTATGGAATAGTTATAGGGATAGCAATGAAACTTTCACAGAGTGTTAGTGGTGCGTTGAGAACCTTCGCATATTTTATGACCAGTGGTAGTCACTATATGTTAAGTGGGGTTGATTATGTTGAATTGTGTGCGGACAATCCCAGTTTGGTTGAGCAAGTGTATGCCATTTTACTCAATACCCTAGAGCTTGATGAAAATGGAGATGTCACTAACTTCAAGCACGCGCAAAAACGCGCTACCGACTATATTCGTTGGTATGATGACAATTCATATGCTATTGACCCGCCATATGAGGATTGGGAAACCGAGTTGCATTGTATGCCAGCAAATTAAAGCAAGGGATTGAACTTTTCAAAACTAGCCAAACTGACGTATTATTTTTTTCTTTGTTACGTAATAACACTAAGTTATTTGATAACAAGGCATGAATATATCCTAATATAAGCTATATTAACACTAACTATAGGTAATTTTGCCTGTGTTCAATTTCATATGGGAGCAGTTCATGGACATACTTGTTAAGACAATACTCTTTGGTAATTCATTTCAAACTGAGTCCAACCCTGCAAGGCTTATCCCCATTAAATTTGAAATTTATCAATCAAACCAAGGTTTTTACCATCGGATATACAAAGAAGTTGGGATGTCTGGGGCAAATCTAGGCCAGGTATTTCGAGTTTGGGCTTTTGAAGAGCAAAAAAGTTGGGATAAGCAAACGAAGAACACAACATTAGATGAGTATGCGAATTACTGTAATGACTTGTATGCGCAAGCAAGGTAATAATTAATGGCAAAAAAAAGCCCCCTTCATAGGGTTTTGAAGGGGGAGCTAAATGAATAAAGAATGGTTTAATTCGTAAATAAAGATAGATGATTTTGATAACAAAAACTTAGTTATTTGTGCAGTTAATCCATTCTTGAATGCTTTTATGCTTTAAATAGCATTTATCGCTAAATAATCTATTGGCGATAGCCTGTTTTAATTTGTTCTAAGATGCTTGTATAAGTTTCTGCTTGTTTTTCGTCTTCCATTTGAGCAACTTCACGTTGCATTTTGATCAAAATCTTACCTGCATCAGCTTGGCCAATTGCTTTAAGCATATGAGTGACTAAGTTTTTTAAGCAGGTCACTTCATCTGCAAGTGCGTTGACATCAGGCTCAGTAGGAAAATGGGTTTTCATTGAATCGATCCTTTAAGATAAAAAGTAATTTTATGGATTGTAGCATAGAAAAAATAATATGTGCTTTCAGATAAATAAGATGTATGCAATCGAATATAAAGCATGCAGGCTATGATCCATTTGATTAATTTTCAGAAAACATTGGTGATATTTGCATCGTAATGTTTTTTTGGGGAAAGATTAATTTTGGGGTTTAGTAGTTTGCTGTTGATTATCAATATCAAGAGCGAGCTTTAAAATAGCTAAATAGTTGTGATACAATTCACAAAAATACGGTGTGTAGAACAATAAAACACCGTTTAATCGTTCAGTTTAGTTCTAAACATATATTTCCCATGTGCCATCGTCATAAGTCGGTAACCGATTTATGTCATTAGCTTATGGAAAACTGAAGGCAAGATAAATAATGACACAAGTATCGAGAAAAACCGCTTGGATCCGCGTTTTAGCGCTAGCGGTTGCTGCATTTGTTTTTAATACAACAGAGTTCGTCCCTGTTGCATTATTAAGTGATATTGCGGCCAGTTTTGACATGACGGTAGCGCATACAGGGTTGATGATCACCATATATGCGTGGGTGGTAGCGTTGATGTCATTACCATTAATGTTATTAACCAGTAAAATAGAACGTCGTAAGTTACTGGGCTTCTTGTTTGTTATTTTTATTATTAGCCATATTGTTACAGGTTTTGCGTGGAACTTTGACGTGCTGATTATTGGACGTGTGGGTGTCGCGCTGTCTCATGCGGTCTTCTGGTCGATTACTGCTTCTTTGGCTATTCGTGTTGCCCCCGCAGGAAAAAAAGCACAGGCATTAGGGTTACTCGCAACGGGGACCGCATTAGCCACTGTTTTAGGTCTGCCAATTGGTCGCGTTATTGGCCAGTTTTTAGGCTGGCGAGTGACGTTTTTGTGTATTGGTGTCGTGGCGCTGTTCACGATGATTGCACTGATCCGCTTTTTACCTCGCTTACCCAGTGAACATTCAGGTTCTTTAAAAAGTCTCCCTGTGTTATTTAAACGCCCAGCACTAGTCGGGATGTTCGCATTGACGGTATTAGTGGTGACGGCACACTTTGCCGCCTACAGCTATATTGAGCCTTTTGTTCGTGATGTGGCGCATCAAAGCCAAAACTTTGCCACGGTATTGCTGCTAATTTTCGGCGCTGCGGGTATTATTGGCAGTATCATCTTTAGCCGTTATAGCACAAAACTTTCATTAATATTCCTGCCTTCAGCGATAGCTTTAATGACACTGTGCCTATTGTTGCTGTTACCGATGGGGGGCAATGCCTGGTCACTGATTATCTTGTCTGTGTTCTGGGGAATTGCGATGATGTGCATTAGTTTAGGCATGCAGGTGAAAGTGATTGATTTGGCACCTGATGCAACGGACTTAGCGATGGCTATTTTCTCCGGAATTTTTAATATTGGGATCGGCGGTGGTGCGTTGTTAGGGAATCAAGTGATTGTACATATGGGAATGACGCGAATTGGTTATGTGGGCGCAGTGATTGGTGTAATAGCGTTTGTTTTGTGCCTTTATTTATTTAGACGTTATAGCCAAACATTGAGTGATAAACTGACTCCAGCCGCACAACATTAAGACGTTAAATTAATAGGTTGTTAAATAAGCTCTGTAGTGCTTTTAAAGCATGCGGAGCTTTTTTCTGTTTTATCGTTATATTTTATCTTTTAATACAACAATAAGGATCACCCATGAAAGGCCTTAGCTTTCTCTTGATGTCTATTATTGCCGAAGTGATTGCAACTACCACGTTAAAAGCTTCCGATGGTTTTAGCCGTTTTTGGCCGTCTTTAATTGTGATTATTGGCTATGGGGTGTCTTTCTGGGGGTTATCACAGGTAGTGAAAGTGATGCCATTGGGGATCGCCTATGCTATCTGGTCTGGCTTAGGGATTGTGTTAGTTTCAGTCGCTGCAATTTTTATTTACAACCAAAAACTCGATTTACCTGCAATTATTGGTATGCTATTAATTATTATTGGTGTTTTAGTCATCAATTTATTTTCAAAAAGTAGCACGCATTAAGTGCAAAGGATGACAGCGGTTTTATAGGAGACAAAGAGCATGGGGCGTAAGGTCAGCCAGTTATTAAAACCTGTGATGGCTGTTGCTGTGGCGGGTGTAATGTCAGTGATGTTATCGGCTTGTGGAAGCTCAGAAGTGAATAAAACCGTTGATAACTCTGCAACTCAGTATGCGAAGCAAGTGGTTAATTTAGGGCCTGGGATCCAAGAAGCTTGTGTTTCTGCAGGGGGATTACCTGCATTAACACTTGAACTCAATGGCGATGAAACAGCAGTTTGTCAATTTGCGAATGGCAAACGCTGCGCCGCAAATGTGATTCAAAGCGGTGCTTGTATTTAATATTTATTCAAAATTCACAAAAGAAAAGCCCCTTCAAATAAGGGGCTTTTTGCATTGACTCAATTCATTTGTAATTAAAAGGATTTTTTAGCAGGGAAAAATTGGCTAATTAACACAATAACGGCTACTAAAATATAAGCAGCAAAAATACCAATCAACCACTGTGGCATATCAAGGCCTAAAAACGCCCACTGCCTAGCCGCACAGTCACCCGATGCTTCAAACATCGCAGGAACCCACTCTTGCAGTGGCAACCAGTCAGGGAAATTGACAAAGAAATCACAAGAAGCAAATGGCGAAGGGTAAAGTTGCAGCATGGTATGTTCCCATGCAAGATCCAAACCGCGCCACGCGGCGTAAATCCAGACAACAATGGCGACCCAACGAATGATGATATTGCGCGGGGCGATAGCACCAATTAAACCTGCAAACATAACACCCAGCAATGCGACGCGTTCATAAATACACATTACGCAGGGTTGTAGCTTCATAACATGTTGAAAATATAATGCCGCACACTCTAACATAAAGGCTGTAAAGGCCATCAATAGCCATGCGCCTCGTCCTTGTGAGCAGTAGTTAAAAAATCGGAACATACTTGAGATATCCTAATTGAGTGATGCGCACATTTTGCCCCTATCTGCCTGATAAAAAAAGCGCCTAAAGCAAAATAAATGCCATTTCGAGTTGGGTTTTACCTAACATTACAATCAGGCGATGACAAAAACGCCTGATTGATGTTGAGTATAATCCCTATCCAAACGTAATTAAACCGATGGACTCCATCCAATGGGTTATTGGTACGAGCCAGTATTCAACACCTAATAAGCCCACAATGGTCATGACAATGGTATAAGGCAGAGCCATCCAGACCATTCGACCATATGATAAACGAATTAATGGTGAGAGTGCGGAGGTGAGTAAGAACAAGAATGCCGCTTGACCATTCGGTGTTGCAACAGAAGGGAGGTTTGTCCCTGTATTGATAGCCACTGCTAAAAACTGGTATTGCTCAGATGAAATAAGCCCTTCATTCGCTGCCTTCATTGCTTCCGTGATGTACACAGTGCCCACAAAGACGTTATCTGATACTGCTGATAGCAAGCCGTTAAACAGGTAAAATAGCGATAACTGAGAAGATTCAGATGATTGCAAAACAAACTGAATAAAAGGCGTGAATAGCTGTTGATCAATAATAACGGCAACAATACTGAAAAAGACGGTTAACAATGCAGTGAATGGTAGCGCTTCTTCAAAGGCTTTACCCAGTGCGTGTTCTTCGGTGATACCGCAAAATGCGGTCGCTAACACAATCACAGATAAACCGATCAGCCCAACTTCTGCTAAATGGAACGCTAATGCAGTAATTAACCATACCCCAATCAGTCCTTGTACCCACAGCTGCGCTTGTTCCTTTTTTGTACGCTTAGCTGTCATTTTTTTGTCGTGGTCGGTTAAAATTTGGCGAACGCTGTCAGGAAGTTCTGCACCGTAGCCAAATAATTTGAATTTTTCAACGACAAAACAAACGATTAACCCACACAGAAAAACAGGGATAGTGACAGGCGCCATACGAATGTAGAAGGTGATGAAATCCCAATTAACATGTTTTGCAATGATTAAGTTTTGCGGTTCACCGACCATAGTCATCACGCCGCCTAGTGCCGTACCAATCCCTGCATGCATCATTAAGCTACGCAAAAACGCGCGAAATTGTTCTAAAGTTTGTTTTTGTTCGCAACTATCGATGAACCCATCATTTTGCAGGTCAATATCACTGTGCTGATTGGAGGCATATTGATGATAAATAGAATAGAAACCAATGGAAACGCTGATCACGACAGCTATAACGGTTAATGCATCTAAAAAAGCAGATAAAAACGCACTTGCTAAGCAAAAGGCTAATGACAGAATTCGTTTAGAACGGACGTTTATCAGTAATTTGGTGAAAACAAATAACAAAAGCTGCTTCATAAAGTAGATGCCTGCCACCATGAAGATCAGCAGTAAAACCACTTCAAGGTTGTTACTGATTTCATGGGAAATCTGTGCAGGGCTTGTCATGCCAATAATCACCGCTTCGAGAGCAAGTAGGCCACCAGGTTGTAATGGGTAGCACTTTAATGCCATTGCTAGAGTGAATATAAATTCAATCACCAAGAGCCATCCCGCAACGAATGGGCTGGCAAAATAGAAAACCAGTGGGTTGATTATCAGGAATATAATAATGGCAAGTTTGTACCAATCTGGTGAATTTCCCAGAAAGTTTTTCAAAAATGCGCTTTTTAAACTAAAATCCATTATGGTTCGTTATCCTCTTATTGGATGTTATGTCACGTTCTACAACATACTACTCTTATCTTTTAAGGATTTTAAGTCTATTTGCTAATTGATAATGTATGAATTATATGGAAATTCTATGATTTGCTTCACTCTTTATTTTGAGTCTAACTATATCAGGAGACGACAATCTGGTATGATTTCCTCAATATCCGTTTAAAAGGTTTGGAATAATAAAAATATGGTTATTAAAGCTCAAAGCCCGGCAGGTTTTGCGGAAGAGTACATTATTGAAAGTATATGGAACAACCGTTTTCCACCAGGTTCAATCTTGCCTGCTGAGCGCGAACTGTCTGAGTTAATTGGTGTGACACGCACCACGTTACGTGAGGTGTTACAGCGTTTGGCTCGTGATGGTTGGTTAACCATCCAACATGGTAAGCCAACTAAGGTGAATAACTATTGGGAAACGTCGGGATTAAATATTTTAGAAACACTCGCCCGTTTAGATCACGATAGGGTTCCACAACTGATTGATAATTTACTGGCGGTACGGACAAATATTGCCGCGATTTTTATCCGAACAGCATTTCGGAACAACCCAGAAAAGTCTTTAGAAGTATTAGCGGGCAGAGAAAAAGTGGAAGACAATTCAGATGCATTTAGCGATTTGGATTATAACATTTTCCGCGGCCTCGCTTTCGCGTCAGGTAACCCAATTTATGGGCTGATTATTAATGGGTTAAGGGGGTTATACACGCGTGTTGGGCGGTATTACTTTTCTAATCCTGAAGCAAGGCGCTTAGCGTTAAGCTTTTACCAGCAACTGAGCCACCTTTGTCGTGAGCAAGCCTATGACCGCATTATGGAATGTGTACGTAATTACGGTAAAGAAAGTGGCCTGATTTGGCATTCCATGCAAGGCAATATGCCATCTGATTTAGCGCATATCCGTTAATCAAAATTTCAATGATTAGAGCCAGCATTCAACGATGATAGCTGGCTTTTTTATTGCAAGTCATTCTAAGTCTCTCGTTTTATCAGTTATTACTGAAAATGTGCTATATAACAATCGACATGAAGTATTTGATAAGATAATAAACTGCTAATTTTATCTTTTGCAACGTATAACTTCATGGGGGTGAGGTTTGGTTAATATAAATGTAATTAAGGATAAGTTCTAGTTATTTGATAGATTCTACTGAAAAAGATTGTATTGATTTTCGAGATAGTTTCTTATTATTGGGTAATCTGTTGATAATTAAAGTTTAAATAAAATTAACCAATTTCACCCATTAGAATAAAAATCTATTTTGTAAATATATTGTGACAATAACTGAATTTTTTATCTGAATTGTTAAAAGTGTTAATTCACTGCATTGGCAAAAGAATACTAGAATATTATTCTAATGAATAAGTTATTATTTTTCGGCTGAGGGCCCTATGAAAATTCTAGTGTTAGGTGCAGGTGTTATTGGTGTGACAACCGCATGGTATTTGGCGCAAGAAGGCCATGAAGTTATTGTTGTGGATAGACAGCACGGTGTTGCTGAAGAAACCAGTGCAGGTAATGCAGGGCAAGTTTCACCCGGGTATGCAACGCCATGGGGTGCGCCGGGTATTCCCCTGAAAGCCGTGAAGTGGATGTTTGAAAAGCATGCACCACTGGCGATCCGCCCAGATGGCTCATTGTTCCAGCTGCGTTGGATGTGGCAAATGCTCAAAAACTGTGATATTCAGCATTACGCAATGAACAAAAGCCGTATGGTGCGTATTGCGGAATATAGTCGCGACTGCATGCGCGAACTTAGAAATGACATTGGCATTCACTATGAGGAGCGCCAAGGGGGCACTCTGCAACTGTTTCGTACCGCAAAGCAATTTGATAATGCCGCGAACGATATCGCAGTGCTGCAACAAGAAGGCGTGCCGTATGAGCTCTTAACCTCTGATGAATTGGTGAAAGCGGAGCCTGCGCTCGAATTTGTAAAGCACAAATTAACAGGTGGATTGCGTTTACCGAATGATGAAACGGGTGATTGCCAGCAATTCACCAAAAAACTGGCGCAGATGGCAAGAAATGCAGGGGTAAAATTCCAATTTGGTGTGCAAGTTGAACACATTTTAACGCAAGGGCGGCGTGTGAGTGGCGTACTTATTGATGGCCAAATTCTGCAAGCTGATCAATATGTGGTGGCTATGGGGTCTTATTCCACTGCCATATTACAAAAACTGGTTAAAATCCCGGTTTATCCACTTAAAGGCTACTCATTGACGATGCCAATTATTGACGCACAAAGAGCGCCAACCTCCACCATTTTAGATGAAACCTATAAAATTGCAGTGACACGCTTTGATGAACGTATACGTGTCGGTGGGATGGCAGAAGTGGTTGGTTTTAATTTAAATATCCTGAAAAAACGCTGTGAAACACTAAAAATGGTGGTACAAGACTTGTATCAAGGTGGTGGTGATATCGCTCAAGCACAATTTTGGACAGGGCTTAGACCAATGACGCCAGATGGCACGCCGATTGTCGGGCCAACAGCGTATAGCAATTTATATTTGAATACGGGTCACGGCACGTTAGGCTGGACGATGGCATGCGGAGCGGGGAAATTGCTGGCGGATTTAATTTCAGGAAATACACCTGATATTGCCTCCGATGATTTATCCGTATCACGGTATTTAGATGGGTTTAATACGAAATTAGTAGCTGGTGGGCATTTAAACCCCGCGCGTTAATTTATTTAGGTTAGATAACCGATGTGCTGACATAAAAATAGACATGTATTTAAGGAATTAAGATGCCACGCCCAATTAGTGCTGTTATTCATTTAGACAATTTACAACATAATTTATCGGTTGTGCGTCAGCACTCAGGGCAGGCAAAAATATGGTCAGTCATGAAGGCGGATGGTTATGGTCATGGTATCAAACACATTTGGCCCGCACTAAAAGCCACTGATGGCTTTGCGGTGTTAGATCTTCAAGAAGCTATTTTGTTGCGTGAGGAAGGCTGGAAAGGGCCAATCTTGCTGCTAGAAGGATTTTTTCAGCCACAAGATTTAGGCGCAATCGACCAGTATCATTTAACCACTAGCGTACACAGTGAATGGCAACTTTATGCGATTGAAAATGTACAGCTATCTTCGCCTATTTCTGTGTATGTAAAACTCAATAGTGGGATGAACCGCTTAGGTTTTTCTGCCTCGGAGTATCAAGTGGTTGTTCAACGATTGGTGAGTATGCCAAATGTTGCCTCCGTGACAATAATGAGCCACTTTGCTAATTCAGATTCGCATACAGGTGTTACTGAGCCATTTGCGCAAATTAAGCAATTTAGCCACTTGTCACTACAAACGTGTATTGCCAATTCGGGGGCAACACTTTGGCATAAAGATACGCAATATGATTGGATACGAACGGGAATATTACTGTATGGCGCATCGCCTAGTGGTAAATCAGCGGATATTCGTCAATATTCGCTAAAAGCCGCGATGACGCTGCAATCAGAAGTGATAGCGATACACAATATTGCGGCTGGAGAGTCGATTGGCTATGGTAGCCGATTCACTTCATCAAAACCTATGCGTATTGCGACAGTGGCTTGTGGCTATGCGGATGGTTATCCTCGCCATGCACCGAATGGTACGCCTGTTTGGTGCAACGGAACGCGTTGTGGTTTACTCGGTGCAGTTTCTATGGATATGTTAACGATTGATATTACCCACTGTGATGATGTGAAGTTAGGAACGAAAGTCGAATTGTGGGGGCAAAACTTACCGGTAGATGACGTAGCGCAAGCCGCGGGGACGATCGGCTATGAATTAATGTGCGCCCTTGCAAAAAGAGTTCCTGTTCGTTACGAAAACAGCGTAGAATAATTGTTAACCAATGCTGTTGATAAACTCACAAATTTAGCTTTAAATGTGATTTGGATTATGAATATTGGGAATCCTTTCATATTGATATAACATACAACGTTGATCCGTCTCTCATTATTTTTAGGTTTACGATATGTCTAAAACAATTAAATTAACCACACTTGCTGTGGCGTTGAGCGTGTTATCCAGTGCAGCTTTAGCTGGGACATGGTCTGTAGGTGGCTCAGTATTGGCGCAGTCTACTCCGTATAAAGGCATTAAGTCTCGTGACTATATTACGCCAGTACCGATTGTGAATTATGACAGTGAAAACTTTTACTTTCATACGTTAGCTGCGGGTTACTACCTGTGGAATGACACGCAAGATCAACTGTCTTTAGATGCGTTCTATTACCCTCAATTTTTCAAGCCTAAAGACAATGATGATAAAGCGATGCGCGAATTAAATCGCCGTCGTGATACCGTTATGACAGGTTTAACTTATCGTCATAAAGCGGATTGGGGAACACTACGTACCAATATTTCAGGGGATATCCTTGGAATTAGCAACGGTATTCGTGGTGAGTTTGCTTACCTATACGGCTTCGAAGGCGATAAGTGGTCTATCACTCCTGGCTTGGGTATCAAATGGGATAGCAAAAACCAAAACCGTTATGAGTACGGCGTTTCTTCAAAAGAATCCCGTAATAGCGGTTTGAAACGTTATAGCCCAGGCTCAAGCTGGACGCCGTATATGGAAGTCACGGGTAACTACCGTTTCGACGAAAATTGGACTGTATTTGCGATGGGGCGTGTTGACCGTCTGCCAAGTGAAGTCAAAGACAGCCCAATGGTTAACAAATCCGTTTCTGCAATTATGTGGACGGGTGTAACTTACACATTCTAATGTGTGGTTGAGAGTCATAAACCCCCAGTAGGGTCTCATCCTGCTGGGGGTTTATTTTGCGACACGATTAATCTTGCGGTTTATTATCGCGAGCCACCATTACTAAAGATAGACGAGCAGGGTGCTGTGCATCGCTTTTCATTGGCACATTAATACTGGCCGTTTCAACACAGACCATCTGTTTGTAACCATTATTTGGCATATCTTGCATGCTGCATGACAATTCCGCCCAAGGGTTCCAGCACACCACATCACTATTATGGTAATGATGCAGTTCAATCGTGCGGTTCCAGCCATCATCGCGCAGTAAGCTGTACTCTTCAGGTTCTGAATAGATGCGGTCAGTGTGTTTATTGAATTTCAACGGTTCAGATTCATACACTTCTTTATCGGCGACTTTATCGAAATAATGACCACCAAGGCCATAAACTGTCGCTTTGTGAATATCACTGATATTGAAATAGGTATGCAATGCCGCCGTCGTTTCAAAGTCGCCATAGCTTTCGAGCTCGAGCTCACAGGTTTCACCGAGTTTCATTCGTAAAATCAAGGTGAACTCATGGGGCCACAGTTTACGGGTATATTCAGTGTCGGTGAGTGTGAAGGTTAAAATCACACCATCATCATGTTCATTATGGGCCGTAAATTGCCAAGGCAAAATACGCGCAAAGCCATGACTAGGACTTGCAACTGGGCCAAACCATGGCCAACAGATAGGAACGCCACCACGGATAGCTACACCGTCTTTAAACGCACTTTCTGAACTCAGCCAAAGGCATGGTTTTTGCCCTGCGGGCTGCCAGTCAATAAGATGTGCACCTTGTAAGCTAACCGCACCACGCACTTTTGGGTGAGAAACCACAATCAGTGGAAGGTCACCTAATTGGCGTTGGGTGATATAGGCAGAGAGTTGTTTAATAACAGGTAAAGCAAAAATTTTTTCGTGCATGGTATCGGCCTGTGTTAGTGGAGACAGAGTAAATATGCATTATACGTTTTGCGAGTGGTTGATTTGTGCGATGAGTGGCACTTATCTTAAGTCTTACTTATACAGTATCGAATAATGGATTAAAGATAAATGAAGTGAGAGAAAATGTTAACGCAGTATTCGATATGATACAAAAGAGCCGCCAATAGGCGGCTCAGTCAGACTCATTACTTAGCAACTCTTATTTAGAGATGTGAGCAATCAGGTCTAATACTTTGTTTGAGTAACCAGTTTCGTTGTCATACCAAGAAACTAATTTAACAAAGTTATCGTTCAGTGCGATACCCGCTTTAGCATCAAACACAGAAGTCAGTTTTTCACCGTTGAAGTCAGTTGATACAACGTCATCTTCAGTGTAACCCAGAACACCTTTCAGCTCACCTGCTGCCGCATCTTTGATAGCGTCACAGATTTGTGCGTAAGTTGCTGGTTTTTCCAGACGAACAGTTAAGTCAACAACTGAAACGTTTGGAGTAGGAACACGGAAAGACATACCAGTCAGTTTACCGTTCAGCTCAGGAATAACTTTACCTACAGCTTTAGCAGCACCAGTTGATGATGGGATGATGTTTTGAGCAGCACCACGACCACCACGCCAGTCTTTGTGAGAAGGGCCATCAACAGTTTTCTGAGTTGCCGTTGTTGCGTGGACAGTAGTCATCAGACCTTCAACGATACCGAATTTATCGTTGATAACTTTAGCCAGTGGCGCTAAGCAGTTAGTTGTGCAAGATGCGTTAGAAACGATTTCTTGACCTGCGTAAGCTTTGTGGTTAACGCCCATAACGAACATTGGGGTGTCATCTTTAGAAGGACCCGTCAGGACAACTTTTTTCGCGCCTGCTTGGATGTGTTTACGTGCAGTTTCGTCAGTCAGGAAGATACCTGTAGCTTCAGCAACCACGTCAACACCGACTTCGTTCCATTTCAGGTTTGCAGGATCTTTTTCTGCAGTAACACGGATTTTTTTACCGTTTACAACCAGGTGACCATCTTTAACTTCAACAGTACCGTTGAAACGACCGTGAGTTGAATCGTATTTCAGCATGTAAGCCATGTATTCTGCATCGAGCAGGTCGTTGATAGCAACGATTTCGATATCAGAACGCTCTTGTGCAGCACGGAAAACGATACGGCCAATACGACCAAAACCATTAATACCTACTTTGATAGTCATAGTATTTCCACCAGCTATTTATTCGTGAATTAAGTTGTAGTTAAAGTTACCAAAACCTTGCCAGCCGTCAAGCGGAATCGTGTCAATTATTGAAAAAAATCAATTCTGATACCACTAACTGCTTATTTGTCCGCCATTTCAGCGGCAAATACAGCCGCACGTATTATCGGGATTGTACGGCATAATGAAACCATCTATCAGTGATATATGTGATACGCTTCACAAATCAAAACGGAAAGTAAGATGCTTCTTAGTTTAGAATAGTTTTATAAAAATTGTTGTTAATTTTTTGTTGCTAAAAATTGCGGTGTGATAGTCATCAACCGAACAAATTATTTAAATATGTGGGTAAGTTATGTCAGATAAAGATAAACAACACGTTGATATTTCAGACTTAAATGAGATGCAGCGCTATGTTACACAGCAAGCGGGCACTGAACCGCCATTCAGTGGTCAATTATTGCATAACCGTAAAGAGGGTGTGTATGAATGCCTGTGCTGTGGTACACCTTTATTTATGTCTGAGACTAAATTTGATGCAGGTTGCGGGTGGCCAAGTTTTTATGAAGCAGTGAACGACCATGCTATCAAATACATCGAAGATTTCTCTCATGGAATGCACCGTATTGAAGTTCGTTGCCAAAATTGCGATGCACACTTAGGGCATGTGTTTCCTGATGGCCCCATGCCAACAGGTCAACGTTACTGTATTAATTCAGCATCCTTAAGCTTTTTGGATGAAGGATCAGGTGAGAAGACGCGTGGATAGGCAGCTGAAAGGTGCTGAAGTTTATTTTTTACTTTCAGCTTTTGCGGGCAATAACGATTCAGCTAAAAATAAAAAAGTAGTTTAATTGAAAGTTAGTTTATATTTTCGAAGGAGCGTGCCGTGAACGTAGAAGTCGACCCAAAACATATTGAACAATTACTTGCCGTGATGACCCCTGAAATTTATGAACGCCTCGTCACAGCCGTTGAGTTAGGAAAATGGCCAGATGGCGTTCCTTTAACGGCAGAGCAGAAAGAACATAGCTTACAGATGGTAATGCTGTGGCAATCACGGAACAACCATAATCCTGAGCACATGACGGTGGGGACAAATGGTGAGATCACCATGAAGAGCAAACAAGAACTTAAAACGATGTTCCAAGGGGAAATGCTCGTCACACTCAAACCGCAAAATAACGATTGATATCAAACAGCAGTATTTTTAATGAGGTTTGAAAGGGCAATATTTTCTCACAGAATGTAAAACATGAGAAAATATTGCTGTAGGAAATAGGCGGTTAGCCAATATCATCTAATGTGATAAGTTTGGCACCTTGTTGTTCCATCTCGATTAACGCATTTTGGCTGTCATTGGCGGCTAAGTTAACCCCACGGCAGCCATCTACTAACACATCGACGCTGTAGCCCAAATTTAAGGCATCAAGCACCGTAAATTTAACACAATAATCGGTTGCAATTCCCATAATAATTAAGTGAGTGACCCCTTTAGCTTGTAGCCATGTATGTAAGCGTGTTTGGCTCACTTTATCGTTATCAAAGAAAGCACTATAGCTATCAACTTGCGGGTTTTCGCCTTTGGTAAACGCTTCTTGGATAGCTTGCATGTTTAATCGGGGATGAAAACTCGCACCTTGTTTGCCTTGAACACAATGGACTGGCCACCACACTTGTGGCAATCCATTAAGTTCACCGATATCGCCAATTTGTGTGCCTGAATTTTCAGCAAAACTTAAATGATCAGCAGGGTGCCAATCTTGACTTGCAATGACGGTGATATTTTTTTGTTGGCAGACCGTGATTGCCTTATTAGCTACGTCTATAACGTGTTCACTTTCATTCACGGCGAGCGTGCCGCCAGTACAGAAATCATTTTGTAAATCGACTAACAATAAGGCCGTTTTCATCATTTCCTCAGTTATTCATCAGCGTAGCTCAATTCACCACGTAAATTATTTTGCATTAATTCGCGGATCAGTGCAGGTGTGTAATCTTGACTTAGTAAGTAATGTAATTTACTCAAGGCCGCTTCAAAAGTCATGTCATAACCGCTAATTACCCCGGATTCTGCAAGGGCATGCCCTGTAGCGTAGCCTTCCATATTCACACGCCCAGAGATGCACTGCGTTAGGTTGACCACAATAATCCCACGATTTGTGGCTTCACGTAGGATACGCAGTAACTCAGGTTGCTGAGGTGCGTTTCCAACGCCATAAGAGCGCAGAATTAACGCTTTGACGGGCTGCTGAAGAATATTACGGACAATATCAATCGATAAACCAGGGTAGAGTGTGACAACGCCAATAGGCTGCGGGGTGATGTGATGGGTTTTAAACTCACCTACACCAATAGGTGCAGGGCAAGCATTGAAAGTGCGAATATGAATGCCAGCTTCCATCAACGGTGAGCAGTTCGGTGAGCTAAAAGCATCGAAACCATCGGCATGTGCTTTAACGGTGCGGTTACCGCGGTACAACTTATTATTGAAAAATAGCCCGACTTCATTAATCGGGTAATTCGCCGCTAAATACAACGCATTCAATAGGTTGGTTTGCCCATCAGAACGTAACGCTTCCAATGGTATTTGTGACCCTGTCACTATAACGGGCTTCTTTAGGTTTTCAAACATAAAAGAGAGTGCAGATGCTGTAAACGCCATGGTATCTGTGCCATGCAAGATGACAAAACCATCATATTGTTCATAGTGTTGGCGAATATCTTCTGCGATGATTTGCCAATCTTCAGGCGTAATATCAGAGGAATCAATTAGCGGTTGGTGCTCACGAATAGTGAACTCAGGCATTTCTGGACGGTGGAATTCAGGCATCTGAGCCAATTGCGCTTGTAAATGGCCTGAGACAGGAATGTAACCTTGTGGTGAGTGGCGCATGCCGATGGTACCGCCCGTATAGACAACATAAATAGATTTCTTCTGCATTTGGTTACCTAATTTATTCGCGCATGGAGAAGTGAAAATAATTATCTGAATTTTGACGTAATTACAGGTGTATTACTATCGTTAAATTGCGAATTGGCAGATTGAAATGAGGTAATTTGAGTATACTGTGAGAGAAATCCCCTCCCAAAAGTGAGAGGGGGATGTTGATTAATTAATTTCAGCGCAATTTAAGCAGAATGCATAACGATTTTGTGGGTCGTTCATTTTTAAGAAAAATTGAGCTTGCTGGCGAATATCGGTCGCCACAGCGGGTGGTAAAAATACTTGCAGAACATCTGGCATTGCCGCTTGAACATTGCTGGTTAACTCAAGCAGTAGTTGATCCATAAAGGATAATTCTGGCTTCATCCAATCTAGCTGTACATCGGACAGTTTAGCCAATTCTGCAGCTTTATCCACCGCATCATCAAAATCACCCAGTTGGTCGACAAGGCCATTTTTTAGCGCATCTTGACCTATCCAAACACGGCCTTGGGCAATCTTGTCAATTTGCTCTGGGGTTTTGTTTCGCGCTTTCGCAACAAGGTTAATAAAGGTGTCATAGCCATTTTCAATGGTAATCTGCATCATATCGGCAAATTGTGGGTTAATCCCTTTTGTGAGGGAAATATCAGCCAGTGGAGATGTAGAAACCCCATCAGTGTATACACCAATAGAATCCAATGATTTCTCAAAGGTATTAATCACGCCAAAGATACCAATTGAGCCAGTTAGTGTACTTGGGCTGGCAATAATATAATCCGCAGGCGTGGAAACCCAGTAACCACCCGATGCTGCCATGCCACCCATAGAAACAACAACAGGTTTGCCTGCTGCATGGGCAGAGGCCAATTCACTGCGAATAAGGTCAGACGCACTGACGCTGCCCCCTGGGCTATTCACGCGTAGAACAATCGCTTTAATGTTATCATCAAGGCGAGCATCACGTATTTGTGCTGCAATGGTGTCACCACCGGCAATTCCCGGTGTTTGCGGGCCATCCATAATCGCGCCTTGCACCACGATCACCGCAATATTGCCACCTTGGTTTGCTGTGGTGTCTGCAATTTTCGCGGAATAATCATAGATACTGATGTTATTGAATTGCTTAGCGTCTTTATTCCAACCAAAGTGCTTACTAAGGAGCTCTTCAACTTGCTCATTAGTATAGATTTTATCCACTAATTTTTGGTTTAATGCGTATTGGGCGCTATCCCCTTTGACAGCACGTAATTGGTTAAGAATGGCATCTGCACCTGGGAAAATTTGTGCAGTAGTCATTTTACGGTTAGCTGCTAATGTATCTAAGTAGTTGTTCCATAGTGCATTTAACCACTGTTGATTCGCTAGGCGCGCTTCAGGGGACATATCATCACGCATCATCGGTTCAACCGCAGATTTATACGTTCCGACACGGAAAATATGGCTACTAATTTTCAGTTTTTCTAGCAGGGACTTATAGTAAATACTGTTTGTCGCGAAACCATATAAGCCAACGGAGCCTTGCGGGGTGAGGTAAATATCATCCGCAAAACTTGCAAGGTAATATTGTGGCTGAGAAAAATGGCTGCCTACAGCGTAAACTTGTTTACCCTTGCTCTTAAATTGTGCAATCGCTTTACCTATGTACGCGAGGGAAGGTTGATCCGCGCCTACTAGGTTATCAAGGCGCAAAACCATTCCCGTAATGCGGTCATCATCGGCGGCAGTGCGTATGGTATCCACAATATCGAATAGGGAGTTTTCTTGCATACGGTTATTTGAGGTGCCTAATAATTCACGGCTCATACGCCCAAATGGGTCAGGGGCTGAAACTTGGTCAACGACCACCCCTTGCAAGTCCACATACAACGCACCATAGTAATTTTTTTCAGGCTCAGATTCTGACTGATAAAGGGCAAAAGACCCGATCACAATGAAGAACAGCACTAGGAAAATCGCGTTGAAAACAAATTCCCGAATAAAGTTAAGTGCCTTCCAACTGATTTTAAAGATGGTGGCGAGGATGTCCCATATTTGACGCATTTTTTCTCCTATCCTGCATATTTTGCACCACTGGTTGGCTTCGCTCGTCCGCCACTTTTGTGCCACAAATTATATTTGGATACTGCTTTCTAATTCATTCATTAGCAATACAGTTATTTGCTAATGAATCATTTTTTATGCATAACAAATCCGTTATGCGCGTTATACAATGTCACAATGATATTTTTCACTCATGACAAATGATATAATTCAATGAATTAATAATCTAATTAATACAACAGAGGTTAATCGTCAAGCAAAGTCACAGTTTAACGATAAGCTTACTATAACAATAGGTTGTATGGGTATAATTACCTGATTGAATGATTATCAAATCAGTCTACTCTTAATCGGAGACAAATATGGATGCTTTAACCCTTTTGTTGAACCGTCGTTCAGCTTCCAGACTCACTACACCTGCGCCACAAGGTGAAGAACTCAATACTATCCTTGCGGCAGGCATGAGAGCGCCAGATCACGGTGCATTGCGCCCATGGCATTTTGTTATCATGCAAGATGAGGGGATCAAACGCTTTAGCCAATTGCTAGAAAAAGCAGCAATTGAAGGCAAGCTAGGAACTGAAGTTGAAGAAAAAGCACGTAATGCACCTTTTCGGGCACCATTAATTATTACGGTGATCGCGAAAATTAAAGATCACCCTAAAATACCACAGTGGGAACAATTAGTTGCTGCAAGCTGTACGGTTCAAGCGATGCAAATGGCCGCGGTTGCACAAGGTTTTGGTGGAATTTGGCGTTCAGGTTCATGGACAGAGGATGAAATTGTACGTGCAGGGTTAGGCTGTGAAGAAAATGACCGTATCGTGGGTTTTCTCTATTTAGGCACGCCAGAACTTAAAGCACCAACAAAAGTTCAAATGCCAGATATGGACGGTTTTATCACACATTTTTAAGGGAACAATAATGACTGAGAAAATTAGACTAACGCAATACAGTCACGGTGCGGGTTGCGGCTGTAAAATAGCCCCAAAAGTATTAGAACAAATTTTGCACACAGAACACGCTAAATTTCATGACCCACATTTGCTGGTTGGGAATGAAACCAAAGATGATGCCGCCGTTTACGATCTAGGTAATGGTATTGGGATCATCAGTACCACAGATTTCTTTATGCCTATCGTTGACTCCCCATTTGAATTTGGGCGCATTGCGGCAACCAATGCCATTAGCGATATTTTTGCGATGGGTGGTAAGCCGATTATGGCGATTGCGATTTTAGGATGGCCGATCGCCAAATTACCGCCAGAGGTTGCTCGTGAAGTGATTGAAGGTGGTCGAGCTGCTTGTGCAGATGCGGGAATTTCCCTTGCTGGCGGCCACTCGATTGATGCGCCTGAGCCAATTTTTGGTTTAGCGGTCACTGGGGTGGTGAATACAGAATATGTGAAGAAAAACAGTGCTGCAACCGCGGACTGCGAGTTATTTTTGACTAAACCACTGGGTATTGGTGTGTTAACAACAGCAGAGAAAAAAGGTTTACTCAAAGAAGAGCACCAGCACCTTGCCGCAGAAACTATGTGCCAGCTGAATAAACTCGGGGCAGTGATTGCTCCAATTGAAGGTATTACCGCAATGACGGATGTGACGGGTTTTGGTCTGCTTGGCCACTTAAGCGAAATTTGCGAAGGGTCTGGCGTTCGTGCTCAAGTATCGTTCACAAAAGTACCTAAACTTGCTGATGTGGAAAAATACATTGAAGCAGGGTGTGTACCAGGTGGAACATCACGTAACTTTGATAGTTATGGTCATCTTATTGGCCCGATGAGTGATATGCAGCGCCAGTTATTGTGCGACCCGCAAACCTCGGGAGGATTATTGATTGCTGTAAAACCGTCTGAAGTGGCTAAAATTAAAGAGATTGCACAGCAGCAAGGTGTTTTGTTACAGTCTATCGGCAAATTGCTCCCCCATCAGGACAATGTCCCATTAGTTGAAGTGATAGATTAATTCATGCGTTTGTTTATTGCGGAAAAACCGAGTCTCGCTAGGGCGATTGCCGATGTATTGCCAAAACCTCATCAACGAGGGGATGGCTTTATAAAATGCGGTGATGGCCAAACGGTCACATGGTGCATTGGTCACCTTCTTGAACAGGCTGAGCCCGATGCTTATGAGCCTCGCTATGCGCGTTGGAATTTACAAGACTTGCCGATTATTCCTGAAAAATGGCAGTTAAAACCGCGTCCCTCAGTAACCAAACAGCTGAAAACCATCGAAGCACTGCTCAAACAAGCAACTGTCGTTATCCATGCAGGAGACCCTGATAGAGAAGGACAGTTGCTGGTGGATGAAGTGCTCGATTATCTAAAACTTGATGCAGAAAAACGAAAAACAGTAAAACGTTGCCTTATCAACGACCTTAATCCTCAAGCGGTAGAGCGTGCTATCGAGAGATTAAGGGAAAATCGTGAGTTTATCCCACTGTGTGTTTCGGCGCTTGCCAGAGCAAGAGCAGATTGGCTGTATGGCATTAATATGACACGCGCTTACACGTTGCTTGGTCAGCGTGGTGGCTATCAAGGCGTTCTTTCTGTGGGCCGCGTACAAACCCCAGTATTAGGGTTGGTGGTGAGGCGTGATGAAGAAATAGAACACTTTGTGCCGAAAGATTTTTTTGAAGTGAAAGCGCACATTGTTACCCCAAAAGATGAACGCTTTGTGGCGACTTGGCAACCGAGCGAGTCCTGCATTGATTATCAGGATGAAGAAGGGCGTTTATTTCATCGACCACTCGCTGAGCATGTGGTGTCCCGAATTGAAGGAAAACCCGCAATTGTCACGTTGTATCAAGATAAGCGTGAGTCTGAAATTGCACCACTGCCTTTTTCATTATCTGCACTGCAAATTGAAGCCGCCAAAAAATATGCCTTAAGTGCTCAAGAAGTGTTAGATATCTGCCAGCGCTTATATGAAACCCACAAATTGATCACTTATCCGCGTTCAGATAGCCGTTATTTACCAGATGAACATTTTGCGGGTCGACATAGCGTATTAAATGCGATTGCGGTTCATCAGCCGGATCTCACCGAATTTGAATTGCCTGAATTAGATAAGAAAAACCGTTGTTGGGATGACAAAAAAGTTGATGCTCACCACGCCATCATTCCTACAGCGAAAACGGCCTCTGTAAAATTAACGGAAAATGAAAGTAATATTTATCAGTTAATTGCACGCCAATATATTATCCAATTTATGTCTGATGCGGTTTTTCGTAAATGCACGATTGAGCTAGACATTGAAAATGGCAAATTTATTGCCAAAGCGCGATTCTTGGCTGAAGCAGGCTGGCGGGTTGTTTTAGGTGGCAAAGAGCGTGATGCTGAAAATGATGGTATGCCGTTACCTGTTGTTGCCAAAGATGATGAGCTTTTGTGTGAAAAAGGGGAAGTGGTTGAAAGGCAAACTCAGCCACCGAGGCCTTTTACCGATGCAACGTTATTATCAGCAATGACGGGTATTGCCCGATTTGTTCAAGACAAAGCATTAAAAAAAGTATTGCGAGAAACGGACGGTTTGGGCACAGAAGCAACCCGAGCTGGGATCATCGATTTATTGTTTAAACGCCAGTTTCTGTATAAAAAAGGGCGTTATATTCATTCATCACCTGCAGGAAGAGCCTTAATTCATGTATTACCTGATATGGCGACCTTGCCTGATATGACAGCGCACTGGGAGTCTGTTTTAACGCAAATCAGTGAAAAGCAAACTCGTTATGACGATTTTATGCATCCATTAAGCGAAACATTGATACAGCTTATCCACCATGCGCGCCAGTTTACTAATTTACGGGCTTTTAGAGAGTTACCGCCGCCACCAAGCAAAGGCGGCAAGAAAAATACTAAAACTGCAAAGAAAACTAAAAAGAAATCTGATTAATCAAACCGAAAAGGCACTCATGTGAGTGCCTTTTTATATAGGGGATATCAGCTATTTACTTAAGTTAAACTCAGACCAAACAGGGGCATGGTCAGACGGTTTTTCCATGCCACGGATTTCATAATCAATCCCTGTCGCAATACAGCGTTCAGCCAGCTTATTTGATGCTAGCAATAAATCGATGCGTAACCCGCGATTATCATCAAAACCTTTTGAGCGGTAATCAAACCATGAATAGCAGTCATCAACATCAGGGTTTTTTGCGCGGTAAGTATCAACTAAGCCCCAACCTAAAAGTTTATCTAGCCATTCGCGTTCTTCAGGCAAAAATGAACATTTGCCTGTTTTTAGCCAGCGCTTACGGTTGATATCGCCAATACCAATATCCAAGTCTGTTGGACTGATATTCATATCGCCCATAATTAGCAGTTGAGAATCTGCGGTTTGTGTTGAGGTAACATAACTTTGTAAGTCACGATAAAATTTTTCTTTTGCTGGAAATTTCGTTGGGTGGTCACGGCTTTCTCCTTGAGGGAAGTAGCCATTAACAACGGTTAGCGGCCCACGTTCAGTTTGAATATCAGCCATAATAATTCGACGTTGGGCATCTTCATCATCGGTCGGGAAGCCTTTTCGGACAGCGATAGGCTCATTTTTAGTGAGTAGAGCAACACCATAGTGTGCTTTTTGGCCGTGATAAAAAACATGATAACCGAGCTTGCTAACTTCTTCATACGGAAACATATCATCATGCACTTTGGTTTCTTGTAAGCCGATGACTTCAGGTTGATGTTTTTCGATGATGGCAGCAAGTTGATGTGGGCGAGCACGAAGACCATTAATGTTAAACGATATGAATTTCATGGATTTTTTATCACCTATTTTTAGTATTCTTACCGCTAATTCTAGCAGATGCAACCGCCACTGTAACCCATATGATACCGATTACTGGCTAATCCTCATACAAAATAGTCATTCATTAAAAAAATGCATCAAGATTGCAATACTAGATAGCTATAATAAAAATAAATAAGAATATATTTAATTATTTATAATCTATTTTGTCTGATTAAATTATTTGTAATATAAAATTATAGTTGATGATTAAAAAATGGTTATTAATTATTTAAAATAGCCATCGTTAATTCCATTTAAAGTCAATTGGTTATTTGTATTTTAATGTGATTTAATAGTGGTGGCATAAAAAATAATCAAAAGAAACAGTATAATATATTGCTTTGCTATGTTGGAAATTATAAAAATACTTTTATGAAATATTGTTACTCATTCAATAAAAAATTAAATTTTATTTTTTATTGAATGATTTTGGTTATGGGCTAATCAATCTATTATCTATGTGATAATAATTTTATTGATTAACATATTAATAAATAGAATGGGGTCATAGATATGTTCTTTTCAAGAAAATTAGAGGCGTTTATGGCGGTTGTTGAGAATGGCTCGTTAAGCAAAGCTGCGAGAGTGATGAACCGAACGACGCCTCCTATCGCTAAGTCTATCAAGGACTTCGAAACAAGCCTAGGTAAACGGCTTTTTAAACGAGAAAAATTTGGAATGACATTAACTAAGGATGGCCAGGAACTTTATAATGATCTTAGAGATCTTTATTTGCAGGAGAAGGAAATCACTAAAAAACATTTTTCGGGTTATATTGTCAATGAAGCGAATATTTATTATGACTGGGGGAAGGAAAATCATTTGATTAATCTTTATCAAGCAGCCCATCAAAATAATGTACAAGTAAATATATTAAGGTTTAACTATGATGAAGTGGATGAAATAGTTGATTATGATGGTAATACACTTATTTTAAGTTCTGAGCAAGTTATCAGTGAACGGTTTTCATTACAAAAGAAAATAGAGAATTCCCCTTTAGGTATTTATTGCCGTAAAGAGCTTTATGAAAAATTTAATCATGAACTTGTCGCACTATTACAAGAAAGTACGTGGCTTTGTGATCCTGCATTTTATAAAAGTTCATTGATGAGTGATTTACTTGAAAAAATTGAAACACTTGATAATAAAGTGAGCGTGCGGCAAATGGATAATATTGGTTGTTGCCAGAGTTTTATTCAAGATGGTGATTTTATTGGCATTATCGATCACTATCCTGAAGAAGAATTAATTGATAAGTCGTTAATATACATACCATTGAATAAATTGTTGGGGCAGAGTGAATGTTATGTTTATAAGTCAAAGGCACATTCAAGTGTATTAAATCGTTTTATGGGGGTCGTTGATAAACTGGATGCTGAGTGTCTTTAGATGGTGGTGGGAGAAGGATTCGAACCTTCGAAGTCTGTGACGGCAGATTTACAGTCTGCTCCCTTTGGCCGCTTGGGTATCCCACCAGATTTTGAATCGCTGTAATCGTTCACAGCGGGCGGCATCATATCAAATGACGCGCCGCTGTAAAGCATTAATTTTCAATAAAACATTCGTTTGCTGTTTTTTTGTTCTTAATGCTTGTAAATACAACAAATTACTGCTGAAAAAGGGCTTGCGTGTATTTGTTTATAAAATGATAGTACGGTTGCCATATACAAATACACGTTGCGCTAAGACCCAATACAGCGCATGGCTTAAGACATTTTTTTCGACGTCACGGCCTGCACGCATCATATCGTCAGCTGAAAATGTATGGTCAACGTTAATCACGTTCTGCGTGATAATCGGGCCTTCATCTAAGTTGTCATTCACAAAGTGCGCTGTGGCGCCAATAATTTTCACACCGCGCTCATAGGCTTGGTGATATGGGCGAGCACCAATAAAAGCAGGTAAAAATGAATGGTGAATATTAATGATTTGGTTAGGGTAATGCTGGACAAACTCAGGTGTTAAAACACGCATGTATTTTGCGAGTACCACATAATCAGGCTGATACTGATCAATCTGCGCCGTCATTTTCTCATCATGTTGTTCACGGGTTAAGCCTTCATGGCTAATATGATGGAATGGAATGCCAAACTGCTCAACTAAGTTTTTTAATGTGTCGTGATTACCAATAACGGCTGCAATTTCAACATCTAGTCCGTCATAAGCACTCTTCATTAATAAGTCACCTAAACAATGCGCTTCTTTAGTCACCATGATGACAATACGGCGGCGACCAGATACATTAAGCTCACGTTTTGAACCTGCTGGTAGTGCATCATCAAGGTCGGCTAGGAGGGTTTCATCATTAAAAATGCCCTCAAGCTCGGTACGCATAAAAAAACGGCCCGTATGGTGATCCACAAATTCATTATTTTGCACAATATTGAGTTGGTGCTTGTAACAAATATTAGTGATTTTTGCGATTAATCCTTTCGCGTCAGGGCAAATGGTCCTGAGGATTTTTTTTTGTACAATTTTGTGTTGCATGAAACTGTCTAATCCTTAACTAACAAAGCCTTTTTTTTAGGCTAATAACATACGGTGCAATGAGCTCGCGTAGGTAGATGGTGCTGATAACGAAAAGTATTAGTTTTGGTCACAGCATTTTTTATATTTTTTGCCAGAACCACAGGGGCACATATCGTTACGTCCAACTTTGGGCGTAATACCATCGAGATAATACCAACGCGAATTCAAACGAATGAAGCGGGAACGTTCATGAATAAGCTGTTTATGATCAGCTTTTTCATCAATAAAGCAAGCCGAAAATTCGACATAGCCCTCATCTGGATTTTTAGCATAAGAAGAACTAATAACACGAAGACCTAACCATTGTGTTTGTTCGAAGCTATTTATGATCTCTTGCTGCCAGTTTTGTGCATTGCAATCTGGGTGCCATGTTTCAATCAGATAACTGGCATTATGCTGTACATAGGCGCTATAACGTGAGCGCATAAGCTGCTCAGGCGTCTCGGGGGTAGATTCATTGCGTAAGAATGGAGCACAGCAATGTTCAAATTGTGCTCTGTTACCACAATGGCACTTACTTTCTTCTTGTTGATACATAATACTCTCGATAAAAATAAGTAGAAGGTTGAAAAATCACTATACTTGAATGATGGGTGAAAAATGATTTTATAATATGAATAATAATATTGTTAATTAAACAGGGTTATTGCGGTAGGTATCAAATGAAAAATAGAAAAATATTGATAATAGAAGACGAAATCACCTTCTGTACTATCTTGAAGACGTACTTAGAAAGTTTAGAGATAGAGATCTATACCGCAAGCAATGGTCAACAAGCTATGGAGATGTTGACGGTTGAGAAAATTGACCCTGATATTATTCTTTGTGATCTTAATATGCCTGTGATGAATGGGGAAGACTTCATGCGTGAATTAGTTGCTAGGAATATCACGACGCCTGTGATTGTTATTTCGGCAACGACAGATTTTACTCAGCTTGACCGTATGTTTCGTCTTGGCGCAAAGGATGCCCTGCTTAAGCCAATAAAAAATTTAGATGAAGTAAAAATTACAATTTTGTCTGCGCTTTACCCCGAAAAAGATGACATTAGTGCTCAAATTGGTGATGAAATACACCACATTTCCGCTCTGATGCAAAGTAATACGCAAGATATGTTAGCCGTTTTAAAGCAATTGCAGCCGCCAGTGCATCAAATTATTAATAGTTACCGAATTAATTATCGCCAATTAAATGAAGCCAATCGGTTCGGATTGTTGCTTGATTTAGCCCCAATTTCAGAAACCCAAATCGGTTTTTATTGTATTGATACAGAGCGTTCTGCACAAGAGGGGATCATGGCAGCGTTTTTGATCCGTGTTGTCTTCAATGATTTATTGAAAAATGCGGTGAGCTACCCAGATAAAAAATTACCTAATATTGATAAAATTATTAACCAAATAAATCATTTACTAGAAGACTCAGGGTTTACTGGTCATTTTCCTCTACTTCTTGGGTATTTTAATACCCAAAATAAAGCCATTATTATGGCAAGTGCAGGCTTAGAGGCGGAAGTGACTACAGAAGAATCTCATTATAAATTAGACCGGAGCATTCCATTGGGTGCGCTAAAATTCTACCATCCAAACCATTTAGAAATAAAAGGAACGGCTTGGCAGTGTTTAATTCGCAATAATAGCCAGAAAATAAAACTTATGTTTAATCCTGAAAATTAGCATTATCTTAAAAAGAGCTATTACCAAGGGTTAAATAAATTCAATCAGACTCATCGCTATTTATTCATTAACAATTCCTGATATACTCCTGCGCACTTAATAAGCCTCATTTACTTTTTTGAAAAATGAGGCAAAGGTGTATAGACATTTTCTGGAGTATAAAATGACACAACGTAAGGTGCGTAAAGCGGTGATCCCCGTTGCGGGATTAGGAACAAGGATGCTACCTGCAACGAAAGCGATCCCAAAAGAGATGCTGCCAATCGTTGATAAGCCGTTGATCCAATATGTTGTTAATGAATGTATTGCGGCGGGTATTAATGAGATAGTTCTTGTTACACACTCTTCTAAAAATTCAATTGAAAACCACTTTGATACAAGCTTTGAGTTAGAGGCTATTTTAGAAGCTCGTGTTAAACGCCAATTACTGGATGAAGTCCAATCTATTTGCCCAAGTCATGTCACGATTATGCAAACACGCCAAGGAATTGCAAAAGGGTTAGGCCATGCAATTTTATGTGCTAAGCCTCTGGTTGGCGAAGAACCATTTGCTGTTATTTTGCCTGATGTAATTTTAGACCGTTACAGTACAGATTTAAGCAAGTTTAATTTACGTGAGATGCTTGAACATTTTGAGGAAACAGGTGCCAGTCAAATTTTGGTTGAGCCTGTCCCTGAAGATGAGGTTTCTAATTACGGTATTGTGGACTGTAACGGTGAAAACCTTCAACCTGGTGACAGTAAAAAGATTTTACGTATGGTTGAAAAACCAAAGAAAGACGAAGCGCCATCTAATTTATCCATTGTTGGTCGTTATGTATTATCAGAGAAAATTTGGGATGCATTAGCAAAAACTGCCCCTGGTGCTGGCGATGAAATCCAATTAACTGATGCAATTGCATTAATGATGGAAAATAATGAACCCGTTGAAGCCTACCACTTATGTGGTAAAAGCCATGATTGCGGAAATAAATTAGGCTACATGAAAGCTTTTGTTGAATATGGAATGCAACACGACACATTGGGCGATGACTTTACTCACTGGGTGAAAGAATTATCATCAACATTAAATAAATCTAAATAGTCCCAATCTGTCAATTTTCATTAAAGGCTAACTTTATCTGTTAGCCTTTTTTATGTAAGTAAATCGGCTATATTAATGCGAGTGGCAGAGTGTTAAGTGGTATATCTGACATTGTAAATGAAACATTGTAGAACTTGATTTTTTGTGACTTAAGTATTGAAAATATGCTTACAGGGCAGGCCAATAAACACTTGTCTATACACCTGTTATTTCTAATTAAGATTACATTTCTTTACTATTATAATATTTTATTTAATTTTTTAGGTCGTTGAGTAACGAAGAATACACATTTTAAGCGAGTAGATGTGAAGTGATTGAAATAAAAATGCTGGTTTTATATGCATGAACGCATTTTTAACACTGGGCTAATATAAAATAATATATAGGGCTACAAACAAAAACACCCTTTTAAAAAGGGTGTTTAGAATTAGCTTTTAAGCGATTAGATTAAGAAATCGTCTAAAGATTTACCTGCATCAATAGCAACTTTGATCACAGCTGGTGTACGGCCTTGGCCTGTCCACGTTTTTGTTTCGCCGTTTTCATCAACATACTTATATTTAGCAGGGCGTGCAGCACGTTTAGCACGAGTGCTTGTCGTTTTACCTGAATCCATAGTTTGCAGAAGGTCGTTTAAATCTACGCCTTGCTCTAGGATCATTTCACGAACTTTTTCTAACTTACGGTTACGTTCTTCTAATTCAGCGCGTGCTTGGCTTTCTTCATCACGACGTTCATCAACAACGACCGTTAATTTTTCCAGCATTTCTTCTAAAGATTCTAAAGTAACTTCGCGAGCTTGAGCACGAAGAGTACGGATGTTATTTAACGCTTTTAATGATTCGCTCATTTTCCTGGTCTCAAATTATTTGTTGGCATGTGTACAGTAATAATAGAATGCTATTTTAAATTCTGCAATAGCTAAATTACACCCCTAGTTTAAAAGTAATCTTTAACGAATGCAATTTTTTTACAGAAGAAATATAAACTTTTCGTAGATATATATACCACTATTATCAATAACTGAACTAATGAAAAAAATAGCAATAAGAAAAAGTTTTACTAACTTAATATTCTGTAAAATGAGTAAAAAGTCTTTTTTACTTTTACTCAAAATGAACTGATGTCAGGGATTAACTTAAATTTTCTTTTTATGATGAGGTTTTTTGTCGTAATGTGCTTCAGTAAAAACGTTTATTGTTAATATCAGATTGGTTTTTATTGCATATAAGATAATCATTATAAGTATAAAATACAGATATGTTTACGTAAAAAGAGTTAAATTTTCAATAAGTAAAGTAAGGTGGAGTGGTTATTGTTAATCTGAGGATATGTTTTATGATAAAATTATTATGAATATAATTTTTGAGGAAACAGCGAGATGGCTCAGCTTTATTTTTATTATTCAGCGATGAATGCGGGTAAATCGACGTCTTTGTTACAGTCATCGTATAATTATAACGAAAGAGGGATGCAGACGTTGATATTCACAGCAGAAATTGATAATCGCTTTGCTTTGGGGAAGGTATCTTCACGCATCGGGCTATCAGCTGAAGCGTTATTATTCTCGCCATCAACCAATATGGCGGAGGTGATTAAACGTGAAAATAATGAACAAAAAGTACATTGTGTGCTTATTGATGAGTGTCAGTTTTTAACAAAAGAACAAGTAGAACAATTATGCGATGTCGTCGATAACTGTGATATTCCTGTTTTATGTTATGGGTTACGTACTGATTTTGCAGGTCAGTTATTTGAAGGAAGCCAATATTTACTTGCTTGGGCAGATAAGCTGGTTGAGCTTAAAACGGTTTGTTACTGCGGTCGTAAAGCGAATAAGGTCTTACGTGTAGGAAGTGATGGGATCCCTGTATACGAGGGCGCTCAAGTGGATATAGGCGGAAATGAGAAGTATATCTCCGTGTGCCGCAAGCATTATTCAGATGCGATTGAACAGGCTAAATTAATGAACTCAGGGAGTATTCCTAAAAAAGCGATTCACTTCAATTAAACAAAAAATAAGTAGGATGGTTAACGATACGCTATTTCTAGAATAGGTGAGTGACATTTTAATGAGTGCTTTGGTGTTTAGCGCTCATCTTATATATGATTGCTTCTAATATCATTATTTAACATGTAAAACATTAAAGGCACTGCATTAACAGTGCCTTTATTATTTAATCATCCAAAAAATTATTTTTTAGATGTTTTCTTCTCTGTCACTTTTTTAGTTGCTGCTTTTTTTTCAACAACTTTCTTTTCTACTTTAACTTCAGCAGATGGTGTGCCTGTGTGCTCTACAAAGTCACGACCATAATACGAATCCAGTAATAGCTGTTTAATTTCAGAAATTAAAGGATAACGTGGGTTAGCACCTGTACACTGGTCATCAAAAGCATCTTCTGACAGTTTATCTACGCGGGCTAAGAAGTCAGCTTCAGAAACCCCCGTTTCACGGATAGATTTAGGAATGCCTAAGTCAGCTTTAATTTCATCTAACCACGCTAATAATTTCTCAATTTTAACACCAGTACGGTCATCTGTATTTGTAAGACCCAAATGATCTGCAATCTCAGCATATTGACGACGTGCATGAGGGCGATCGTATTGGCTAAATGCTGTTTGCTTGGTTGGGTTATCATTCGCATTGAAACGAATAACATTACAAATTAACAGCGCATTTGCCAGACCATGAGGGATGTGGAACTCAGAGCCCAGTTTGTGTGCCATTGAGTGACAAACACCCAAGAAGGCGTTAGCAAAGGCAATACCTGCTAAGGTTGCACCATTGTGTACTCGCTCACGTGCCACTGGGTTTTTAGCCCCTTCATGATAACTTGCTGGCAGGTAATCTTTTAATAAGCTTAGCGCTTTTAAAGCTTGGCCATCGGTAAACTCATTGGCTAACACGGAGACATAAGCCTCTAATGCGTGAGTGACGGCATCTAAACCACCAAAAGCAGTTAACGATTTTGGCATGTTCATCACGAGGTTAGCATCGACAATTGCCATATTAGGCGTTAGTGCATAATCTGCTAATGGGTATTTTTGACCTGTTTTGTCATCAGTTACAACCGCAAAAGGTGTAACTTCAGAACCTGTACCTGATGTGGTTGTGATAGCCACTAATTTTGCTTTCACGCCCATTTTTGGGAAACGGTGAATACGTTTACGGATATCCATAAAACGTAATGCCAGTTCTTCAAAATGCGTTTCAGGGTGTTCGTACATGACCCACATGATCTTCGCGGCATCCATTGGGGAACCACCACCTAATGCGATAATGACATCAGGTTGGAAAGCTTGCATTTGTGCCGCACCTTTACGAACAACTGTTAACGTTGGGTCAGCTTCGACTTCAAAGAAAACATCAGTTTCAATATGGTGTTTTTTAAGGACATTAACTACTTCATCCACATAGCCGTTATTAAATAAGTAGCCATCGGTGACGATAAATGCACGTTTCGCACCATCAGTTGCAATCTCTTCAAGGGCAATAGGCAAACAGCCACGGCGGAAGTAGATTGAATTTGGAAGTTTATGCCACAACATATTTTCAGCTCTCTTCGCCACAGTTTTGGTGTTAATCAAATGTTTAGGACCAACGTTTTCAGAGATGGAGTTACCACCCCAAGAACCGCAGCCGAGTGTGAGAGATGGGGCTAATTTAAAGTTATACAAGTCACCAATCCCACCTTGTGAAGCAGGGGTGTTGATCAGAATACGTGCTGTTTTCATTTTTTGACCGAAATAATTTACACGTTCATGTTCATTATCTTGGTCTGTATATAAGCAAGAGGTGTGGCCAATACCACCCATCTCAACCAATTGTTCTGCTTTTGATACTGCATCTTCAAAGTTTTTGCCGCGGTACATCGCTAACAGTGGCGACAGTTTTTCATGGGCAAAAGGTTCTGATTCATCAATCAGTTTCACTTCACCAATTAAAATCTTTGTATTCATTGGTACGGTAATGCCAGCCATCTCTGCGATTTTATAGGCAGGCTGGCCGACGATGGCTGCATTTAAGTTACCATTTTTTAATATGATATCTTGAACGGCTTTGAGCTCTTTACCTTGCAGTAAGTAACCACCGTGATTTGCAAAACGTTCGCGTACTTGGTTATAAATTTCATCGACAACAACAACAGACTGCTCAGATGCACAGATAACGCCGTTATCAAAGGTTTTGGACATTAAAATAGAGGCTACAGCACGTTTAATATCAGCAGTTTCATCAATAACGACAGGGGTATTACCTGCACCCACACCAATAGCCGGTTTGCCTGAGCTGTAAGCGGCTTTTACCATACCTGGGCCACCTGTCGCTAAGATCAGGTTAACATCAGGGTGGTGCATTAATGCGTTAGATAATTCAACGGATGGGGAATCAATCCAGCCAATAATATCTTTTGGTGCACCCGCAGCGATAGCAGCATTAAGAACAATTTCTGCTGCACGGTTAGTTGCTACTTTTGCACGTGGGTGCGGAGAAAAGATAATGGCATTACGGGTTTTTAAGCTAATCAGTGACTTAAAGATAGCCGTTGATGTTGGGTTTGTGGTTGGTACGATACCGCAGATAATTCCAATAGGTTCGGCGATTGTAATTGTGCCGAATGTTGGGTCTTCAGAAAGTACACCGCAGGTCTTTTCGTCTTTGTATGCATTATAGATATATTCCGAAGCAAAGTGGTTTTTGATCACTTTATCTTCAATAATACCCATTCCAGACTCTTCTACAGCGAGTTTTGCCAGAGGGATACGTGCATCAGCAGCAGCAAGGGCAGCAGCGCGGAAGATTTCATCTACTTTTTCTTGCGAAAAACTAGCAAATTCGCGTTGAGCTTTTTTGACACGAGCAACGAGTTCATTGAGTTCGGTAACGTTAGTTACGGACATATAGATTACTCCTGATAAATGTTAAACTTTTTAAGCCAATGAGCAATGTATCTATAAATAGGTTTAAAAAAGACCACCTAAAAAAGAAAGTATAGATAATATTAATAATAACGTAGCTCATCATCGCCTATTGGCTTAAAAACCTTGTTAAAACGTGAATTATTGATGAATAGTTTATCAATAGCTCGGTCTATCAGTTAAGGATAGATTAACAAAACAGGAATTAAATAAAGTGATCTAAGTCACGAAAACTGCAAGCTGACACCTTTCAGCATGACTATTTTTGTTCTGTTTGAAAAAGTGTTGGTGCGGTATTAATTAATGTTTACATAAGTAAGCTAAATAAGTCGAAATTGAAAATAAAGCTAACAAAAAATGGGGTAAAAAGAGACATTGATAGAAAATAGTGCTTTGCTCAAGGAAATTTGCTACATCAGTGATAAAATTATAAAAGACATCAATACATCTCTAACTAGAGTTATTTAAGGAAATGAATGAGTGAGCGCCGCATTACTTGATTTATCGGGCTATATTAAATTTTTTATTGGTTTGTTTGCATTGGTAAACCCTGTGGGTATTTTACCTGTATTTATCAGTATGACTAACTATCAAAGTAATGCAGGGAGGAATAAAACCAATACCATTGCGAACACTTCCGTTGCTATTATTTTATGTACCTCATTATTAATTGGCGATTCAATCTTACAGCTATTTGGGATTTCTATTGATTCGTTCCGTATCGCAGGGGGGATATTGATTGTCACCATTGCGATGTCGATGATTAGCGGGAAAATTGGTGAAGATAAACAGAATAAACAAGAAAAAACGGAAACGGCGGTTCGTGACAGTATCGGTGTTGTGCCTTTAGCATTACCACTGATGGCGGGGCCGGGGGCAATAAGTTCTTGTATTGTTTGGTCTTCAAGATGGCATGGTTGGCAGAATTTTTTAGGTTTAGCCCTAACCAGTATTTTCTTTGCTTTTTGCTGTTGGTTATTGTTTCGTTCTGCTTCGTTACTCGTGCGTTATTTAGGACAAACAGGGATCAACGTTGTTACACGGATCATGGGCTTATTATTGATGTCATTGGGCATCGAATTTATCGTCACTGGTGTGAAAGCACTCTTCCCTGGTTTACTCTAAATCATTTCTTCCCAATGTCGCTGCCATGCAGCGGCATTGAGATGAATTAGCGCCTTTCAAATACAGTCTCAAGGTATCCAACAGCAGGATATGTCGTAAATTCACTCCTTTTTCAATAAACAATCAGCAATAACAAAAGTCATATCTGTAATTAAATGTCGCATTTTTTGCTAAATCAGGGATAAAAAGTAAGGAATTGTGAGCTGCGTAAATTTATTCACTATTTTAATTGATGTTTGTTAATGATATGTTTGGAAGTGTGAAGCGGAGTTGTTCTGGGTTATATAACGAAAATATCTTTATCTCGTTGATTTTAATGTTTTAACTGTCATTATCGTAAGTTTATTTTAAAATTAACATAAAATTTTTAACTAACAAATGTTAATTAATTGTTTTGATTATTTGTATTCAACGGATAAATTTGGCTATGTTTGGCCAGCGAAAAGATTTAATTAATCACGGTGAAGTTTGCTAATCATGAGGGATAAAATGATAAGAACGACAATGGGCTTGGGAGCACTGTCATTGTTTCTTACTGCATCATCAATGAGTGCCAATCTCGTTAAACCTGTACAGTCAATTGTGATTAACAATGGTTCAGAAGTGGCTTCCCTTGACCCCCACAAAGTAGAGGGCGTTCCCGAAAGTAATATCATTTTAAATCTGTTAGAAGGTTTGGTTTATACCGATGTCGATGGGAAAGTGGCACCGGGAGTGGCAAAAAGCTGGGAAAATAATAATTACATAACTTGGATTTTTACGCTCAGAGATGATGTGAAATGGAGTGATGGAACGCCTGTCACCGCAGGCGATTTTGTGTATAGCTGGCAACGCCTTGCTGACCCTGCAACAGGCTCACCTTATTCAAGTTACCTACAAAATGCTTATATTTTAAATGCTGATGAGATCCTTGCAGGCAAAAAGCCTGTCAATGAACTTGGTGTAAAAGCCTTAGACTCTCATCATTTACAAGTCACACTAAGCCACCCAGTACCTTACCTTGTTGATATGTTATCCCATACCGCCATGAAACCTGTTCATAAACAAACGGTTGAAAAATATGGCGACAAATGGACTCAACCACAAAATTTTGTAGGCAATGGGGCATATGTACTCGATAAATGGGTGGTTAATGAACGCATTATTATAAAACGTAACCCGTTATATTGGAATAACGCACAAAGCCAGATAGACCAAGCGACATTCCTTTCTATTACGTCAGAAGTTAGTGATATCAACCGATACCGCAGTGGTGAAACCGATATCAGCAATTCCGCTATTCCGCCTGCGCTTTATCAAAAAATGAAGCAAGAAAAGCCCAATGAGTTATATGTAAGACCCTATTTGTGTACTTTTTATTATGAAATCAATAATAAACGCCCACCGTTTAATGACTCGCGAGTCAGGGAAGCTATCAAATTAGGGTTAGATAGGGAAACCATTACGAATAAAATTATCAACCAAGGGCAAACTGTGGCTTACGGTTTTACACCAATATATATTAATAATGGGAATTTTGTTCCGCCGCAATGGGCTAGTTTACCTGCTGAACAGCGTTATCAACGAGCGAGAGAACTGTTGGCACAAGCAGGCTACACCAAAGAGAACCCCCTGAAATTTTCGTTGTTATACAACACGTCAGATCAAAATAAACAGCAAGCTATTGTCGCGGCTTCTATGTGGCAAAAAAATATCGGTGCTAAAGTTACATTGCAAAACCAGGAATGGAAAACGTCCCTACAAAGCCGCCATGAAGGGCAATACGATGTTGCAAGGGCAACTTGGTGTGCCGATTACAATGAACCAACCGCATTTTTAAATATGATGCTAACGGACAATAGCAATAATACGGGTTTCTATTCAAATACCGCGTTTGATGCATTACTTATGCAAGCATTAACTGCGCCAAATGAACAAGCGCGCCATCAGATTTATCAACAAGCTGAAGCCTTGCTAGACAAGGACTCTGCATTAGTTCCTGTCTATTATCGCGTCAGCGCACGTATGGTAAAACCCACCGTTGGTGGATTTAAAGGTAAAGACCCCCTTGATTATACGGATATTAAGCGGTTATATATAAGTGAACCTAATAAATAATATCCAAATAATTATAAAAAGTGTTTATCTCTCAGATAAACCTGCATCGACACACAATCATAATAAATATGTATGGGAGTAACCGATAAGATGAGTAAACTAATCAATAAATCGATTATTGCACTTAGCGTAACCGCTGGGTTAGCGATGGGGTCAATGGCAAGCAGTTTTGCTGCGACGGTTCCAGCAGGTGTTGAACTTGCTGAAAAACAAGTGATGGTGAGAAATAATGGCTCAGAGCCACAATCTTTAGATCCACACAAAATCGAAGGGGTACCTGAATCTGCTTTAGCGAGGGATCTGTTTGAAGGTATCACCATTGTTGGGCCAGACGGGGACATTTTACCCGGCTCAGCAACCAGCTGGGAAAATAAAGGTTTTACCGAATGGACGTTTAAAATTCGCGATGGGGCAAAATGGTCAAATGGTGACCCTGTCACGGCAGATGACTTTGTTTACAGCTGGCAGCGCTTAGCGGATCCAGATACCGCATCCCCATATGCAAGCTACCTACAATATGCCCATATCAAAAATGTTGACGATATTATCGCTGGCAAGAAAAAACCAGAAGAACTGGGTGTTAAAGCCCTTGATGATAAAACATTAGTGATTTCTCTCAGTGAAGCTGTGCCTTATATTCCTAAATTATTAGCGCACTCATCCATGTCGCCAGTAAACAAAAAAGTAATTGAAAAAAATGGTGCGAAATGGACACAACCGCAAAATTTTGTTGGTAACGGTGCGTATAAACTGAAAGATTGGACTGTTAATGAGCGTATTGTATTAGAGCGCAGCCCAACCTACTGGGACAATGCAAATACAGTTATTGATCAAGTGACTTTCCTGCCAATTTCCTCTGAAGTGACTGATGTAAACCGCTACCGAAGTGGTGAAATTGATATGACATACAGTAACTTACCGATTGAGCAGTTTAAAAGCTTACAACAAAATATGCCCAATGAGTTACGCGTAAATCCTTATCTGTGTATTTACTACTATGAAATTAATAACGAAAAACCGCCATTTAACGACCCGCGTGTTCGTGAAGCGTTAAAACTGTCGATGGACAGAGACACAATTACCTATAAAGTGAAAGCGCAGGGGGATATCCCCGCTTATGGTTTTACTCCACCATTCACCAGTGGTATGAAAACTGAGAAACCAGATTGGTACGCCAATATGACTCAGGAACAGCGCAATGAAAAAGCCAAACAATTGCTGGAAGAGGCGGGATACAACAAAGCAAACCCATTAAAATTCAATTTACTGTATAACACTTCAGACTTACATAAGCGCATTGCGATTGCCGCGTCTTCTATGTGGAAGAAAAACATTGGTGCAGACGTTAAACTCGAAAACCAAGAGTGGAAAACCTTCTTGGATAGCCGACATCAAGGTAACTATGATGTTGCCCGTGCAGGCTGGTGCGCAGACTATAACGAACCTTCCTCGTTCCTGAACATGCTGCTTTCTTACAGCAGTAATAATACTGTTCACTATAAAAACACCGACTTTGACGCAGTAATGAAGAAAACATTACAAGTGAAAACGGACGAAGAACGTGCGGCCTTATATCAACAAGCTGAAAAATTACTCGATAAAGACTCAGGAATTGTTCCGCTTTACTACTACGTTAATACCCGTTTGGTGAAACCGTATGTGGGTGGTTATAGCGGTAAAGACCCATTAGATAATTTACATACTAAAGATTTGTATATTATCAAACACTAATAACAATGCTCTGGCTCCGAAAGGGGCCAGATATTAGCCTAATGGGCAATAGAAGTAGGAACGAGCAATGCTGAAATTCATTTTGCGTCGGGTGCTTGAGGCTATCCCGACTCTTTTAATTCTCATTACCATCTCATTTTTTATGATGCGCTTAGCGCCGGGTAGCCCGTTTACCGGTGAACGTAAGCTACCACCTGAGGTCATGGCAAATATTGAAGCCAAATACCATTTAAATGACCCAATGTATAAGCAGTACTTCAACTACCTTATTCAACTCTCACAAGGTGATTTTGGACCTTCATTTAAGTATAAAGACTATAGCGTCAATGACTTAGTGGCGAAAGCGTTCCCAGTTTCCGCAAAACTAGGGGCAACCGCCTTTGTGGTCGCTGTTTTATTTGGTGTGACGGCAGGGGTTATCGCCGCCCTTAACCAAAATACAAAATGGGATTTTACAGTCATGGGGTTTGCCATGACAGGGGTTGTCATCCCAAGCTTTGTTGTGGCACCACTTTTGGTGCTGATATTTGCCATTCATTTGAAATGGCTCCCCGGCGGTGGCTGGGATGGTGGTAATTTGAAACATATGATCTTGCCGATGGTGGCACTGTCATTAGCCTATATTGCCAGTATTTCCCGTATTACTCGCGGTTCAATGATAGAAATTATGCATTCCAACTTTATCCGTACCGCACGTGCTAAAGGCTTACCGCTAAGAACTATCATTCTACGCCATGCATTAAAACCGGCGTTGCTCCCAGTGCTTTCCTATATGGGGCCAGCATTTGTGGGGATTATTACTGGCTCGATGGTAATTGAAACCATTTTTGGTTTACCAGGAATTGGCCAGCTATTCGTTAATGGTGCGCTTAACCGTGATTATTCCTTGGTGCTGAGCTTAACCATTTTAGTTGGGATATTAACCATTACGTTTAATGCCATTGTCGATGTGCTGTATGCTGTCATCGACCCGAAAATTCGCTACTAATCGGAGAAACGCTATGATTTCGAATCAAAAAAATAGTGAAGCTCTGGCGAATTTTTCAGAGCAACTGGATATTGAAGGGCGCAGTTTATGGCAGGATGCTCGTCGCCGTTTTATGCATAACCGCGCCGCGATTTTTAGCCTATGTGTATTGTTTTTAATCACGTTATTTGTGATTTTTGCACCGATGCTATCACCATTTTTATATGACGATACCGACTGGGAGATGATGTCTATGCCGCCAGATATGGCGACAGGCCATTATTTTGGTACCGATGCTTCAGGGCGTGACTTGCTAGTGCGTGTTGCAATTGGTGGTCGCATTTCGCTGATGGTCGGTGTTGCTGCTGCGCTGGTGGCAGTAGTGGTTGGGACGTTATATGGCTCACTGGCAGGCTATGTCGGTGGCAAAGTCGACTCAATCATGATGCGCTTATTGGAAATTCTAAATTCATTTCCATTTATGTTCTTCGTTATCCTCTTAGTGACCTTATTTGGTACTAATATCTTATTGATTTTCGTCGCAATTGGTATGGTGTCTTGGTTGGATATGGCACGTATTGTACGTGGTCAAACACTGGGGTTAAAACGTAAAGAGTTTATTGAAGCGGCATTAGTTTGCGGTGTCAGCACACGGCATATTATTTTACGTCATATCGTGCCAAACGTATTGGGTGTGGTGGTGGTGTATGCATCGTTATTAGTACCAAGCATGATCTTGTTTGAATCATTCCTGAGCTTTCTGGGATTGGGCACACAAGAGCCACTTAGTAGCTGGGGCGCTTTACTCAGCGATGGGGCAAACTCAATGGAAGTGACACCGTGGTTATTATTGATCCCAGCTGGCTTTCTGGTTATCACGTTGTTTTGTTTTAATTTTATCGGCGATGGCTTACGTGATGCCCTCGACCCGAAAGACCGATAGGGGGAAATGTTATGTCAATGAATTCAACCAAAAGCCCTCTATTATCGGTTAAAGATTTGAGTGTGACGTTTTCCACTCAAGATGGTGATGTTACGGCGGTCAATAAACTAAATTTTGACTTACGAGCTGGCGAAACCTTGGGAATTGTAGGGGAGTCGGGTTCAGGGAAGTCACAAACGGCATTTGCTTTAATGGGGCTACTGGCCAAAAATGGTCGAATTAATGGCTCGACGATGTTTAATGGCCGTGAAATTCTTAATTTAAAAGAAAAAGAATTAAACCGGATGCGGGCGGAAGAAATTTCGATGATCTTCCAAGACCCAATGACGTCATTAAACCCTTACTTAAAAATAGGCACGCAGCTATCTGAAGTGTTGATGCTCCATAAGGGCATGGGGAAAAGTGAGGCATTTGAAGCTTCAGTGAAAATGTTGGATGCAGTCAAAATGCCAGAAGCGCGTAAGCGCATGAATATGTATCCCCATGAATTTTCAGGTGGAATGCGTCAACGGGTGATGATTGCCATGGCACTATTGTGCCAACCAAAATTACTGATTGCGGATGAACCGACAACGGCGTTAGATGTGACGGTACAAGCGCAAATCATGACGTTGCTGAATGAATTGAAAGATGAGTTTGATACGGCGATTATTTTGATCACCCATGACTTGGGTGTTGTAGCGGGTGTCTGTGATAAAGTACTGGTGATGTATGCGGGACGTACCATGGAATATGGTACCGCAAAAGATATCTTTTATCAGCCATCCCATCCCTATTCTCTGGGATTGTTAGCAGCGGTTCCACGGCTTGATGGGGACGATGAAAGCCTTGCAACCATACCAGGTAATCCACCAAATTTATTAAGATTACCAAAAGGTTGCCCATTTTCACCGCGCTGCCAATATGCAACCCAACAATGTGTAGAGAGTGAACCTGCCTTATCCTCTTTCGCACAAACCCGTCTGCGTGCCTGCTTTAAGCCTATGGAGGAATTAGTATGACCACTCATGAAAATAGGCCTGTTTTATTGGAAGTGAATGACTTAAAAGTGCATTTTTCCATTAGGGATAAAAAACAGTGGTTTTGGCAACCCGATAAAAGTTTAAAAGCGGTGGATGGGGTGACACTTCGTTTATACGAAGGGGAAACCTTAGGTGTGGTTGGGGAGTCTGGCTGTGGTAAATCCACCTTTGCTCGTGCCTTAATTGGCTTAGTCAAAGCAACAGATGGTACGGTCAGCTGGTTAGGTCAAAATCTATTAGGTAAAAGCGATAAAGAATGGCGCAGTGTGCGCAGTGATATCCAAATGATTTTCCAAGATCCTTTGGCATCATTGAACCCTCGAATGACCATTGGCGACATTATTGCTGAACCGTTAAAAACCTATCACCCAAAAATGCCACAATCGCAAATCACCGAAAAAGTGAAAGCGATGATGATGCGTGTGGGGTTATTACCGAACTTGATTAACCGCTATCCCCATGAGTTTTCTGGGGGACAGTGCCAGCGAATTGGTATTGCTAGGGCGTTGATATTAGAGCCAAAACTGGTTATTTGTGATGAGCCGGTTTCTGCTCTGGACGTATCTATTCAGGCGCAAGTTGTGAATTTACTGCAAGAATTACAGCGCGAAATGAAATTATCGCTGATATTTATTGCCCATGACTTAGCAGTGGTTAAGCATATTTCGGACCGAGTATTAGTGATGTACTTAGGGCATGCCGTGGAATTAGGGACTTATGATGAGGTCTATAATAACCCGTTACACCCGTATACTCGGGCGCTCATGTCAGCTGTTCCTGTGCCAGACCCTGACAAGGAAAAAAATAAAACCATTGAATTACTAGAGGGGGAATTGCCATCACCGATTAACCCGCCTTCAGGTTGTGTTTTCAGAACTCGCTGCCCATTGGCAGATGAAGGGTGTGCCAAAACACGCCCACTATTAGAGGGCAGTTTTAAACATGCGGTATCTTGTTTGAAAATCGATCCACTATAATGTTTTTAAAGCACAATTAACTTAAAAAGCAGAGTCGATTGGCTCTGCTTTTTTGTTATTAATCTTAAAAATAACGTTTTTAGCCGTGTTCAGATAATTGTTAATGAACAATGGATGTAAAATATGTTAATAAATTAGTTATTCATATAAATAATTAAATAAGGGCTTAAAAATCAATGGTGACTGATTTTTCTCAGGACGAAGAGGCGATTTTACGCCAATGGCAGCAGATTAATGAACAGTATCCGGACGACGTATTAGCTCGAATTCGAGAAAAAATCCCACTGGTTAAACAAGTGGATAGCGAGTTAGACCTATTTGGTGCAGACAGTCATGAATATGAACTAAACCCTGTCATTGCTTTAGCTGATATTGAAAAATGGCAAAAGCGAACAGGGGCGACATTACCACAAGATTTTGTGCAGTTTTTAACACAAATTGGTAATGGGGGGCTAGGGCCTTATTACGGCATTGTCCGTTTTGAAGACAGTGAAAGCCGCTTTGATCAAACAGCGGCTTTACCTTCTATTTTAAGCCCTGATATGAGTGAAGAGGAATGGCAAAAACTGACTTTCCTTGATGAGGATTGCAGTGATGAAGAATTCGATGAAAGAGAAAATTATATTCACCAAGGTATTTTTTACCTTGGAACCTGTGGATGTGAATATGATTTATTATTAGTGATTACTGGGGAATATGCAGGGCGAGTGATATACACAAATGGTTGGTGTGACTCACCAAAGCCTTATATTTTCTCTCATGAAAAGAGTTTTACGCAATGGTATGAACGTTGGTTAGATGAAGTTATTCAAGGCTATGAAACCAGTTGGTTTGGTCATCGATTGGGAGGTAATGAACAAACACTTCTTGCTTTATATTCGCAAGGGGATAGTGATATTAAAAATATTGATGTTCTCAATGGATTAACCAAGTTGCCTCGATTATCAAATGATGGTGCTTTATTTTTAGAATCAATCATTAAGAGTGGAAATGGTGAATTAAGCCAAAAAGCATTAAGCGTGCTGGCGAAGTTTTCTTTTGATGTATCAAAACCCTATTTAATGGATGCATTGAAGAGTGAGGATCGTGAACTTAATAAGCTCGCTGTTCAATCTATCTTTTGGTACCAAAAAAACCAATTTACAGGTTATCAATCACTGATATTATCACGGTTAGCACAGACTGACTGTGCTGATTTTGTGAGTTTCTCAGGGTATATTCTCAAAGAAATCAAGGATGTAAAAGTCGAGAGCTTTCAACATCTTTTTTGCCATAATAACCCAGATATTACGGTTGCTGCACTTTATGCCGCCGCCGCAGACACTCAATTGGCGACAAAAATAAGTCAGTATTTTTCCGCAATGATTTCTGATAACCCTCGAGTAGCGTTAATCGCAGTCCAAGCTTTTATTCGTACTGAGACCGTAACCCCAGAGGGGATTGCTTATTTAGAAATGGCGTGGCAGAAATACCCGAAAGAAAAAGATGAATATATTCGAAATAACATTTTTCGATTTGTTAAGAAATTTGCTATTGAAGGTGATTTTACTTAGCAATAAAAGAGGGGCGAATGCCCCTCAATTGCTTGCTATTTTTTCCACAGAATATGATGGAAAGGCTCTGTGGGATGGCGGCTAATTAAGACACGAGCAAAAATATCGTCAAGTTCGTCATCGGGACTTTTTGCTAACCCAATAATCACTTCACTGAACTGGGATAAATTTACGTCATTCGCCAGAATACCTTGCCAACTATCCGTTAAATCCACAATTTCAGCCGCACCCAACTCTTCAAACTGTAAGGCAAAAATCAGTTGGTCAGCAGGCTCTAGGTTATCCATTGCACCATCGAGGAAAAGGTCATAAGCCATTTCAATGATATCGTCTTCATCGATTAAATGTGTATTGTGTTTCTCAGTCATGACCTTTCCTAATTCATTTACGCTATAACAATGGGCTAAAGAAATAACAAACACGCTCAACCACACGGTTCCAGAATGGGCGTTGTTCCCATTCTTCAATTTCTAAACGTGTCGAGCGAGCCATATAATCATACTGAACTAACGTCAGATCGCTACCAAAACTTTTATCATCGATAACGACAGTGATTTCAAAGTTGAGCCATAAACTGCGCATATCGAGGTTAACAGAGCCCACTAAACTGAGTTCGCCATCAACTAAAACACTTTTGGTGTGCAATAAGCCATCTTCAAATTGATAAATTTTTACGCCAGCTTCGAGTAATTCACTGTAAAATGAACGGCTTGCCCAGCGAACGAGGAACGAATCATTCTGCCTTGGCATGATAATACTGACATCCACACCTCGCATGGCAGCGGTACAAATCGCATGCAGTAAATCATCGCTAGGGACAAAATAAGGCGTCGTCATGATCAGCTGCTTACGAGCAGAAAACATGGCGGTCATCAGCGATTGTTGAATGAGTTCATCAGGGAAGCCAGGGCCAGATGCGATAGTTTGAGTTGTGTGCCCATTGGCTTGCTCAAACGGCATAATATTGCTGTCAGGCGGCGGTGGCAAAATACGTTGGCCTGTTTCCATTTCCCAGTCAAAGGCATATACAATCCCTAATGTAGTACTCACAGGGCCTTCCATACGCACTAAAATATCAATCCACTCGCCGACGCCAGAGTCTTGTTTAAAATAGCGAGGATCGACCATATTCATACTTCCCGTGTATGAAATATAGTTATCTATAATGACGATTTTGCGGTGTTGACGTAAATCCATTCGGCGTAAAAAGAAACGCATTAAATTGACTTTTAGCGACTCGACAAACTCAATACCTGCTGCACGCATTTTTGCAGGGTAATCACTGCGAAAAAAGTGCCAACTCCCTGCAGAGTCAACCATAATACGACACTTAACACCTCGTTTAGCCGCATTTAACAGAGCTTCCGTCACGCCATCGACTAAACCACCAGGTTGCCAAATATAGAACACCATTTCGATAGAATGTTGTGCATTATTAATGTCATTTACAATGGCTTTTAATGAATCTTCGCAAGTGGTTAATAGCTGGATGCGATTTCCTTTAACCCCAGCGATGCCTTGGCGTTTTTCGATAAGTTGAAAAAGTGGTTCTGCTACTGAACTGTTTTCACTAGAAAAAATATGTTTTGAATGACGTAAGTTTTCGAGCCATGTCGCGACAGAGGGCCACATATGGTGGGCTTTATCAACACGGCGTTTCCCTAAATGAAGTTCACCAAAGGCGACATAGGCAATGATCCCAACTAAAGGAAGGATATAAATAATCAACAGCCATGTCATTGCGGAGGTCACCGGCCTTCTTTTTACTAAAATGCGAACAGTGATCGCTGCAATAAGTAGCCAGTAAAGGAAAAATAGAAGCCAACTCATAAGGGTATAAACAGTTGCCATAATGGATTAAATGCCTCTCGCTAATAGGGAAATACCATCAAAAAAAGAAGTTTTACCTGAAAAAATAGTGAGCAATATATTAACTTAATAGAATTTAGCAAAATTTTGCAGTAAAAGCTTTGTGTAATAGACAATTCATAAGGAAATAATAGTTTCGTTCATTAATAGTTCATGATTGAGACTAAGCTGCGGTCCTGAAAGGGCTATCTACAAGTTCTTCTTGGCTCTTTTTTTCAAAGGAATATAATATTTTTCTCGCATGATTTTTTCATAAAAAAGGGCAAAAAAAAAATGAGACGTAGTAGGCATGAAGTCGGTCGCTGGAGAATGTTAAGGCAAGTGCAACGTCGTCGCCGACGCTGGCTAGAAGGGCATTCAAGACGCAATATGCACATTTATGCGATGCGCAAAATCGACATTTATCGCCGTCGACACTCACTGCTTTTTACTCAATGGGTTGAGTAAGGTTATTAAGGCGCACATTCACATTTTTCACTTTGTATGACAAACCTTATTGAATATGATTGCTATTTGCATTTAAACTAGCGACTATATTCTTTTAGGTAGACAGGTGTAGGGTAGAAATTGCATATGCGTTGGATCCGTTGGAGTTTAATAATCGTCATCTCGTTATCTATTCATGCTGGCCTTGCGATGGCATGGATTTTTAATCAACCTAATTTGGCGAGGGACCCTGAGCCAATGACGATTGCGATGGTTGCTTTTGCTGCCCCTGAACCTGCTTCAGAGCCTGTTCAGGAAGTTGAAACGCCTGCCGAGCCTGAGCCAGAGCCGATTATCGAACCTGAACCCGAACCTGTGGTTGAACCGGCAATTGTATTACCAAAGAAAAAACCTGAAGTGAAGAAAAAGCCAAAACCAAAACAGGAAGAAAAGAAAAAAATTAAAGAAGATGTGAAGCCAGTTGAAAAACAACTTGCGATGAATAACATCAAATCAGATGCAACGGCACCGAAAACCAACAATAACCCTGTCACGACGGCGAAAAATACCGGGGCGAGCAATAGCCAGTCTACTGCGAAAAGTGGCCCAAGGGCGTTACATAAACAAGCTCCTGTTTATCCTGAACGCGCGCGCCGCTTAGGGAAAGAAGGCTATGTTAAAGTGCGTTATGATATTGATGATGGTGGTCGTGTGACGAATATTGAGTTTGTTGAAGTGTCACCTAAAGGCTTGTTTGAGCGAGATGTTAAACGTGCAATGAACCGTTGGACATTCGAAAAACAACCAGCAAAAGGCTATGTCACAGAAATTTACTTCAAACTTGATGGTACGGTTAGTCAAGTATAATTTACTGATTAAGATAATAAAAAAGCACCTTATATTAGGTGCTTTTTTATTTGAGAATGAATAAGATGATTATTCAGTGATTTGTTCAGAACTGGCTAATTGAAAATGCTGTTTTTCGGTTGGTAACTCGCGCGGAGTATTGTCATCATTAACCGCCACATAGGTAAAGACCGCATCGGTAGCGCGGTAACGCTGGCCTACAGGTTGAGTTGCCACTTTTTTCACCCACACTTCAATATTAATCGTAATTGAGCTTTTACCCGTTTTTAAGCAACGCGCATAGCAACAGACAACATCGCCAACGGCGACAGGTTTTTGAAATTTTATGCCATTCACTGCGACGGTAACAACACGGCCGAGCGCAATTTCTTTTGCAAGAATAGCACCGCCAATATCCATTTGTGACATTAACCAGCCACCAAAAATATCACCATTGGCATTTGTGTCTGCTGGCATGGCTAGGGTTCGTAAAACCAATTCACCGTTTGGTAATTGCATATTTGACTCTTATTAAAAAAGGGAATAAAAACGTCTAGTTAGCTTTATAGCAAATTACCGATACTCAAGTAAACTCTAAGTACTGACTTATTACTCAAGTATTATCAATAAAACGTATTTAGCCAGTAAAACACAATAAATAGAGCAAAACATCGGCGTGCAGTGTTTAATTTCGACTGAAAGTTAGAGTTATGCAAAGAAAACGCTAGAAGTGTTTTTTATATTTAGTCAATTGATTAGATTACCTATACTTAAACCATAAACCTTTGATGAGTATTTGAGGAGAATTTATGAGACTCATTTTGGCAATATTATTACCGTGGTTGCAATTTTTTACGATTGGACGTCCGTTTGCCGGAATAATTTGTTTGATTTTACAACTGACGTTAATTGGTTGGTTACCCGCTGCTATCTGGTCTGTATATGCATTATCACAGTACAGTACGGATAAGAAGATTGAAAAAGCGTTTGGACAAAACCGAGATTAGTTTAAAAACAAAAAAACCTGCTAATCAGATTAAGCAGGTTTTTTAATTCAACGAAATGATTATTCTTCGTGCTTTTCAACCGCTTCTTTGGTCATATTTTTGAAAATATACACCACACTTAATACAGTAAAAATCAGCGTACCCGCTGTTAGCCCAAACACCTTGAAATTGACCCAAATGTCTTGTGCCATCCAAAAGGCGACATAGATATTTAATACCGCACAAAAAATAAAGAAGATAGCCCAAGCACTATTTAGTTTGTTCCAGTAACTGTCAGCTAATTTAATTTCTTGGTTACTTCCCAGCATGCGTTGAATTAAGGGTTTTTCAGTAAACCACTGGCTAAATAATAACGCGATTGCGAATGCACCATAAATAATAGTGACTTTCCATTTAATGAATGCATCACTGTGGAAAATCAGCGTTAAGGCAGCAAACCCCATCACAATAGCACAGGTAATTTTAGCGACTTTTTCGACTTTTTTATAAATAAGATAAGTAGCTAACAACGCGAGTGGCGTCGTGACCATTAAGGCCCCACTGGCGTAAAAAATGTCATATCGCTTATACACGATGAAAAAGATAATCAGAGGGATAAAATCAATAAGTTGTTTCATAACAGTGAATACAGCGCCTCAACGTCAAGATAATAGAGTAGTTTAACCGATATTGGCATTAATTGTTAAAAGTTTGCACCTTTTTACCAATAAACATGCCTTGTTACCAATCATATTTGCACAATTTTACTATTATTTGACTTACTTCTAGATAAACTTTATTAGTTCGGATATAAATAAGGTTTTGGATAATTTAACTTACTAATTTATAGGTGTTTTTCCTCGATGATAAAGGCGAAGCTATTTGTCTGGATGCCCGGTTTAGAAACGCTGTTTAACTATCAGCTTTCAGACTTAGGCCCTGATGTGAAAGCAGGATTGTCTGTTGCGGCAGTGGCATTACCTGTTGCGATTGCTTATGCCGAATTAATGGGGGTAAACGCCATTGTTGGCTTGTATGCTTGTATCCTTCCGATGTTTTTTTATGCACTGTTTGGTACATCGAAGCAACTAATCATCGGCCCCGACGCGGCGACCTGTGCGGTGATAGCAGCTGCGGTTGCGCCGCTTGCGATGGGGGATGAGAATGTTCGCTGGCAGTTAATCATCGTCATGAGTTTGATGACAGGCATTTGGTGCTTAATTGCCGCGCGATTTCGCTTAGGAACCTTTGCCGATTTTCTCTCTCGCCCGATACTACAGGGCTTGCTAAATGGTGTAGCACTAACCATCGTGGTGAGCCAAATGGGTAAAATTTTTGGTATTACCACATTACCTGCGGGTTTTATTGAGCGCCTTATTGCGTTTCCTCAATCGATAACACAAACACATATACCAACTTTATTGGTTGCAGCGGCAACATTAGCAATCACATTAGTTATCAAACGAGTGCGCAGTAAGTGGCCATCATTATTGATAGCGATGGTTCTCGCAACGCTTGCCAGTATTGTTTTTAATCTTGAGCAGTATGGTATTAGCATTGTTGGGGATCTCGGCGAAGGGCTACCTTCTATACCCATGCCTGAGTTTCCTCCGGGGCTGTTACGAGACTTAGTTATCCCCTCAATGAACTTGGCGGTCATTAGCTTTGTGAGTTTCATGATGACGGCGCGTAGTTTCGCCAGTAAAAATGGCTATGCCATTGATGCGGATCAGGAACTTCGCGCGTTAGGGATAGCCAATATTGCCTCTGCATTCTCCCAAGGTTTTGCGGTGAGCGCGGCAAGTAGCCGTACTGCGGTTAACGATATGATGGGCGGTAAAACACAGCTAGTCTCTATTGTTGCGGCCTTAACGATTTTAGCTGTATTGTTATTTTCTATGGATTTATTGGAATATATTCCGATGCCTGCATTGGGAATGGTACTGGTTGTTTCGACTTTCTCTCTAATTAGTTTTCGCAGCATTTTATCCATGCGTAAGCGTAATAGAGAAGCTTTCTTCTTATGTGTCTTTACGTTAGTGGCTGTACTGCTCGTTGGGCTAATTAGTGGAGTGGGCTTAGCGGTATTATTAGGTTTATTGCAGTTTATCCGAGTGATATTTAGGCCGACTGACCAACAACTTGGTGTGGATGAGCAAGGAATGCTACATTCGATAACATCAGATAATGATATTCAACCAATTGAAGGCGTATTAATTTACCGTTTTAACTCTCCGCTGACCTACTTTAATGTGAATTACTTTAAAGAACGGCTGAATAAGCATTTAGATAACCAATTAAAGAGGCCTGCTTGGGTTATCGTCGATGCCGCGGTGAGCTTTACCCATAATGATGTAAGCGTATTTTCAACCCTTAATGACATTGTCACGTCTTTGAAAGCGAAAGGCGTCACATTGGTGTTGGCAGGTCGCCGTACCTCAATTAAACGTTGGCTAGAACAAAATAAAATTAGACGCTCAGATGATGACTTATTAGTTGTTCCTGATATTTATTTTGCAATTCGCTTGATTCAAAGTAAGCAACAAATTCAAATCAAATGTGTCGAAGACAGAAAAATGCAAGAAGAGAAGTGTAATGTAGAACAACAAGGGGATGGTGAAGATGTAGCTGAGTCGCTTACCTAAAAATAAAGCCACATTGAGACATATCCGAATTAATTAAATTGGAAATTAAAAGGGAGCCATTTGGCTCCCTTTTAAAATAGACATTATTAAGCGTTTTTATTGACTAGCATGTATAAGCGATAGAAATAAATTAAGGCGAAGGCAGCAACGATATTATTTAGGAGGAATGAAATACCGTTAAGGACAATGTGGTTCATTTGTAAGCTGCTTAATAACACACTCACCAGCATCTGTGTCGCCATCCAAATTAAAATCATTGGCAGGGCAACACGCCAGTTTGCATAAGCCATTTTCCAGCTTTTGCCCATCGCGCTAAACGGGTTTGTACGCTCATTAATTAAGATTGCTGGGGCTAAAGAAAAACCAATTGCGAGGACAATACCAGGAAGCACCATAATCGTGATGCCGAGTTGAACGAGGAGAGAGCAAACAACCAGTAGCAAAAGCATCGAAGGGGCTTTGCCTAATGAAGCGCTAAGTGCTTGTGTCGCATTCATCGCTTCACCGCGGGACATTCCTGCAATATAGGATAAAGTACCACAGATAAGCACTAAGCTGCCTAGCGTGACAGATAGAATTAACCCAAAGGAAACACGCAGGATGCTGCTTTTGTCTTGTTCTGAAAGGCCTAATATCCAATCTTGTAAACCTGCATTCCCTGACTCAATCATTTGGTTCTGTGCTTGAGCAAGCACACCAATCATTTGTTCATTCGGGATCATCATTGCGTAAATCACGAGGCTCACCGCCGTTGCTAATACAACAATGGTGAAAAGGCCACTCAGTTGATTTTTGAAAAAATTAACGCTGTCACTGATGAGTGAGTTGGCCGAAATGGACATTTAACTGCTCCTATCTACAAACGGGATCAAAATTTTAATGCAATTGTAACCGAGTATCAGACATAGAGGTAGAGAAAGATAAGAAAATTCGGGAAGTTAACGTCAGTATGTAAAGTGAATCATTCTCAATATTTAACCAAATTAATTGAAAGGGCTAATTAAAATTACTTAAATTGCATTTTAAATATATGTTTAATGTATGGAGAAAATATATAAATTTAAGGATCAAGTTTTTATTTTATTAGTTATTTTCCAAAAATTGATTTAAATCAAAATTAAAAAAAGAATAGATGGAATAATAAAACCATATTTATTGGATTACCTATAAATTGGTAAAAGATGTGATCTTGATTTGAACATCAATTTATATAATGCGATATATTTTACTAAAATAAAAACACAGGAATGGGATTGATAATGAAAAAACTCACTGCGCTTGTATTAGCGGCTGCAACTTTAGCTCCAGCTGCTTCTATTGCTCATGAAGCTGGCGATTTTATTTTCCGTACGGGGACAGCTACAGTTCGCCCAAATGCGGGATCTGAAAACGTATTAGGCTTAGGTTCATTTGATGTTAATAATAATACGCAATTAGGTTTAACCTTTGGGTATATGATTACTGATAATATCGGTGTGGAATTATTAGCGGCAACGCCATTTGAACATAAGGTAGGCGTTGGCCCATTAGGTAATATTGCAACTGTTAAACATTTACCACCGACATTAATGGCACAATATTATTTTGGTAGCAAACAAGATAAACTGCGTCCTTATTTAGGTGCAGGTGTTAACTATACCTTCTTCTTTGATGAAAAATTTAACTCAACAGGCAAAGCTAATGGCTTGTCTGACTTAGATTTATCAAGCTCATGGGGCTTTGCGGCACAAGCAGGTATGGACTATATGTTGACTGATAACTGGATGTTGAACGCATCAGTTTGGTGGATGAATATAGAGACTGATGTGAAATTTAAGCATGAAACATTAGGCCAGCAAAAAATTGACACTCGTTTAGACCCATTTGTATTTATGTTTGGGGCAGGTTATCGCTTCTAATAAATTTGATAGGATGCAATACAGGTTAATACCTGAATTCTGATGGAATAGAGTGCAGTAGGAAATCCGGGGATATTTATATTCCCGGATTTTTCGTTTTTTCATTTTATTAAAAATTAAAACACACAATTCTGTAACAATTAAGTCACATAAGTGGGTTTTAAACTAAGTTTGAATTATTCTTATTTAAGAAATTAATCTAATAAAATTGTAAAGAGCGAAATGATAAGTCTATTTAATAAAGTGCGGTAACAGTCACGAAATTAAATAGAAAACCAAATGCGAAGTAAGCAGCATTTGGTTTTAAGTATCAGAGTTTAATTATTTTTTACCAAAACCATTGAACATTTAACCCTGCGTTGACGCTATTGGTTTCATATTCGTCAGGCTTATACAGAGGGGCGCCTAAAAATAAGTCATAACTGAAGATATTCACATTTCCACGCATACCAATTGCCGTTCCTAATAGTTGGTCATCGGAATAAAGACCAAGAGGGTATACACCGCCAAATACACGGCCATAGTCGAGCGCATAATAAGGATAGAAAGAAAAACCTGGAATATAAAAGTTAAATTCATTTCTTAAATAGAAGCCTTTATCGCCAATGAGCGAATACTCTTCATCAAAACCACGCACTGTCCAGCGATTACCCAACGAAAACTGATCTTGAATGGTTAACCTATCCTTAGTGTATTGTAAAAAGAATTGCGGGTTGTAGCTCATCACGAAATCATCAAAAACGATTGGGATCATACCTGAAACATCGAGCGTATATACACGAGCCATATGGCTTGCGTCTCCATATTTCATATCCCAACTTTGCTCGGCGCCTAGCCAAGGAACATTTAGCTGATAATTAAGGGAAGCATCCAACGTGGCGTTATCAATGTTTTGTCGATGGTTTACGCCAGCCTTAAACGTGGTTAAGTTACGCTCTTGAGATAAGAGTTTAACATCTTCCAGCTTGTATTCTGATTTTCGCTTAATTAACTGAATTGATGCGGTATCTTTGAATGTTTGCCCACGTAGGAAAACATTACTGGCGGTGGCATTGTAATATTTGCTGTCACCGTAATATTTATAACTAACGACGTCTTTAATAGTTTGCTTGTAATCACTTTTGCTGGCATAGAGAGAAAAAAGCCAATAATTGTAGGGAACAGCATAGTAAATTGCAGCATTACTTGTACTGTATCGCTCTTGGTTTTTCAGGTTTTTTCCTGCGGAGATATATACGGTGTCATTCAGACTGGTCAGATTATTACCATAGATTGTCACACCGACTTGGTCTTTACCCGTTTGGCGGCTGCCTGAGTTATTGTAATAACCCCCGACGTTAACATGGGGGGATTTTTCCCTTTGGATAGTAATATCGGATGTTGAAAACTCTTTGCCCGGAGATAATTCAATATTTGCTTTAGCGCCAGGGATACGTTCCAAGTTTTCCAAACCCTGTTCAATATCGCGAATATTCAGAATATCGCCTTCTTTTGCTGGCATGATAGCACCCAGCGTAATATAGGTATCACTATCTTCAGATAATTTTACGTTAGCAACTTTGCCCGGAATAATTTCTAACGTCAAAATACCTTCGCTGATATTTTGCTCGGGGATATTCACTCGGGTGGTGACATAACCTGATTTAATGATGTTATCTTGCAAGCCTTTAGCGAGTATTTCGACACCTTTAATGCCAATGCAGACACCGACCACTTGGTTTGCATAAGCTTCAAGAGGGCGCATTGATGGTAATTTTGGTTCAGAGACGAGAATAACTTTTTTCATATCAAAACAGTGTTCTTCATCGTCAAACAACAAAATATTGTTTGCCCGTTCTTGTTTTTTTCCTAAGACATCTTTAGCGTCTAACTGAGTTTGTTGTTGACGAGATTTATCTTGGCTAATCTGGTTATTAATTTGCTGATTAACAGCCTGTGAGGGATCGCCTGCAACATAAAATGGAAATGTGAGCAGAGTACCGGATAAAAAAAGAAAACGAAAATTCATGTTCACCACTTTTATTCTTGAATGAAAACTAAAAAATGAAATTAATAATATTTCTTAGATAAAAACATATTATTTATTAAATGAGATTTTTCTTATTTCATCTATTCTGACTGAAAAGGCCTTTCATCTACATATCCCTATGTTGTTTTTTTTAATTAAAATAAAAAGCCCATTAAATTATTAACTGCTAAATTATGCGATAAAATAGATCTTAATAAAAATTAATTATATTTATTAAGGTTGAAGGCTAAATAAAAGCGCTTAGTGTTGATTAAATTAAAATAGCAACGCAATCTTTTGTTTTTAAATTAATATGTGATTATATCAAAGGGTTAAGTAAAATCCTAAAATGGAGTAATTAGGTGTTTTTACTTGATTTTATTTTTTTAAATAGTGATTTTAAATGGTGAGTGTTAAATGAATTTAACTAAATATCATTTTCACTGACTACTTTTTAGTTATTTTTTGTTATTTTAAATAACTCTGAGTTAGGATGGAAAAGAGGCCGATTTAGGCCTCTTTAGGTTGATGATTAGTAATAATTAGGCGTATTCAAAATAATAGTCGAACCCAAAATCTGTCCAGATGGGCTATTATAAATTACAGGGCTTGTGATTTTAGTCGTTCCATTGGAACTTAAGCGACCACCATTATTATCAACGCGAGAGAATGCATCAATAATTAAGTCTTTACCTGCGGTAACTAAACCAGAACAGATGTTATTTAATTTGTTAACATCCAATTTCACCGTATTTGCACCTTGAATTTTACCATAACGGTTGTCTAAATCATTTCTCAGTTTAATATTGATATTACCTTTAGTACCTGTTCTTTCGCTCAGGTTTGCAGTGATAACACCAGAATAGTTATTTAAGCTATTTGCATTAATGGTCACTGCACCATCTTCCGCATTAATACCACCTGTTTTACCTGCGACACCGAATTTACTTGCATAGCCGTTAAAGCCGCTTGCATAGCTATTATCGAGTGAGTTTGTGTTGATAACAACATTGTTGTCAGCGGTAATCAAACCACGGTTGTTTGTAACATTAGTTGCTTTAATATCTAAGTTAGTTCCTTTGATATAGCCGTATTGGTTGACTAAGCTATAAACATCAAATTTAGATTTACCAGCACGGGAGACTAAAGAACCTTGGTTATTAACGATATTGGCTTTAATATTTAACGCTTTCCCACTATCTATTGCTGCATAAGCATTGTTCATTAGAGTATGAGATAGCGTGATATTTGTTTGGCCATTAGTGGTTTTGATGAGTGAATTCGTGTTTTGTAATGTTTCAGCATCCATATCAATACGGCGTTTTGCCGCAATTTCACTGCCTCCATCATTAACAATTGCGGTACGTGCATTAATTGCAATATCACGACCTGAAATTGTTGAGTTACTGTTTACAACTTTACCCGCATTGATGGTTACGTTATTGCCTGAACGGATCCCTCGGTTATCTGTATTAATAACGTTATTACGTAAGTTGTAATAGTTCTCAATGGTACCCGTTGCACGAACATCAATATCGCCACGGTTAGTTTTGATTGAGCCGTTGGTATTATACAGGTTAGCGGACACAAGCTTGATATCTTGTTGTGCTTCAACAATAGCACTTCGGTTATCAATATTTGCCCCTGTTGTTAACGCAATACTGCCGCCATTGGATTTAATCTGGCCATTAACATTACTTAAAATGCTATTGTTAGTGTTGATATCAATATCACTGTTACTCACGATTTGTGAGTTGTTGTATAACCCTGAGTTAGTTTTGATATTGATTTTACCGTTAGCATTCATTTTGGCATTTTGATTATAAACAAGGCCTTTTGAATCGATATTAATCCCGCCAGTACCTGCAACCATGGTGCCATAGTTGGATACGCCAGTACCACTTTCAGTTGAAACTAACGTGATTTTATCCGCATACATACCACCTAATGCGGACACATCAATTCCAATACGTGCTGCAGAACCTATACCTTGAACGTTGGTGACATAATTGCCTTTTGCATCAACAAAGTTATTACCTGCAACAATGTTGATTTCTTTAGCATTGATGTCGCCACGGATCACTGCTGAACGCGCAATGATATCGGTTGGTGAATCTGATTGCAGGCGACTATTGATGATGATCTGGCCTTTTTCTACGTTATAACCAAGCACATCACCACCCGCGACAATCGTTTTACCTGTTGTCAGAGTGACGCGGTCTGTATTAATAAAACCACAGTTATTACACGTAATACCTGATGCGTTAGCGACAATAACTTGGGCTTTCTGACCTGCAACTTCAACCATGCCGTTGAGGGTACTTGCTTGGTTAGAGTTAACTTCATTGAGAATAACTTTAGCAGGGCCGTTACCGTTATTTAGATTGAGGTTACCATTGATTTGACCACCTAGAGTGGTATTCGTATTGTTAGCACTGTTATTCAGAATAACGCCTTTCTGATCAACATCAAATTGGCTATAGATGTTATGAGAAACGCCTTTATCGCTTGCACCTTTGATATGAACGATGGTAGGGCCGTTATTTTGGTTCATCACACCCGCACCATTAATATTGGTGATAGCAGCTTGGGCGACTGAAACTGATCCTAAAATAACACATACACTTAAAAACAGAGGTTTAATCTTCAGCGCAGGTTGGCTGATAGCTTCATAATTAAGTTGTTTCATAAATATCCCTAAAATTGACTATAGATAAAATTAAAAATAGCTAATTAAAATTCCATTAAAGCGTAAGGATTATGCGTTATTATTATTTGTAATAAAATTTAATTGTACTTAAGTTGATTGGGGTGAATATTAAAAGAATAAAGTGGTCTTATGTATGGCATGAAAGTTTTTTATATTAAAATAAATTGAAATTTATTATAATTCAATGAGTTGAGGTTACTCTGAAACGGACGCTATAAGGGTTGTTACTCGGGTATTAACACGTAATCATGATGTTGGTTAATAAACCAATAATTCAATGTTATTTATGTTTATTAAGAAAAAGTGCGTAAATTTATAATTGAAATTAATAATGTTGATGTTTGTAAAAATTAATTATAAAAAATACTGTAATAAATAAAAACAATTTAGATAAATAAATGAACAATCAATCCGAATATAGAGTATTAAATAATTAAAAAAGCCATCCAGTAAATTGGATGGCTAAAGTTTTAAATATATTATTTTTGAGTGGCTGCTTTCATTTTAATCACAAACTCCGTCAATGTTTTAAGCATGACATCTGGCCTATCAAGGTTATTTTCAATGATTTTAACCACCGCCGAACCTGAAATCGCACCCGCTGCGCCATTTCTGATTGCTTCAGCGACTTGAGGGGGCTCTGAAATACCAAAACCTTGTAGCGCAGGCGCAGCTTGATATTGTTTCAGTTTATCGACCAAATGTGTTAATGGCATCTGAGCGCGTTGTTCAGTACCCGTCACGCCTGCTCTTGATAACAAATAGGTATAGCCACGGCTATGTTCGCCAATTCGTTGTAATAACGCATCGTCGCCGTTAGGAGGGCAGATAAAAATAGGCGCAATATTATGGGAGAGGGCAGCATCACGAAAGGGTTTGGATTCACTCATCGGAACATCTGCAACTAAAACGGAATCAACACCCGCTTTTTGGCAACGAATATAAAAGTTTTCGATGCCATTTGTGAACACAAGGTTTGCATACACTAATAAACCAATCGGTATGGTCGGGTGTTTTGCGCGAATACGGCTGAGTAATTCAAAGCAAATTGTCGGTGTAATTTCGCTTTTAAATGCGCGTAAATTTGCATTTTGAATAGTCGGGCCATCCGCCAACGGGTCTGAGAATGGAATACCAATCTCCAATGCATCAGCGCCACCTTCAATTAAAGCATCAACAATTTTTAGCGAGAGTTCAGCATCGGGGTCACCTAAAGTGACAAAGGGAACGAAAGCACCCTGATTTAGGCTATTTAGACGTTCAAAAAGTTGGTTGTAACGTTCCATTAGATTTCCCCTTTGCTAGCTAAAATATCATGCACAGTAAAAATATCTTTATCGCCGCGGCCCGATAAATTGACAATTAATAATTGCTCTTTATTGGGTTCTTGCTCTGCCATTTTTAACGCATAAGCCAAAGCGTGTGAGGATTCTAATGCAGGGATAATGCCTTCTTTACGAGACAATAGCTTAAATGCATTTAACGCTTCATCATCCGTAATAGAGACATATTCTGCGCGACCAATACTGTTTAAATGTGCGTGCTGTGGCCCAACAGAAGGAAAATCTAAACCTGCTGAAATTGAATACGATTCTTCTATTTGCCCCTCGCTGGTTTGCATCATTGGAGACTTCATTCCAAAGTAGATGCCAACGCGACCGTGTTTTAACGGCGCGCCATGCTGACCTGATTCAATCCCTAAACCCGCAGGTTCAACGCCAATGAGATTGACATTTTCTTCAGGGATAAAAGACGCAAACATACCAATTGCATTAGAACCACCACCAATGCATGCAATGACGGCATCGGGTAAACGGCCTTCTTTTTCAATAATTTGCTGCTTTGCTTCATCCCCAATCATGCGTTGGAATTCGCGCACGATGGTTGGGTAAGGGTGCGGGCCTGCTGCGGTGCCCAGTAGGTAGTGCGCTTTATCGTAGCTACCAGACCAGTCTCTCAGCGCTTCGTTACAGGCATCTTTCAGAGTGGCGGAACCACTGTGGACAGGAATAACCTCTGCGCCCATCAGTTTCATACGAAATACGTTAGGAGATTGACGTTCAACGTCTTTAGCCCCCATGTAAATACGGCATTTCATGTTGAGAAGTGCACAGGCTAAGGCTGTTGCAACACCGTGTTGGCCAGCACCTGTTTCAGCGATAATTTCTGTTTTACCCATGCGTTTAGCCAGTAGTGCTTGGCCTAATACTTGATTCGTTTTATGTGCGCCGCCATGAAGAAGGTCTTCACGCTTTAAATACAACTTCGTTTTGGTGCCAACGGTGAGGTTTTTGCACAGAGTCAATGCTGTCGGGCGACCGGCGTAATTTTTAAGGAGATCGTGGAACTCTTTGATAAATTCGGCGTCATTTTGTGCGGTAATAAAGGCATCTTCTAATTGATTGAGTGCAGGGATTAAAATCTCTGGCACATATTGCCCACCAAACTCACCGAAATACGGATCTAATTTGCTCATTATTTGTTATCCATCTCATCAGTTAAAACGTTATTTATTGGTTTAGTCTTATCTTTTCACTTTATTGGACTGTAGATTCAGCCTGTAACGTTGATAACACTAACTTAATTTTTTGCTCACTCTTAATGCCTGGTTCAATTTCGACACCAGAGTTAAAATCGAGGCCATTGCACAGCAATTTAGCGGCTTGAAGGCAGTTTTGAGGATTTAATCCGCCCGCTATCATTAGTTTTTGTTTTGCTGTTGTTGGAATCGCTGACCAATCGAAGCTTTTCCCCGTTCCACCTTGGCCGTTATCAAGTAACAGCACATCGATGCCTTGAGTCTCATATTCAGCGAGGTTAGTTTGCGACATATCCAGCGCTTTCCATACCTCACAATAACTTGGTAGGTGGGTGCGAATTTCCTGAATATATTGCAGATCTTCATTGCCGTGTAATTGCACGGCTGACAGAGCTAACTTTTTCGCAATGTGGGCGACAAAATCGACGGATTGGTTACGGAATACGCCAACATATTTTAATGGTGCCGAATGAACGATACGCTCAGCCTGTGACAGCGTCACTTTTCGGGGGGAAGATTCAGCAAAGATCAACCCGCCAAAACAAGCGCCGGCTTCAAAAGCTGTTTTGGCATCTTGCTCACGCGTTAAACCACACACTTTATGTTCACCAACCAGCAATTTTTGTAACGCTTTTGTGAGATCGTCTTGTTCCATCAACGCGCTACCAATCAAAAAACCGTTAGCATATTGGCTAAGGGATTGAATATGCTGATGTAAATGAATGCCAGACTCACTGATAACAATGGTTTCTGGCGCTAAACGCGGCGCTAATTCCCGAGTGCGATTTAAATCAATGGATAAATCGCGTAAGTCACGGTTATTAATTCCCACCACTTTAGATTTTAATTTGATGGCGCGTTCTAGCTCTTCTTCATTGCTCACTTCGGTTAATACCCCCATATTTAATTGGTGGGCAACATCCGCTAAAGCAACATATTCTTCATCATTTAATACCGATAACATCAATAAGATAGCATCGGCCTGATAATGGCGAGCAAGGTAAATTTGGTATGGGTCGATAATAAAATCTTTGCATAAAACAGGTTGCTTAACGGTATTACTGACAATCGTTAGGTATTCCATATTACCCTGAAAATATTTTTCGTCAGTGAGAACCGAAATCGCAGATGCATAGGGTGCATAGGTTTTTGCAATCACTTCAGGGTCGAAATCTTCACGAATTAACCCTTTTGATGGAGACGCCTTTTTACATTCCAAAATAAAGACAGGGCGTTTAGCGCTTAAAGCCTCATAAAAACGACGTTGGCTTGGCTGTAATGTGGAAAAAAAGCTGTTTAAGGGTTGTTTTGCTTTGCGTTCAACAAGGTAAACGGCTTTATCATCAACAATTTTCTGTAATACTGTCGCTTTCATTTTATGGGTTCCTTGCTGCGAGCGCAGTGACTCGGCCGAATGATTTACCACTGCGAATAATCGCAAGCGCGTGTTCGCTATTTTGTTTTAAATCTTCATGACCATTAATTCGCATTAACATTGCCACATTAGCCGCAACCGCAGCTTCGTGAGCAGCTTTACCATGGCCTTGTAGTAACTGAGTCAATAGAACACGATTTTCATCCGGTGTGCCACCTTCTAAATCGCGTAATTGATAAGGCGTTAAGCCAAAATCATCAGCCGTTAATTGGTAATGATATAGCACACCGTCTTTTAATTCAGCAACTTGGGTTGTAGCATGAAGTGAAACTTCATCCATCCCTCCACTGTGTACCACAGCTGCACGAGTAAAACCAAGCATATCTAGAGTTTCTGCCACCGGTTTGACGAGTGATTCTTGATAAACACCAATTAACGCGATAGGTGGGCGAGCTGGGTTGATCAACGGCCCAAGGACGTTAAATAATGTCCGTGTTTTCAGTTGTGAGCGAACAGGTGCGGCATGGCGAAAACCACTGTGGTACTGCGGTGCGAATAAAAAACACACACCTAAATCGTCTAAGGTATCGCGAGCACTCTGGGCGCTTAAATCCAGCGCGATACCAAAAGCGGCTAATAAATCTGATGACCCAGAGCGGCTGGATACGCTGCGGTTACCATGCTTAGCGACTTTAATTCCAGCTTCAGCAGCAACAAATGCGCTCGCTGTTGAGATATTAATACTGTTTGCACCATCACCACCGGTACCCACGATATCACTGAACTGATAGTCAGGGCGCGGGAATGGCTGAGCATTTTCTAAGCAGGCAAGGGCAGCACCTGCAATTTCTTGTGGTTGTTCACCGCGCATTTTCATGCTGATGAGTACGGCAGCAAGTTGTGGCTCAGTTAATTCACCTTGAATAATGGCATTAAATAAATACTGGCTTTCTTGTTGTGTCAGTGGCTGCGCTTTGAATAATTTATCATAAATGTTTTGCATAATTGGCTCTCTATATCCCGTTAGTGCGAATGAGTAGTGGTGCTTGCATTGGGTGTAGAAAGAGCCCACGCCACGGTGTTTTCTAACAACTGTTTACCTAGCGTTGTTAAAATAGATTCAGGGTGAAATTGGAACCCACATACTCTGTCTTGCTCATTTCGCACGGCCATGACCATTCCGTTGGATTGCGCATTAATTATCAGTGTTTCAGGAATTTGGCTCCCGACTAAAGAGTGGTAACGCGCGACTGAAACGGGGTTTTCGAGATCAGCAAACATCGCTTGCCCGTCATGGGTGGCGAGGGATGCCTTACCATGTAGAATTTCACCTGCGGAAGAAACAACCCCACCGTATGCTTCAACAATGGCTTGATGACCTAAGCAAATCCCAATCACAGGAATTTTGCCGATAACCTGTTTTAAAACGTCAGGCATAGAGCCTGCTTCGCTCGGTTTTCCAGGTCCTGGTGATAATACTAAAATCGGCGAGCTCATCTGGTTTAATACGGATAAAATATGTTCTGAGCTCACGGTATTACGGTAAATAACCACTTGGTGGCCACTCGCCCGCAGCTGATCGACCAAGTTGTAAGTGAAAGAATCCACATTATCGAGCAGTAAGATATTCGCCATTAGAATAACTCCTTCACTTGGTGGGCTTGGGCAATTGCGCGGATCACTGCGCGGGCTTTATTGCGTGTTTCATCGGCTTCTGCTTGAGGCGATGAATCCAATACGACACCACCACCTGCTTGTACAGTCGCAATGCCGTTTTCGACATATGCAGAACGGATGACGATACAGGTATCGAAATCACCTCTGCCGTTGAAATAACCCACCGCACCACCATAGGAGCCACGACGCTGTTGTTCATATTGCGCAATTAATTGCATGGCTTTCACTTTTGGTGCTCCCGTTAATGTGCCCATATTCATACAGGCTTGATAAGCATGAAAAACGTCTAAATCGTGGCGCAGCGTCCCGACGACATGGGAAACTAAATGCATCACAAAGGAATAACGATCCACCTTGGTTAAGTCTGCGACGTAGCGACTACCTGCCTCACAGATACGGGCGAGGTCATTGCGAGCAAGGTCAACTAGCATGATGTGCTCAGCGAGCTCTTTCACATCGGTACGCATTGAAAGTTCGATACGGCTGTCTAAATCGAGGTCGATATCGCCTTGAGTATTACGACCGCGAGGGCGAGTACCAGCGATAGGGTAAATTTCCACTTTTCGGTCGCTGGTGGCATATTTTAATGCACTTTCTGGCGATGCACCAAACAGCGTAAAATCCTGATCTTGCATATAAAACATATAAGGGCTTGGGTTTTGCGCCTTAAGTTTTTGATACGCAATCAGCGGGTGTGAACATGGCATAGTGAATTTACGAGATGGCACCACTTGGAAGATATCCCCACAATAAATCGCTTCTTTTAGAGAGGTGACAATGGCGCAATATTCTTGGTCATTTTTGCTCAAGGTAACTTGGAAGTTTGGTTCACTTTGCAAAGGCAGCGCAGGTAAAAATGGGCGGCAAGATGCAATAATTTCATTGTGACGATGTTTAACCACATCCAGCGTTTGCTCGTCTTGGCTGAAAACACAGCTTTTAATACGAGCAGCTTGGTTTTGATGGTCGATCACTAAATAGTGTTCTGCCACAAAGAAACAGTAGTCAGGGCACTGATTGACCGCCTTAACGTCAGGAATAGATTCAAAGTTGGCCACGAGGTCATAGGCAAACAACCCACCCACAAATACTGTTTCTGGCTTCGTAGAATAAGTTTGCGCTAAGGCAGGTAATGCACGTAACACGTCTAAGCATGATGCTGCTTTTAAACGATTATCTTCATCTAAAGCCGCGTTAGGTTGTTCAAAAGTGACAACCAATAACGTGGTTTCAATCGTGTGGGTGGATATCAATCCAGAAAGCTGTTCTAACATCAAGGGTAATAAGGCTTGGCCGTTTAATGTTAACGCTTCAACTTCGACGCGTTGGCCAAAAGCGCGAATACGCAGTGCGCTATTAACAATTAATAAACTTTGCAAGTTAGCTTTATTGTTGATTTCTGCAGACTCCAACAACATCGTTGACGGAACCGCATGGCATAAGTGGTTGAATAACAGTGTAGGATCTGGTTGGTAGTTAATTGGGCTATCCAGATACGTAAAATGTGCTAATGTGGTGTTTTGTTTGTTCATTTTGTTGCCTTAAGCTAATTTTAGACATTAAAAAACCCGCCGTATGAAGGGCGGGTTTGGCACTGAGGCATGATTTAACTATGCACGTGCGGCTTCCGCCCAATTTGGGAAGTCACGCCACCAACGATTTGTTAAGTTAATTAAAGCCATAGTGCGCCTCACTGGATAAACTGAATAATTTTGGCTACAAGCCATCTTGCGTACTAGTAAACTGGATCACCTTGAAAGTGTCAAGTACTTTGTTAATTTTTTAGGAAAAAATAGCTATTTATGGAAATTGGAGACGATATCACCTTGCAACCTGCGTCTACACCGTTACTGACTCGCTACGACTTACATAGCCATACGACCGCTTCTGATGGGGAGTTAACGCCAGAGGCGTTAATTGAGCGTGCGATTGAAAGAGGTGTCAACGTATTAGCTATCACTGATCACGATACGTGTGAGGGTTTGCTGCAAGCGAGGCAATATTTACGCGATAACGAAAAGCCGATTGAGCTGGTTAATGGTGTTGAGATTTCAACACTATGGGAAAACATTGAAATCCATATTGTGGGTTTAAACTTTTCCCCTGAACATCCAGCCATGCTTGCGTTACTTGCTGAGCAATCAGCGCTGCGTGAAGAGCGTGGTATTGAGATGGGGCGGCGCTTGCAAAAAGCAGGTATTGAAGACGCATGGGAAAACGCTCGAAGCATATCAGGTGGTGGGCAGGTGACACGTGCTCATTTTGCGCAATATATCGTGAAAATCGGCAAAGAAAAAACTATCAATAATGTATTTAAACGCTATTTATCTAAAGGCAAAACCGGTTATGTGCCTGCAACATGGTGCAGTATTGAGGCTGCCATTGAGGCTGTCCACGCCGCTGGTGGCGTGGCAGTGTTAGCACACCCGTCTAAATACCAGCTTTCAAACAAATGGTTAAAACGTGTCATTGCCTATTTCAAAGAACATGGAGGCGATGCGATGGAAGTTTCCCACTGTCAGCAACCGCCGAATGAAAAACAATATTTAGCGGAATTGGCAAAAGTCGCCGATTTGCGAACATCTGTTGGATCTGACTTTCACCGTCCTTGTTCTTGGATTGAATTGGGTCGAAACCTGTGGTTACCAAATGACGACCAAGCGGTTTGGACATTGTGGGATGAGGTAAAAAACAGCTAATTCGTTGATGTATTAGCAGGTCGGTGTAAAATAATAGGATACAGAGAGTGATTAGCTTAAAACTAACCATTCCATTGAACAAAGAGATAGTGCCATTTTTAGGTGTTTTGCCGGGTGATGCTGTCGATACCAAATTGTTGAGGTATATATGAGCCAGTTTTTTTATGTCCATCCGGATAACCCGCAAGCTCGGTTAATCAGCCAAAGTGTTGAGATCCTAAATAAAGGCGGTGTGGTGGTTTATCCTACAGATTCAGGGTATGCCATCGGCTGTCGTTTAGAAGAAAAAGACGCATTGCAGCGAATTTGCCGTATCCGCCAGTTAGATGCTAACCACAATTTTACGTTAATGTGCCGTGATCTTTCTGAGCTTTCTAACTATGCACACGTGGATAATACGGTATTTCGTTTAATTAAGAATAATACCCCAGGTAATTACACGTTTATCTTAAAAGCGACCAAAGAAGTGCCTCGCCGTTTGATGAATGAAAAACGTAAAACAATCGGTTTGCGTGTCCCATCAAACCCGATTGCACGAGACCTATTGGAAGCCGTTGGTGAGCCACTGATGTCAACGAGTTTGATTATGCCAGGTGATGATTTTACTCAGTCGGATCCAGAAGAAATTCGTGATTTATTAGATAAACAAGTGGACTTAGTGATCCACGGTGGCTATATCGGCCAGAAACCGACCACAGTCATTGATTTCACTGATGACACGCCTGTTGTTGCACGTGTTGGCACTGGCGATCCATCGCCATTTGAATAAAACAGGCCGTTTAGGCATCGAAAGTGCGATAACGTGATAAATGGTAGGGGTTCAGGGGAAACCTGTGTATAATGCGCGGGTTTTCAAATTCATGACTTTTTGCACACGTTTTTGTACTTGGCAGAAAGTTATTTGACGCCTGTGAAGGCGACAGTAGAGGGTTACATGAGCGCTAAACCGCAAAATACAGAGAAATTACAAAAAATCCTTGCTCGTTCTGGGCATGGTTCACGTCGTGAAATCGAAACCTTCCTGCAAGCAGGTCGGATCAGCGTAGACGGTAAAATCGCCACATTGGGTGACCGTGTCGAAGTCAAAGCATCAACCAAAATTCGCTTAGATGGCCGTTTATTGGCTATCAAAGAAGCTGAAAAAGAAATTTGCCGTGTAATGGCCTATTACAAGCCTGAAGGTGAGTTGTGTACTCGTCACGACCCTGAAGGGCGCCCAACGGTCTTTACGCGTTTGCCAAAATTGACAGGGGCAAGATGGATTGCTGTTGGTCGTCTTGATGTGAATACCAGTGGATTGCTGTTATTTACCACTGACGGTGAGTTAGCGAACCGTTTAATGCACCCAAGCCGTGAAGTTGAGCGTGAATACGCAGTACGTATTTTTGGTGAAGTTAACGATGCTAAAATCCGTCAGTTGACTCAAGGTGTTCAACTTGAAGATGGCCCAGCATCCTTTAAAACTGTCTCTTACCGCGGCGGTGAAGGGATAAACCAATGGTTCAATGTTACTTTGACAGAAGGGCGTAACCGTGAGGTTCGTCGTTTATGGGAGTCGGTTGGTGTACAAGTTAGCCGTTTGATCCGTGTGCGTTACGGTGACATCGATTTACCAAAAGGATTACCGCGTGGTGGATGGACTGAGTTAGGTTTAGAGCAAACTAACTACCTGCGTGAATTAGTTGAATTGCCAGTTGAAACCGAAAGTAAAGTGGCAGTTGAGCGTGACCAACGTAGAATCAAAGCGAACCAAATTCGTCGAGCGGTGAAACGTCACACGCAAGTGGCTTCACGCCCTGCATCTAAGCGCCAATCTTCAGGCCCGACGGCGAAGCGCCGTACACGCATCTAATTTACTGCGTTGTAATTTGTCATTATTTAAGAAGCGATGGTATAACTCCATCGCTTTTTTTTATCTCTAAAAATAATGAGTTACCTTTTGTGTTTATGCGTAAATTGCTGGCTCAGTTCACAGAATCACGATGCCTGCCTGTAATAGATAATTAAAATGAGACGTGTATCTCATTTTAATGTAACAAAAAAACTTAACATCAAGCCCAGTGTGAGATTTAACTCACATAATTGCTGCAAAACGTACTTATAAACTCCTGAACACTATAAGCAGCAACGTCTATTACTTACACGTATAAATGTGGTTTATCCAAATAAATAAAGAATGGTTTTTACGTGGATAAACTCGATAAGGATAAAAGATGAAAAAAATAACACTGACGCTGAGTGCGGTTGCATTAGCTTTAACGTTTACGGCAACATCTCAAGCCAAAATTCCAATGCCAGAAACCGTCAGCCCGGGCGTTACTGTTGTTGAACTAGCACAACAGCAACCTGTTCATTGGGTTTCTATTGAACAAATTAAGCAAAGCCTAGAAGGCAAAGCGCCAATGGCCGTTGGTTTTGATATCGACGATACAGTGTTATTTTCTAGCCCTGGGTTTTACCGTGGTAAAATTGAGTTCTCCCCAAATGATTTCAGCTATCTGAAAAATCAACAGTTTTGGGAAAAAATGAATAATGAGTGGGACAAATTCAGTATGCCAAAACAAGTGGGTATTGATTTAGTCAAAATGCACTTAGACCGTGGTGATACCGTTTATTTCATTACAGGGCGTACTAAGACGAAAACTGAAACTGTCACTAAATATGTTCAAGAAGGTTTAGCTATCCCTGCGGATAAAATGCAACCAGTTATTTTTGCTGGCGATGAACCAGGTCAAAATAATAAAGTCAGTTGGATGCGTGACCATAAACTGACCATTTATTATGGTGATGCAGATGCGGATATTGCAGCGGCTCATGAGCTAGGCATTCGTGGCGTTCGTATTTTACGTGCAGCAAACTCATCTTACCAGCCGCTGCCAAAAGCAGGGCGTTTTGGTGAAGAAGTGGTGATTAATTCAGAATTTTAATTAAGTTTTGAATATGGAAAAGGCGACTTAAGTGTCGCCTTTTTAATACAAAAATAAGTATTAGTTATTTACAATTGCATCAATAACAACACGGTTACCTGTGATAGTTCCTGTTGTACCACTTGTCACAATTGGGCTCGTGACTTTCGTTGTACCGTTAGAACTGATGGTTCCAGACTGGTTATTCACACGATTTTTTGAATTAATTGTCATATTTTTGCCAGCAACCATTTTTCCTGCATAGTTTTCTAGCGTACCCACATCTACTTTTTGGCTATTGATACCTGTGATTTGGCCATAGTTATTATTCAGTGATGCTTTTAATTTAATATCAACATCATTACGTGCAGCTGCATTGTTGTTCACGTTAGCGGCAATTGAACCATATACGTTATAAAGGTTATCACCTTTAATTTTGATGGTGCCGTCATTGGTTTGTAAACCGCCATTTTGATCTGTTAAGCCAAACTGAGCGTTGACGTTTTTAAAATCACCACTGTAGTTATTGTTTAAATGGCTAGTTTCAATATCAAGGTTATTTTCTACATTGATTAAACCCGCTTGGTTATCAATGGTGTGTGCAGTTACTGTTAAGTTTTTACCTTTGATATACCCGGAGCGGTTACTCAGCGTATTGGTTTTGATTTCCGTTTTACCGTTATCAGAAACAATTGAGCCTGAGTTAGTCAGTTGGTTGGCATTGATGTTCATTAATCGACCACTGTGGATCTTAGATGATGCATCATTGGTTAGAGTCATGGATGCATCAATATCCATACGGCCATTAATTGCATTCAGTTCGGAGTTTGATTGCGTTAAATACATGGTATTCACGTCAGCGCGACGCTGCGCCACAATCTTACTGTTTGCCATATTTTCAATTGAATTTTGTACGTTTAAGGTAACATCACGGCCCGCAGTAATATTGGAGTTTTCATTCACTATACGAACGGCATCAATCGTGACATCTTGGCCTGCAACAAAGCCTTTCGATGGGTTATTTGGATTACCCGTATTGTCGCGGTTATAAATTACATTGGTGGAGTGAACGTTGAGATTACCTTTGGCCGCTCTAAATGTCCCATTATCATTGATGATGGTATCAGATAAGGTGGTCACATTTTGTTGGGCTCCAATGGTTCCACTGTTATTAGATAGTGTTCCTAATGTGGTTAAATTCACATCGTTATTCAAGGATGAAATGCGTCCTCGGTCATTATTTATTGCACCAGTACCTGCGGCTTGAATGTTAACGCTTTTTTCTGCCGAAATCGTACCGCTATTTGTTAACCCAGCCGCATTAATTGTGAGGGTATTTGCTGAATTAATATTACCGTTAATATTATTGACAGTTCCAGCACTATTAATCGTCATGGCACCATTACGTGAAACGATATCGCCAGCGTTAGAAACACCCACGCCAGTTTCAGTTGCTGTCAACGAAATTTTATTCGCATACATGCCACCTAATGCAGAAACATCAATACCGATACTGGGTTTTGCTCCAATAGCAGTTGTCGTGCCCACAACATTGCCAGCAGCATTCACTCGGTTATTCCCTGCAACAATATTTAAACGTTGGGCGTTTACAGCACCGTTGATTGCAACAGAGCGTGCAATGATGTCAGTAGGTGAGTTGGCATTGAAGCTACCATTGATGGCTATTTGTCCTTGTTGCACATTGTAGTCATTGACTAATCCATTGCCATCTAAGGAAACTTTACCTGTGGTTAATGTGGCGCGATTGGTATTAATAAACCCGCAATTATTACAGGTGATACCAGATGCATTCGCGACAATAACTTGTGCTTTACCGCCAGCGACTTCAATCATACCGTTTAAGGTTGTTGCTGTATTTGAGTTAACCTCATTTAAGATCACTTTAGCGCGTTTACCTGCAACGTTCCCATTACCGCCAATTTTGCCGCCTAGCGTAGTATTAGAAAGCCCAGCACTGTTATTTAAAATAACGCCTTTTTGGTCGACATCAAATTGGCTATAAATATTGTGAGATACACCATTTTCAGAAGGTCGATTAATATAAACAACAGTTGGGCCATTTCCTTGGACCATAACACCGGCACCATTTGTTGGGGTAATTGCGGCTTGAGCAATTGTTGTTGAGCCGATAATCATTGATACACACAGAAATAAAGGTTTGAACTTCAATGTGGGTACATTGAAGTTATTAATTGAAACGTTTTGCATATATATCCCTTAAATTAAAATAGACAATATCTAAGATAACTATCAATCCATTATTGCAATTTAATTATGCAGAAATATAAATTTAAATAAATTTAATAATATTAACATGAGTCCAAATGTTATTGGATGTTGAATAATGTCTGAATACGAATAAAGCTAGAGTAAATGTGTGGAGTATTAATTAAACTCAATTAAATCAATTAATTATTTTATTGTTGACATTGCGATTTACAGTGAATTCACTCAAGTGGTAACACGTAGTAATTTATATTAAAGAGAAGAGATCTAGGCATAAACGTTAGGAAAACTGATGATGTAATTAATTTTATAAAATAATTTATATAATTTAACACTGAAATCGGAATAAATGTGAATTATAAAATTTATCATGCGAAAATGGTAAACTTAGCAATCGCTTTATTTAAGCTTATTATTGCTAAGTTAATTTTAATCGCTTACCAATCAATGCCTTTTTGCGCTTTAATTCCAACATCAAACGCATGTTTGATAGGGCGCATTTCAGTGACTGTATCCGCTAAATCAATTAAATCACGGTGGCATCCTCTACCAGTAATAATAACCGATTGATTGGTTGGGCGGCTCTGTAATGCTTGCATAACCTCGTCTAGCCCAAGGTAGTGATAGCTAAGCATATAGGTTAGCTCATCTAACACAACCAAATCATATTGAGGATCACTTAGCAGCCGCTTGGCATGATGCCAGGTTTCAAGACAGGCAAGGGTGTCGGTTTCTTTATTTTGCGTTTCCCACGTAAAACCCGTGGACATGACAAAAAAAGGTGCGCCGAGTGGTTCTAAGAGTTCCCGTTCACCGTTATCCCAGCCCCCTTTAATGAATTGAACCACCGCGGCTTTTTTACCATGGCCGATGGCGCGACAGACGGTACCAAATGCGGCGGTGGTTTTACCTTTACCATTGCCAGTGAAGACAATGATAATCCCGCGTTCAATTTGGGCTGCTTCAATACGCGCATCCACTTTTTCTTTTAAGCGTTGTTGGCGTTCTTCATGCCGGCTTTGTGACATAGTCGATTACTCCGCTGCGCCCGGTTTACGACCCGGCTGTGCATCATAGCTGCTTCCTGTTTTTCGGATACTGTCATCGCCCATTAAGTAAACATAAATCGGCATAATATCCGCAGGGGTTTTGAGTTTTTGTGGGTCTTCTTCAGGGAATGCACTAGCACGCATACTGGTTCGAGTGCCTCCCGGATTAATGCAGTTTACGCGCAAATGGCTATTTTTATATTCTTCAGCAAGTACTTGCATTAGGCCTTCTGTCGCGAATTTAGAGACAGCGTAAGCTCCCCAACCCGTGCGACCTTGTTTTCCAACACTTGAACTGGTGAAAACTAATGACGCATTTGGCGCTTTCAATAATAAAGGGAGTAGGGATTGCGTGAGCATAAAGGTCGCATTCACGTTGATTTGCATGACATCATGCCAAAGCTGGGTTGGTTGTTCTGAAATTGGTGCGATAACGCCAAGGATCCCCGCATTGTGCAAAACACCATCTAGATAAGGGGCACTCTTAGATATTTGCGTCGCTAATGATTGGCAATTTTCTTCGGTTGCCGTTAATAAATCCAAAACATAGCATGGGGATTTTTTGCCAGAAATCGCGGTGATTTCAAGGCTGACGGTATCTAATTTATGTTGTGTTCTTCCGACAAGGATCAATGATGCACCGAATCGGGCATAGGTCAGGGCGGCTTCACGACCTATGCCATCACCTGCGCCAGTGATGAGTATCGTTTTGCCTTTCAATAGGTCTTGTCTAGGCTGATATTGAAGCATATTCTTTCCTATATTTGTGAAGTAAATGTAACAGTATCATCGCACTGATTCGAGTTTTTGGCTAATCTAACATAGATATCTACGTAGTTTATGGCGTCAAATACGTTTTTTTCTGGTTGTTTAGCCATAATCGTGAGATTATTTTTGCGTTGAAGATAAATATCAGAAGGATCATGTTGTGGAGTATTTCTCTTTGTATGGATTATTTTTAGCAAAAGTTGTCACTATCGTGGTGGCGATTATTTTGCTAGCTGTTTTTGTTTTTGGTGTAGGCATGCGTCGTCAAGGTGCTAAAGGTTCACTAAAACTCACTGATTTAGGTGAAAATTATCGTGAACGTCAACGTCAAATGCAGCAAGTAAAAATGAATGAATCTGAGCACAAAGCTTGGCTCAAGGCATTCAAAAAGCAGCAAAAAGCAAAATCAAAAAGTGAGAAATCTGGGGCAAAACTTGGGCAAACTTCCGTTAAAAAGCCTTGTTTATATGTCTTAGACTTTAAAGGTAGTATGGATGCGCGTGAAGTTGCGTCTTTAAGAGAAGAAATCAGTGCAGTTCTAGCGGTTGCTGATACGCAAGATGAAGTTTTACTTCGTTTGGAAAGCCCAGGTGGCATGGTTCATGGTTATGGGCTTGCTGCATCACAGTTACGTCGCTTAAAAGAAAAAAATATTCCGCTCACGGTTGCGGTTGATAAAGTGGCTGCAAGTGGTGGCTATATGATGGCTTGTATTGCGGATAAAATTATTGCTGCACCATTTTCGATTATCGGCTCAATAGGGGTTGTGGCACAAATCCCCAACATTCATCGACTATTAAAGAAACACGATGTGGATGTTGAACTTCATACCGCGGGTGAATATAAAAGAACGCTTACCTTGTTAGGTGAAAATACCGAGCAAGGCCGTAAAAAGTTTGTAGAAGACTTAAATTCAACGCATGATCTTTTCAAACAGTTTGTTCACCAAAATCGGCCTTCATTAGATATTGATAAGGTTGCAACGGGTGAATACTGGTATGGGGCACAGGCGCTGGAAAAAGGGCTAGTGGATAGCATTGGCGTGAGTGATGACATTATTATTGATGCCATTGACACGAAAGAAATTGTCAGTGTTCGTTATGTTCTAAGTAAAAAAATGATGGACAAAGTTATGGGCAGTGCCGCAAACAGTGTCGATAACCTTTTATTACGTTGGTGGCAGCGTGGTCAAAAACCAATGTTATAAATGAATAGTCGCCTCGCAAATATTCTGTTTTAATTCTACTATTAATTACCGGCACAAAGGCCGGTAATTTTTTATCAATTATTGAAGATCAATTAGTTATTTTCACGTAATTGGTATTGTTCAGACAGAACATGCGCAAGATGTTTGTACATATTAAAAGCAGCGGTACTTTTTAATGTTGGGATACCATTTTCATCGAGAAAAAACTCCCCTTTAAAAACCAAAGTGCCACGATGCTGCTCGACGGTGTCGACAAACATCCCGTGAATATATTCATCATGTTTCTTTATGATATCGTTAGCTTTTTCAAGTAACTCTGTTTTTGTAATGTACTGAAGATTGTCTTGCATAATAGGGCTCCCTTGAAAAAATAATTGGTTGCTTCTAGCATTTTATCAGGTAGAGTGTGTGGTTTTCAATTATGGCTTAATGCCTTTATATGGTTAAAATCAGTCAGCTAGAAGACTTTTATAGCTTGTAGAATAACGTGACTGAGATTATAAGTTTTGTTTCAACACAAATAATTGATTGAAAATATATTGATATATTGTGATTGTATCGCAATATAAAAAAACAGATTCTCATTTTGCGCATTTTTATGTAAAAGTGCGTCATAGTTGATATTTAGGTAAAGGTAAATATGGGTAAAGCTCTTGTTATCGTGGAGTCCCCGGCAAAAGCCAAGACAATTAACAAGTATCTTGGCAGTGGCTACGTTGTAAAAAGCAGCGTCGGCCATATTCGTGATCTGCCGAAAAGCGGCTCTGGTTCACAAACCGGCTCACAAAAGAGTACAGGCTCATCTACCGAGAAAACAAAGAAAGTTAAAAAAGACCCACGTGATGCATTAGTGAATCGCATGGGTATCGACCCTTATCACGGTTGGAAGGCGAATTATCAAATTCTACCGGGTAAGGAAAAGGTGGTTTCGGAGCTTAAATCTTTGGCTGCGGATGCCGATCATATCTATCTCGCAACGGACTTGGACCGCGAGGGAGAAGCGATCGCATGGCATTTGCGTGAAGTGATTGGCGGTGATGATTCGCGTTTTAGTCGTGTAGTGTTTAACGAAATCACGAAAAATGCCATCACCCAAGCATTTGATAGTCCTGGTGAGCTAAATATTGACCGGGTTAACGCCCAGCAAGCGCGTCGCTTTATGGACCGTGTTGTGGGGTATATGGTATCCCCATTATTGTGGAAAAAAGTGGCGAGAGGTTTGTCTGCGGGACGTGTTCAATCTGTTGCCGTAAAACTAATTGTCGAGCGCGAACGAGAAATCAAAGCGTTTGTTCCTGAAGAATATTGGGAATTGCATGCAGATTTAGCAGACAAAGACATTGCTAATTTACGCATGGAAGTGACATCACAAGCCGGTAAATCGTTCAAGCCTGTCAATAAGGCGCAAACGACTGCGGCAGTGAAGCTACTTGAAAAAGCGCGCTTTGAGGTCATTGACCGCGAAGATAGACCAACATCAAGTAAACCAAGTGCACCTTATATCACTTCAACATTGCAACAAGCGGCAAGTACACGTTTAGGTTTTGGAGTGAAGAAAACCATGATGATGGCTCAGCGTCTATATGAAGCGGGTTACATCACGTATATGCGTACTGACTCAACGAACTTGAGCCAAGATGCGTTAGACATGGTTCGCGGCTATATTAATGACAATTTTGGGGCGAAATACCTGCCGAAAGATGTCAATGTATATAGCAGTAAAGATAACTCTCAAGAGGCCCATGAGGCCATCCGTCCTTCTAGTGTTGATGTCTTACCTGATTCACTAAAAGATATGGAAAATGACGCAAAACGATTGTACCAATTAATTTGGAACCAGTTTGTTGCGTGTCAGATGACGCCTGCGAAATATGACTCGACGACCTTAACCGTGAAAGCGGGAGACTTTGAACTGAAAGCCAAAGGGCGCACGTTGCGTTTCGATGGTTGGACGAAAGTGATGCCTGCGCTGCGCAAAAACGATGAAGATAAGACCTTGCCACCGATCCAAGTAGGCACGGAGTTATCATTAATCGAATTATTGCCAAGTCAGCACTTTACTAAGCCGCCAGCGCGTTTTAGTGAAGCGTCACTGGTTAAAGAACTCGAAAAACGTGGCATTGGCCGTCCTTCAACTTATGCAGCCATTATTTCGACTATCCAAGATAGAGGGTATGTCAAAGTTGAAAATCGCCGTTTCTATGCAGAAAAAATGGGTGAAATCGTTACAGATCGTCTAGAAGAAAACTTCAACGACTTGATGAACTACGATTTTACTGCACGAATGGAAAACCAACTCGACCATGTCGCAAACCATGATGCCGAGTGGAAAGCGGTTCTCGATGAATTCTTCTCTGATTTTAGTACCCAACTTGATGTTGCGGAAAAAGACCCTGAAGAAGGTGGGATGCGCACCAATCCAATGGTTATTACTTCAATAACCTGTCCTGATTGTGAGCGCCATATGGGTATCCGTACGGCATCTACAGGGGTATTCTTGGGTTGTAGCGGCTATGCATTACCACCGAAAGAACGCTGTAAGAAAACCATCAATCTGATCCCTGAAGATGAAGTACTTAACGTACTGGAAGGGGATGATGCGGAAACTAACGCGCTGAGAGCGAAACGTCGTTGCCCGAAATGTGGTACAGCGATGGATAGCTACTTGATTGATAACCAACGTAAATTACATGTATGTGGTAATAACCCTGCGTGTGAAGGTTATGAGATCGAAGAAGGCGAATTCCGTATTAAGGGTTATGATGGCCCTGTCATTGAATGTGACAAATGTGGCTCTGAAATGCACCTGAAAATGGGGCGTTTTGGTAAATACATGGGTTGCACCAATGAAGAGTGTAAAAACACACGTAAGATCTTAAGAAGTGGCGAAGTTGCGCCACCGAAAGAAGATCCCGTTCCGCTACCTGAATTACCGTGTGAAAAATCTGACGCTTACTTTGTATTGCGTGATGGTGCAGCTGGGGTGTTCCTTGCAGCCAATACCTTCCCGAAATCCAGAGAAACACGTGCGCCATTAGTGGCTGAGTTACAACGCTTTAAGGATAGACTACCTGAAAAGCTTGCTTATTTAGCTGAAGCGCCAGCGGAAGACGGTGAAGGTAACCCGACCGTCGTTCGTTTTAGCCGTAAAACTAAGCAACAATATGTTTCTTCGGAAAAAGACGGTAAAGCAACAGGTTGGAGCGCTTTTTACGTAGATGGTAAGTGGGAAGTGAAAGAGAAGTAATTCGTTAAGGTTACTTTTTAGATTAAAAATAGAAATGCCAATCAATTATTGATTGGCATTTTTTTATGTATTAAGCAGATTGTAATTGATTCAGTTTAATCGTTTTCTTTGCTAAATCTTTATCAATAAAATCAAAAATTAAGATGCCTTTTGGCGTGGGCTGATCTAACGTAGTTAATTCATCGCGAATAATCGGGTTAATGATATCTGCATACGCCATGGGGCTGCCCAGCTGACCATTCGTCGCACTGATATGATTGAGTCTGAGTTGCTGCCTATTGATATCATCATCACTATGAATCAACGCCAAGATGTCATCAATTTTTTCCTGAACCTCAGGACCATTCCAGTTATCTTGCAATGAAATTAGGGGGTTTTGGTGCCAATTATGTGCCCAACGAGTGCCATTCCCTAACGTTGAAACATGTAACTCAGGAGGCGCACATTCAATTACTAAAATTTTACCCCTTAGTTGCTTTACGCATGGCCACTTGAATGTGTTTTCATCAATTTGTTCAGGTAACAAAAGGTGTTTTAGGTAAGGCTCAATAAATGGGATAAGAGCCTGTTTATAGGCATCAAAATCATCTTTTTTCTCATTGGCATTTTGAATGCGTAAAATAACAAATTCAGTGGGGTGTGTCTCAAGGAAAGAAATAAAGCAGTGAAGAAGGTCTTTTGCCATGATGTCACTATGCCATTCACGGTGCGCAATATTCAGGTTGCGAGTTAGTCTTAAGTCAAAAAAACGAACGCCGCAGCTAAGCTGCTCAGCGAGCGATAATGTCTGGGTTTGATAATAGGGCTGATCACAGGTTGATGTGATGGCATCGTGAGTCCCTGGGATCAATAAATCCGTTATGGATAATTCATCCGCAACATATTTGAGCCAATCAATATCATTATTATTTTGCATAGTGCTTACCTAGTCCATTTCCTAAATAGACAGTGAGCCGTTATTGTAACGGCTCATGTCATTATAATATCAATGTGTTATTGCGCTTTTTTCATTTTGATCACGGTCCAAGATAGTAAAGCGGCGATTAGCGTTAAGACAGATAACCCAATAAAAACATGACCAATAATATTTGTTGGTGTGAGAATTTCTTTGACGACTTGCCCTTGTTCATTTAATTGTGGGCTAAAAATGATTTTACCTAAAATTAATGGTGCCAGTAGTGCAGGGAGGTAGCCAATTGTGATAGCCAAAGACATTGCTGCAGAAGCATGCTTTTTATCAATCCCAAACTCACCGATTGGGGCATAGTAGACGCCTCGGATCATAAAGCAGCATGCAGAGGCACATAACATTAGGATCATTATGGAGTTACGAACCGCTGGGCTAATGATATTGTCAGGTGCTTGACCCGCCATAAACTCCGTGATTGAGGCGGGGTTCATGTAGAACAAAATACCAATAGCGGCGAGTAAAATCACCAGAACAAACGACATGAAACGCATAAAATGGGCGGTAGATTTAAACGCTAAAGTGACCAGCAATGTGGATAATAACGGTAACATTCGCAGCGCAATTACCACGGATACAAATACCGCAGCGACGGTTGCGGATGCACCATAGCCTGCTTGTAAGAAACGGGCAAAGTAAGTGCCAGCTGCCACAAAGGTGCCGTAAATACAAAAAACGTTAAGGCCAGTTACCCAAACAATCGGCAACTTAATGACTTTTAATACACCAAGCAGGGCTTCTTTTACTGAGCTTACGGTATCCGCATCTTCACTGACTCGGGCATCTTTCGGTACAGCCAAGAAAATGAGTATCGCAGTAGCGAGCACAATAATCGATGACGTGATCATCATGGTGCGGCTACTGGCTTCGTAGTAAACCATAGCAGCCCATAATAGACTCATCAAAAATGCCAATAAACCACGACCAAACTCAAACATACCAAAAGCAACGCCTTGGTGTTCTTTGGTGGTTGATAAGCTGACGGCTTTAAAGTTGGCGGGTTTAAATAATACTTCGCTGAGTAATAACATAGAGAAAAAGCACAATAATAAAGTTGGCATGCTTAAACCTGGCGAGTTTAAGGCGATGAAGAGAGAAATAAAGCCAACGCCGAGTGTAGTGATTAACATAATCATACGGACTTTAAACCTGTCACCGACCCAACCGAGTGCCAGTGTGCCCAGTAAAATAACTAATCCTTGCATTGAATAGAGTTGGCCTGCTTGTGCGTCAGAAATTCCCATTGCAACAGGGAAGCCAAGAGGTAAGGAATTACGTAAATCCCAAAAGGCGTATAGCAGTTGGGCATTTGCGGTAATAAAAATAAGCTGAATAATGGTGTGTGCTGAAAAACCAAATTTTTTGGCAAGAGTATTCATAATCTATTTTCCACTTATTATAAAAGTTTAAGAAAACATAGTGTTATTTTTTGATAGCTCGTTTTATTTGTAAGGCACAACTCTTCTTTTTTATTTAAGTTGCTTTTAATTTGGTGGGGTTTTATGAAATTTTTGTTTCCTATTTATTTCATGTGAAATGAATAATCTGAAATGTAGGCGAAATAAAAATAATATACTGTGATCGTTTTCACAGCATGTTAACATTTTTTATCAAAGGGTTATTTTACGTAAATATACTGAAATAAAATTTTTACTATAAAGTCATATTGACACAATTGTTTCTACTAGCGGTGTGGTGAAGAATAATATGGCACTCCTGATTGTGATATAACCACCATTTCTTAACTAAAGCTAAATGCAGCACCAAAGTGATAACAAATTTATGTTAGTTTAAGTACAGTTGTTGACACTAATCTAGCAACAGTAACAGTTCTTGCTTTGATTAACTTAAGGTAAGTCGATGGAATGATTATAAATGTTATCTACTGGAGGCAATATGAAGTTAAAAATGTGTTTACTCGCCGCTTTACTGACTGCGGGCACAGCTTATGCGGCTCAATCCACAGTGGTATTAAAAGAAGCAACGCCAACCGGTGAAGGTAAAACAATTGGTGAGGTGGTTATATCTGAAACTGAGTATGGATTACTGTTCACACCAAAACTTTCAGGTTTACAATCCGGTATTCATGGTTTCCATATTCACGAAAATCCAAGCTGTGAGCCAGGGGAAAAAGACGGTAAACCCGTTCCGGCACTTAAAGCTGGCGGGCATTTAGACCCAGCAAAAACAGGTGTCCACAAAGGGCCATATGATAATTCAGGGCACTTGGGGGATTTACCGGGTCTGGTTGCCGATAGCCAAGGTAATGCTGATTATGCGGTTTTAGCGCCACGCTTAAAAACATTGAAAGATGTGCAAGACCGCGCGCTAATGGTGCATGTGGGTGGCGATAATTATTCAGATAATCCAGAAGCGTTAGGTGGTGGTGGGGCTAGGATGGCCTGTGGCGTCATCAAATAACTTTGCTCGTCATATTTTACGCTGTGGCGTTGTTGGCTGCGCTTGCTAACCCTAGTCACATACTGGTGTATGCTCCTAGGGCTTAGCTTCACTTGCCGCCTAGCCACAACGCAAACTATTTAGAGCAAGGTCTAAACTGTTAAGGGGAAGTCCTTAACTGACCATATTTTACGCTTTGGTGTTGTTGGCTGCGCTTGCTAACCCTAGTCACATACTGGTGTATGCTCCTAGGGCTTAGCTTCACTTGCCGCCTAGCCACAACGCAAACTATTTAGAGCAAGGTCTAAACTGTTAAGGGGAAGTCCTTAACTGACCTACACGGTTTAAAAGCTCGGAAAATATACCGAGCTTTTTTTCACCCATCACCAAATACGAATACGTTTTTCAGGTTCTAAGTAGAGGGCGTTGTCTTTATCGACACCAAAGGTTTGGTACCAATCATCGATATTACGTACAACGCCATTGGCGCGGAATTGGTTTGGACTGTGCGGGTCAGTCATAATTTTATTACGCTCAGACTCTTTATTCGACAGCTCTTGCCATGTACGTGCCCATGCGATGAAAAAGCGCTGTAAGCCAGTTGTGCCGTCAATAATTGGTGGTTCGCCATTAGGGTAATTCTCTTTAGCAAACTGCTTATAAGCACTCAATGCGATATTTAGCCCGCCTAAGTCCCCAATATTTTCGCCTAGAGTTAATTGCCCATTAACTTTCAGACCATCGACGTCAAACGCATTGTATTGTTCGACCAACTTCTCAGTTTTTTCTTTGAAGTGCGTTTTGGCGCTTTCACTCCACCAATTGCGTAGCTGGCCTGTACCGTCGTATAAACTGCCTTGGTCATCAAAGCCATGGCCCATTTCATGACCAATAACGGCACCGATAGCGCCATAGTTATAAGCAGGGTCAACATTTGGGTCGAAGAATGGCGCTTGTAAAATGGCAGCTGGGAAGACTATTTCATTTTGTACAGGGTTGAAATAGGCATTCACCGTTTGCGGTGTCATTCCCCATTCCCACTTGCGTACAGGTTGCCCCATTTTGCTCAACATATCATTGTACGACCATGCAACGACTTGTTTGTAGTTATCCAGAAGGGAATCTGGTTTTAAATTAATGCGACTGAAATCATTCCATTGGTCTGGATAGCCCACTTTTACGGTGAATTGTTCCAATTTTTTCAGGGCTTCTTGGCGGGTGTTTTCATCCATCCAATCGTTATCTTTCAAACGTGAATTAAATGTTCCTCGAACATAACTGACTAAATCTTTTATTTTTTCTTTGGATTGTGGGTCAAAATATTTTTCGACATAGATTTGCCCCAATGCTTCGCCCTGAAGGGAGTTTACCGTTTGTAATGCGCGTTCTTGACGAGTTCGTTGTTTCTCTACACCGTTGAGTTTTTTCGAATAAAAATCAAAATTCGCATCAGAAACGGCTTTGTTTAAATAGCGTGCATGGTCGCTAATATATTGAAACGTTAAATAATCCTTTAAGGTTGAAACGGGGGTTTTCGCGAAAATTTTTGCAGTTTGCTCAACGGCGCTATCTGTTTCTACCACCACTTTTTCAAGTTGTTTGTCGGTAAGATTGTAGCGATTAATAAAGCCATTCCAATCAAAACCTTGAGTGAAGTTTTTCATTTCAGGCAGTGACATCGCATGGTAGTTTTTGATAGTGTCACGGCGTGCTTCAGGGCTCCAATGCACTGTTGCAATGGCTTTTTCTAACTCGAAGATTTGTTGCGCTTTTTGTTCAACGTCTTTCTCGCCCGCCAGTTTCAACATTGTTGCGATATAGGCGATATAACTTTTTCGTATATCTTGCATCTGCGGGGTGTCATCGAGGTAATAAGTTCGATTTGGTAACCCTAAGCCCCCTTGGCCAACATACAAAACATACGTTTCAGGGGCTTTTGCATCTAAATCGACCCAGTAAGAAATCAATGAATTGAAATCTGGGTCAGTCATTAGCTGGCTGATATCCTGATGGTTTTTTGCTTTTGCAATCTCAGCTAAATCCTGTTTGATAGGGGAAAGGCCTGCTTTCTCTATGGCGTCTTCGTTTAGGAAGCTTTGGTATAAGTTACGGATATTTTGTTGATTATGGTTTAATTCATTTTTAGGTTTTTTTTGCAGTTCATCAATGATGGCTTGAGTTTGTTTTTCGGTATTTAAGTATAAATCAACGAAAGAGTTAATGCGGAGCATGCCCGTTGGGATTTTTGCTTTGCTTATCCAGTCTTCATTTACATAACGGTAGAAATCATTTCCAGGATTAATCGTATCGGATAACACAATTTTTTGTTGCCCGTAAGCCACTTCTTTAGCTAGTAATTGCGGGGCAAATGAAACCGTTGACATACCAATCAGCAGTGCTAAAACATTTATACGCATGTAAAAACCTCTCTTCGTTGAGAATCTATAACTCCACTTTATTCAGTTTATCTTGAAGTGGAAATCCTTCAAATTACGTTTATTCATTGAAACATATCACGAATTAAAGATAACCCGTCTTTGCAATATCTTACGTCATTGTATTGTGAATAGCTGACCTTAGATGAAATTTTGTCATCATGCTGTTTATTCTCGTTAGAATAATGTTATATTGGTTATATCGATTCTATTGTATATAATTTTTAGTTATAACTAATGTTTTTTAGCTATAGCGATTATCTCGTGATCCAGTAAGGGGTAGGCAGAAATATGAAATTGCAGCAATTACGTTATATTGTTGAAGTCGTTAACCATGACTTAAATGTCTCCTCTACGGCGGAGGGGCTTTTTACTTCGCAACCGGGTATCAGTAAGCAAGTGCGGATGTTGGAAGATGAGCTAGGCATCCAAATTTTTGCTCGTAGTGGTAAGCACCTAACGCATGTCACACCTGCGGGGGAAGAGGTTGTCCGTATTTCAAGAGAAGTACTGTCGAAAATTGAAGCGATACGCTCAGTCGCAGGGGAGCATACTTACCCAGATCGCGGTACCTTGAATATTGCAACTACTCATACGCAAGCTCGTTATGCGTTACCCCCGGTCATTAAAGGCTTTATTGAGCGCTACCCTCATGTGTCTTTGCATATGCAGCAAGGTACGCCAACCCAAATCGCAGAAGAGGTATGCAAGGGTAACAGTGATTTTGCTATAGCCACTGAAGCGCTTCATCTGTATAGCGACTTGATTATGTTGCCTTGCTACCATTGGAACCGCTGTGTGGTCGTGCAAAAGGACCATCCGCTAGCGACGAAAAAGAATGTGACCATTGAAGATCTCGCGGAATATCAAATTGTGACTTATACCCATGGGTTTACAGGCCGCTCAGAACTGGATGTCGCTTTCCAAAAAATAGGCTTAGAGCCGAAAATTATTTTTACAGCGACAGACGCGGATGTCATTAAAACTTACGTTAGACTGGGGCTGGGTATTGGTATCATCGCCAGTATGGCGGTCGATGCGGTAAATGATTCTGACCTTGTTGTCATTGATATGCGTGATAAGTTCAGCTATAGCACCACCAAAATTGGCTTTAAACGCACCAGTTTCTTGCGTAGCTATATGTATGATTTCTTATGGCGTTTTGCCCCACATTTAACTCGTGATGTGGTGGATAAGGCGATTGCCATTCGTAACAATGATGAAATTGAAGCATTTTTTAAAGATATTCAGTTACCGATTATTTGATTTTTGTATTATTGCCTGCTTATCTTTTGGTAGCCACATTATTAACAGTGGCTACCATTAATAACTTAATTATTTGTAATATTGAATTTTTTACCCTTATTCACGCTTATCCTTTCCCTTCTTATCTTAAATTTCCTATGATTAATAGGTCTAAACTGCAAATTTGGCACAAAAGCTATAAATCAAATTTATAAAGCAACTATGATTACAATTGGTTAACAAAAAATAATGGTGGTAAATAAACATTATTGCCATAGCCATAAAAACCAAGGAGGAGTTATGTCGTTGAGTCTAAAAACAACGAGTGCCTCAACACTCGCTGTCGGAAACAAGCAGTATAATTACTTCAGTTTGGCGCTTGCCGCGAAAAAAATCGGTGACGGTTCAAAGCTGCCAAAATCCCTCAAAGTGTTACTCGAAAATTTGTTACGCCATGTCGATGGCACATCTGTTGTTGAACAAGACCTACAAGCCATTATTGATTGGCAAAAAAATGCCCATGCAGATAGGGAAATTGCCTATCGACCCGCCCGTGTACTGATGCAAGATTTTACAGGTGTTCCTGCTGTTGTTGACCTTGCAGCAATGCGTGAAGCAGTGAAATCATTAGGGGGGAATGTCAATCAAGTTAATCCATTATCGCCTGTTGATTTGGTTATTGACCATTCGGTGATGGTGGATGAATTTGCCACACAATCTGCATTTGGTGAAAACGTCGAAATTGAAATGGCGCGTAACCACGAGCGTTATTTATTTCTGCGTTGGGGGCAAAAAGCCTTTAACCGTTTTCAAGTTGTGCCACCAGGCACAGGGATTTGCCATCAGGTTAACTTAGAATACCTCGGTAAAGCGGTTTGGCATGAGGAAATTGACGGAAAGCTATATGCTTACCCAGATACCCTTGTCGGTACTGACTCCCATACCACTATGATCAACGGGCTCGGCGTGTTGGGTTGGGGAGTGGGGGGAATTGAAGCTGAGGCTGCAATGTTAGGCCAGCCAGTCTCCATGCTGATCCCTGATGTGGTTGGGTTTAAGTTAACGGGTAAATTATCGGAAGGTATTACGGCAACTGACCTTGTTTTAACCGTTACTCAAATGTTACGTAAACATGGTGTTGTCGGTAAATTTGTGGAATTCTACGGTGATGGTTTGGCGGATTTGCCCTTAGCTGACCGTGCAACCATTGCAAATATGTCACCAGAATATGGTGCAACCTGTGGTTTCTTCCCAATCGATGACATTACGTTGTCTTATATGCGATTAACAGGGCGCAGTGACGATGAAGTGTCGCTGGTGGAAGCGTATAGTAAAGAGCAGGGGTTATGGCGCCATGCAGGCGATGAACCTATCTTTACCAGTACCCTTGAATTGGATATGTCGACCGTTGAATCCAGCCTTGCTGGCCCGAAACGTCCACAAGATAGAGTAGAACTGAGCCAAGTGCCAAAAGCATTCCGTGGTGCCGTTGAGCTTGAAGTGAACAAACAAGATAAAAACGCGCACCCAGAAGTGAAATACCAAAATAAAACGTTTGAACTCACCGATGGCGCAGTCGTGATTGCTGCGATTACATCTTGTACCAATACCTCAAACCCGAGTGTCCTGATGGCGGCGGGGCTGTTAGCGAAAAAAGCCGTTGAAAAAGGATTATCTCGCCAACCATGGGTTAAATCATCCCTTGCTCCGGGTTCTAAAGTGGTCACGGATTACTTGGCTGTAGCGGGGTTAACGCCTTATTTAGATAAACTCGGTTTTAACCTTGTCGGGTATGGATGTACTACCTGTATCGGTAACTCAGGCCCATTACCAGAACCAATTGAAACGGCGATTAAACAAACCGATTTAACTGTGGGTGCTGTGCTTTCGGGGAACCGAAACTTTGAAGGGCGGATCCATCCTCTGGTAAAAACCAACTGGCTGGCGTCACCACCGCTCGTTGTAGCATATGCCCTTGCGGGTAATATGAATATTAATTTGAAAAATGAACCACTGGGCGTGGATAAACAAGGTAATGATGTTTATCTGAAAGACATTTGGCCGACCAGTGCTGAAATTGCTCAAGCAGTGCAGCAAGTTAAAACGGATATGTTCCGCAAAGAATACAATGCCGTATTTGAAGGTGATGATGCGTGGCGAGCGCTCGAAGTTGAAAGCTCGTCAACCTATCATTGGCAGGGGGACTCAACTTATATTCGTCATCCACCATTTTTTGAAGGTATGAACGCTCAACCTGCGCCAGTTAAAGATATTCACGGTGCCAATATTTTGGCCATTCTTGGTGATTCGGTGACCACTGACCATATTTCTCCTGCGGGGAATATTAAGAAAGATAGCCCAGCGGGGCGCTACCTTCAAGAGCACGGTGTCGCGGTTGCAGATTTTAACTCTTACGGTTCACGTCGGGGTAACCATGAAGTGATGATGCGCGGGACGTTTGCCAATATTCGCATTCGTAATGAAATGGTACCAGGTGTTGAAGGCGGCTATACCTTGCATATTCCTACAGGACAGCAAATGGCGATTTACGATGCTGCTATGTTGTACCAGCAAGAAAAACGCACATTAGCTATTATTGCAGGTAAGGAATATGGTTCAGGCTCAAGCCGTGACTGGGCGGCAAAAGGAACCAATTTATTAGGCGTTCGTGTGGTGATTGCAGAATCCTATGAGCGTATTCACCGTTCAAACTTAATCGGTATGGGCGTCGTGCCTCTGGAGTTTAAAGAGGGTATGTCCCGTAAAACCCTTGGGTTAAAAGGGGATGAGCGCATTGATGTAGTTGGCTTACAATCACTGACTCCGGGGCAAGACTTAAAAGTGAAAATCACGTTTGGAAACGGTGAAGTGAAAGAGATTACTACGCGCTGTCGTATCGACACAGGCACCGAAATGGAGTATTACCGCCATGGCGGTATCTTGCATTATGTCATCCGACAAATGCTTCACTAACTCGCACTAACGAAAAACGTCTGTTTGGTTAATCCTACAGGCGTTTTTTTATTTCTGTCTTATTTCTTAATCTTGTTTTTTCTCAATATTTTCGATGTTGATCTACGTTATGGTGTGAGGTAGATGGTTAAATATGAGGGAGAAAACCATTCTTTATCCAATCAGCACTGGGTGAAGTTCGCCATAAATCAGTTTCTTTGTTTGAATTAATATCCATGTAATGGATTCGGAACCGCTAAATTTATCGAAAACAACGTAAAGGAAATATATATGGCAGATATCAATGAAACCGATTTCTATAAAGGGGCATTGTGGGCAGCAGATATCTTATTAACAACTTCTCATTTTGATGGTTCGAATGAAGAAGTTCGCGATATTTTAGAACATATTCCTAATTTGTATTCTATTGTGATGAGAACACCTGAAACGGAAGTTCATGACTTACGTCTCTATGCGGACAAAGAATTCCCACTTGGCTTAAATGCAGATTACACTGCAATTACTATCGCACCATTAAAAGAGTATTTTGATATTGTTCCAATGCCGGATCAAAACCCGGAGAGTATTACTTTCGAGGTGGAGTTTTGGGGCGTTGTCGCTAAAACAACAGCGGGTAAAGACGATTTATTGATTGCGGGCTTACCTTCGGCAGAAGTCGCTCAGCATTATGCGAAAACGTTAACCCATCAGCTTGATATTCAGCGTGGAAAATAACTGGTTGGTTTGTTTTTAGTCTTTTTTGGGTTATTTTTCAATCACAAATGCCAAAAAACCGTGATACTGTGTTTATATCCAGTATCACGGTTTTGTTATAAGCTTAAAGACTATAAGACCTTACTTTCAGCCAGTTGTAAGGCAAAATAAGTGAAGATTAGGTCAGCACCTGCACGTTTAATTGAGCCTAATGTTTCCAGTGCCACACGTGTTTCATCAATCGCGCCTGCTTGCGCTGCAAATTTGATTTGTGCGTATTCACCACTGACTTGATAGGCCCCAATAGGTAATTGCGTGTGCTCACGTAAGTCGCGGATAATATCGAGATAAGCCCCAGCGGGTTTGATCATCAGTGCATCGGCACCTTCACGTTCGTCAATCAACGACTCATGCAGGGCTTCACGACGGTTCATTGGGTTCATTTGGTAGGTTTTACGGTCACCTTTTAAACAGGAACCCGCTGCATCGCGGAATGGGCCATACAGTGCGGATGCGAATTTTGTGGAATAGGACATAATGGCGGTATCCGTAAATCCAGCTTCATCCAGTGCATGACGAATAGCAGCAACTTGGCCATCCATTGCCGCAGAAGGGGCAATAAAGTCTGCACCAGCACGAGCAGCTGCAACTGCTTGTAAACCTAAATTGTGAATAGTGGCATCATTATCAACGACATGATTGTGCATTACACCACAATGGCCGTGAGAGGTGTATTCGCAAAAACAGGTATCAGACATGACAATCATTTCAGGAACAGTGTCTTTACAGATACGGGACATACGGGCAACTAAGCCATTCTCCTGCCACGCATCACTGCCGTTATCATCAAGGTGATGGGAAACACCAAAGGTCATAACGGATTTAATCCCTGCGTTTGCGATACGCTCAATTTCATACGCCAAACGTTTTTCAGGAATACGCATCACACCGGGCATGCTATTGATTGGCATGTAGTCGTCGAGCTCTTCCTCAACGAAAATTGGCAAACAAAGGTCATTTACTGACAGATGAGTTTCTTGGAATAAAGTGCGGAGTTTTTCAGTTTTACGCAGCCTTCTCATGCGTTGAATAGAATGCAGGTTGTTCACAATATCTCCTTGTAGTTTGATGAATAAGCAAAAAATTTGGGGCTATTCATCAAGGTAATAATATTGAGAACAGTATAAACCTTATAGAAAGAAAGTGAATATAGCCATTAAGAAATGGCACACATTGAACGAAGATGAGTGGAGAAAAGGGAAGAGCGCAGGCACTCTTCCTTTGCAACGAGCTTACTGGTGCTTAAATAGCAGATGGCCCATTTTTTGAGCTTTAACATCAAGATAGTGTTCATTACTCGGGTTTCGACCCACAATCAGTGGCACACGTTCAACCACATTAATACCTGCTTCTCGCATGATATCGATTTTTTTCGGGTTATTTGTCAACAAGCGAACTTCGTTGATCCCCAGTAATTTATACATATCTGAGCACAGCGTAAAGTCACGTTCATCCGCTTTAAAACCTAATTTTAGATTGGCTTCAACGGTGTCTAAACCTTGATCTTGCAAAGCATACGCACGAATTTTATTGAGCAAGCCAATATTTCGGCCTTCTTGGCGATGGTATAGGAGTACCCCACGACCTTCTTGACTAATTTGAGAAAGCGCCGCTTCTAATTGGAAACCACAATCGCAACGTAAGCTAAATAGCGCATCACCTGTTAAACATTCAGAGTGAATACGGCTGAGAACGGGGGTATCCCCAGAGATGTCACCAAAGATTAAAGCGACATGGTCGTGACCAGTTGCAATTTCTTCAAAACCCACCATCAGAAACTCACCGAAAGGTGTTGGGAGTTTTGCTTGAGCAACACGTTTTAGCTGCATATTTTCATTCATTAGTTAAAGTAACTCTTGCTTAATGTAGTAACGTAAATCGATATAAGGGACATTGAGTATAATATATCGATGCTATATGACGTTTTGCATATAGGGGGCTGGCAATCTTTGCACACGACCAACACTGTATTACTATAACAGAGTTACTCATAAGTGAATGGAATATTTATTTATAAGACCAAATTAATATTTATGGAATGCATTGAATGAGAAAGACTATTTTAGTTGTTGGCCTGTTTGCTATTTTATTGGTATTACCACCAATGATAATGTTGATTTTAGGGTGGCAATGGGCGCCAGAAAGCCAATTTAAATCAATGAAATGGTTGCTATGGCTAACCGATACGGCGGGGGCACCATACAGTATTATTACGTCATTAGCACTTATGGTTATTATCATCTTCAGATTACGTGCAGAAAAAGGCATTGTATTGAAAATCGTGATTATTATTGCTAGTGCTTTGCTACTTCAACAAGGTACTAAAACATTACTTAAAAACCATTTTCAAGAGCCACGGCCTTATGTAGCTTGGCTTGAACAGCAATATGATGTGACGCATTCGGATTTTTATGAATTAACACGAGCTGCTCGGGCCAAGCTGATTAAAACCGTGGTTAAACAACATGAAGATATCGCTAAGTGGCAACGAAAGCATTGGCAAGCTGAAACGGGGTACTCATTTCCATCAGGGCATATGTTATTTGCCGCAGGTTGGGCATTGTTGTTTATTGCCTTTTTTTGGCAAAGAGGCGATTACGGCCTGTCAATTGGGTTAGCGCTATGGGCCGAAGGGATCGCATTTAGCCGCATGCTATTAGGGATGCATTGGCCAATTGATGTCATCACGTCTGTATTTATCAGCGCGTTTTTTGCCATATTGGCTTATGGTGTATTTCTGTTGTTAAAACGAAAGAAAAAGTCGGTCAATCTTTCATCGATAGGGTGATTATTGTGTCAAATCGTATGAAATTTCGGATTTGTATAAAATAAATTGCTTTGTCTGGATGCGTGGGAAATGCTACCTTATCAGGTAGATATTATTGAATGGATAAGAACTGATAACGGGAACAAATGTGAAATACTTTCTGATTTTATTACTGGCGGTCGCGTTTTTTATTATCTCGATTACGCTAGGTTCAAGCAATGATCAGGTTATTACATTTAACTACCTGATAGCAAAAGGGGATTTTTCTTTATCAACCCTTCTTGCATCACTTTTTGGTGTCGGTTTTGTGCTGGGATGGCTGGTATGTGCGGCATTTTATTTACGTACAATTGTTAGCCTGAAAAATGCACGTCGTAAAATTAGACGTTTAGAATCACAATTAGGTGCTGGGGAAAGTAATCTTTCTGACTCTACCTCATTAGTGACGACTCAGAACAAGGAATAATCCTGTATGTTCGAGTTGCTGTTTCTGTTGCTTCCTGTGGCTGCCGCTTATGGTTGGTATATGGGGCGCAGAAGTGCTCAACAAGATAAGCAACTGCATGCTAACCGCTTGTCTCGCGATTATGTGACAGGTGTGAATTTCTTGTTGTCAAATCAACAAGATAAAGCTGTCGATTTATTTTTAGATATGCTTAAAAATTATGACAGCTCTGCATTTGAAGCGCATTTAACCTTAGGGAATTTATTTCGTTCTCGTGGTGAGGTTGAACGCGCCATCCGTATCCACCAATCGCTGGTGGAAAGTGCATCGTTATCCTTCGAACAACGCCTACTCGCAACTCAACAGCTTGGTCGTGATTATATGACCGCAGGGGTGTACGACCGCGCCGAAAATATGTTCCAACAACTCACGGATGAAGTGGACTTCAAGCAAAGTGCTTTGCAATCTTTGCTGAATATTTACCAGTTAACCAGTGAATGGACGAAAGCTATCGATGTTGCGGGTAAGTTGGTTAAACTTGGTCATCACGAATTACGCGAGCAAATTGCCCATTTTTATTGCGAGCTCGCGACCCAACAATTGGCAAGTGATGACCTTGATGATGCTCAAACCTTACTAAATAAGGCTGAACAAGCCGATAAAAACTGTGCGCGGGTTTCGATTATGAAAGGCCGTATTTTTATTGAGCAAGCCGCGTATGAAAAGGCCATTCATGTTTTAAAACAAGTGTATGAGCAAGATAGGGAATTGGTTACGGAAACACTGCCACTGCTCCATGATTGCTATCAACGCACTGGCCAATTGGATGCATGGGAAGATTACTTACGTCAATGTGTAGCGGGTAATTCGGGCGCGATTGCCGAGCTGTATCTAGCAGATATTATTGTTGAAAAACAAAATCATGAAGCTGCTGCAAATTATATTAATGACCAAATTCAACGTCATCCAACCATGCGTCTGTTTTATCGTTTAATGGATTATCACCTTGAAGAAGCGGAAGAAGGCCGAGCAAAAGAAAGTTTGATTTTGCTAAGAAAAATGGTGGGTGAGCAAATCCGTACAAAACCTGATTACCGTTGCCATAAATGTGGCTTTACTTCTCGTTCATTATATTGGCATTGCCCATCATGTCGTTCTTGGGATACGATCAAACCCATTCGCGGGTTAGATGGTCAGTGACAGCGTCACTTTTTAACCTCATAACAACTCACTAAAGGCTATGAAATGATTTCCTCAACTGAGAACCAGACACACTCGCCAATCATTGTGGCACTTGATTACGAAGATGCTAATGATGCACTGGCGTTTGTTGACCGTATTGACCCGCGTGATTGTCGCCTTAAAGTGGGCAAGGAAATGTTCACGTTCAATGGTCCTCAATTTGTCAAATCGCTCCATGACCGTGGCTTCGATATCTTCTTAGATTTAAAATTTCACGATATTCCAAATACCGTTGCCCGCGCTGTTGCTGCCTCCGCTGAAATGGGCGTATGGATGGTCAACGTGCATGCAGGCGGTGGGGCTCGAATGATGGAAGCTGCTCGCCAAGCGCTTGAAGCTTACGGTAAAGATGCGCCTTTATTAACCGCAGTAACAGTTTTGACTAGTATGGATGAAACCGATTTAGTGGGCGTGGGGATCCACGATTCACCTGCAGTTCATGCTGAGCGTCTTGCGTTGCTGACTAAGCAATGCGGCCTTGATGGTGTTGTGTGCTCGGCGCATGAAGCACTGCGCTTAAAAAGCTTATGTGGTAAAGATTTTAAATTAGTCACACCAGGCATTCGCCCTGAAGGCAGTGATGTTGGCGATCAGCGCCGTATCATGACACCACAAGATGCCGTTAAAGCGGGGGTAGATTATATGGTCATTGGTCGCCCGATCACCCGTAGCGAAAACCCAGCGTTAACCTTGCAACAAATCAATCAATCTATTAAAGGCCTCGTATGAGTGATTCAAATAGCCGTCTCGTGTATAGCACAGACATTGGCCGTATTGATGAAGAAAAACCGACGGTAGAAAGGCCAAAAGGTGACGGTATCGTCCGAATTCGCCGGGAAACATCAGGCCGTAAAGGCAAGGGAGTTTGTGTTGTTACAGGGCTTGACCTCGATGATGCTGAACTCACAAAACTTGCGGCTGAACTGAAAAAGAAATGTGGTTGTGGCGGTGCAGTGAAGGATGGAAATATTGAAATTCAAGGGGATAAGCGAGATGTCATTAAGCAACTTCTTGAAGTAAAAGGCATGCAAGTTAAATTAGCTGGTGGCTGATTAAAATAATTAAAGAAAAAACGGTGATTGCAGATGTAATCACCGTTTTTTTATGGTTTAAATTGCAGCGAGTTCTTTGAATAATTCAGGGTTTCTTTTTATCGCCACTAACACTTTTGCCGCTAGCCCAGTTGGGTTACGTCGCTTTAATTCCCAGCTTTTAATGGTATCAACGCTAGTCCCTAATGCGTTAGCCAATTCGCTTTGTGAAACATTGAGTTGTTCTCTAATCGCTTTGACATCAGCCACTTCATAACGGGTGATCTTAGCGGCTTTTTTTGTGCCGTTTTTGATTTCAACCGCTTCTTCTAAAGAGGCTTTTAATTCATTGAAAATACTCATGTTATACCTCTCCTTTAAGTATTGTTGTGAGTTTTTTTAATTCTGCTTTTTCTTTGTCAGTGAGTGTGTCTTTTTCACTTTTAGGATAAGCCATTATAAAATATATAATTTCTTTAGTCGCTAAAAAATAAATGCCCCTTGCACTGCCACTTTTTCCTTGATTACCCAGCGTCATTCTAATTTTGCGTAGCCCACCCGTTCCTTGGGTGAGGTCGCCTTTATCTGGCCATGCAATAAGTTGATTTTGTCGTGCTCTAAGTTCTTCTGTTGTGGCAATGGTTTGTATTTGTTTGGTGAAAAAAGTGGTTTCAATAAATTCAATAGCATGGCTCATAGGGCTCCCTCCCTAAAATAGATTTGATAAGCGTACAGTGTACACCTCTAGTGGTCAAGTATTATCTCTGATAAGACTAGTTTTAGGTAACTTAAGATAAAATAGCGCCAAAAGAATGGCGCTATTTAGAGAATGTGGGGAGAGTTTATTGTGAGTTATTTGCCAACTTGGTGACCTATGATCCCACCAATGGCAGCACCGCCTACCGTACCAATTGAACTGCCCCCTGTAAGCACAGCACCACCGACGGCACCGACACCAGCACCAATGGCCGTATTTTTATCGCGCTTAGACATGTTGGAACACGCACTTACGCTTACAGCGACGGTTGCAATAACCATAAATGATAAAATGCGTTTGCTGACAGTATTCATTTTTCAATCCTTAACACGTATTAAACAAATCATAAATTAGCATGATAGGTAAATTTACGAATAAGAATAATCAGGAAAAAATAGCGAATAAGGGTTCAAGTTTAACGTTAAATGCGAATTAATCGCTACTGATTAGATTACAAGCAAAGAAAAGACCATAAGCATTCACTTATGGCCTTTTAAAGATAGCATAGAAAGTATTATTCTGCTGGGCGTGCAACGATATTACGTGTTTCCATACGAACTTCCGCAATGGTGACATTAATAATATCATTGAGTTGATATGCTTTTTCACCTTTAACCAGAACGCTACCAGTTTCTTGGCTACACTGAATTTCATCACGAACACTGTGAATAAATGGTGCTGGGACGAACGCGACAGCACCGTTATCGACTAAGCGAACACGTATACCACCGCGGGTGATATCAATAATTTCCGCTGGGAATTTTGTATCTGTACCTTCAAATGGTTTTAGGTAGCGAGAATAGAGCCAGTCACCCACATCACGTTCAGCCATTCGGTTTGCACGGCGGCGTTCTGCCAATTTAATGGAAAGCTCTTCAGTAGGTTTATCCGTTGAAGGCTTGCCAGCAATAATGGATTTTAATAACCGATGGTTAACGATATCGGTGTATTTACGAATTGGTGATGTCCATGTTGCGTAGGCATCAAAACCGAGACCAAAGTGGGGGCCTGGATCGGCTTTAACTTCCGCAAAAGTTTGGTAACGGCGAATTCGACTATCTAAGAACTGAGTAGGCTGTGCATCAAGCTTACGGCGTAACTGACGGAAACCTTCCAGCGATAACAACGATTCTGCGGTAGTTTCAATACCATTGTCTTTTAAGGTTTGAACAACTTGTTCAATCTGCAGTGGCTCAAAGCCCATATGCACGTTGAAAACCCCGAAACCTAATTTTTCTTTTAATACGCTGGCAGCGCAAAGGTTAGCGGTGATCATCGCTTCTTCAACTATGCGGTTAGAACTGCGACGGCTTTCTGAGACGATATCAATGACATTACCTTTATCATCGAGCACAAAGCGGTAATCAGGGCGGTCTTTAAAGACTAACGCATTGGTTTCGCGCCAGTGTAAGCGTCTATCCGCCATTTCTTTTAACAGCAATATTTGCTGTTTGTCTGTGTCATTGGCGGGTTGCCAGTTTCCAGTTTCTTCAAGCCAATCAGAAACTTCGTCATACACTAATTTAGTTTTTGACTCGACCCAAGCACTGAAGAACTCAATATTGTCATCAATACGGCCATCAGCATGAATTTGAGTTACACACACTAAAGCAGGGCGGCGTTCATTCGGGCGCAAAGAACATAAATCATCTGACAATTGACGCGGTAACATTGGAATATTGAAACCGGGTAAATAGTTGGTATAAGAACGAGCAAGGGCCAGTTTGTCTAATTCACTGCCTTCGCGGATATAACTGGTAGGGTCTGCGATAGCGATAAATAACTTAAGATTACCATCAGCGGTTTTTTCAGCATACAGAGCATCATCCATATCTTCAGTGCTAGCGCTGTCGATAGTCACAAAATGTAAGTCAGTTAAATCAACGCGTTCAATGCCTTGATCATCCCGCTCACTTTCCACCATTTGCGGTTCATCACGGTCTAATTGGTGACGGCGTAACGTTACCCACCATGGCGCAAAGTGGTCATCGCCTTCAGTGATGTATTCAGTGATATCTGCGTAAAAGCTTTTATCCCCTTTTAAGGGGTGACGGCGCATTTGAGCAACGACCCAATCATTTTGCTTAAATTCGTGGGTAATACCATTTACAGGACGACATAAAATCATGTCTTTGAGTAACGGGTGATCGGGGATAACAAATAAACGATTGTCGTTTTCTTTTTTCTGAATTTTACCAACAAACCTATCTAAAAAAGGCTCGACAAGTTCTTCTGGCTCAGCAAATTCACGGTCTTTATCTGTATGAACTGCAGCGATGACACGGTCACCATGCATCACTTTTTTCATTTGCGGAGGCGGAATAAAATAGCTTTTTTGGCCATCAACTTCTAAAAAGCCAAAACCTTTTTCAGTGCTTTTTACCAACCCTTCAACACGAGGTGTTTGGGCGTGTAATGTCTGTTTAAGTTGTGCGAGCAGTGGGTTGTCTTGAAACATACTTACCGTTTTATTAAGTTTGAGTTTGGCTCTATTGTTACGTAAGACAAAGTCTTAGAGCAAGGAAAAAATGCGTTGTGCTTATGATTAGCACGATGACCTATCTTTTTCGTTAGCGAAAGCACGATATCGTTAATCTTCTGGGTAGACTTTATCTTTAAATTCACAGAGGTCTTCGATAATACATGAGCCACAGCGCGGCTTGCGTGCGATACAAGTATAACGCCCATGGAGAATAAACCAGTGATGGCAATCAACTTTAAATTCAGCAGGGACGACTTTGATTAATTTTTCTTCAACGGCTACAACGTCTTTACCTGGGGCAAAGTTGGTACGGTTGCACACGCGAAATATGTGGGTATCAACGGCGATGGTTGGCCAGCCAAAGGCCGTATTAAGAACGACATTGGCAGTTTTACGACCAACACCAGGAAGGGCTTCAAGGGCTTCACGGTTTTCGGGGACTTGGCTATTGTGTTTTTCAATCAGTATCTTACAGGTTTTGTAGACACTTTCGGCTTTGGTATTAAATAGGCCAATGGTTTTAATGTATTCTTTGATGCCATCAACACCGAGCGCCATGATTGTTTCTGGGGTATTTGCCACAGGATAAAGCTTGGCGGTCGCTTTATTAACACTGACATCCGTCGCTTGGGCGGATAACAACACAGAGATCAATAGCTCAAACGGGGAGCTAAATTCTAGCTCCGTCGTTGGGTGCGGGTTGTTGTCCCGTAAGCGAGTTAAAATTTCAATACGTTTTGATTTATTCATTGCTCACATTAATTTGTTGATTAAGAAAGATGACCGCCACAACCTTGTTGTTTTTCATATTCACGTGCGGGCTGATGATCGGCTTGCAACGCCGCTCTTTTTTTCATTTTTTCATCAATTAAATATTTTGCTGCTAACAATAGGGCAAGGCCAATAAAGGCACCTGGTGGTAGCATAGCGAGTAAAAATGGAGAATCAAGGTGAATAACTTCAATGCGTAATGAGGTTGCCCATGAGCCTAACAGTAAATCAGCCCCATCAAATAAGGTTCCGTTACCTAAAATCTCACGGATTGACCCTAAAACAAACAAGGTTGCAGTTGCCCCTAAGCCCATCGCAAAGCCATCAATTGCAGATAACGAAACGGGATTGCGGGATGCATAAGCTTCCGCACGGCCAATAACAATACAGTTAGTCACAATCAACGGAATAAAAATCCCCAGTGATTCATATAATCCAAAGGCATAAGCATTGATTAACATCTGCACAGCACTCACGACTGAGGCTATGATCATCACATAAATTGGGATGCGAATTTCGGAGGGTACCCAGCGTCGCAGGGCTGAAACCGCCACATTAGTACATATCAGCACCAATGTGGTTGCAAGGCCAAGCCCGAGCGCATTGGTTGCTGTTGATGAAACCGCTAATAGTGGGCAGAGCCCTAATAGTTGTACCAATGCAGAGTTATTTTTCCATAACCCTTGGACTAATAAATCTTTAGATTCACTCATTATTCTTCCCCACAAGTTGGGTAAGTTGCTAATTCTTGCGGAATAGTTTGCATAAAGACCGCAGTTCGTTTAGTGGCATTGACCACTGCTCTTGGTGTGATGGTGGCGCCAGTGAATTGGTCAAACTCACCTCCATCTTTTTTGACTGCCCATTTCGGGTCATTTGGTGATTCGATTTTCTTCCCGCTTAAATGTGTGATCCAATCTGAAATACGTGTTTCAATTTTATCACCAAGCCCTGGCGTTTCATGGTGTTCAGTCACACGGACACCTAAAACGGTACCGTTAAAATCGGCACCTACCAACAAGTGAATGGCGCCTGAATAACCATCCAATGCCGTGGTTTCTAACGCTGCGGCAACAGGCTCACCATTTTTACGGGCAATGTACAAACGCCGTGGCTGTTTATTGCCTAATATCGCTTCATTAGTGACTAGATAACATTCTTTTGTTAAATCATTATCATAGAGGTCACTGGGGACGACTTGGTCAAGCAATTTTTTCTGCACAATCGCCGCTTGTTCAGCAATAATATCTTTCGTTAAAGTATAGACCGCTGCACTTAATGCCGTGGTTCCTGCGGCAAATATAGCAAGGATTGTTCCGTGACGTCGCATTGTATTTAACATGTTGGCTCCTTATTTATGCCCATATGCACGCGGTTGAGTGTAATAATCAATTAACGGCACGGTGATGTTGGCCAACAATACAGCGAAGGCAACGGCATCAGGGTAACCTCCATAAACGCGGATCACCCACACTAAGAAACCAATAATTACACCAAAAATAATCCGTCCTTTTGGTGTTGTCGAGGCAGTAACTGGGTCGGTTGCGATAAAGAACGCACCCAACATGGTGGCACCTGACAATAAATGAACGAGTGGTGGCGCATAACGGCTATCATCAATTAGATAACTGATTACTGCGAAAACAGCCAGTGTGCCTAAGAATGATAGCGGAATATGCCAGCTAATAATACGGCGGTTAATCATGATCAAACCACCAATAAGATACGCAATATTTACCCACTGCCAGCCAATACCCGCTAATGAACCTTGCAATATAGGTTGTTGCAATACGTCAGAAATAGGGTGTGTTAGCAAACCCGTTTTAAAGCTATCCAACGGTGTGGCTTGGCTCATGCCATCTATGCCTGTTCGCAACTGATCAAGCGTTACTCCCGAAGCGGTGTGTCCACTGAAGATAACGGACAAGCTATCAATAGCGGAGATATGCATGTTTTGCAATTCTTGCGGTGGTAGCCAGTTGGTCATATGCACGGGGAATGATATCAATAATACAACATAACCAACCATAGCTGGGTTGAATGGGTTCTGTCCCAATCCCCCATAACATTGCTTGGCGATGGTAATTGCAAAGAATGTCCCTAATACAATTAACCACCAAGGTGATAATGGCGGTAGGCTGATCCCCAGCAATAGGGCGGTGACAATGGCAGAATTATCTTTAAGCACCGGAACAACAGGCTGTTTGCGTAAGCGTATGGAAACAGCTTCAGTCACAACCGCCGTGAGCATCGCTAAAACAATTTGATAGAGTGTACCGATACCAAAAAAGTAAATTTGTGCCGCAATTCCCGGAATGGCGGCAAGAAGTACCCAAAACATCACTAAGCTGGTGCTTTGGTTATTATGAGTAAATGGTGCGCTTGCAATTTTTAGTCGGCGATTTTTCGCATCAATTGGCCTAAATTTCATTTCGTTATCACTTACTCTGTTATCGTTTGTTCATTGTGCTTTTCAGCTTGTTTCGCTTTGACGCGAGCAATCGCAGCTGCAACCGCAATTTTGCGAGGGTCGGTCTCTTCCTCAATAGGTTGCTCAGCTGCAGGCGATAATTCATCAACTGCCGCTTGCGCCTGCGCCGCTTTTTTGGCTTTCGCACGGGCAATTGCCGCCGCAACAGCCGCTTTGTGTGGGTCAACTTCGGTTTCGACTGGAGCTTCAACCGCAGGCGCAGTTTGCTCCTGTGCGGCTTTTTTGGCTTTTGCACGGGCAATGGCAGCAGCTACAGCCGCTTTGCGCGGGTCGACATCGGTTTCGATTGGAGTTTCAACCGCAGGCTCAGTTTGCGCCTGCGCCGCTTTTTTAGCTTTCGCACGGGCAATTGCAGCAGCTACAGCCGCTTTGCGCGGGTCAACTTCGGTTTCGATTGGAGCTTCAACCACAGGCGCAGTTTGCTCCTGCGCCGCTTTTTTAGCTTTCGCACGGGCAATTGCCGCCGCAACAGCGGCTTTGCGCGGGTCAACTTCGGTTTCGATTGGAGTTTCAACCGCAGGCGCAGTTTGCTGCTGCGCGGCTTTTTTAGCTTTCGCACGGGCAATTGCAGCAGCTACAGCCGCTTTGCGCGGGTCAACTTCGGTTTCGATTGGAGCTTCAACCGCAGGCGCAGTTTGCTCCTGTGCGGCTTTTTTGGCTTTCGCACGGGCAATTGCTGCCGCTACAGCCGCTTTGCGCGGGTCAACTTCGGTTTCGATTGGAGCTTCAACCGCAGGCGCAGTTTGCTCCTGCGTGGCCTTTTTGGCTTTCGCACGGGCAATTGCCGCCGCAACAGCCGCTTTGCGTGGGTCATCATTAGGTTCACTAACTGGAGCATTAACTTGCTCATCAGCCAGTTTTTCAGCCTGTTTGGCTCGAGCTTGTGCTTTTCGCGCTTCACGAGCGGCAATAACTGCACTGTTATCTGGTAATTCGCCAGAAACAATTTTGATTGGCTCTTGGCTGGCTGTTTGTTTTGCTTTGACTCGTGCTAATGCCGCATTTACAGCGTCTTTATCTGCACTTTCAACTTGAACCGCTGCTTTCTTATGGCGTTCTTCGCGGGCAAGTTTGTCACGTTCCATTCGTTGTTGTTTGGCTTCAAAGCGTAACTTCGCTTCTGCCGCACGGCGCTCTTCTTGTGCGATTTCACGAATTTCTGCTTTTTCTTGGCGATAGTACTGGACTAGCGGAATATTACTTGGGCAAACATAGGCGCAAGCACCACACTCAATGCAATCGAACAAATTATGTTTTTGCGCTTTTTCATGCTCATCACCTTTGCTGAACCAGTATAATTGCTGGGGTAATAAAGCCGCAGGGCAGGCATCAACACATAACCCACAACGGATACAGGCCTCTTCAAGGGCTTTTGGCCCCATTTCTTCCATTGTTGGCACTAAAAGGCAATTACAAATTTTGACTACGGGGACATTGAGGTCGGGTAGGGTAAAGCCCATCAATGGGCCACCCATGATCACCATTTGTTCCGGTTCAGGGTTAAATCCCGACTGTTGCAGTAAGTGTTTCACTGGCGTACCTAAACGCGCCCAGAAATTACCCGGTTGGGAAATGGCTTCACCCGTCACTGTCACAACACGCTCAATTAATGGCTGACCATCAATCACGGCCCGTTTAATGGCGACAACTGTCCCCACGTTTTGCATCAATACCCCAATTTGGGATGAACGAGCGCCAGATGGCACTTCTTTACCCGTTAAAATTTTCGTTAGCTGTTTAGCACCCCCTGAAGGGTATTTCGTGGGGATCACGCGAACAAAAATTTTGGCGTCTTGCCTTGTAATGGCCTTATTTAGAGCTTGGATAGCTTCTGGTTTATTATCTTCAATACCAATCAAGACTTGGTCTGGGTTCAACAAATGCTGTAAGACACGGCAGCCTTCAATCACCTCATGGGCATGCTCTTGCATTAACCTATCATCAGCGGTGATATAAGGCTCACATTCAGCGGCATTGATAATTAATGTTTTAATTGCATCTTTACCGCCGGCTAATTTAGATGCCGTCGGGAAGCCCGCACCACCTAAACCCGCAATCCCAGCTTGCTCAATTTTATGCAGCAATTCTGGTTTGGTTAACTGTTGGTAATTTGGAACTGGTGTTAATGGGCACCAAGCATCTTGGCCATCAGATTTAATGCGTACACATAATTCTTTTAAGCCTGAAGGGTGTGCTGTCACCATTGGTTCAATTGCGGTAATCGTTCCTGAGGTTGAAGCGTGAACAGGTACCGTACGGCCAAGGCCGCGTGTTAACGGCTGGCCTTTAAGCACGGTATCACCCACTTGCACAATAAGCTCGCCTTCAGGGCCTAAATGCTGTTGCAACGGGATAATCAGCTCATTAGGTACGGTTGCAATACGCATAGGGGTACGGCTAGATTGCAGCTTCATTTCAGGCGGGTGAATACCCCCGTCAAAATCCCAGATATTGTCTTTTTTCAACCAGTTGAATAATTTACGCATGGGAATTCTCCCTTGCTGGCATCACAGGTTGCTCAATAGGGTCAACCGAAATATTCTTCACCGGAATGGTATTTAAGTCCCACTTCCAATTTGCAGTCGTTGTTTTCACGGGCACAAGTTCAATACAGTCAGTTGGGCAGGGCGCGACACACAAATCGCACCCTGTACATAAATCTTCAATTACGGTATGCATGGCGCGTGTGGCACCAACAATGGCGTCAACAGGGCAGGCTTGGATGCATTTTGTGCAGCCGATACAATTTTCTTCATCGATAATGGCGACTTTACGCACAGGGTTCTGTGCTGCTTCATCACCATCAATAGGCTGCGGGTCGACATTCAGCAATTCTGCTATTTTTAGCATAACTTGCTCGCCACCAGGGGCACACTTGTTGATCATTTCACCATTGTTCGCTACCGCTTCCGCGTAAGGGCGGCAACCAGGGTAGCTACATTGACCACATTGGCTTTGAGGTAAAATGGCTTCAACTTGCTCGACAATAGGGTCGGCTTCCACTTTAAAACGTAATGAAGCATAGCCTAAAATTAGACCAAAAATTAAGCCAAATACGGCCAATATACCGATGGCAATCCAGACAGACATCATTAGAATTTCACCAAACCACTAAAGCCCATGAAGGCGAGTGACATCAGCCCAGCAGTGATCAGGCCAATGGAAGAACCACGGAATGGGGCAGGGACGTTGGCAACAGCAAGTCGCTCACGGATAGCGGCAAACAGGACCATAACAAGAGAGAAGCCCACAGAAGCACCAAACCCATACACCGCAGATTGCAAGAAGCTATGGGACATATTGATGTTTAACAGTGCGACACCTAATACCGCGCAGTTTGTTGTGATCAAGGGTAAGAAAATACCTAATAACCGGTATAAGGTAGGGCTTGTTTTTCGCACAACCATTTCTGTAAATTGCACCACGACAGCAATCGCAAGGATAAAGCTCAGTGTGCGCAAATAGAGAAGGTCAAGAGGAACAAGGATTAACGTATCAATTAACCATGAGCTTATGGAAGCCAGCGTCATAACAAACGCAGTTGCAAGCCCCATGCCAATGGCAGGTTCTAATTTTTTTGATACACCCATAAATGGGCATAACCCAAGAAATTTAACAAGGACGAAGTTGTTAACCAGCACCGTACCAATAAAGAGTAATAGATAATCAGTCATGCTATTGCCTGAAATGAAAATATAAAGAACAAAAACTGGCCGAAGCCAGTTAAACTGCCATTATGATATCAAGCAATTTTTGTGATGCTTATCGATCTTGTGTGAAAGTCATTTTAACTCGTTGAGAACGCTTTAAATAAGGAACAAAAAAACCTGCGCCCAATAGAGGCCAAGCAAGGACCTGCAAAGCTGTGTTGTCATCAATCGGTGAAAAGGCAAATGTTTTCAGGCCTAATAACAATAAGATAAGCAGCCAAATCGTGAAGCGGCGAGGGAAGTGCTTTGAGCGAGAAAACATTAGCTGAAGCACATGAACACTAAAGATTGTCATACCAATCGAGATGGCAAATGACAAATACCACGCGGCAGGAATAAAACTTGTCCAACCATCGACTGTGGTAATGATTTCATACAGCTTGATGCAATACATTACCGTCATGCTACAAACAGCTAAGAAGGTTAGCAGTAAGTAGATTGCAGGAACCAAAAGCCAACCCGTTAGGCGGTTAGCGTCATAAACTGAACTCATAAATAATTATCCATTTTTAGCCAATCGCAATAGATTTCACAATTCTATCATAGATTTATTTGCCAACTCATTCCTTCTAATGCTACTTTTCGATGTTTATTTATATCTACAGCGATGAAAAACTAAGCCATGACGAAGATTTACCGATGATCGATAGGGATCTAGTGAGGATCTTCATAAAAAATGGCTGTTTTACACTGAAAATGTGCTTTTCTTGAGAACATACTAAATTGACGTTGTTACATTGCGAAAGGTATGTGACGCTGTCACTTTTATGGGTTCAGGGATGCTGAGATTTTTTCCATTGAAAAATGAATTATTACAGCTATCTTTTAAGGCTAAAACCGATTTTAAGGCCAACTAAAAACGCTGGCTTTTGTAATGGATAAACACATGAACTTACTTGCAAAACTGAGAATTGACCCTTTTTTACTGATCATGATTTGCGTTGTGGTTGTGGCAAGCCTATTTCCTTGTGAAGGTGATATTAAAACGGGCTTCCAATACCTCACAACTGCGGCGATAGCCTTACTGTTTTTTATGCATGGTGCCAAGTTATCACGCGAATCAATCATGGCAGGGATAGGGCACTGGCGCTTACATCTACTGGTATTTGCAAGTACCTTTATTTTATTCCCCATTATTGGTCTCGGTTTAGCGGTTATTGTACCTGCATGGATGTCGCCAACGGTTTATATGGGTTTCCTTTACTTGTGCGCATTACCCGCAACTGTTCAATCCGCTATCGCATTCACTTCTGTTGCAGGTGGTAATATCGCCGCGGCGATTTGTAGTGCTTCCGCATCAAGTATTTTGGGGGTCTTCCTTTCACCTATCTTGGTTGGTCTTTTGATGGATGCAGACGGCAGCCAAGCGATGGATACACTCAATGCTATTGGCTCTATTCTCATGCAGTTAATGCTGCCTTTCGTTGTAGGGCATTTATCACGTCCATTAATTGCTAATTGGATTAATCGCCATCGTAAGTTAGTGAATATGACTGACCGATCTTCCATATTACTTGTCGTCTATGTGGCATTTAGCGAAGCTGTGGTAGAGGGGATTTGGCAGAAAATTGATGCATACTCGTTGCTGATGATTGTTGTCGTGACATGTATTATTTTATTTGTTGTCATAGTGGTGAATACGTTAGCAGCGCGTTTGTTTGGCTTTAGCAAAGAAGATGAGATTACAATTGTTTTCTGTGGGTCGAAAAAGAGTTTGGCGAACGGTGTTCCGATGGCTAATGTGCTATTTCCAGCGGCAACGGTAGGGGTAATTTTGCTGCCGTTGATGATATTCCACCAAGTCCAATTAATGGTAAGCGCGGTATTAGCACAGCGTTATGCTAAACGTTTATCTAAGTAAAGAAATGATCAGATGTCATGGGCAACGTCCTTGTTCAGGTTGCCGTTTTCACGAGACAGATAATGACACTCTATAAGCCTTGAGGTTAAAGGCTTATAGATGATAACTTAAGATCTGATAGCTTAAATGAGCGCGAGGTTTTATTCACGCTCCTCTTTTAAACGAAAGTAAAGGTTAACTGCACTAAACAAAGATACGGCTAAAATTCCCAAGGCAATTAACGGAAATGTGTAGATATCACCATGTTCCAGTAGTATCCCTCCGCTAATCCCACCGACTGAAATGGCACAATTCCAGCTTGTGGTGTAAACAGCTTGCGCTAAGTCGACATTTTTTCCAGATAAACGCGCTAAAATCATTTGTGTTATTGCTGCGAAACCGCCAATGCCTATTCCCCAAATAACGACGGAGTTATAAATTCCTAGTGAATTATTTGCATAATATCTCATCAAATATGATGCAAAGGTAAAAAATAGAATACTTAATATCAGCATAAAGACAGGTTTTTTATCAACAAGCATTCCAGTAAACCATAAACTCAACAACGAACCGATGCCAAAAACAAACAAAACTTGGTCAACTTGAGGGGCTAATCCTGAAATGCTTAGAAAAGGTTCGATATAAATATATAACAGGTTATGTGCGACAATTAATGTGAAAACAATAAATAGCAGAGAAAGAATATTTTTATTGGCTAATGCACTCATTGTGCTTAATGCTGTGCTTTCTTTTTGTCCAGGGAAATCAGGTACTTTATGTATAATCCAAAAGGTTAGGATAATACAAAGCAAACTGATCAATATAAAAGTCCCTTGCCAAGTGATAAAATTGCTAATGAACGAACCCAGAGGTACTCCCAGTACAAGAGCCAAAGTTGCCCCTGAACCTGATATAGCGATAGCCTTTCCACTTAAGTGTGGTGGGGACATTCTGACAGCATACCCTGCAAGCAAAGACCAAATTAACCCGCCGAGCATACCTGCAATAAAACGCGCAATAAGTGACAGCGTTACATTATGCGAGAACGCAGTCACTAAATTTACCGCCGCAAACCCAGTAACAGCAAATAACAATAGAGGACGTCTACGCAGTTTATGGGTAAGTAGGGTGATAGGAATTGCAGCTATCATAGCCCCCAATGCATAAGTGGTAATAAATTGCCCTACAATGCTTTCATTCGTCTCTAAACTTAATGCAATCTTCGATAACAACCCAGCAGGTACAATCTCTGTCAGTAATGTAATAAATGCTGCTGATGCTAGAGCCAATAGCCCACCAATTTGTAGCTTATTGTTTTCTCTCACACAATCACCTTGAAATGTATTTATTTAAGGATGAAGAGTGCCATTTTATGACTAAAAGAAAAATACGCTGGAATGCATAATACTTATGACTTTAATGTCATTAATTAGGTGATAAATGGATAATTTAAGCGCTTTGAATATCTTTGTTGTCGTTAACAATGCAGGTAGCTTTACTCAAGCAGGGAAACATCTTGGAATATCCGCCTCTGCGGTTAGCAAGTCGATTTCACGTTTTGAACAACGACTTGGTGTCCGTTTGTTTCATCGTTCAACGCGTACATTAATGTTAACCACTGAAGGTGTTGTTTTTTTACGCCGCTGCCGACAGATACTCAATGAAATTGAATCTGCTGAAATGGAACTTGTCGAGTTAAAATCCATACCGAAAGGGCGACTTCGTATTAGCCTTCCTTCAGTTGGTACAAAATTCATGTCCGTTTTAGGTGAATTCGCTCGCCAATATCCAATGATCAATCTGGATATTGATTATTCTGACAATCTTGTTGATATCATCAAAGGGGACTTTGATGCCGTAATTAGAACAGGAAATCCTAAGAGTTCAGGCTTAACCGCAAGGAGAATTGGAGAAAGTCGTAGAGTTATTGTGGGGGCACCGCATTACTTTAATGGCATTTCGCTACCTGTTCATCCTGAAGAATTATTGCAACACAAATGTTTACGTTACAGATTTCCACATAACGGGAAATTGGATAGCTGGCCTTTCCAGTTGACTGATTTTCCTTATGATAATGTGCTTCCTATGAATATGGTTGCAAATTCGCTAGACCCATTAATTAGTTTTGTAGAGCAAGGATTTGGACTGGCTTGTTTACCTGAAATGGTGCTGTATGAGCAGATAAACAGTGGTAAATTAATCACTGTTTTAGATGATTATTTAACTGACCCAATGGTTTTTCACATTGTGTGGCCTTCAAGTCGCTTTTTATCACCGAAAGTACGTGTATTTATTGATTTCATTGTAGATAATTTATTTCAATCGTTAGCCAGAGAAGCATAGCGAGTCATGGCGAACACGGTGAGAATGTTTATTACACCCATATTAGTTACAACATTCAATTATTAATTAGTTCTAAACCCTTAACATCAAAATAGGGATTATAGTCACCTAGGAAAAATCAGGGATAGGGCATATACGAAGAGTGGGCACCGAATGATGCCCTTAATGAATCATTGATTAACGGTTTGCTGCTTTTTGGCTTAAAGCCGCTTTCTCACTGTCAGATAAAAACGCCATTGTTAGGCCGTTGCGTTGAGCTTGTTCTATCTGGGCAGCACTTAAACCAGCTTGCGGAGCTGCAACTTCATATTCATGGCGCAACTCAATACCTTGAACGGCTGGGTCATCAGTATTAATCGATGCTAATACACCGTGTTGTAAAAAGGTTTTGAGGGGATGTTGTGCTAATGAAGGCACTGTGCTCGTTTGGATATTCGACGTTAAACAGCTTTCCATGCCAATTTGGTGTTGCACTAAATATTCAATCAGAGCAGGGTCTTCAATGGCTTTTACACCATGACCAATACGTTGTGCGCCTAATTCTTTGATGGCATGCCAAATACTGGCTGCACCAGCGGCTTCACCCGCATGCACAGTAATGTTTAAACCTGTATCACGAGCCTTGATAAAGTGGTCTTCAAATAACTCACCAGGGAAACCTAACTCATCACCCGCAAGGTCTAAAGCACATAACTGATTGCGATGTGCAAGTAAGCCTTGCAACTCAGTAGTACAGGCTTTTTGCCCAAATGTACGGCTCAAGATACCAATGAGATTAATTTTAATATCATACTGGCGACAACCAGCTTGCACACCATCAATAATCGCTTCCACTACACCTTCAACTGGCAACTGGTACTTCATGGCCATGTAATAAGGTGAAAAACGTAATTCTGCATAATCGATACCTGCATTGAAGGCATCTTCGACGTTTTCAAGTGCAACGCGGCGACAGGCATCTAAATCAGCGAGAACAGCAACACCCCAATCTAATTTTGCTAAGAAACCGACTAAGTCGGCTTCTTGGCCTATAATTTGTACGTGAGGGCGCAACGCTTCAAGTTCAGTGGCAGGCAGCTGAATGTTGTGTTCTTTCGCTAAGGAAAGAATAGTTTCTGGACGGATATTACCATCAAGGTGGCGATGTAAATCGGTTAAAGGGAGATTTGTTTTTATCACGGAATGTTCCTTTATCTATTTTCTTCCCTTATTTTGGCGGTTATAACGGCAAAAGCAATTTTAAATCACGAAAAATGTGAAACGCGTTTATTTATTACATTAAAATCGTGATATGTATCACGTTATTTTCTGTGGGATAAAAAAACGCCAATCAAATTGACTGGCGCTTTTAATCTTTTCAGATAACAGAAATTAGTTGGCTGGCGCTTCTTGCGGAGCAGGTGCTAATTCCGGTGCTTCCATCTCTGGTGCTACTTCAGCGCCAGGTGCCGGTTCAGCTTCATACTCTAAAGTATCATCTTCTGGGTTAGACATCACTTTCATCTTAGTCAGGAATTCAGCTAAGGTGTATTTATCGTTATTGAATGTCAGGTCATTACCTGCAAACTTGATAGTCATAGTTAAATCATTTTCGCTATCAATCATCCAAGGTGATTTTTTCTGTTTTGCTTTTTCAGCACGTTCTTCGTCAGTCATGAACATTTCTTCGAATGGGGAAGAGAACATGTCAGAGGTTAACATTTGCTGAACGCCTTCAAACTCAGACGTGACCATACCTTTCATTTCTTTCTTTGTATCAGCATCAACAGGTACACCTTGGTCGATGATCATGGTTTGAGTCATGGATTCAATCAACATAGGTTTGTTCAGTTTCAGGTTGAAATCAAAAGAAGAAATCAGTTGTTTGATTGCTTCATCAACTTTGTTAGACATGGCTAACGCAGTGATTTCGTCTTGGTTCCATTTGTTAAATGTGATGTTTAAGTCAACAGAACTTTGGCCAGCTTCGTTTTTCCAGTAGAACGGGCTAACAGAGAAAACAGGCTTGCTTTTCATCAGCTCAGGTAATGTTGTAGACATCATTTCCATCGCTAAACGCTCAGTCGCTTCCGTCGGATCGCCACTTGCTAAGCCTTGCGCTAATGCTTCGTTGTATTGCTCAACAAATTTACCTAATGCTTTTGCATCTAATTTTTCAATCGCAACCGTTAATGCGCCTGAACCTAAGTTTTGCTCTAATGCTTTTAAGTCAGCGATGCTGTAAGAGATATTCCCTTTAACATCTTCACCAGTAATAGAGGTATCACTTGAGATTTTGAAATCTTTGAATGAGAATTTAGTATCAGGGATGTTAAAGTCAGTATCCGCAATAACAAACTCTTGTTTACCTGTATAGAAACCGTATTGAGATTTGGTCACATTAGAGACTAATTTTAAGCCTTTTAATGTCATGGATTCGGTTTTATCTTTTTTACCGATAACTAAACTGTCAGTAACTAAAGAAGCATCAACTGCCGCAAGGTCAGCGGTTGTGGAAACATCAAACTTAGAGCCACTGAAAGAAACTGTTGCGTCATCTTTTGTGTATTCAACAGGGATTAACTCTAAATTAGTATCAATGCTCTTGCTGTAACCAATAACGGCATTACCATGAATAAATGGTTTACCTTTGGTTGCTTCAAATAATTCTTTAGTTGTCGCATTGTTCGCTAATTCAACTTGGGTCGCTGCTAATTTAGGCATTAAATTAAACTTAGCAACCTGTGAAATAGGGAATGGACCATGGTCGATATTCGCTTTAAATACGATTGACTCATCAGGTGTTGCAGAGTCTGCTGACGTAATTACGATATCTGCTTGTGAAGAGAAAACACCTTTTTTGTAGTTTTCTAATTTAAAGTTCACACCTGACTCAGGTACATTTACAGCAAAAAAATCGTTGGTTTTCAGGATGACTCGATCAAGTTCATCTTTAACTTTAGAACCTGTATACCATGATGCACCGGTCCACACTGCACCCAGAGCAACGATAACACCAACCGCGACTAATGACTTTTTCATTATAAACATCCATCCTTTCAGTACGTTTCTAACGCACTTATAAATTTGTATAAGTTTTATATAATCGTCCTAATGCTGCGTAAGAAGGACGGTTAATACAGAATATGACACTAAATATTAAATACTCGGGCTAGTTTACCATTACCTTTAATGGAAACACTTTCCTCATACGCAGGCAGAAAAACAGACTCACCAGAATCAATGATAATTTCTTTATTGCCTGAGTTTAAAACTAACTCACCATCAATACAGAATAAAATTGAGGCTGTATCGTTAGTTAGGGTAACCCCCGAGTAGTTAATAGAATATATATTAAATGAAAAATCTTCTACTGGAATATGATATTTCCAGATATTTCCAGATTTTTCGGGGATATTTAACAAATCCTGTGCGGCCGTGGGTTTGAAATCGATATTGGCAATTAACTCAGGTATATCAATATGCTTGTTTGTTAGGCCTGCACGTAACACATTATCTGAGTTGGCCATCACTTCTAAACCGACGCCTTCTAAGTACGCATGCGGTGTTCGCGCATATAAAAACATTGCCTCGCCAGGTTGCAATTCAACTACATTCAACAGGAGAGGGGTAAATAACCCATTATCTTCGGGGTATAAGCTAACCATTTGCTTAATTGAAGCCCAAGGCTCCCCCTGGCGGCTATTTAAAGCTGCTTTTAGTACCCCAAGCGCTAACTCTTTTTGTGCGCCTGTTAAATTCAGAATTTGTGCAAACAATCGAGAAAGACGTTCTTCAGTTGGCGACTGAACAAATAACTGAATATCAGGGTGAGCAGCAGAAACAAAATCAAGTAAAGTTGCAATCTCATCCAAAGGACGGAATGCATTCATGGCTTTAAATGGTGTTAATGCATAGATTAGCTCAGGTTTATGATTATCGTCTTTGTAGTTACGAATCGGCGAATCGAGTGGTATACCCGCTGCATTCTCTTTTGCAAAGCCAACCTCAGCATACTTTTTATTGGGATGAACTTGAACGGACAGAGGCTGAGCCGCACAAAGCACTTTGAAAAGATAAGGCAAGCGGTGGTAAGTCTGCGCAACCTTTTTTCCTAAATACAGCTCAGGGTTACTATCAATTAATGTATTTAGCGGCGTAATTTGATTATTTTGGCTATCGATAACGTCGGAGCTTGCTTTAGGGTGAGCTCCCATCCAAAGCTCAGCCATTGGCAAATTCTCTGGATTTGCGATTCCGTACAGCTGTGTTAGGGCGCTTTTGCTTCCCCAATCATAATTTTGGACTTTGTTTATCATTTTAAGCATAGCAAAATTCTCTTTTTTGTAAAAATCAACTCATTTCCTTAACATCAGGGCACAATAAGCTCGACCAAGTCTCATAAATGAAATTCAATTTGTGGCATTATACTGCTCGGTTATTTGCTTACCTGCAAGCAGATGATTCTAAAATCAATTATTCTGTGTATGTACCTAAGGAGATAGTAATGGCAGCCACTCGCATTGAAAAAGACTCAATGGGGCCTATCGAAGTACCTGCTGACCAATTGTGGGGCGCGCAAACGCAGCGTTCTTTAGAACATTTCCGTATATCTGTAGAAAAAATGCCAGTCGCGCTTATCCACGCACTTGCGATTACAAAAAAAGCGGCAGCAAGTGTGAATATGGATTTAGGGTTACTCGTAAAAGAACGTGGCGATGCAATTCTTGCAGCTGCTGACGAAGTCTTAGCGGGTAAACACCCAACAGAATTTCCGTTAGCGATTTGGCAAACGGGTTCTGGTACACAAAGTAACATGAACATGAATGAAGTGTTAGCAAATCGTGGAAGTGAAATTTTAGGTGGACAAAGAGGTAATGACCGTCTAATTCACCCAAATGATGATGTTAACAAAAGCCAAAGTTCAAATGATGTCTTCCCAACTGCGATGCACGTAGCTGCTGTTGTAGCAATTCGTGAACATCTGCTCCCAGAACTGAAAATTTTGCATAAAACTCTAGATGCAAAAGCAAAAGAATTCAAAGACATTGTTAAAATTGGCCGTACCCACTTACAAGATGCAACACCGCTGACTTTAGGCCAAGAAATTTCTGGCTGGGCGGCGATGTTAGCCCATAGCGAAAAGCACATTGAGAACGCGGTTCCTCATGTTTGTGAATTAGCATTAGGAGGGACCGCAGTAGGTACGGGCCTGAATACTCACCCTGAATATGCTGTTCGTGTCGCGAAAAAAATCGCAGAATTAACAGGGCAGCCATTCATCACAGCGCCGAATAAATTCGAAGCACTAGCAACGTGCGATAGCTTAGTCCATGCTCATGGCGCATTAAAAGGTTTAGCAGCATCATTAATGAAAATCGCTAATGATGTTAGATGGTTAGCATCGGGCCCTCGTTGTGGTATTGGTGAAATTTCAATTCCAGAAAACGAACCAGGTAGTTCAATCATGCCAGGTAAAGTTAACCCAACACAATGTGAAGCATTAACCATGCTGTGTGCACAAGTTATGGGTAACGATGTAGCTGTAAACATCGGTGGTGCTTCGGGTAACTTTGAATTAAACGTTTTTCGTCCAATGTTAATTGATAACTTCCTGCAATCGGTTCGTTTATTAGCAGATGGTATGCGCAGCTTTAACGAACACTGTGCGGTAGGTATCGAGCCAAACCGTGAGCGTATTGAAAAATTACTGCATGAATCATTAATGCTAGTGACCGCATTAAATACGCACATTGGTTATGATAAAGCTGCTGAAATTGCGAAAAAAGCGCATAAAGAAGGCCTAACACTTAAAGAGTCTGCATTAAAGCTGAACTATTTAACGGAAGAACAGTTTAATGACTGGGTTCGTCCAGAGGACATGGTTGGCAGTATGAAATCTTAATTTAAACGTTAAGATTAAATTTATGACACCCGTTGGCGTAAGTTAGCGGGTGTTTTTTATCGCTCAATATAAAGATTTAGTCGAGGGAGCAATAACTCAACAGGTTTTGCTCGGGGGCGATTACGCAAAGCGATATTATCTGCATGGTAGTCAGGCAACTCTCCAATTTTAATTTCCGCCAATGTTTTTTCTACAGCAAAGACCAATAATGGTGTTGCACAGGCAAATTGAGTCTGTTTTTGTTGTGCCTTATCCCAAACACGAGCAATTGGTTGAACTTTTACAGGACGCTGTGTTTTTAAAACGGCATCATGTGGAAGGGACGCAATCAATTGTATTTCTGTTTTTAACTGCAATTGCCAATGCTCTCGCGTTAGATGAGCAGGGCAACGGCCACTTTCTAAACTGTATTGTAATTTATCGAGCAATGCCTCTCTGGTGATTTTATTGATCACCTTTTTATTCGCCCAGCCAAAGCCCAAAGTGTCTATATCAACTAAATCAGTAAGCGTGCGATAAGTATTAAGCGTGAGTAGGCCATGCAAACTTTCGCGAATAAAATCAAAGCGCTGAGTTTCTTCAACTTGGGTTACAATATTTTTAACTGTACTTTTTAATTGATTAATTTCGGTAATTAACTGATGAAACTGTTGGTAGCCTTGACTATTTGTTTGGATGCACACAACGCCAGGTAAGCGAATTGCTGTTTTATTGCTTAACTCATCTGACTTGTGGTGAATAAATAACAAATTGAGTAGGGTGATTGTTTCTTCAATGGCTTTTGTGCCAGAAACTTTATCAACAATAATTTCGCTTATTTCATTATTTTCATCACCTTTGGCCGTACCCGGTAAGGTAAACACATGAGCAATATAGTGTTTTTGTTCGGAGAGTAAGCGTGAAAGCTGCTTAATCTGTAATTCTAATAAGTTAAATGATTCGATTAATATCTGTTTTTTGTTCATATTAGTTACAACATCCTATATGTTTAAATTAGAATAACATCAGCATCCAGATAAAACAAATGGAAATGGCTAAAAAGGAAGGGGAGGAACTATTCCCCTTATTCTAACATGACTTCTAACCAACAGGTGTGTAAATTATATTTAAATCAATCACTTGATAGAATGCATTTGGCGTATCTGCTATTGTCCAAACTGCTAAAACAATATGTTGCCCATGATTTAAAGGGGGTAAGCTACAACTATGACTTTCCTGATCATTCACTGGGCCTATTTGGTCAACTTTACAAAAAGGTGTTGATTCAAACTGGCTACGCGTTAGGGGGGCATTTGGGTTCCAACCTCTCTTTGTAATAAAATACTCCCATTTTGTGGTTTTGTGTTTTGCTGTTATTTTCCATCTAAAATCAATCTGGACATATTCTAATTTAGAACGTTTCCAACGATTTGCAGATTGTTCATCCAATTGGCCAAAACGGGCAATTCCAGCACTTGCTAGCTTACCATCAGCAGGCCCTCCCTGAGGAAAGCCTTTAGGGGCTTCAAGGGATTGGGGTTCATATTGAACAGGGCCGCAATTAGTATTTTGGCCCTTTTGGCAATAATACGCTCGACTTTCTGGAAATTCGACATACCCATGTGACCAAACTAGAAAGCTACAACAGAAAAGAATAGGGGCAAGTAACAACTGTTTCATTTGATTTCCTCGTTATTAAAAGAGTTCATATCATCCGGTAATAACGAGGGGGAGAAAATTTCAACCTTTATCAGTGTCTAAGCTAATGGTCATAACAGCCTGATTTCAATCGGTATGCAATGATAACACCTACCAATAATATCCCTGCGATAAATAAAGCGACGCCGTTCCAACCATAATTAGCCCAAAATAGCCCACCGACCGTTCCCGCAATACTCGAACCTGCATAATAACTAAATAAGTACAGTGATGATGCCTGCCCGCGAGCCCGTTTAGCACGACGCCCAACCCAGCTACTTGCAACAGAGTGAGCAGCAAAAAAACCAGTTGTTAATAAGGTCATACCCAATAAAACAATCCATACATTCGAATGCAGTGTGACTAAGATACCTAATAACATCATAGCAATAGCAGCAATCAATATATTACCTAAGCCATATTTTTGGGTTAAGCTACCTGTTTTTGTCGCGCTGTATGTCCCCGTTAAGTAGATAACAGACAAAAAGCCAACGGTAGATTGTGAGAAATTATAAGGGGCTTCTAATAAACGGTAACCAATATAGTTATACATTGTGACGAACCCGCCCATGAGCACGAACCCCTCAACAAATAACCAAGGTAAGCCTTTATCCCTAAAATGAAGGTGTAGATTCACCCATAAGTTTTTCGGTTTTAACGAGCTAGCACGAAAATGTTGTGAGGGCGGTAATAAACGCCAGAAACCAATTGCCGCGATTAAAGCTAAAGTCCCTAAAATCACCACGGCGACACGCCATGAAAAATAATCCGCAACAACCCCCGTCATTAAACGGCCACTCATACCTCCAATTGAGTTACCACTGATATAAAGCCCCATGGAAAGAGCCACATAACTCGGGTGGATTTCTTCACTCAAATAGGTCATCGCAACGGCGGCAACACCACTTAACGACAAGCCGACTAAGGCTCTAGCAATCAAAATACCTTGCCAACTTTGCATCACTGAGCTCAATAACGTAAATAATGCCGCGCATGTTAAGGCTATTACCATCACATTTTTGCGGCCAATCGCATCAGATATTGGCCCTGTTATTAATAAGCCTAAGGCCATTAAACCTGTACTTAATGATAGTGCCAAACTGGCCGTTGCGGGGGAGACATTAAAATCAGCGGATAACAACGGTAGAATGGGCTGGACAAAATAGAGCAATGCAAATGTTGCAAACCCAACGGTAAAAAAGGAAAGAGTCACACGCAAATATAATGCATCATCTCTTTGAATATAATGCTTTTTAGGTGAGGTATGTACGGTAGGAACCGTTCTTTCCTTGTCATTCGCTTGCTCAGTCGCCAGGCTATTTGATGAGTGTTCCATGTGTATTCCTTTTCATACCAACTCGATTGATTTCGATCAAATCATAGAAATTTCTCAATTTTTTGTCTAATATATTAATTATGTAAAATAATACTTTAAAGATATCAATTAGCAATGAGTATAGAACTTAGGCATTTACGTTATTTTATTGCGGTCGCAGAGGAGCTGCACTTTGGCCGTGCCGCTGAGCGATTGCATATTTCACAGCCCCCTTTAAGCCAACAAATACAATCACTTGAAGAGAAAGTTCATGCAAAATTATTAGAACGGAATAACCGAAATGTGGCTCTAACGCCAGCGGGTACCATGTTTTTGAAAGAGGCCTACCAAATACTTTCTCAAGTGGATGCGGCATCAACTAAAGCGGCAAGAATGGAGAAGGGGGAATTAGGAGAGCTTTCTATTGGTTTTACCTCGACCACGCCGTTTATGCATAGAGTTACGATGAGCTTACGCCAATATCGTGAAACCTATCCCGAAGTCTCGATTCACATGCACCAAATGAATACAAAACAACAAATTGCACCGCTCGTTACGGGGCGTATTGATATGGGGATTATGAGAAATACGGTTTTACCGGAGCAACTTGACTACCAATTGTTATTTAAAGAGCCATTTATGGTCGCTGTTTATGAAGGCCATCCATTGCTCGAATATGAGAAACAGGGCATTGATATTCAACAGCTTGCAAATTATCCGTTAATCTTTTTTGAACGAGAAGTGGGTACTGCGCTTTATGATGAAATTAACCGCTTATTGACATCTGCGGGTATCGTTCCAAAAATATCCCAAGAGGCGGGTGAAGCGATGACAATACTTGGGCTCGTCTCCGCAGGAATGGGGATATCCATTATTACAGAATCATTCACCAGAATGAAAGTTGATGGTGTAAGGTATGTAAAACTCACTAATATTGAGGCATCATCCGAAGTGTGGTTAGTTTATAATACCCGTAGAACTTTACCCGCGGTGGCCAAAAAACTCACTCATCTTTTGATTTCTAATATTGTGGGTAAATAATTGAGACAGCCATCACAATTAATATGTATATGAAATCATTACTATACATAATAAGGCATAATAACTGATTGCTTTATAAAGGATTTGACAATAGCCATGCTGAATCAAACGGGTCACATTGACCAAATCAAACAATTAAACACGGGTATCGTGTATCGAATTATTGATCAACATGGTCCAATTTCGCGTATTGCCTTATCTAAGCAAGCCTCATTAGCCCCTGCAAGTATTACAAAAATCACGCGTGAGCTCATGGATGCTCATTTAATCAAAGAATTAGAGTTCCCAGTATTAGGTTTACGCGGGCGTCCTGCCGTAGGTTTGGTGATTGAAAGTGAAGGATGGCAGTTTCTTTCAATGGTTATTGAGCCACGTAAAATTACGGTTTCGTTGAAGGAAATCAATGGAATAACACTCGCTCAGAATGAATACACATTTGATGTAAAAGGTAGCGATGCTTTTATTCACGCGTTACTTGAGCTAATTAGCCAGTTTTTTGCCGACCATCAACCCTTGATTGAACGGCTTACCGCCATCAGTATTTTAGCTGAAGGGATTTTAGACCCATACCAAGGCACCATCCACCAATTAGCGGGGTTTGATATCAAAGCACTGCCCATTTCTGAACACCTCACGAAGCAAACAGGGTTACCCGTTTATTTGCACCCAACGGTTGATGCATTGGCACTGATGGATCATTTCGCGTTCTCCGCCAAGCGGCAGGTAAAAAACATTATTTACCTACAACTCCATGATGTTGTTAATGTGACTGTCCTCAACCAAGGATCAACCTTAGATGCTAGCACACAAAAACCGCTTCTTTTTGGACACAGCCAATCCAATGAACTTCATCAAACTGCTTGTTACTGTGGTGGTAAAGGCTGCTTAGAAAGGCAAGTTTCCATTCCTGCAATCGTACAAAAAGCCAACGATTTATGTTGTGAATACCCGAATACGGTTTTACACCAAAGTGAAATTTCAATTGATAAAATTTGCGCTGGCGCAATATTGGGCGATGACCTTTGTGTTTATCTAATGGAAGATGTCGCAAAACAACTCGCAAAACCATTGGCACTTATGATGAATTTACTTGGTACAGAATTAATCCTTATTAATTCACCTTTAAATGTCGCATCAACGGTATTATTTGAACAGTTACATCATTACATACAACAAAATGCATCTCCTCTGTATAGTGCTAATTTATCGATAGAAAAATCTAATTTTTCCATAGTAGAGAGTGAATCTACATTAATTCAGCGTGCTTTGTATGATGGTTCACTATTACTACAATTGCTACAAGGTTAAAACAATTCGATAAACTTTTGACTATCGACCACAAAATTGAGCTAACGCAAACTTATCACTTTCCCATTCCCATAAACTGAATCCATATCATTTTTGCAGCTTATTGCTGTGCGAGTCTGTCACTTCAGGATAGAAAAAGACCATGATCAATCTATTTATTACCGGGACAGATACAGATGTCGGGAAGACAGTATCGACGCTTGCAATCTTGCAAGCACTCAATGGGCAAGGAATTAAAGCAGTAGGATACAAACCTATTGCCGATCAATGCATTGATACCCCTGAAGGAGTCAGGAATAAAGATGCTTTACTGATCCATAGCGTGTCTAAAGACCTTGTTTCTTATGATGAAGTTAATCCTGTTCGTATTACGGATAACTACAGTCATGAGAACAGCATAGATTTTAGTAAGATAAAACAAGGTTTAGAACACTTGCATAATCAGTGTGATATGGTGGTCATCGAAGGAAATGGCGGTTGGCGTTATTTGCTTGATGATAATACCTTTTATGCAGACTGGCTTAAAGGGCAGTCGGTTGGTGTCATCTTAGTTGTCGGAATTCAACATGGTTGTGTCAATCATGCTCTGTTAACTGCGGATGCAATTAGGGCGGATGGTTTACCATTAATTGGTTGGATGGCTAACCGAATTAATCCTGGTCTTGCACATTACGCGCAAATTATTGACCGTTTACAGCACCATATCAAGGCACCATTGATTGGTGAAATTCCGTATTTATTACGACCAGAAGAGCGCGATTTAGGGCATTATTTACATATCGAAAAATTACAGGAATTTATTACTGTACCTGCATAATCGATTGAAAAATAAGAATTGAAAGGGCGACTGAGTCGCCCTTTATTTTGTTATTTATTAAACTCTAGTGACGAGTATAAATAATTTTGTATGAATCATTTTGGCAGTGACCGACAACTTGCCCTTTGGCAGGGTCAACTTCATCATTAGGAACAGCAACTAAACTGAAATTATCGGCAGGTACACCGTTATTGATAATTTTCTGTTTAATTTCCTCTATCACGCTTTCACATGACGCTTGAGCAAAAGCCGGCACTAACATCGCTAAGAATAATGGAATTAATAATTTCTTTTGCATCGTTCCTCCTTGGGTAAATGATTCCATCAAGTACAATTCAAAACTTATGGGTTAATTGGGCGGCCAGTACCCACATCTAAACAACGTTTCGTACTCGGTTCCCAATAAGCATTAAGATTTAAGCTTTTTTCACATTTGTCTTTTGCATCAAATGCGGCATCAATCTTATCGAACTCTCTTTCAGTACGTGTATTGACCTTATTACGCAGCATACGGGTGTTATCCCATTGCTCTTTTTCTTGTCGGGCTTGCTCTTTATTTAAAGAGTCATCACCTTTACCAACAGAAACACAAGTGCTGCCTGCGGTACATGAGGTTGTGGTATTCCCCTGAGCAGCGGGTGCAGCTGCCGCCCAAAATAATGGCAGACAAACACAAACTGCTGCGACGCTTTTCTTCAAAATATTCTGTGTACTCATGTAAATTCCTTACTAAACAGGGTCTATAAACTGAGTATAGCCAAAAATAAACTGTTTCGTCTGTAGAGAATAGTACGAAAATTAAAGTTGTTTATGAACGGTTAACCCAGCAAATGTTTGGCAAACTGGCATTAACTCAAGCGTATTAACGTTCATATGCGCTGGAAGTGTTGCCACCCAAAAGACGGTTTCAGCAATATCTTCTGGGGTTAGTGCTTCAGCACCTTTATAGGTATTTGATGCTTTATCGCCATCACCTTTAAAACGCACATTAGAGAATTCAGTCCCGCCAACTAAGCCAGGCTCAATATCAGTAACTCTGATTTTTTTGCCTTGTAAATCAGCGCGTAAACCTAACGAAAATTGTTTAACAAAGGCTTTAGTGGCACCGTACACATTCCCACCTTTATACGGCCAACTTGCCGCTGTCGAGCCAATGTTAATGATATGACCATGGTCTTTTGCCACCATACCTTGCAGTACTTCATAAGTCATATTGACCAATCCTTTGGTGTTGGTATCAATCATGACTTCCCAATCATCAGGATTTGCATCAAAAGCGGGTTCCAAACCCAATGCCAGTCCCGCATTATTAACGAGAACATCAATATTTTTCAAAGACGAGGGTAAATTAGCAACAGCGGCTTGAATCGCTTTTCTATCTTGAACGTCTAATGTCAGTGGGTGAAAGTTATCGCCTAGCTCTTGTTGCAGTGCGACTAAGCGTGCTGTTCTGCGCCCAGTGCCAATAACAGTATGACCTTGCTGAATAAATTTACGCGCGATAGACTCACCAAAGCCTGATGATGCACCTGTCACTAATATAATCATGGAAACCTCTGAGTTGTTATAGTTGTATTGCGTAAATTTATTCTAACGCCTTCGAAAGGGAACTACAAAAGTTACTATTCAAGGCCCAAAATATGCTTATCTTTTGGGTAACTCAACGTATAATTAAACGGAATTTCAATCTGTTGGTTGGGCTCTATAGCGACTTTCCAAGTTAATTCTCCTGTTGTTTTATTCACTACCGCCTGTTTATTATCTATTTCAGATACCTTGATTTCACTGTCTTGGCTAACTGGTAATTGGTCAATAATCGTCAGGTTAATTGGTTTCGAATGCATGTTTTTGGCTTTAATTAAATAGCCTTCTTTTTGTTCGATGGTCGAACCAATAAAACTTGGTTTTTTCTTCATTTTTTCGTTACTTTCACGAGAAATCTGAATGTTTTTATCGATGCCAAAAGGAATGAATAGGGTATCGCTTAGTTGATTGGTATCAATTTGGAAATTACCAATATAGGTATTTCCATAATAAATGTTGACATTACCATTGAGTAAATTCAGCGCCTGCCAATTATCGATATTGGCTTGTAAGAAGACATCTTCAGCCAATTTGGGTGTCGCTGTGTATTGGTATTTCCCTGTTACATCCGATTGTTTGATGGTTAACGAGTTAGGTTTCGTACTGCTTTTTAGACTATAGGGTAATGAAATATCGTAGTTTAAATTAATGCCATTGTTTGATGCCGTGACAAAATCGGCAATGCCTGAGCTATCACGCTGTTTTTTTGCACGCATACTGGTTTCTGCCATTGCGATGGGTGCAGGAGCCGGTCGCATTAAGGCTTGGGATTCATATTGCACACTATCATCGTAAACTGATAATCGCCAAGGTTGTAAGTTAAACGGTGTTATATTTTTAGATGGATTAACCGAGGACAAGGTTAAATTAACGTCTTGCCAATCAATCCCTGTATTTTGTACAACATTAGCTTTGTAGGTCAGAACGATAGGGGATTCAATATCTTGACTACGAAAATCATAACTTGGGGACCATGCAGCATCAGGGGTAAGGTAAGAAAGCTGCATTTGTGCTGTGGTTGTATTTTTCGCATCAATAACCATTACCACTTGGGTTTGCTGATCGACAACAGCGGGTAGGTTTTCATCAATCTGCGCTTGTAATAATGCATTTTTTTCTTCAAGTGCATCAATTGAAGCTTGGCTTTGCTGCTGTTCTTGCAGTATTTGTGTCATTTGTTGGCGGATAAAACTCAACTTCTGTAATGATTGCTCAATGGTTTGGCTGTTGCTTTCGCCAAAAAAACGCTGGTCTTTCAATAAAGATAACTGTTCTTCACCAACTTTAATTGTAATATTCAAGTTTTCAATTTGTTGGTTATTCTGTTTTTGTTGTTCTTGCAGTGTTGTTATCTCAGGCGAGTAGACAGGGGGTATAGAGACTTTCTGAACATTGATTGAGCGAATAATAACATCACCGTTTTTCAGGCTAACAGACAGCGTTCGTGGATCTATGTTTGTTGCAATATTGGTTAATACGACATTATTTTGGCCTTGCTTAAGTGACAGCGTCACATTATTATCCAACTCCGCCCCGCGTAGAAATATTGTCGCATGGTTTAGTTTAACACTTTGATTTAAATTACTTTCTGCTTGTGCGAGTGCATGATTAGCGGCAACAAGAAGTGATGTCAAAAGTAAACCACTGGCAATACGAATGGAAACCGTCATAGTTGAACTCCGAGTATAAAGACCAAAACTGGATAAATGGGCAATTTCCTCATCATATTTTATCCGCTTGTCACTTGGTAACAGATAAAGCCTAAAAATCAGCTTATTTTTTCAAACTTTTAGAGGAAGCAGTAACCTATTTAGCTATTTTTATTTAATTTAAGTTAAATTATTATGCCACCTAAAATTGAATAAAGATGGCAAAGGTGATTAAATGGCAACTGGGTATTTTTTGCGGGTCGGTGATAAAACAACCTGTGGCGGTCAGATTTTAACGGGTGATAATACGATGCAGTGGTATGGCGCGGCAGGCGCTCGAGAAGGAGATAGAGTCACCTGCGGAAAACATTCTGGCCTCTATTATATTCTTGGGGCGTGAATAGCTTCTGGTTAGAAGACCGAAAGCATGCGGGAACATTAGAGAGTTTTAGCTCCTGTCCCTGTAATGCGCGATTTATACACTCCATTAATGATTGTTACATGACAGAGGATGAACCTAGCCCGAGAGTGGCAACCTCACCCACCCAGCAACCTGAACAGACATTTGCGCAACCAAATTCCCCGCAATCTAGCACAATGCCATTTGTTCCTGTCTCCGATAATCGCATTCGTATTGATGCCCAACAACTTATTGATTGTGCTAATAATATTTGTGAAAAACACCTGTATTTTCCTGATATAAAAGCGGCGTTCAGAAGCGAAATTGAAGCCTTTGCCTCAATGATTGTTGAACAAGTCGAATCAGGCCAAAAAAGCTATGAACAAGGCTCTGCTGAGCTAAAAGAAACCGAAAAAGATATTGTAGAGCAATCTATTGATTGGCTTCTCAATGGGCTATCTATTTTAGGGGGCATAGGGCAAATTTGGGCAGGGGGAGCGTTATGTATGACGGGTGGAGGGTGTTTTATTGGCGCAATGTTAATCTCTCATGGTGCAAATAATATTTATGAAGGGACGGTAGGTATTCATGAAGGACATAGTAACGCCAATGGTTTTTTAAAGGAGGGGTATCAAGCTGCAGCAACTGGACTTGGATTTGATGAATCCGTAGGAACCCTAGCTTATGATATGGCGGACTTTGGGTTATCAATGCATGGTAAATTAAAGCTTGTACCTAAACTAAATGAGTTTGGAGAAGCAGAAAAACCGCTATATTTGAAAAAATATGCTCGTCAAGATATGGAGCGAGCATATAAACAAACCCGAGATATCCTATTAAGATTTGATATGATTAATGATGTAATTAGCATCGTGAAAATAAGAAATGATATCAAAAATGCCTTCTTTTTAGATAAGCAATCAGGAGAAGTTACTATGGTTGTAACTAAACCAGAAAAAATTATCAATGTAAAACAAATCCTTACGGATGATTGCCGCCGATACATTGTCTTTACTAATGATGGTATAGACCATTCTTATTTTGAGTGTCCAGATCCTGATAATAGTAATAACATATTAAAAGTTAATAAGAATGGTGGAATTATTGAATGAACCCATACTTTGTTTATTATTTATCCTTTTTCATCGGTGTAATTATTTACATTAAAATAAATAATCATTATATGTCTGTTGGAAAAATAACACGAAGAGTAGTTTATATAAAAAGAGCATTTATTTTATCTCTTTATATTATTGGTGCTGTAGGGATTAATTTAGCAAGAGAAATGAAAGGTGAATCATTTTTTCGTTGGTTTATTTTTATATCGTCCGTCATCATTTTGTTTACTAATATATATTTGATAACAAAATTAGAATCTCTTCGGAGTTGACTCTTTTATGCCGTAAGGCATGTAAGGCAACACTTTAGATTTCCAGAAATAACTAAAACTTACTCGCCGATAAAACGGGTGGGCTTTTAAAAAAATACGAAACTGTGCTTGTGCCAGACAAAAGAATATACGACACCATTCTGGCACTGCTTAATATTTGTACTTTTGAATTTGGTAGATAAAGTATCCAGTTGCTAAAGGAATGATAAATGGAATAATCATCATTAAATACAAAACGCCGAAGCCTCTGGCTCCACCTCCATTAATAAACTCTTCAAATGTATGCTCTGAAAAATAGTGAAGAAGAACATCATCGCTGCATTTTTTAGCAAAAGGAAATAAAGGTAGGCAAACACAAGCATAGATTATCCACAAGAGATGTGAAGTCGCATTTTCACTTAACGAATAAATAATCATTCCAAAAATAATAAATCCAAAGCAGGTTTTCCCCAAAAAGTCCCAACTTTTGATAAATAAACGAATAGGGTGTTTATTTTTTCGCTCCAAGGCCTTACGTTTGTTAATTTTATCTTTTGTGTAATATCTCCCGCTTTTACTCATAAAATTTCCTTGTAAAACAAAAAGAAGTAAAGCTATATTAATCTATCATTAATAGTTCAAAGGTTAAAATGAAAATATTTAACAGCGCTAGTTTTACAGCTTCAAAAGCGTGGGAAGCTCAAGATATTGCTAATTTTGATGGTATAACTGTCCGTTTACATTGGACTGATAAACCTTATAAATGGCACATCAATGATGGGCAAGAAGTTTTCGCTGTCATGGATGGTTCAGTAGAAATGCACTACAAAGAGAATAACGAAGTTAAAAAAGCGATCCTAAATACAGGTGATATTTTTTATGCCAATGTAGGTTGTGAGCATGTTGCACACCCGATTGGTACCGCTCGAATTTTAGTTATCGAAAAAGAAGGTTCAGTGTGACGATCATTTCATTATCTAACGCTTTTTAAATAAACTGAACTGCTTGTATGAGGCTAACATCAGCATATCTGCGGCATCGTGTTTAGTTTGTGCCACTCCTCATGTAAGATATGGCTAACAATAAGATACGGACGTACAGGTTAACTTCAGAGGTTTTTAATGGCTCATTATATACCATTTAAATATTATGACATGGTGGAAGAATATTCACTGGAATCCGCAATTCCAGTCACTGAAGAGGAATTCGACCCTCTGGCTCACTATTTTCAGTTATTGCTTACCCGTTTGTCTGATAACGAAGAAATTAGTGAAGAGATGCAAAAAGAAATGGCAAAAGAAGCAGGTATCAACAAAAAATATATTGATGACATAGCTGAATTTTTGAATAGCTGGGGTAATGACTAAAAAACGGAGCAGGGAAGCATCACACCGTTTAATCGAGGTTCTTTAACGTTATTCAAAAGCGGAGCGTTGAGATAAAACACCCGACAGCAGGTGTTTTATCTTGTCAGGCGGATATGACTTATTCTTCGAAATACCAATATCCCTGATTGATAAACTCGGTTAATTCCACAACAAAATCAGGATTTTTCAGTGCTTCACCAAGTTCATTCTTTCCAACTTCGGTAAACTGGCATAATGTATCTGCGCCTTTCACTTCTGTAGTAATCCAACTTTCTGTATTAACGAAGAAGTCATCTCCGACACGCAAGACGCGTAATCCATTCAGCCGTATTAGCTTTTCACCTGCATTCAGCGCGCCCAATACTTCTTCAGGCTGATACGGTGGTTCTGGAGGAGCAATATCCAGCTCATGGCGTGGGGTGGTTGCAAAACGGCCTAACCACTGCTCAAAATCACCGGGTTTATTGACCATTTCAATCATCATGGCGCGTAGACGTTCAACCTCATAAGTTTCCATAGTTCCTGCATTTTCACGCACGGTCAGGTCGGGGTCGCCATAATTTACTCCCCCCAAATCCTGTTCCAGTGCATAGTCTGCAAAACTACTCAGCAGGTCACGTCCAGTTGGTCCGCGAAAGCCAACAGAATAATTCATGGTATCTTCGAAGGTGAAACCATCATGAGGAAATCCGGGCGGAATATACAGAATATCTCCGGGAGCCATTTCCACATCAATAATCGGCTCAAACGGATCGACATGTAATAATGCTGGATGTGAACAGAACTGACGCATCGGGAGGGCATCACCCACACGCCAGCGCCGATGTCCCATTCCTTGGATGATGAAAACATCATAGTTATCAATATGCGGTCCAACGCCACCACCGGGTACCGAATAGGAGATCATCAAGTCATCAAGACGCCACTCAGGCAGCACACGGAATGGTTTCACCAGTTCAGCGGCAGGAACATGCCAATGGTTGACGGCCTGTACCAGCAGTGACCATCCTTTTTCCCCTAATTCGCTGTAATCCTCAAACGGGCCATGACTCGCTTCCCATTTATTATCAATGAAGCTAACTAGGCGGCTGTCAACTTCCGGCTCCATCGCCAAGCCGGCCAGTTCATCTGGCGTGATAGGGTCCGCAAAATCAGGAAATGCATTTTTCAATACAACGGGTTTTTTCTGCCAGTATTTTTCTAAAAATTCAGGCCAGTTAAGATTTAGTTTGTTAACCATGTGACCACATCTATATGAGTAAATAAGCTGATAATTATAGAGGTAATGCACCGCCATATTTTTGTTTGGCGTCAAGTGCTGGCCAATAACTTTATGTGAAGATAAAGGCGCATATCGAAGCTCAAAAGAACCAACACGATTAACCAGCCAGAACGCTGGATTTCTTCATTTCACACTTTGGTTCGCATAATGCATATTATGTTAAATAGAATATTGCATTAATAATCGGCTACAGTGGCTCAGGTATTGTGAGCTCCCTATTGACTTAGTTTCGTGTTCAGCTTATTTATATGCGCCAACAATGATAACCTAGCCTCTGCTTCGGATATACCGTATGAATGAATCTAAATCGAAAGACCCTCTACATGGCATTACACTAGAAATGCAAGTTATTGCATTGGTTGATAGATACGGTTGGAGCCAACTTGGGCGCACGATAAAAATAAATTGCTTTAATAAAGATCCAAGTATTAAATCGAGCTTAAAGTTTCTTCGTCGAACGCCTTGGGCAAGAGCTGAAGTTGAATTGCTCTACCTGGATATGATAGAAAATAATTCGATTGATAATGCTGGCTCAGATTCTGATGACCCATGGCATAATTCACGGCGTTAATAGATAAAATGGTATTGAACTCAATAACCCAGCTACATAATACTGCATCTAATAATGTCCCAAATAGTGCATCTGCGATGTGAAGGAAATCAAATTCACAACCATACACTATTCGTACATCCATTTAGAGCTTGGGCTAAAAACTAATTTTGTCCATATTTATCTCAAAAGCAAACCTTCTTCCCATCAAATGCCCTAACCTATTATTTTTAAACCTATATTAGGGCATTTATTTTCATCTTGTTTTAAACCTAAAATAGCAAGAAAGACCATCTCGAACTAATCTATTGATTTTTGAGAAAACACTCAATAGCCCCAACAAGCGAAAGTGGAGTCTCGTTCATCGGATAATGGCCAGCATTTTCGATAATATCAACAGTTGCATGGGGATAACGTCGAAGATAGGTTCTCGTCATTAATTCTGCATTGAATGTTGGGTCGTGCTCACCCACGAGTACTTTTACCGGATGTAAACCAATAATCTCATCGCTGAAATCAGTATCAGCCCACGAATGAAAATATGCAGAAAATGCTTCCAAAGAGGAATGTGATATCGAATACGCCGCTTTCCATTCGACCCAAGATGCAGGTAATCGACTACCAGTACTACGGTCTATAATGGTTTTTCGATTGTCCAGTTGTTCTGCGGCATCTTCAAGTAAGCGGCGCGTTGGAATATCGTACGAAATACCACCACAAGGAACGGGAGCAACAGCTACGAGTGCACGCACTCGATTAGGTGCGAGTATTGCAATCCGCTCAATCACCATCCCTCCCATCGAGTGGCCAATCAAGCTAAAATCGTAAAAGCCGAGAGCATCAGCAAGTTTTAATGCATCGGAGGCAATCTCATCGATGGTGTAGGCTCCGCATATTTCTTTCATCCCCCCGTATCCGCGATAATCCATGAACACATAACTGAATGCATCTCCATTCAACCAAGGTTCAATTTGTTCGAACGAGTGTGCATCACCGAACCAGCCGTGAAGTACTAGGATGGGATGCGGGCCGTTTCCTACGCGATGATATGTGTTAATCATATTAACTCCAATGTGAAAAAAAATGGATGGCTTCAGCCTTATAGCTCAACGAGGACCACGCCTTTAAGACGGCCAGCACAGGCTTCTTGTAAGGCAAAAATTGAATTTTCTATTCCCTTGAAGGTGACGGTTGGAAGATGAATGCGCCCTTCACGCTTCCATCTCTTCAGATCCTGCAACCAAAATTCAAACGCATCGGGCGAATGATCCGCACTAAAACCACGTAATGCCATGTCTTTGAAAATGAGTTGAAAACTATCCAAAGTAACTGGTGCTTGCAAAGACGCCTTTTCTGCGTTCAACTCAGCGGTGAGCGCCCCAAGCAAAACGCCACGGGCACCATTATTAGCCAGCTGGATGGCAGCTGATAGCTGTTCACCACCCACCATGTCTACGATGACATCAATACCTTCAGGTGCAGCTTTCGATAATTGTTCTATTATTGGGCCACCATCACGAGTGATGACGGCATCGTAGCCCAGCTCCTCTTGCATCCATCTGGCTTTGTTGAAACTACTCGTACTACCAACCACTCGTGTCACACCGAGGATCCTTGCTATTTGCCCTGCCATCGAGCCTATGGCTCCTGCTCCACTGGAAACGAATACAGTATCGCCTTTTTTCACCTGCACACCTCGGGTCAATGCTGCATAGGCCGTCCAGCCATGACCGAGATAAGCTGCGGGATCAGGTTCACGGCAGTTGATGAGCTTGCAGTCTTGCTCGTGAACCACTGCATATTTCCGCCAACCAAACGGATGCATGACAAGGCTACCAACAGATAGGCCGCTGCCCGCTCCAGCCTGAATAACTTCTCCGATCGCGCCATCCGCCAAAGTATCTCCAAGATTAAGCGGTGGGAATGGAATTCCTTCAGCAGCCTTCGCATCTTCCTGTGCCATCAACCGTGTTGATATGGATACACGGAACCAACGATTGCGGATGATGACTTCATGAGGTTTGGGCGCAGGAATGGGCGTTTCCATAATGGTAAAATCTTCGGGGTGAATTTCCCCTTGTATATGGCGTATGAGTTTAACTTCGCGATTATTGGTTGAACTTGTAAACATGACGGACACTCCATAAGAATAAGTTTGCTCTTTCTGGTAAAATCCAAAATATGAGCATTTGCTTATATTAATAATAGAGGTCGTATATGGCTACTCGCATTCCTACAGGCCATCGCGTGATGCGCAAATCCCCTAAACAACAGCGTTCGCAGGTCACGGTGGAAATCATCGTCGAAGCCGGTGCTCGCGTTTTAGCTCATAAAGGCTGGGCTAATTTTACAACTAATGAGGTAGTACGTACCGCAGGTGTCAGTATCGGATCGCTGTACCAATATTTTCCAAATAACTTGGCGATTGCCGAAGCTATTCGAAAACGGCATCTTGATGAAATACTACGCGTGCTTCCTGATATCAAAGAACAAGAAGAAACGGTTTCTCTCGAACAACATATTGGTCAGTTAATTGATGGACTTATTGCACTTCATTCGACTAACCAAAATCTGCATCGCGTTCTGATCCATGAAGTTCCGCTTGCTCCAAGGGAGTTTTATGAAACTTTTGAGCGTGAGTATCATCGTCGCTATGAAGTTATCATCCGAGCGGCGGCTCCTTCAAATGATACTAAAACTGACTACTTAGTCGCAGCACGTATTCTTGCAGATGCGTTGGAAGGCATTGTCCATTCAGCCTCTCGTCGGAATGAACTGATGTCACCGGTTATAAAAAAAGAAATGATGAAGATGATAATGTCTTATCTCTCGTTGCAAGAGAGTCGCTAAACGCCTCTGGGGAAAGCCAGTCAAAAATAATGGTAGTGTTGTTAGTGCGATACTGAGTTCAAATTCTAGACAATTTTCTTGAGATTCATTACATTGAATTAGCTTAGTTTTTCGTTACCTATTTGTATTCATGGGTCTGAATCATGTTCAATGCCCTTTCCTCAAAGAAGCAAGAGTAATACGATGACAATTAAATCATTTTGGCTAGATCCCTATGCAACATCACATACCACACAAGTTAAAAATGTCGTTGGCAATGACATTGAATTAAATTCAACAATTTTCTTCGCTTTTTCTGGCGGGCAAGAAAGTGATGAAGGCTCTATAGGTGGTTACCCTGTGATTGCGGCTAAAAAAACAGCATTAAGTATTACCTATACACTACCAGAAGGCCATCAGCTAGAAGTTGGGCAATCGGTAGATGTGCTGATTAATGGTGAAAGACGTCAACGTCTTATGCGTCTTCATTTTGCGGCAGAGCTTGTGCTTGAACTATTTTATAAAACGTACGGGGACATCACAAAAATTGGTGCGCATATTAGCCAAGACAAGTCTCGAATTGATTTTTTCTGGCCAGAAAGTATCACAAATATCCTTCCTGATTTAGCAACAAAGGCCAATGAAATTATACTTGAAGATCATCAAATTCAGACAGGGTTTGATGATGAACCTAATGAACGTAGATACTGGAAAATCGAAGGATTTTCTAAAGTCCCTTGTGGCGGTACACACGTTAGATCGACAGCTGAGATTGGTACTATTCGATTAAAAAGAGTGAATATTGGCAAAGGAAAAGAACGAGTAGAAATCTATCTTGATGATGCTGGAGATAAGGTTAACACTTTATGAAAAAAGTTGCGTTAATATTAACCCCTGGCTTTGCTGACTGGGAATACATACTTACTGATTGCTGGAACGAATGTCTATTACGGTGTTGAGATTGCTCGCTACGAGTGGGCTTTGCTCCCTTAGAAACTATTCATAAGCAATTTCTAAGGCTACTCTAAGATAACTTCCGAGGCATTGGGCGTTAACGAAGGATTAACGCCATCAGAATTTCATCCCGATATTCAGTGCCCTCTTTCAATGCTCGAGGCTCAACCCCATATATCTTGAAACCATGTTTCTCATAGAGGCTAATAGCAGCTTTATTTCCATCAACCACAGTCAACATAATTTGTTCCATATGTTCATTTGCGTAACGCTTCACCGCCAATAATAATTTTTCAGCGATTCCATGGCCTCGCTGTTCAGGAGCCACAAATACCCCTGATAAATATGCTTTGTGTGCATCTTTGGGGCCTCCATCCTGTTTAAGGACTGAAAGACCGACAATTTCTTTATCTATGTATGCACCAAATACCATTGCATCACGCAATCGTGCTTCAAACACTTCAATAGATAGTTTTTCTTCGCATGCATAAGTAGAGCCAAACATCTCTGGTGACTCTTTCAGTGCTGACAACCGAATATCTCGAAAATCTTGTGCATCAGCCAATTCGAGTAAGCGAATTTTAGGTTCAGTCATAGTATTTAATTTCCTGAATAAGTCATACGCATTTAAGAACAAACAGATACTATCATCATTAGTGTATATTTTCTTCTTTATCGCTTAAGCATATTGGGTGAAAAATGAAAAATATTTATCAATGGAGCCGACTGAATTATCGAATTACAACAGATCCAGAAGATTTTGATTTATCCGCTATTCACCAGTATCTAACCCGTTCAACTTGGGCAAAAGGAATTGACCTAGAAACGGTCGCTCAAAGTATATCTCACAGCCTTTCTTTTGCCCTTTTTCACGATGATAAGCAAATTGGTTTTGCTCGTATTGTTACTGATTGGGCGACATTTGGTTATTTATGTGATGTTTATATCCTAGAGGAATACCAAGGTGAGAAACTTGGACGCTGGTTAATGGAATGCTGTCATTCTCACCCCCTAATGAAACGCCTGCGACGAACCATGTTGGTGACATCAACAGCACCTTGGCTATATGAAAAAATAGGATATACCCCGATAAACCGCGAAAATTTTGTTTGGGAAATTGCTAGACCCGATATTTATCAAAAAATTGAGTAAGACGGTTTAAAATAAGACGGTATGTTTCTCACATACCGTCTTTCTCAATTACTTATTTCCGATAACCATTTGTGATGGTGCTCCTACTGCCACATATTCATCGACAAAGGTTAACTCACCTGTATTTGGGGCAATCTTAAAACGTGTGATATTGTCACTACGCTGATTTAATGCATATAGATATTGGCCATCTGGCGAAAGTGTTAATGTTCTTGGATAATCACCGCGAGTCCATGTGTATACTGCATCCCCCAAAGTACCATCGGCATTAACATTAAAATGAGCAATTGAATTATGCAATCGGTTCGCAGCATATAGTTGCTTGCCATCTTTGCTTTCAACAATGCCTGAAATAAAACTGGTTCCTTTATAGTTTTTAGGTAATGTTGAAGTTGAGTGCCCTTCTTTTAATGTCCCTTTTTGCTTGTCAAAGTGGTACTGAGTGAGTGTTGACGCTTCTTCGTTGACTAGCCACACATTATTCCCTCCTTTTGAAAAAACAAAATGACGTGGCCCAGAGCCTTTTGAGGATGACATAATAAACGGTGGATTATTCGGTATGAGTTTTCCGTTTTTATCATCAAATTTATATTGATAAATACGGTCTAAGCCAAGATCGGTAACAAACACAAATTTTCCAGATGGGTCAGTTCCTATCATGTGTGCATGAGGACCATTATGGTCGCTACGGCGGCTTCTGGTCGTGGTGCACCCGCAGGGCCTTGATTTTGTATCATTTCACTCGCGATATTTAACCCGCCATCCTCGCGTATAGGTAAAACCGCAACCGAACCACTATGGTAATTTGCCACTAATAAAAAGCGTTCATCCGGTGTTAATGACAAGTAGACTGGGCCATCGCCGCCTGAAGGCACATCATTAATAACCTCAAGTTCACCCGTATCTTTGACCCGCCAAGCGTGAATAGTGCCTTTTTCAGTTTCACTGCCAGCATATAGCACATGACCATTTTTAGAGAGTACCAACTGCGCAGCATTGATCAGAGGAGCGGCGAGTGTTTTGTTGGTTAATTGCCCAGTTTGACCGTTGATATCAAAACGATAAACACCCTCCCCATTTGGGCTATAAGTTCCTACCCATGCAAACTGTGCTTCAGCAAATAACGACGAACTAGCAAACATTAAGGATAATGCCCAATACGATAATTTCGTTGACATAATAAGCACCTAAATTAAGCCATTAATAAAGTCGCATCATGTTGATGATGTGTGCGATATCTAACCATTACTCTGACACCATACTGGATTGGCTTAATGCTGTGCAGACAGTGAATTTCCATTTCACCGTGGAAATAATGCCTACACCAGGGCATCCCTTTTCCACTTATCTATTCATCGAGATGAAAACTGGTTTTTCGCAAAAATCATAGCGTTATCCATTATGAGAATACTTAAATTTAGACTAAGTAATAATTACTATTTTTGGGATACCGATCGCGATATTAAAACCATCCTGAATAATTTATTTATCCTAAAAAATATTATTCTCTTTTTTTTGCGATAACGTACTTATTAATAAGAAAATAATAGTATGTTCTGCTCTATATCTGCCTAAATGACATCTTTTCTTACTTATTAAGAATTGCTTAAAGTATTTTTTATGGTTGATAATACCCAGCAGTTACTTGTTATAAGTACTAATAATGTATTCCAAATAAATAAACTTAAGGAAGACTTCCGATGCAACTCAATAAGTTAGCGATATATAGCACGATGTTAATCGTGACAGGAACAGCTTACAGTGCTGAAGTTTATAACCATCAAGGCAACAAAATGGATGTTTATGGGCAAATTGATGTCCGTCATCATATTGCTAAGTCTAAAAGTGGTGAAGATGGTGATGATTCAAGAGTTCGTTTAGGGCTAAAAGGTGATACGCAAATTACAGATCAGCTTATTGGTTTTGGCCGTTTTGAGTGGGAAACAGCGACGAATGAGTCTGAAAACGCTAACAATAACCAAAACCGTTTGGCCTATGCTGGGCTAAAATTGGGGGATTTTGGCTCCCTTGATTATGGTCGTAATTATGGTGTTATTTATGATACCAATGCATGGACTGATGTTCTGCCTTTATGGGGCGCGGATACGATGGATCAAGAAGATACGTTCATGACCAGCCGTAACCGTAACCTACTGACTTACAGAAATAATAATGGCTTTGGTTACATCGAAGGGTTAAGCTTCGCGCTTCAATATCAAGGCAAAAATGGTGACCAAAACTTATCTTCCAGTGATGATGTTATGAGTAACAATGGTGATGGTTATGGTTTCTCAGCGGCGTATGAATTAGGTTATGGCGTCACGTTTGGAGGGGGGTATTCAAATTCGAAACGTACATCGGGTCAAAATAATATTGCGACTGGCGCAACTGGTAAACGTGCTGAAGCATGGAATATTGGCAGTAAATTGGAGCTTGATGAGTTTTATTTAGCTGCAATGTACGGCCAAGCTTTAAATACCACAAGATTTGGTTCCGATGATGAGTCGATTGCGAATAAAACAGAAAACTTAGAAGTTGTTGCGCTATATTCTTTTGATTTTGGCCTCACGCCCTCCATTGGTTACAATCAATCTAAAGGTAAAAACTTAGGTTCAAATGGTAATCAAGATCTAGTTAAATATATTGCTGTTGGTGCAGCTTATGATTTTAATAACAATATGTCCGCGGTAATTGATTATAAAATCAATTTGCTTAATAACAATAGTTTCACCCGTGATTATGGCATCAATACTGATAATGTATTGGGGTTAGGTTTACTTTACCAATTCTAATAAAATAAGAATAAGGTTGATTTATTGGCCCTATTCTTTCTATTTAACCCTGTAGCTGATAAAAGTTAACCTTTATATTTTTTATAAAAATCTTTTCCACACATTGTTTTTGTAAATTCTTCCGTTACAGTGGCAATGGATATAGGCCTATCTCTCGCGACATAAATAAAATCTTTTCTTATTTTGTCTTCATCCTTAACTTCGGCAACTTTACCATTAATCACTCTGTCTGAGTCATAATTCACACAATAGCCAATAACCTTAGATGACTGCTTATCTTTTACAGCCATGACCTCATTATATTTAAATTGGTAACCTTGGTTTGAATCCGCTAATTCTTGCTTTGTCTTGGAGTTCAATGCAAATGGACTAGCAACACGATTAACTGCATCAGCATACTCATCATTCATTTTTTTACTGACAAATTGCTGATCTGATGTGGTTGACTTTGCATAAAAAACACCCTTTTGAGTTGTTTTAACACTATAATCTTCCCAATCTTCCGATTCTTTAACAAATGGCATCGCGCCATCTAATATATTCGAAAATTTTCCCCAGACATCATTGCTAGAGCTGCAACCCGATACGAATAAAACTGAGGTACTCAACATACCGAATAAAAGAATCGTTTTTTTCATTTCTCTTCCTATCATATAAATATCATAAACTAAGAAAGCACAAAATTGGCAATAAGAGTTAAGTATAGGTAAGGAATTAGGTATATTCAAATATGAAAAAAAAAGAAACCCATTGATATTATTAAGTATATTCACCTAACTATAGGGCTTTGCACAATTTATCTATGTGCTTATCTAAAAAACCGAAAGCACGATTGCATCTTTGCTTTACATTATTTTAGCTATATTAACGTGTATTAATTACCCAATAATTGCGTGTAACTTAACACTAAAGGGGCGAAATGACGTTATCAACATTATTTTTAATTATCTTGCTTGGCGTAGGCGCAACCATCGTGATGGACCTCTGGGCGCTATTTCTTAAATTTTGTGGTCAGCATACATTAAACTTTTCAATGGTTGGCCGCTGGGTGGGCCATATGGCTCATGGGCAATTTATGCATAAACCATCGGTTGCTCAAAGCGATAAAATCCCCGCAGAAAATGCATTAGGTTGGGTTGTCCACTATGCCATTGGTATTGTTTTTGCTTTTATTTTTATCTTCATTTATGGTAACAGCTGGTTTCTCGCACCGACATTTTTGCCTGCTTTAATATGGGGAATTGTCACGGTCGTGGCTCCCTATTTCTTTATGCAACCCTGTATGGGAGCTGGTATTGCTGCAAGCAAAACACCCAATCCGAATAAAGCCCGTTTAATGAGTTTGTTGTCGCACAGCGCATTTGGTATTGGAATTTATCTTACAGGATTGATTTTATTACCATTTATTACACATTTTTGATGTGATTCTTGGTTAGCAGTTTGTTATTTCTATCCTGCTAACCACCTCTGTTGAGTCTCGTAAAAATACCTCTCAGGTTTTATTCTTCATTTATTAATGATATACGTGATATTATTAACCTAATATTAAATTAATAATGACGTTATTATTAGCACAATAGAAAAACGGCTAAATAATAAGCTCTGCAATTAACCTGCGTATTACCGAGAGTAAAAAACGATGGATGAAAACAAAAAAAATATCAGACTATGGCTATATTTACTGTCCACAGTAAAAATTATTGAATCCGAATTACAACTACGCATGCGCAATAATTTTAATAGCTCATTATCTCGGTTTGATATTCTTTCTCAATTGGAACGTAACCCTGAGGGGATCCGTATGGGGCTACTTTCTGAGTTGATTATCGTCACCGCGGGCAACATTACAGGGCTTGCAACACGACTTGAGAAAGATGGCTTAATTATTCGCCTCCCTGACCCTGATGATCGCCGCGCGAGTATTATTAAAATAACCCAGACAGGCTTAGACTTATTTTATGAAATGAAAACTCAGCATCAAGCATGGATTAATGAATTGTTGGCGGGCATTAAAACAGAAGATAAAGAAATTTTAAGCAGTTTATTATCCAGCACTAAATCAAAAGTAAATGACATTGTTCACCAACACCCTATTTTGAAATAAAGCTAAGCCGAGATAATCTATTTAGGATTATTTCGGCTTAGTATTTATTCGAGTAATTAATAGTGGAGAATTTCCTCCGCTATTATCCTTCATGAGAATTTAACAAACCAAAAACACAGTACGTTTGTCGCTGTTATCATCGTGCCATACATGTGCTAACTGGCTTAATGGAACTGTTTGATAAGGCAAGTTAAACCCTTTTTCTGCGGTAGCGAACAATAGTTCCCCAACGCAAGTCACTAAATCCTCAAGGGAAACACTACCTAATCCACTGCCGATTAATGTAAGGCTCGAAGAGCGTAATACTTTGCTGCTTAATTGGATAGCATCACCACTAATTGACCCTATTTGCACAAAGCGGATCGGGTCACTTTCCACATTTATCGCACCATTAAGGATGGCCGTTGCACTTTCCCCCCATAAATAATCAAGAATAATATCAATGCCTTCATTAAATAAGCGAGGTAATTCGTCTGTAAGTTTATCCAGCGGAATGGCTTCATCAGCACCTTGTTGGCGTAACTGTTCAAGTTTTTCAAGATTACGCCCCGTGACGATCACCTTTGATGCCCCAAGGTGTTTCGCAATGGGGACGGCAAGCGTGCCCGATGTCCCCGTGGCGCCGTTAATTAAAACGGTATCCCCTACTTGAATTTTTGCTTGGCGAGTTAATGCAGCCCAAGATGAAAAACCGGGGTTGGCAATTGCCGCCGCCAGTGCCACATCGAGATCCTCAGGTACACTAATGCAATGTGTTATTGGCACCAACGTTTGTTCTGACATTCCGCCCCATGGCGCATCCGGTAATAAAAAATAAACACGTTGCCCATTTTCGAGCCGCCCTACGCCATCAATCCCCGCAATAAATGGGTATTGTTTAGGGGAACTATAATGTGTTCCCGCCGCACGTACTCTTGCCAGCTGGCTTAATGCACTCGCTTCAACGTTAATGAGGAAGTGCCCTTCTTGTTCGATAGGCGCATTAATATCATCATAAACGGGAGTTTCCCCTTTATTTTTCACAACAGCTGCTTTCATTTTTTTTCCTTTCATATAAGTGTATAATACACATATTAAATGAAGATAAATTAAACACCAAGAAATAACATGCAAAATACACCTAATTTACAGCAAATCGATGAACTCCATAGCGTATTGCTGCGGATCGTTTTCCAATTTAATGACCCTAATCGTGATGACATTCTCATTAAAGCCGCTGGCATTAATTTAGATAAAGCATTGTTTCCGTTGCTAATTGGCATAGACAAGTTTGGTCCCGTAGGCATTGTTGAGCTAGCCAATATGGTTGGGCGGGATTACACCACAGTCAGCCGTCAAGTGGGGAAATTAGTGGCACTACAACTGGTCATCCGCCAGCAAGATAGCCAAGATAAGCGTATTAATAATGCCCTGATAAGCCCTCAGGGAAAAAAAATGACCGCTAAAATTGACCAAACCCGCTACCAGTTTTATCAACAAATGTTTAATCAATGGTGTGATGATGAGATTGACGATTTTAAGCGCCTGATTGAGAAGTTTTCAACCGCCTTAACGCAATTTGAAATCTCTTAGTATCAAGGGGCGTTGTTAATCAAACAGGCCTATCAATTTTATTTGCAGCTTTTTCTAATAGGCTATCTAAGCTGGAGTGCAGTAAGCGGTTTTTCACCGTTTTGCTTTCAACTCCCAGTTTAGACCCAATTTTTTTATCCATCGTATAGATATTCACTTTGCCTGCTACATGCTCATATAACAATAAGCCATCAACCCCCTCACCTTGCTTATCATGAAACTCAGTTAAGACTGTTTGCATACGGTTTTTTGCTTGCTTATCTCCCTCCACTGCTTTGCGGAGGTCTTCTGTTAATAGCCCAACGGGTGCAGAATAAACATACAGTACCTCAACAGAATAGCTGTCATCATTAGCGTCACAGATAAAACAGCGATGATTTTGCTCGTCAGGAAGTTCGTTCATTTCGCGCAGTTCAATCAATAACTTTTGCCCATCATTATATGGAGCTTGAGATATATCGAGAAATACTAAACGGTAAGGCCCTGGGTCGCCTGCAAATGCACTTGTCATGCTACAGAGTGAGATAAGGCCTGCGGTAATTAATGAAAGAATGCGTTTCATAAATGACTCAATGAGAATAAATGTGCATTTACTGTACGGGGTTTACTCAGTAAAAGAAAAGAGTGAATTGTCCTATTCATCAACCTGGGCTCATCTAGCGTTGAATTTAATTTATTATTGCAACGTATACATTGCAAAATAATCAAATAATCGCTAAATTGTAATATATACATTACAGATTGAGGTTCCTATGAAAATTTCAATGGCAATGTCGGACTTAGCAATCACACAAGAACTTTATAACCGCCTTGAATATTATAGACAATCAAGAGGCCTATCACAGGAAGAACTCGTTGAAAATTTAGGTATTAGCCGGCCGACTTATGCACGGATACAGAAAGGAACTTGCAGCCTTGGCACTTTTATTAGTGTATTACGCGAACTCAATTTACTGGAAGGGTTCGATACCTTAGTGCCCCCACCGTCTTTGCGCCCTTCAGAAATCGTTAAACAACAAAATGTTAGACGTAACCAAATACAGACTAAACTTTCCGTCAAAGAAATGTTAGCTAACCGGAAAAATAAAGGTTCAATATGATAGCCAAATCTTGCACTGTCTTTTTTGATAATATCCCTACTGGCTATTTGGCCTACACCGATGATAGCGGATTTGCGACGTTTGAATACACTAAAGAATGGCAAAAAGACGGTTTCAGCCTATCCCCACTTCACTTACCGTTAAGTTCACAAACCTATACATTTCGCAGTTTGCCAGTTGATACCTATCGTGGCTTACCTGCCGTATTTGCAGATTCATTACCTGATGATTTTGGAAATGCCTTAATCAATGCGTGGCTTGCACGCCAAGGTAAAGACAAATCACAATTTTTAGCCCTAGACCGATTACTCTATACCGGAACTCGAGGTATGGGTGCACTTGAGTACCAACCGACAAATTATCCAAATGCTGAAGAAGATACTCCTATCTTGATTGAAGAATTGGTGAATATCGCCCAAAAAGTGTTGGATGCGCGAGATGATTTGCACTTAACTGATAGCGAAGAATCCTCGATGTCTAAACTGCTGCAAATCGGTACTTCCGCAGGTGGCGCACGGGCTAAAGCCGTAGTCGCCGTCAATAAAGACCGCACAGAAATACGTTCAGGCCAAGTCACCGTCCCTGAAGGTTTTGAACATTACTTACTTAAATTTGATGGCGTGGTCGAACACCAAAGCAATAAAGAAACCTTTGGTGACCCAAAAGGGTTTGGGGTCATGGAGTATGTTTATTACCTGATGGCCACGCAAGTGGGTATTGAAATGTCCGAATGCGAGTTATTAAGGGAATCGCAAAGTGGTCGCGCCCATTTTATGACCAAACGCTTTGATCGTGTGGGTAATTTAAAATATCACGTATTAAGTTTATGCGGCTTGGCTCATGCTGATTTTCGCAAACCTGGCGCATTCAGTTACGAAGAATTGCTGTTAACCGCGCGGCAATTGGGTTTGTCGAATAAAGAGCAAGAGCAAATTTATCGCCGAATGGTATTTAACATCATCGCCCGTAACCATGATGACCACACCAAAAATTGGTCCTTTATGGTAAATGACCAATATGAGTGGCAATTAGCGCCTGCTTATGACCTTGCATGGAGTTATAAAAAAGACTCAGAATGGGTACAGTCGCACCAATTATCCTTAGCGGGTAAGCGCGATAATTTTACTCATGATGATTTGTTATCAATTACCGAACAAATTACTCACCTTCGCCGTAATAAAGCGCAAAAGATTATTGATGAGACAATTGCGGTAGTTTCAACATGGCGAGAGCTGGCAGAACACCATGGTGTACCCGCTGCGCTAAGGGAAAGTGTTTGGCGTACACTCAGGCTTCACTGGTAACGTATAGATTACAAAAAACAGTTAAAACCTTTAAATTGTCATATATACATTACAGAATAGGCACGAACAGTTTTAATGCTAATCTATTGTTTGTGCCTATTTCAATTATATTGCTACTTCATGAAGGGGTAGTCAGTGTAACCTTCTGCACCACCACCATAAAATGATTCAGGTCGCTGAGGATTCAGTGACGCATCTTGTTGCAAGCGGGCGACTAAATCAGGGTTAGCAATAAAGTCACGGCCAAAAGCCACTGCATCAATCAATCCTTTTTCAATTAAGTTTTCTGCTTTTTCAGGAGTATAAGCACCTGCACCAATAATCACACCATCAAAACATTGGCGAACTTTCTGGCGAAATGCTTCGGTATAAGGCTCTCCACCAGCCCAATCAGGCTCAGAGAGGTGTAAATAACCGATGCCTCGTTGGTTTAACGCGTCAATAACATACAATGCATCCGCTTCTTCATCAGGGCCATTCCCTGTATTTTGGAAACTACCAATAGGTGATAAACGAATACCAATACGCTCGGGAGCCCATTGTTCACAGACCGCATCAATCACTTCTAGCAGAAAACGGGCACGATTTTCAATGCCACCACCATATTGGTCATCACGATGGTTCGCATCTGGCGATAAGAATTGGTGCAATAAATACCCATGAGCGCCATGCAATTCCACCATATCAAACCCAGCTTGGCGTGCGTTTTCTACCGCTTGGCGAAAATCATCAACAATTTGCGGGATCTCGTGCAATTCCAATGCTCTTGGAGTGGCGGTTTCCACTCGAACTGCTTTCCCATGCTCATCACGCAGCGATGTTCGTGTATTCGCATTCAAGGCTGAAGGAGCAACGGGCGCTTGATGCTCAGGCTGTAAGGTTTCATGGGAGATCCGCCCAGTGTGCCACAATTGGACAGCAATATGCCCACCGGCATCATGTACTCCCGCGGTGATCTGTTTCCATGCGGCAATTTGCTCAGGACTATGTAACCCTGGAGCCCCAGCATAGCCTTTGGCTTGTGCTGAAATTTGTGTCGCTTCAGAGATGATAAGCCCAGCACTCGTACGTTGACGATAATATTCACCCATTAATGACGTAGGAACATCACCAGGTTCAATACTACGTAAACGAGTTAATGGCGCCATAAAGACTCTATTCTTAGCGGTGAAGGCACCTACTTTTAGCGGGGTAAATAATTTTTTTTGCGACATAACGACTCCGTATTAGACCAGTCGACTATTAACTCGGTAAATAAAAACGCCAATTACATATTTGGCGCTTGTGTTTGCAGTATGGTTTTGACATGTTCCAAAGCGTTTTCCAATGGAACTATACTGCGTGTAATTTTCGATTGTAAATTTGCCCCTAACCATAGTGCATAATAAACTTGTGCGTTTGATAAGGGAGAGCCAGTAAAATGAAGTGATTTTTCTTGCCGGCCTTTTTCTAAGGTATCAGCAAGCAACCCAATAATTTGCCGAACACCCTCATCCATCGCTTTGTTCATATCTTCAGATAAATCACACACTTCAGCGGATAATTTTACCGTGAGGCAACCATTAATATGGCTCATTTGACAAACCTGTTGCAGCATTTCGCCATAATACGCTAAAAAGCGGTCACCATAATTCCCCACCCCTTGTTCGAAGTGCGTTGTTAGCCGTTGCAAGTAGTCAGCGTAATAACGCTCTAACATCGCAACACCAAACGCCTCTTTGGAGCGGAAATAATGGTAAAACGACCCTTTAGGCACTTGTGCGGTTTTTAACAGCTCGCTAAGCCCCATCCCCGTAAAACCGAGATGCAGACAAAGGCGCTCACCCGTGGCTAAAAGATGTTCACGCGTATCGTGTTCAGTGTGTTTGTTCATGGTATTACTGTAGTAGACCAACTGGTCTATTACAAGTTTTTTTTCATCCACAGCACAAAAATGGCATATTCCGCCAAGATAATTTCAGGCAATATAACGACTTAAAATAGCGATAAAGGAATAAACATGACGAGTGCAGCTGAAGAGCAAAACGAAAAGGCATTTAAGCATCTTTTTAATGAAACACTGTTGCAGCAACTTGCTGAACTCATTCGCCCTGAATATCCAGAATTTAGCGCTAACGCATTGTATAATTTAACGCTTGATTTTCCTCAACTCGAAATGAAAGCGCGTGTTTGTGCTATCCGAGATGTGCTCATAAAAGAACTGCCAGCTGATTACCCTGCTGCACTTAAAATTATTGTTTCAGTGCTAAAACAAAATAAGTTACAAGGATTTTCCGTTTGGCCACTCGCCGAATTTATTCAATCCCAAGGCTTAGCCCACCGCCAAATCTCATTAGATGCCCTAAAATTGCTTACCACCTATTTTACATCAGAGTGGGCCATTCGCCCTTTTATCAAACAATATCCTGATGAAACTATGGTATTTTTAGCTAAGTGCGCCAGTGATGAGAATGTGCATGTACGCCGTTTTTCATCAGAAGGCACTCGCCCTCGTCTACCTTGGGGAGAACAATTACAGGCATTTATCCTGAACCCTATCGCAACTCGACCTATTTTGGATGCCCTTAAATTTGATGGTGAACTCTATGTGCGTAAAAGCGTGGCGAATCATCTTAATGATATTTCAAAAGATCACCCTAACTATGTGACACAATTACTCGCTGAGTGGAAACAACAAGCGGATACACTGCAAAAATAGCAACATATCACATGGGTTATCAAGCAAGCGCTAAGAACGTTAATTAAAAAAGGAGATCCCAACGCCTTAGCACTCATAGGTGTAGAGCATGAAGCAAAGGTTTCTATTGAGCAGTTTAATGCCACTCCAAATATTACACTGGGAGAATATTTAACGCTTAACCTTTGCATACGTTCACACAGTGACAAACCGCAAAATTTGGTGATCGATTATATTATTGACTTTATGAAAGCAAATGGGAAAACCACCCCTAAAGTATTTAAACTACGCACTATGACACTAGGTGCCCATGAAACCCTTACCCTAGAAAAGAAACATGCGGTTAAATCCATTACCACTCGGCAATACTATGCAGGAAAGCAGCAAATACAATTACAAATCAATGGAAAAATAATGGCTAAGCAAGATTGGCAGTTAATTTTACCTTAAGACGTCTCCATTAATAGGCTGGGATAAAATCCGTTTATTAACGCTAGGAGTATATCTATCATTTTAGGTGAAAATGTAATGCACTTATTTTCATCCACATTAATATCCTGTGCTAACCTCAAACTGCCTATCACATACACCTGTAAGTTACCCCCCCTTTTACTTTGCTAATCAGCTTTTTTATTACGACTCACTTCACTTTAATTTAAAACTCAAAAAGAGATCACGATCATGGTAATTGATACGTTCAAATTATAATATCACCTAAGTTTAATTTGAAAATCGAGGAAGCAAATGGACAAGCCAGAAATACTTGTAACAGGTGGCATGGGCTATATCGGCAGTCATACGTGTGTCCAACTTAGTCTTGCGGGTTATCGCCCCGTAATTATCGATAGCTTGATTAATGCTAACATTGAAGTGCTTAACCGCATTGAGGCATTAACAGGAATTCGACCCGTTTTCTACCAAGGCGATATTCGCGATGAGCGTTTATTGAAGTGTATTTTTAATAGTCACAACATCCAATCTGTAATCCATTTTGCAGGTTTAAAATCAGTAGCTGAGTCGGTTGTTGAGCCGATTAAATACTATGAAACCAATGTCAATGGAACGCTCGTACTGCTTGATGCGATGAAAAACGCGGGCGTTTTTAGTATCCTTTTTAGCTCCTCCGCAACGGTATACGGTGAACCAGCTCAAGTTCCTATTGATGAAACCTTCCCAACAGGCGCAACATCCAGCCCTTATGGCACGAGTAAGTATATGGTCGAGCGTATACTCACTGATTTATCAGCATCGGATAACCGCTGGTCTGCAACCTTATTACGTTACTTTAACCCAGTGGGCGCCCATCCTTCCGGCACAATGGGCGAAGACCCACTTGGGGTACCCAATAACCTAATGCCATTTATTGCCCAAGTCGCTGTTGGTAAAAGAAAAATTCTGTCTATCTTTGGTAATGACTACCCAACAATCGATGGAACGGGTGTTCGCGATTATATCCACGTGATGGATTTAGCGGATGGGCACCTTGCGGCACTAAAAGCGGTTTCTCACCAAGCAGGGCTACATGTCTTTAATTTAGGGGCGGGAAAAGGTACCAGTGTGCTGGAAATGCTTAAGGCATTTGAAATTGCATGCGGGCACCCTATTGCGTTTGAATTTAAACCTCGTCGCGCAGGCGATATCGCTGAATATTGGTCAACACCAGAGAAAGCACAAAGAAAGTTACAGTGGCAAGCAACACGCAGTGTTCAAGATATGGCCAATGATGCTTGGCGCTGGCAGACAAATAACCCTAATGGCTACCACTCAATGGATTCATAAATAAAAAGGACTAAATCATATGGACAGTTTACCTTTTGACCCAGCAAACACCCCTCATCGTCGCTATAACCCATTAACTAACCAATGGGTACTTGTGTCTCCCCATCGTGCGAAACGACCTTGGAGTGGGCAAGATGAGCCGCCACAATCACAGGCTCTCCCGTCCTATGATGAGCATTGTTTCTTGTGCCCGACAAACCAACGAATTTCGGGAGATACTAACCCTAAGTATCAACAGACATTTGTTTTTCAAAATGATTTTTCAGCCCTATTGCCAGACGCAGTCCAACAACCGACAAACAACACTGATTTAATTAGAGCCCAAGCAGCACAAGGTTTAAGTCGAGTTATTTGTTTCTCTCCTGACCACAGCAAAACACTCCCTGAGCTCCCTATTAAGCAAATTGAGCATGTCGTACAGACTTGGATAAGCCAACTAAATGAATTAAAAAACGATTATGTTTGGGTACAGATATTTGAAAATAAAGGGGAAATGATGGGATGCTCTCAACCTCATCCCCATGGACAAATTTGGGCGAGTGACTTTTTACCCAATGAGATTCAGCGTAAAGAAGATAACCTACGTCTCTATTATCAAAAGCATAAACGTAACTTGTTGCTTGATTATCTTGAATATGAAAAGCAAGACGGTAATCGTACTGTTGTGGAAACAGAACATTGGCTTGCAGTTGTCCCTTACTGGGCGGCATGGCCATTTGAAACGTTATTACTGCCTAAAGCTCATGTCACTCGAATGACAGATTTGACACCGTTACAACAGGCTGATTTAGCCCTTGCTTTGAAGCAACTCACCTCAAGGTATGATAATCTATTTCAAACACCATTCCCGTATTCAATGGGATGGCATTTTGCGCCTTTCTTTACGGATAGTCACAATGTTGAACATTGGCAGTTACACGCACATTTTTACCCTCCCTTATTAAGATCCGCTTCTGTGCGTAAATTTATGGTGGGATATGAAATGTTGGCGGAAACACAACGAGACTTAACACCTGAGCAAGCCGCTCAAAGGTTGTGTGCTGTCAGCAATGTGCATTATAAACAGGGATAATCACAACCGCAGATTACCTCGGTATTTCTGCGGTCTATTGTTTTCACTAATTAAGTTCTTTCAATGATTGATTGATATGCGAGATGGCATCTGCTGGTGACATAATGCCATCCACCGCATTAATCACCCCTCGGCCAATGACCATTTCCGCTTTTCGCAAGTTAAATGCCTCGCCATTTTCAAACGTAGACTCACGAATACCGACATTAATTTCATCATATGCCATCGGTAACCATGGATAGCGGTGAGTGATCTCCTGCGTATAGACAAAATCACGCTGAACACTGTTCCCCCCTAACATAACGATATGGTCCATTATCACATCTGAATACAGCCAGCGTAAGAACTGCTCCGCTAAATGCGGCTTCTGACTGTACTTTGAAACTCCTAATGCCCCGCCCCCCACTTGTGGAACCCCGCCTGGTACAGGCGCGAAACCAATACAGGATGAAATGGCACTGTGTGCGACATCATTAAAGAGGTTCATGTAGGCAATGTTCATAGCCAAGTTACCATTTTCAAAATGGCTGATGGAATCACTCCACCACTCACTGTTGATCCGCTCAGAGTAAGGTAATTGACGTATATAGTCATTGAGCACAGCAAGGGCAATGCCTTCATTTAGCTGCGGAGGTGCGTTGGACGTAATAATTTTCCCCCCCGCCGCATAATAGCGCAGTAAATATTCCGAAGAGATAATACCTGCACTCCCCGTCGTTGCGGAGGTACCAAAGGGGCGCATCACATTGCCGGTTTCTTTATAGCAATGGAAAAATCGACCTATACGGTCATATTCTTCAAATGTTTGCGGCGGGCATAATTCCTTACCCGTATGTTCAAAATACATGCGGCGAATGACAGGGTCATCAAATAAATCTTTCCGATAAAACAGTAACTGTACACTGGCATCAAAAGGCAATGAGTAGGCTTTGCCATTCACTAAACTGAAGCGTTGTTGCTTGCTTTGGGTGAATTTTGTCAGCAAATCGGTGACGCCGTCACCGATTTGCTCTAGCGGCATTAATGTTTGATTGGCAAACCAAGGAAAAAAGGCAACATCAACACGTAATAAATCATAATACGGGTAATCCGCTATCTCTGACAAAATATTAAAAATCTCGCTAAACGGCCTAACCGCAAGATTAACGGAAATCCCCGTGTGGCGATAAAAGTTTGGCAATAACTTTTGTAATGCACTGGTCGATGGGCTTGGCAGCGTGAGCAAATTTAGACTCATTTTTGACATGCCAATGTTTTCATCCGGTAGCGAGCCAGTATAAATACGTTTACCAGGATTAGGCACGCGAATATTTGATGCCGATATTAATTTTTCTTTTTTAAACAGATGGTTGATAACATCTTGTCCAAGTTGTGCATAGTTAACGGGATAACAAAATAGCCCATTGAGCATCGGCGGTATATTACTGCATAAGGTATATAATGGTGGGCAGGTTTGTGTGCTACCAAAATAACTGGCTTGGCTGATAAACCGCATTTTTTCAATGTCTTGTGTGACGATAATATCAGGGCGAAGATGTAATGAGAAAAACTCAAATGCCGTGTTATATGATTCTGAATCAGACGAATGATAGGTAATAATTTCAATAGCTGTTTTATTTTGTAGTATTTCTTTTCTGAATGCTTCAACAAACTCTTCGCTGTCTAAACGATTCGAGCCATCGGCATAAATACCAACAACCTGTACATCGTCAAAATCAATTTGACTGCAAACTGCCTCTGCCGCTTGGCGATAATCAAGGCTAAAGAAATTTTTTGCCCCTTTCGGTTTACGGTAAACAAACACCACATCGTCTTCTGGGATTTGTAACGCGTCAAAATAGGCTGTAGCATTATTTAAGCAACTAATTGCAATCACATAACGATAACCACCAGAAGCAATTTGCTGGATAACTTTGCGCTCTTTGACTTCAAGATCATCTGTAAGGTAAATGTCAAAATGATAATCAGCACGTTCTTCAATAGATTGGCGCAATGCATTGAAAAATGTAGTGTATTTTTCAGAAACTAATTGAGGTAGGACAATGGCAATCTTATTGCTCGAATTGGAACGTAACATTTGCGCTTGCGTATTAACACTGTAACCCGCTTCTTTCGCTGCATTCAGGACGGCTTCCATCTTTTCGACACTGACATTCCCGCGGCCGTTAAGTACATTTGAAACGGTACCATAAGAAACCCCCGCAATTCGGGCGATATCTTTCATTGTTGCCATATTAAGAACCCTTCTCCACCACGTTTTACTCATCATACCCGATTTTTATATGCATAACACAAATATTGATTGGTTCGTATCAATAATAAGACACATTCAACAAAATAAAATCTGTTAAATACACTGGAAAATTTATCTCCTGATCCCCTTTTATTTGGCTTAAACACCGATTTATTTTGACCGTGATCACTGAATGAACGATATCCACTTTCTATTTTTCCATTCAATCATATATTGATACGTATCAATTGATAAAAATTTAAACAGAAATAATAAAAATAAGGAATGAAATATGAAAATCCATTTTTTAGGGACTGCGGCTTCTGAAGGGATCCCAAACCCATTTTGCCGTTGTGAACATTGCTTGGAAGCTCGTCGTTTAGGCGGAAAAGACATCCGGACACAATCTTCCGCTATCATTGATGACCTCATGTTGGTTGATATGTCACCCACATTTAGTTACCAATTATTACGTGATGGTCGTGATGCAACTGAAATTGAAATGTTATTATTTACTCACACTCATCCTGATCACTTTAATGTGGGTGACCTGTATAGCAGAATGGAAGGCTACGGCTATGAAATCTGCCACCCTCTGCATATTTTTGGTAATGACCGTGCAATCAATGGCTCTGTTAACGTGTTGCCAGGGTATTCAAAAGATCGTTTTGGTTTTCACTGCTTAGTACCCTATGAAACCATTGAGCATAATGGCTATAAAATCACCCCGCTACTGGCGAACCATGCAAAATGGGAATATTGCTTTGTTTACCATATTGAAAAAAATGGCCAGGTTATTTTTTATGGCCATGACTCGGGCTGGTTCCCTGAATTAACGTGGAACTGGCTCATCAATAAACCGTTGGATATTGTCGTCCTTGAATGTACTTATGGATTAAATGGCAATGATCGTACCGATAACCACATGAGTTTAGAGACAGTTTTTGCAGCAAAAGAAAAACTCACTAACCAAGGTTGTATTCACGACAAAACACAGGTACTTGTTTCGCATATTTCCCACAGTGCTCGCTTGTTACACACTGATTTAGAAGCGGTTTGTGCAGAACACAATATTCTTGTTGCCTCTGATGGGCTGACCGTAACTTGCCCATAGGAGGCAATATGAATATCAATATTACCTCTCGACTGCTGGTCATGATGTTTATCCAGTATTTTATGCAAGGGGCATGGAATATGACCATGGGGCTGGTTTTAAGCTCCTACGGTATGGCGAATATTATCGGAAACGCATATGCTCTACTGGGTTTAGCGACAATTTTATCACCGTTATTTATTGGTATGATCGCAGACCGTTTCTTCTCATCACAAAAAGTGATGGCGGTACTGCATATTATCAATGCAGCTGTATTGTTTACCGTGCCTCAATTTGTGGAAGCGCAAAATGTGGGCATGACCCTGTTTTTAATCTTTATCGTCGGGTTACTCTTTTACCCGACCACAGCCTTATCCAATAGCATCACTTTCTCGCATATTAACGGCGTCAAAATGTTCCCAGTGATCCGTGTATTCGGCAACTTCGGCTTTATGGTTGTCGGGTTTATCATGGGTGAAATGGGTTTCTCTGGCAGTACCATGACTTGGTATATTGCAGCTTGTAGCGGTATTGTACTTGCACTCTACTGTTTAACCCTACCTGACACACCACCCAAAGCAAAAGATAAACCGTTCGCACCACGGGATATTCTTTGCCTTGATGCACTATCGCTGTTCAAAGACCGCTATTTTGCCATCTTGATGTTCAGTATCTTTGTCTTAATGATCCCTAAAACGGCTTACTCCGCTTATATCCCTGTATTTATCAAAGCATTAGGGTTTGATAATGCGGCCTCAATGATGCAAATTGGTGTCGCTTGTGAAATCGTATTTATGTTCTTGCTCTCCTTTGTGTTACTTAAATTCGGTTTCAAAATCACATTAGCGTTAGGTATTGTGTCATGGATCATCCGTACCGTTCTGTTTTCCTACGCAGCTGTCGATTCAGGTACAACATTTCTTATTATCGGCCTGTTGCTTCAAGGGCTCTGTTGGGACTTTTTCTTCACCGCAGGCGATATTTATGTCGATAAAAAAGCCAAGCCTGAAATTCGTGCCCAAGCGCAAGGTATCCGCTTTATTGTCTCCAATGGTGCAGGGTTACTATTTGCATCAACCGTTTGCGGCTTCATCTTCAACAACACTGTCACTGAAACAGGTGCCGCATCATTGCCACAATGGGTGAACTATTGGCATTACCCAACCGCGATTGCCGGTATTGTCTTTATCTTCTTTATATTCTTCTTTAAAGATGACGTATCAAAAAAAGACACTGCAAACACAAACTCAAGTAAAAAGGATGGCCTGAATCACTCAGAAAGCCAGTAAAGGAGTTAATGAAGTTATATGGACAGCTTGACCTCGATTTACCCCATGTTGAGCAACTTCACTCCCGTCTTTATCAAGTTAACGGTCGCCTTTGTACTTGGCGGCCTTCTTGGATTAGAGCGGGAAGCAAAAGGAAAACCTGTCGGGTTTACAACCTGTGTCATTATTTCCGTTGCCAGTTGCCTGTTAACCATCGTGTCGATTCAATCAGCGGAATACTATGCTGGAATTTCAGACAATATTCGCAGTGATCCAATGCGCTTAGCCGCACAAATCATCAGCGGTATTGGTTTTCTTGGTGCAGGTGTCATTATGCATCGCAGTGATGACGCCATTTCTGGATTAACCACTGCTGCCATTGTTTGGGCATCTGCCGGTATCGGTATTGCATCAGGAAACGGTTTTTATCTTCATGCGTTAGCCGTCACAGGGCTATTTTTTGTTGCCATTTGGCTCAGCCCACAAGTTTTACTCTACCAATCAAAATCTAAACGTATTGGAAAATTAAATGTGCGTCTGTTATTTAATGATGAACAAGGTGTGCCCATTTTGATGGAGTATATGAGGCGCAAACGAAATATTATTGATAACTTGAATATTCGCGATATAAAAAAAGAACGTGTAGAAGTGAATTTACGGCTCAACGTACGCCAACGGATTACCCTTCCTGAGCTTTATTGCACGTTGAAACAACTTCCCCATGTTCATGCTGTGACATTAGAGCATTAAGTCACCAATAAGGTCAGGTTTTCCTGGCCTTATTCACGAGAATCATTAACGACGGATAATTTTGATGGAGCGGATTTTCTCGCCATAACCTAACGCGTTATGTGTACCACCTGACTCTGAGTGGTACTTTCCTGTGTAGTTAAATCCTTCATAAAAACGCACTGTCCAACCATCTGGAATACTGAAAGAGGCTATTTTATCAGCAAAATTATAGCGGGATAAGTTAGGAATATTTTCATCAATTTCTAGATACTCCCCTTTTTGCCATGTTTTTGTGTAAACAACCATGCTCTCTTCGATGTAATCGCCATTGAATGATATTTTACTGGTACTGCATTTCGCATCTTTGGCTTTACAAAAAATACTGCCGTTTCCTTGACCTAACTCACAACGGCGAGATACTTTTTGCCGTGCATTTTGTTCTGAAAACGCGGCTTCTGCATAAAATTCAGAAAATGGCGACAGTGCGCAAATATGCACAGCTTGTGTGTCATGACGGGAGGAATTACCATGGTAATTGGACTGGGACTTTGCGTAGCTAAAGCTGGTAAACAAAATCAGCAATAAAATACATTTTTTCATCGTAAAAGCATCTCTGGTAAATATTGAATTGCGTCAAATTACGGTGAATAAGTTAAATTTCCCAGTGGAACACTCTGATAAACAGTGAATTAGTGACTTTTACTTATAAAGTCAGTTCAGTATAACCGTCAGCTCTTGTTTGGCATTTTGCATAGATACAATCGTTCTAAAGCTCTGTATATTTTCAGAATTGAAAAAAAGCGCATGCGTTAGACGCTCATACTCTTCCATATCCGCGACATTAATAATCAACAAGAAATCAAAATCCCCTGTGACATAGTAAACTTGTTGAACTTGAGGGCAGTTCGTAAAATTCTTTTTGAGTTTTTCTAACAAGTCTAAGCGTTCATTAATCAAGCTAACCTGAGTAATAATCGTAATAGGCCTGCCAACTTTATGGGCATTCACTACGGTCACACTATTTTTGATGACTCCAGCTTTTTCCATTGCGGCAATACGCCGATTAATCGCAGAGGCTGATAAACTAATTTCAGACGATAACTCCCGCTGTGAAATTCTATTATCTCTTTGTAATATCGCTAGAATTTTCTTATCAAACACATCTAACTTCATTATCCCGCCCTTTTATTAGCAGAAAAAAATGCAACATTGTTGCGTATTTTTTCGATATTAACGTTATTTTTGCATTTTGCCTGCAAAAACAAGTCAATTATTAGCGCCAGTTATCAATATGATTAATACATCATTAATTGGGATGGTCATGATTATTGCCATGTAGCGATTATATTGTGTTAATTAACAAGGATTTTTTATGTTAGAGAAAATTGCCTATCAATTTAATTTACAAAAAAAAATACGCCAACAAGCCGCGGATTTGTCGTTTTTAAATCAACTTGTCGGAGATGAGGTTAGGCATTTCCACAGTAAGTTTCACGATTACCAACCAACACCACTTAGGGAATTACCCCACTTAAGCCGCACTCTTGGGCTAGGTGCTATTCATGTTAAAGACGAATCAAAGCGCTTTGGCTTAAATGCATTCAAAGGGCTTGGCGGCTCTTATGCGATTGGTAAATTTTTAGCAAAAAAATTAAACCGAGATATCAATACATTAAGCTTTGAAATGCTGTCATCACCAGCAATAAAAGCACAAATTGGTGATGTTACTTTTGTGACTGCAACTGATGGCAATCATGGTCGTGGCGTTGCATGGGCCACCGAGCAGCTAGGAATGAAAGCTGTTGTTTATATGCCAAAGGGTTCATCAGAAATCCGAGCACAGAATATCCGTAATCACGGCGCTAAATGCACTATCACCGCATTAAATTATGACGACACTGTGCAGCTAGCTAGCCAAATGGCGGTTCAAAACAACTGGATCCTACTGCAAGATACCGCTTGGGATGGATATGAAGAAATTCCAACTTGGATCATGCAAGGGTATATGACTCTCGCCTTGGAAGCTGTTGAACAATTAAAACAACCGCCAACACACCTTATTTTACAAGCGGGTGTAGGTTCATTCGCCGCTGCCATCATGGGTTATTTTGCTGGGTTAATGAAAGATAATCCACCAGTTTTAATTGTTGTCGAACCTCATAAAGCGAATTGCCTATACCAATCTGCCATCGCTAACGATAGCTTGCCACATAGTGTCGGTGGTGCCATGGATACGGTAATGGCTGGCTTAGCATGTGGCGTACCAAATACCATCAGTTGGCCTGTGCTACGTGACTATAGTGATATTTTCATCTCAGCACATGACAGCCTTGCTGCAAACGGCGTTCGCATTGCAGCAGCCCCCCGGCCGGATACTGACACACCTTTTATTTCAGGGGAATCCGGTGCTATTGGTCTTGGCCTTTTGTATGAACTCACTAAAAACCCAACTCATCATACTTTGTGCCAACAGCTCAAACTTGATGACCACTCACGCATATTACTTATCAGCACTGAAGGAGATACTTCACCCGATATTTACGAAGACATTGTTTGGTTAGGCAGAAATGAATAATTAAAAAAACAAACCGTATTGCTGTTACCCATGACCCTACATCATTAGCGCAATGCGTTGGAGGTAATAGCAATGCAGGTAATAAACACTGTAAGAGGCTCACCATGGAATTTTTACAATCAATAAATAATATCTTCTGGGGATGGCTCGTTGCCGGTTTGCTATTAGGCACAGGCATTTTTTTTGCTTTTCGATTTTCCTTTCCTCAAATCCGTTACTTTACTCAGCTATTTAATGTTTTTAAAAATAATAAGAAATCTACCAATGAAAAAGGCGTCTCTGGTTTTGGTGCACTTTGTGCAGCTTTAAGCAGCCAAGTGGGCACAGGAAGTTTAGTCGGTGTTGCTACGGCGCTAGCGTCGGGTGGACCAGGGGCAATTTTTTGGATGTGGGTTACTGCTATCTTAGGCATGGGGATTAGCTTTAGCGAGGCAATTCTAGCCATATTGTTTCGCGAAAGTAACGGGGATGGAACCTATCGAGGAGGCCCCGCCTACTATATTTCAAAAGGCCTAAACTGTAAGCCATTAGCCATTGCCTTCTCGATCAGTATGATCATCGGTATGGGGTTTTTCTACACCATGGTACAAGGCAACTCGGTTATCTTAGCCACAACAGGCGTTATTGATATCCACCCTGCTTTAGTCGGCTTAATCCTAGTTCTGTTAGTCTCCATTATTATCTTTGGTGGTGTAAAACGGATCAGTGATTTTGCTTCATTCTTTGTCCCATTTTTATCTATTGGTTATATCCTTTTATCACTTTTTATCATTGTTCTGAATGTCACTGAGCTACCAGCCATTCTCTCGCTCATCATCAAATCTGCATTCAATTTTGACTCAGCGGCAGGTGGTGCAGCAGGTTATACCATCTATATGGCTTTCCGTTATGGCGTTGCTCGCGGCTTGTTCTCTAATGATGCAGGAAATGGGACAACACCGAGTATGCATGCCACCGCAACGGTAAACCACCCTGTGACGCAAGGTTTTACCGCAATGTTTGGCACCTTCTTTACGACAATTATCGTCTGTAGCTGCACCGCTTTTACCATTTTGTTAACCGGCGCACTTGGCAGTGGACATACAGGCGTTGAACTTACCCAACATGCTTTCACACTGGGCGTCGGTGATTGGGGTAAACATGTGGTATTTGTCGCGATGGTGCTATTTGGTTTTAAATCTGTTATTGCCGATATCTACTACGGTGAAGTGAATCTGCGTTGGATTATTGATAATAAAATGGCCACACAGTGCTATCGCTTACTGTGCTGTGCGTTAGTGGTGTTCTGCGGCATGATCCCTGTTTCAACTATTTGGGAATTAGTGGATTTTGCCGCGGCCATGCTGATTATTTTCAACGTTCCTGCGCTCTTGCTCCTCTCAAGATATGTCATTTTTGTCCTACGAGACTACATACAGCAAAAAAACAAGGGTATCAGCGATCCAATGTGGGATTACGCAAGTGATGTTAAAACACGAATTAAAACAAATAAATAAAGATTAAAAACAAGGAATTAAAATGAAAAATAAACGCTACATCAACTCAGAGCGCCTAATGAGCTCTCTCTTTGAACTGGGAACACTGGGGGCATTACCCGAAGGAGGATGCTGCCGTATCGCAGGAACGCCACAAGATAAACTCGGTCGGGATTTCGTCGTTGCGAAAATGCAATCTTTGGGTCTAAAAATCCGAATTGATGAGATTGGTAACGTAACGGGCATTTATTCAGGTCGCCATGATTTACCCCCAGTCATGATGGGGTCTCATATTGATACAGTTGGAACTGGCGGGTTATATGATGGTAATTATGGGGTTTTAGCTGGGCTTGAGGTGATTAATACACTAAAAGACGCCAATATTCAGCCATACCGCCCTATTGCTGTGACTTTTTTTACAAATGAAGAAGGTGTACGTTTTCAACCTGACATGATGGGAAGTGTTGTTTTTGCTGAACAATATCCAGTGGAAAATGCACTAGCAGCAAAAGATCTTGATGGTATCTGCGTTGAACAAGCTTTACTTGATATGGGTTATAAAGGCGATGCCAAAATTGGTAGCTTCCCTGTCGACAGCTATTTTGAACTGCATATCGAACAAGGCCCTATTTTAGATAAAGAAAATATTAATATTGGTATTGTTACAGGTGTTCAAGGTATTTCATGGACAGAATACACTATCGAAGGTGTTTCAAACCATGCAGGTACGACACCAATGTCAATGCGCCATGATGCAGGTCTAGTTGCATTTAAAATGGGCGCATTTGTGAGGGAAATCACCCAAATATTGGGCAGTAATCAAGTCGCAACGGCAGGTTTTATCTCGTTCAAACCGAATCTAATCAATGTGATCCCTAATCAGGCAACCCTGACTGTCGACCTGCGCAACACTGACAATAATCAACTCAAAAAAGCAGAAAAAATGATGCAAGACTACGCACAGAAAATCGCTGCGGAAGAAGGCGTCCTACTCAGCAGCCGAACATTAGCACGCTTTGACCCTGTTGTTTTCTCAAATACGATCATTGACGCAATTGAGCATGAAGTGAAACAGCAAAACCTCAGTTACCGGAAAATGCCAAGTGGTGCGGGGCATGATGCCCAATTTATGGCAAGTATTTGCCCATCTGGCATGATATTTGTCCCTTGTGCTGGTGGGATAAGCCATAACATCAATGAATTTAGTGAACCTGAAGATTTAGCTCGTGGAGCCAATATTCTTCTCAATGTTGTTTTACAAAGAGCCCAACGCTCCCATTCAGAGGACAAATAATATGGATAAGAATCAATTAAAACAGCAAATGATTGAATGGCGTCACCATTTACATCAGCACCCAGAAAGTGCATTTGAAGAAACGCATACCGCTGATTTTGTTGCTGAACAATTAACTCATATGGGGTTAGAGGTTCATCGGAGTATCGGCAAAACAGGCTTGGTCGCCCTATTAAAATGCGGTGATGGCACAGACGTGATTGGCTTGCGTGCAGATATGGACTGTATTCAATTAACGGAAAAAACTGGCCTACCTTATGCCTCGCAAACGCCTAATAGAATGCATGCATGCGGCCATGACGGACACACTTCCGTCATGTTAGGTACCGCACAGCTTTTAGCAGAACGAAAGGATTTTAATGGAACCGTCTGTTTTGTTTTCCAACCTGCGGAAGAACCTGGTTGGGGCGCTAAAGCCATGATTGATGACGGCGTAATTGAACGTTTCAACATCAAAGAAATTTACGGTATGCACAATATGCCGGGCATCCGAAAAGGCCAAATAGCGACCCGTGTTGGGGGGATAATGGGTAGTGAAGATAACTTTATTATTCGAATCAAAGGCTTTGGCAGCCACGCATCGCGCCCTCATATGGGGAAAGATCCACTCGTCATCGCCGCAGAAATTATTCTTTGCTTACAAACTATCGTGTCACGTAATATTGACCCTAGCATTCCTATCGTGATTTCTTGCACAGAAATTCACACAGATGGCATTCGTAATGCCATCCCTACCCATGTTGAAATCAAGGGAGATACACGCAGTTATGACCTACAAGCTCAAAAGTTAATTGAAACTCGAATGCGTTCAATTTGCGAACACATTTGTGCGATGAATGATGCTGAATGTGAGTTTGAGTACACCCATGAATTTGCGCCAACCGTTAACTGGGCTGAATGCGTCGATGTTGCGATTGAAGCTGCAAATAATACAGTCGGTGCACAACATGTTGATAGTAATGTACAAGCCATGATGACCTCCGAGGATTTTGGTGCATTTTTACAAAAAATTCCAGGTTGCTTCGTCTTTATTGGTAATGGGGATGAGGAAGACGGAGTTGGTCATATACCACTGCATAATGCTTTGTATAATTTTAATGATGATATTTTGCTCACTGGAGCCGAATTTTTTTCTGAAATCATTCGATTAAGGCTCCCTAAGTAAAAAAATGCCTCAATCTCTTTTAGGGATTGAGGTATATGTTTTTAGACAGAAGCCCGTCTAGCGCTTTGGGGTTTATACCAAGTATTTCCATTCGAATTTAACCCGTAAGCCCATCTTGGCATCCCTCGTTGTGTTGGCGTAATTTCTGTTCTATGACCAAAAAGATCAGATTCTTTAATATACTTTGATTTTCGTAAAAGAAAGGTCGATACACTAGCTCGAAGCCAACTAGAAAACATACCTGGACCTGTTCCTCTTACTGTAATATTTAACCGATCATCCGCTTTAGAGCGTTTAGCGCCCCACATAATCGATTCCCAAGATACATTCGAGTAAGACTGCTTTTTTATTTCATTTAAGTTATCAACGGGAGCTACCGGGCCGGATGTTGCGAAAGTTTCGACTTCATTGTTAGTATAAAGATGGCGGATATAACGCATCATACTACGCGAACTTAATGCCCTTGGATTGGCCGCAATAACGGCATTTGACAAAGAAAATGACCCTGGGTCATCAGGCTCTAGTGCATAATGAAAAAGAAGGTCGCGACACATGCCTCGCATCTTAATAGCTGGGTTAATTTCGCCAATATTCTGTTTCACCGCAACATCCACATCCATATATAAGCCACCAGAGTGATAAAGCACCCCTAATCTCACCATATCCGATGCCGCCGCATAATTCGCATAGGCCGTATTTGTTGACTCCCGATTAATCGCCGCTTGGTATTGATAGTCAAATTGCGGTACTTTCTGAATATTAATTACATTCAATAGAGCTTGGCTGTACCCCCGCTCTAGCAGGTTGTTTTTCAACCTGTCGGGATTATCACTCCACAAATTGACTTGATATACCCGATTATGGTCTTTAAAGTGGATCATATTACTAATCCCTTCGGTAGGAAGTTCTTTATTACCTAACCAAATATAATGCGCAATTTTAGGGTATTGTCCTTGCTCGTCATGGTAAGTCATTGGGTTATTGCGCACCATGCGGTATAAGTTGCTCCCATCTACAGCGCCTGACGGATCTGCACTCAGCCAGCGACCAACCCATGGCTGGTAATAACGGCTCCCATAATAATATAGCCCGGTGATATCCCGCTCTTTACCCCCATAATGCCGGGTTTTATAACCCGCCGTTAACTCACTGTCCGCTAGCCAAATGGCTATGCCACCATAAGGGTAATACTCTTCTTGGCTAACAATGTTACCATCTCCATCAAGTTCAGTTCCCCGGCTGCCAATTAATGAGGTTAAGCTATAGCGCATGGCGTTATTGTCGATTTCTTTGGGCTTATTTTTATCCCAGTGGAATACTTGAAGCGTGATACCGATCAACTCATCAAGGGAAATAACCTGCAACTCCCCTTGCTGCGAAGAGCGTCTTAACTCCAAATTGGCTAAATACGTCACGGATGATGTTTGGCCAGCGCTCTGTGTCACTTTTAATATGCGCTGTCGTTGGCTGTCATAGCGATAATGCTCATTTACCGCTGAGCACCTTACCGACCGCAGTTCTTGGTAGGCTGTCCAATGGAGAGTTTGCCCTTGTAACAGCAATTTTTGCCCGCCTGCTGGGGTAAAGAACGTTTCAACTTGATCGGCGTTTTCCACCAAAGGATCCACTACCCCATGGTTACTGTGGTCGCTCACCGCTATGTTCGTTGAATACTGTTGGTTTGTTGCTGGAGCGCGGTGGTGGATCTGGGTTAAGTTGCCACTTTCGTCGTAATGATAGGTGCGAACGTACCGCGTATAGGTGGCATTATCAAAGGCAGTGAACGTTGGGTTTGGCGTATTTTTCAGCTGCTGATTAGCCATTTCACGCCCCGAGGCACTGACTAACTGGTAGAGCGTGTCGTATTGAAAGGCTTGTTTTGCCTCGACTTTTTGGTTGCGCCAAAAGCGTGTGGGTTCGGCGAAGTTACACAGCGATAACAGATTTCCCACGGGATCATACTGATAGTGTAAGTCTTGGAGCAGTTTAAACCTCAATGCGTGTTGAGCTGGGCGCTCGGTTTTCACCCTGATTATTGTTGGTGTGTTTGTTGACAGTAAAAAAGCCATATTCCTCCCTATTCCATAAACAAAGACATTACACTTCATGAACCCAGTAGCTCAGGCCGGTATCTGATCTCACGCACAGTGGTATTTTTTGATTTTAATTCTCTCGGAACGAGGATTTGAGGGCGAAATAGCAGTGACATGAATGAGTCAAATTCAGCGTTCTCTTGAATATTCATCACACGATTGTACCCCTCTTGAGATAGCAATCTTGCAGTATTAACCATAGCCAACGCGATGGCTTCTTTAAAATCTTTGATGTCAAAAACCGTATCCATCGCCTCTAAAGCAATGGTTTGTCTTATCAGAATTTTTGTGTCAGCAGGACCAAATACGCTTTCTAAACGTGACGAGGACTGCCGCGTGGTAAAACGCAACGTGTCATTAAGCGCCATGTGTGCATATGGCATATAGCGCTCATTTTCAACCTGATTTAGGGAAGTGATATAGAGTTTATTGCCGAATCGACTTGAGTTTTTACCTTCCGCGCCCTCAACCCCAAGGGAGAAAAAAACAAACTCCCTTGTTTCTAGATTTCTATCATCATCATAGCTGGTATTAGGATGTTCATATTCAATGGTATTCTTGGTTCTTAACTTAACGCGGGATTTAAAATGGACTTCGCCGTTTACCCTAAAATCTGTATTAGAAGCATGTAATAATGTGAAATCGAGTGCCTTAAACCGCCCAACAAAACCTGTTTCTTGCTCATTCAACGAACTACCTACAACTTCGCGCATACCGGCAATATTTTCCCCTGTCCTTTTATCAAAACTTGATTTGCCATTAAAATGATTTCGCCAAAGGAGACCTCTACTCATAAAAAGGTAACAATCGTCAACATTCGTCGCGGTATTATACTCATCTATTTTTTGGCTTAGTGACCTAACCCAATGTAACGGGTTAAGTAAATGGAAAGGAAATAAACCATTAGGGTCATGAAAATTAATCGGATTATTGCGGGACATTCGGTAAAAATTAAGCCCATCGGCGGTTCCCGCAGGATCAGCGCTTAACCAACGTCCAGCCCAAGGTTGATAATAACGGTAGCCGTAATAATACAACCCTGTCGCATCACGCTCTTTCCCCGCATAACGCCGTGTTTTGTAGTCTGCCTCTATTTGATCACGCGCCAGCCAAACAGCGGTACCGCCATAGGGATAAAACTCTTCTTGGCTGATAATATGCCCTTCTCCATCTAACTCTAAACCCCCATTACCGGCTAAAAAATCAAAATGATAACGCCATAAATTGTTCTTTATGCCATTAGGAACATTACCTTCCCAGTGTAGAACTTGCACTTGCGTATAGCCTTCACTACCCGCACTAACGACCTGTAAGCATTCTTTTGTAATACCATTTCTTTGTGTGTTTTTTACATCTAAATCAGTTAAATACCTAGTTTGGATGCAAGAATGCTCTTGTTGGCTCATTTTGAAAACACGTTGGCTTGCACTGTCATAGCGATAGTGTTCATTCAAACTTAAACTGGAAACATGTTGCAACTCTTGGCGAGGTGTCCAATGGAGATGTTGCCCTTTCAAAAGCTGTTTTTGCTGGCCACTTAAGGTAAAAAAATCATCGACTTGGTTTGGTTCTGTAACTAGTGCTGCGATAACGGCACGGTTACTGCTTTGACTTACCGTCATTTGCATTACGTAACTTTGATTTGTAGCAGGAGAGCGATGATATATCTTAGTTAAATTCCCCCCTCGGTCATATTCATAACGCCGCCTATATTGGGTATAAGTTGCATTATCAAAAGGAACATAATCAGGTATTTGATGGCCTTGTTGCCCAATATTCGCCATTTCTCGACCTGTTGCACTAACCAGTTGATATAGCGTGTCATATTGATAACATTGTTCTGGAGTAACTTTCTGATTACGCCAAAAACGCGTTAGTTCTGCTTCATTACGTATACTTACCCTATTCCCTACAGGGTCATATGCATAATGGACATCTTGGAAAAGTTTGAAGCCTAGTGGATGGGCTTTAGGGCGTTGTGTTTTAACATGTAATAAACGCTGCGTTTGTGGTTCATATCCATAATAGGTGAATACCCCATTACCATGCTCTTCATGCTGTTTTTGGTTGGTTGCCAAGTACTCAACCGATTTAATTACCGATTGCTCTTTTTGGCTATTGATAGTTAACCAATGTTGTTTAAGTTGCCCCGTAATATTGTATGCATAGCGCTGTTGATGACCTTTTCCATCAATAGATTGCAATGGGTTCCCCATCGCATCAACCTGTATTTGATGACGGTACTCTTCTGTTTCAAGCTTTTCTTTTTGGTCGTTATTTACCCAGTTTACCAGAGTGTCTTTTTCCTCAATTTGCTGAATAAACTGGCGCGTGGTTAAAAGCGGCTTCCCTTGCAGAGAAACCTGGTTTAAAACCAATACCCCAGCGGTATCATAATGACGAACACAATGCCCTGCTAAATTGGTTTGCTGTTCAGCGACAGAGAAGCCTGCATAATCAAAGTATTCACTGATACAAGGAGCTTTATTCTTAGTTTGTTCCATGATGCTGACGGGACGACCTAACATCGAGCTCTCTTCATATTGGCATGTTCGACGTGTTTTATTTGCATCGATACTGAACACTAAACGTCCTTCAATGTCGTTTAGCGCAACACCAGTACCCACATCTACCCCATGAGTGCGCAGTGTTTCCCCCGTTAAATTATAGAGACAAGCCACGTTGTTTATTTTACTCGATGCAAATCGAGGGTCAGCTAAACTGACTAAATACCCTTGTACATTTAACTGCTGTAATGTGACCCGTTCGTCAAGCTCAGCTGGCCGCTCAAGTTCCCGATAATACTGTAGATGGCGAATGGCCAAGCCCCGATTATCCACGACTTGTATTGTTGGTGTACCTGCATGAAAGGACAGGTTTACGCTTGTTTTCATCGCTCCCCCGTTTAGCCTTCTAACGTGTCATTTTCATCTTCTTCAACCGTAAACCATGGAAATATTTGAGTACGTCGTAAATAGCTTTTAGCTGTTAGCACTTGGCTGGCTCTTCCCAAAGGGTCGTAATAGACGGTATCGGCATACAGATCACTACGGCTACTCGCATCGCTGACATAACGCCAGTCATTGAGGAAATAAGGTTGATAAGTCCTGACAGCAAGGCCTTTGTTGTTATATTCCGTTTTTCCTGTTACTGCCCAACGAGTTGGCGTAAAACGCTCAATTAATCTCCCCTGAGAATCACAATCTAGACCAGCTAAGTCATTACGCACGTAGGCATTTCCGGCTTCATGGCGTACGGCTGTTTGCAGTTCACGACCAAACCCATCAAAAAAAGCGACTTGTTGGCGCAGCTGCTGTTCAGGGTCATTATCATAACGGTCAGTCGTAATCGTACAAAAATGTGGAGGAATACGAGAGCCTGTCGTCAATGAGTCAAACGCGTTTTGCTTTAAAGCACAATACTTTCGCAACCGACGTAATGCCAAAGAGCCTATTTTTTTTGTGCTTGATACTCTAATCCCATAGGGTAAATCATGCGTTTTATCAACCTGATACATCCAGCTATCATCTCTGTAAACTATTGCCTGAGAAACTGGTGTGCCTTTCGGTAAACTCAACATGCCCTCAACAGTTAATGGTGCCTTAAACGGTTTATCAGAAGGTGGACTGTAGCCACAAGGTAAGCCATTTTCTGTCCCCCAAAAACGTGTAGAAATAACTCGTCCTAAGGCATCTAACGCAACATGACTCTGGTTATTATTGATATCTTGAATCTGAATTGGTGTCATAAACCGATAATCATACTGCGCGTATGTTGTCATACCCGCAGCATCTTCTGTCGCAGTGATAACACAGTAATGTTGGCTCCAACGATAATGTGTCTTGCCTGTCAACAACGTGGTTCGGGTGGCCAATGGCTGCCAAAATTGCTTTGCATCTCCATAATCGGTATATCCTTGACGGGCACACCAAACTAATTCAGTGGAATTACCTAATAGTTGTGGTGTTTGTACATAGCCTCCCTTATGTAAATATTGAATAAGTTCCTCTTTTCCAATATGTCCATCAAATGCTTTTAATGCTTGCTCATCTAATACCGCAGTTTCGGTATAAGCGACAAGAACAGGAAAAACAGGCTCAACAAACTCTTGTTTGCCATCGGTATAAACAATTCGTTGTTGCCCTAAATACGCGGAAGAATGATGTTTCCCAAGTAGAGCACTGTCTGTTATCAACGTTTCGAGCGTAATGCCCTCTTTAGGGACTTCAGTGGCATCAAACTCAAACGCATCGCTACGTTGGCAATCTACAATGCCTAATACATAGGTATCTGAAGAGATTAATTGGTGCCATCGTGATTGCTTTATGACTAAGCGTAAAATAGTTTGTTGCTCATCATAGCTGCTCCCCACCGTTGTTGTGGGGAGTGTCGTCGGATAAGGGTCACTTGTCGGTTTTGGCCTACGAGGATAGGCAATTGTGATATCTTTAAGGGATGCACCAAATAAGTCTTGTTCCACAACAATCGACTGGGCGCATTGAGGGTCAGAGACAATTCGTTCGTAGGTATAGGTTCTTTCCTCTATTTGCGAAATTTGAGTGACATATTGAGCAGATGCGCTAGGCAGTAAGCGAGATTGGCAGCGAAATTCAGCAATATTGTAAGGAGTATCTTGTTTTTCGCTGCCATCTAAACCAAATACTTCGGTACGAAGTGGCATCCCTTTCAAACCTCTGGATAGCCAATATTCACTCCCATCAGGGTAAACATCCAGCAATATATCTTTATCATCAATCCATTGCGTATGGCGAGGATATAAATAGTCAAATGCGTGGGGATCCCCTTTCCAGAAATGTGCGTATTGTTGTTGGTCAACGGCTTGTTTTCCCGTTAGAAACCAATTTTTTGTTAGTATTGGTGCTGTACGCTCAGGCGCATTACCTTGAGCTCGTTCATCAGTATCAAGACTTTCCAAGTAACCAAATCCACGAAACTCACGCTCAATACTGTCCCAAACCCCTTGCTCATAACGAACACTACTGATCAGGCTATTTTGCGTGATTTCATCCACACTTTGCGTCTGCCATAAGAGATGGATAGGAAATGGAAGATGTGATGTTGCAGGTAAGTTCATTTGCCGCAACTTGACTTTTTCATCCAGCCAAAATTGTGCCGAACTTCGATATTTCAGGGTAGTTTCAGCCCCCATATTGTTGTTGATCGTATTTAATAGCCACGCTTTTTCCGAGGCAAAATCCAATTTCCAGTGGTAGGGAGCTTGATGAGGAACGGTTAAGATTAAGCTGACAACTCCCATACCTGTGACATCAGCGGCCTGCAACATGCACGTATTATCAAATTGCACGCCATTTGGCAGAGGAAGCGTATAAGGTTCACTAAAGCGATTACCGCCTTCATTGCAATAAACTAAAAGTTGAGTCGGTTGCACATAAATTAAATCCACATAGCCAGAACCATCAGTATCAACAAGGTAGATAAAATCAGGGTTAAATTCGGCTTTTGGTATATTAAAACCGTCGAGTTTGCATGGAGAGCTAAACGTCCCGTAACCTAAGTTAGCCCAACAAGTCACTCCTTCCGCATTAATGGCTATCAGGTGCTGCTGTCCCGATCCTAAAAGATCGCTAAACCCGACTAATGTTTCTGCATTGGCAATGGGTAAAATAACCCCAGTGGATTGTATTGTTAGTTCACCTGCCGCAAACCCTCCGCGTGTATTGGGATAAATACGCACACTTTTCGGACCAATTAAAACAAGGTCAGTAATGCCATCACCGGTTAAATCAATAAGTTGTGAACTAGCGTAAAAATATTCTGTCGGAAATGCAGATATTGGAATAAATTGAGTCCAATGACCATCCGGTTTTTGGCTGTAATAACCCTCAAGACCAGGTTGAGCAATCACCCAGTCCAGTTGGCCATCCCCCGTAAAATCCATCAAAACTGCATTTTGTTTTAACGACGGTGTTTGCATTAATTCAGTAGGTTCTGCGAAACTGACTGCGCTTCCCCCTGTGATGGCATCCCGTTCAGGTGAACGATACCACCAGGCTTCAAACGTTTGATATAAAATGCCTGAGATCCCCTCACCAAGTAGGTCAACCAATTGATAGGGCTGCTGTGAATTGAAATAACGTAACGCTGTAAACTCTGTCCATTTATCCGCTTTATGGGGCTCTTGATGTTGATAATCAAACTCTAATGGCGCCCTAGTAATAATTGTCCCGTCGATTTCATGTCCAATTTGTTTGACAGCCACCAGCGTAGTTAGTGTCGGTTGTAAATCATACTCAAACAACATTCTAGCAACTAATTCAGGTGGTTGTTCAGAGGCTGTTGCCCCCGATAATAAATCAACCCGATGAAACATAAAAACTTGGTGGCAAAGGCGACGTGTCCGTATTTCAAAGCCATATTCAAACCGTGAAAAGCAATCAGGTCGGCACAACCACAGTGGTTGTTCGTGATAATCAGGCTTATCCGTATCAATGATACTGCGTTCGCCATAATCAAAGATGGCATGAAATAACCAACCATGTTCTTGAATAGGAGTATCTCTTAGAATGAACGGTTTTTTATCGACTTGAATGTTGCCATAAGAAACTTGCCATAAGTAACGTTGTGCACCGATAGTTGCGGGAGCTCGTGCTTGCTCTTGTTCATCACAGTTCGTGAGGTCTTCTGCTTTATATTGATAATAAATATGTTCACCTGTTGGGGTAATCGTCTCCTCAATAAGCCATTGTGCAATATGTCCCGTATTTTCAGAGGAATAAATACGCGCCTGTTTCGTCTTACCTAAAAAGTGAATATTTCCATCGGGGGTATAAATAACCCAGAAAGGTTTTTCGTCGCCTTCACGGCTCGGTTGCCAATATTCTAAGCGGCTATTATCTTCGATGACTCTTGGTTGATACGTGCTCACTAAATGTGTCGATGACAGAGTCACACCTTGTAATTCTGTACGTGGTTGAACATCGGCAGTACCCAACGTGTTGAGCGCTATGACTAATAGTTCGCCTGCTGGAGACAAAAATTGGTCCTTGCCTGCATAACGGGGAACACCATGTTGTGTTCTAAGGCTTATCGCTAACAGTCCGACTTGCCAACCTAAGCCAAAGGCTCCATTTCCTGCGCCGCTGTTGTAGGATAGTGATAGAGATGGTGAATACGTTCTCCCTGAAGATAAAGGAAGTGGAATTGACATTGATGACATACCGCTTGGCCCCGCATTGCCAATGTTTTCCCCCATACCTTGACTACTTCCACCCCCTTTGGGGAGTGATAATGGCGCGATATTAACACCGGATTGTTTTTCCATAGTATTTTCCTGACAGGCAGCTTCCTGCCTGTGCTTCCATGAGATTAATGACGTATGCCGTAGTGAATATGCAAAATAATGTTACTTAAACTCAAAAGTAATAGTTTTTGCTTTCCTACTGCATTTGGAAAACTGAGGGTGAAAATCCCGCTATCATCAATAGGAATGCCTTCAAAAGGCAGGAATTGGGGATCGTCAAAATTAAGTTGGAATTGGCCACTGTCATTCGTGCCATGAGAAAGCGCGATGGTATTGCACCCTCTTGGCACGATAAGGCTACTACTGTAGTTCAAAACAGCTTGAACATCTTGATAAGCACCCATTAACATAGGAAGAGAAACACTAATTTGTTTGATTCGACGAATATTTCCTAGGTTATCCGGGTAGTCATTTTTTATATTAAAATCAGCGAGTTTAAATTTGCTCATTAAAATACCATTACGCTCAAGTGTTAATCCATTTTCTTGAGTTCCCACCCATCCATCCCCCTTCATCAGGAGGTTTTTTACTTCATCGGCTAAGGTAAAACCGTTACCATCGGGTTGTGAAGAATACCATTGAGCCAGTGAAATTGTGCGAGTCACGTCCATCGGGCGGCTTTCTTGTTTGATGTATGCTTCGTCCATTTGGGTCAAATTCAAGGCAAGGTTTTCGCCTGCAAGTAACCCCGCATAATTGCTGTTCCATGCGCCAGGTTTGATAAATGAAGCGTCTCTTTGGTTACTTTCCCAACGAAAAGCCTCTTGAGCCATTAAGCAACGAGACAATGTTAGGTCATAAAATTGGTAATAAATTGAAGATAAACAACCACGTAACCAATTATACATCGCTTTATTGCTAAACTTGCGCTGTATAAATTCAAGTTGAGCTTGTGTATGCCCCCTTTGCATTTCTAAATAATGCTTTTGTAACATTGCCGATTTATGTCGGATCCCTAGCATATCGAGCTGCGCATCTATTTGCCGCAATTCGTTCTCTGCATTATCTTTATGGATCCCCCACTCTTGACGTCGTCGCCGATAAGTTTCATTGTAACTTAGACGTTCCGCTGAAATTCGCATAGCATGTGAGCTCATTTCGGTGCCAATAGCTAGTGCATTGAAAATAGCGCCACTTTCTCCCCCCCCTATTGCTAAACCATAAATATTGGGGATCATATTCATCATCGCCGCCGCCATACGTAATGCTTCGCAACCGACCACTGTGATGGATGATGATAAAAAGAGATCCATCGCCAATTGTTCGCCCTCATTCACATTCTCATCATAAAGCTCGGTATAACTATTGAAACGTTGTTGTGCCCCTTGTCGGTTAGCCTTTAGGACTTTTTCATCGGCTTCAATTTCAGCTATGGTCGATTCTTGTAATGCAATCGATACTTGAGAAAGATCACGTGCTTGTAATTGCAACATCTGAGCGAGCGCTTCACTATCCTGTCGTTCAATGATCCCCTGTAACATGCCGCCAAATTGAATCAATTGGTTAACTAATCCACGAGCGTTATTTAATGTGACTGAAAAACGTTGTAGGGGTAATTGCACTTTCGGCAATGTTCCACCGCCATGTGATGAAGCAATATTTGCACTTTTTAATACGTCAGGGGAAATTGGCGCTGCGTATAGCGGTAGGTACAAAGGCTGCCCGTCAATTGAAAGATTATGTCGCAAGTTATAGAGCCGTAGTTCTAATAGCTTCCAATAACCGTCGAGCTTAGTATTAACCTGTGGATAGAAACATGTTGTCTGCCGACCAACGCTTGCTGGTAACCGATGTGATACGCCATGCTGCTGAATTTGAATAATATCATCATGATAATTTTTAATACGTTGTTGTTCTGCGGCTGCACCTAAATTAATATCCTCCCATTCATCACCTTTATGCGGTACATAAGGCTTGTCCCCAAGTAAACTGAGCGCATTGGTATACCACATTTTGGCTTCATTCAACGTATCTCTTTCCAATTGCCGATAAGCGGTATCCCCACGCGCAATCAACAAATCAAGCATTTTCATAAATGTGGTGATTTTATAATGCATCGGATCATTCTGTGCAATTGCATCAGGGTCAGTGGTATCAACCGTTGATGCACTCCAAGAAATACTTTCCTCAAGTGGTCGGCAATTCCAATGATAAGGCGCTTTGTTCCCTTGCCATGTCTGATACCCCATTGGGCTCCAAATATATTTGAGCCAGACAAGCGATTGGTCAAATTGGTTTTCTTGCAACAATCTTGAACAAACCATGGCGGGCAGATAATAGAACATCTCCCAAAAATACAATGAGTTAGCGCCATCAAAATCCATTGGCTCGATGTAATTTTTTAGCAATTCAACCTGAACCGATTGATTATCATTTGGCGTATAACGGGTAAGGGAAAGCCGGCTATTTGCTACAGTAACAGCGAATATACCAATGGGCGATATGCCGCTTTGGCTTTGGAAATGTAATTGTAGAGTTAAGCCTGGGTTATCAGGGAAATCTATAATATCATTGAATGGTGATGCTTTTTTACTCAGCGGGACAAAAAGGACAATATTCGTATCGATATCGTTCAGTTTCCCCTGCCAAAAAACTGTCATAGAAGAAGAATCTGATCCGATAAGTAATTTAGCGGCTCGCGAATTTCCATGAAGCTCAGCGTCGTATTTAGGTATTGTAACGCGAACATAATCACCATTCCCCATTCGTGGTTCAGGTAAATACTGTGTGTCCATTGTTAAAATCCGATCGATGCCCTTATTCGCTTTTGTAATTAATTGCTGTGCAAATAAAGTATTGATTCGAATTCGGTGCACATCACGCTGTAAATATTGAGAAAAACTTTCTGTTTTACATAAGCTGATAGCATCGAGCTCAATACCTTGTCGCTGAACTTTAAAACTAAAATACTGGCTACCTAATGGACGCCCCTCAATAGATAAGGCACGGCACTCAACGTTAACAGTCAGTGTATTATTAATAAACTCAGACGTTGGGATCTCGATGTTCAAACCACCAAAGTGATATAGCATCTCCTCAAGGCTGAAACTTGGTAAATTATCTATATAATCAATGGCTTTAAATCGTTTTTGGGTTTTACCAGCAGTGATAACGACATAAACATTTTGAGGGTCTATCTGAGTATTAATTTCATAGCACCCTTTTGTTATCGATTTATTATTTGCAGAATCAGAAACATTGAGGGAAGAAATAGTTGTTGCCACATTAAAAGAATAATCGAGTCGGTAGTACTCTTCATAAGGTGGGATTGATAAATTAGCCCCTGTTGTTCCCGTTGAATAATTATAATAGCTAGCGGCACTTGGATTATTAAGTAAAACTTTTTGCGTGAGCCCTGCATTATCTTTTGTAAAATGCACCACATTATAAAGTGGCTTACCCGCTAAGGTATGCTGATAAAAAATAACAAATTCACTTGGGGTGTGATTGTAATATTTTTTCATCATATTACATTGCTCGTGTTGGCGAGACCCAATTCCGCGATAAGTGATACGTAAATTAGCGTCTAAAGTTAGCATAATTGAGCCAATTTCAGCCTCAACAATACTGACATTACTCAGTCCCCCGCCATCCAACGTTGTTAAATCATCGTAGCCATATTTATTATAACTTTGGTTAAGTTCCAATTTGTTATATAGGTAATTGCTTTGTGTGGTTTTTTTTATCAATCGTTGGCTGTTTAAAGTATCGAAGTCATTATAAACTCTGGTGGTTATATTTTTTGAGTCTTGGCTGCTCATCTGCTTAATTGCCATATTTGGATAAATAAACAAACCTGAAGCAGTGGTCAGTATTTCTGCTGTGTAAGATTCTTTTTTTGCATAAAAAAGAACTGTTATCGTGTCCTGTTCCAGCTCTTCAACGGTGTTGCTATACAAAGAGCAATAGAAACCAACTTGGTGTAAATTGTCTTTTGAAAAAGTACTTATTGCGCCATCAATATTAAAAGCGTTAATTCCTCCCCATGTTCCATTATAGTTTAACTTGCTGATTTTTAATACATAACGGTCTATTGGTTGATTATCGCTATCGGTTTGTTTTTCTTTTTCAACCCAAACAATATGAAGCCTAGAATTAAAAATAAGCGGCCTGACCCAGTCTTGAACTACGTTTACCCCTATTTGAATCACTTTCCACTCACTCCAAGCATTCGCTGGGAATTTTCCATCTTCATTAAATTGGCTTTGGTCAACACTGCGCCAATAAAACTCACTAGAATCTGATGAATGGCCAATAAGATAGGTAAGCCCATTATCGAAATTAATATTATCGTGGTAACCACTGACAATATTTAAATTTGCGATTTGTTCAAATTGGCTTAGGTATGAGTTAAAGGCTGTTTCTAACGTATCTGGATTTAAATTGCTCTGACTAATATCTTGTAGCATGCCATCCATCATCTGCGTTTGCCCAACTCGCATTGTTGGATCCAGGTAGTTTTCTGGGTAATACAGTAATTGAGAGCTCCCTGCCCAAGTGCTGTATCTAGCATTATATTTATCCCAATTGATAAAAAATGGGCGGCCGATTACACCGCTTTCCGTTTTCTCCTCAAGGTCATTGAGTGCCCGATAGATATACAGTTGTAGTGATGCAATCGTTTCTGCGATCCTCGATGTTGTTACTGTCGCTGAAACTTGGTTATCAATTAATAAGTAATAATAAACATCATCACGACTAAGCAATGAAACTGGGGCTGCTTTTAAACGATAATATGTACTTAATGCATTTCCCAATTGCTCATCTAATTGATGATAAACAATTTCATTATCAGGTTGTTTCAAAGCTCCTTGAATAAGATGGCTTTGTATAGACCAAGTAGAATAATTTTTATTGGGATCGTAGGATAATTCGAGAAGCTGAACTATACCGTCAGGTGTGATATTGAGCTGTTTTGATACAATGAGTAACTGTATTGCTATAGAAACTTGGCCCCAGTGCCCTAAATAGGTTCGTTCTTGCAATCGCAAAGAGGTATCCTTACTGTGCCGAAGCCCAATCTGTCTAGCGAGCATGAGTGCTTGGCCAACTCTTGCCACATCATCTTGCAAACTATTCGCTAAAATTTCAGCAGATAATTGTTGATGATTCAGTGCAGTAAGTACATCATTTGAAAATTCACCTGAACCGTTAACCCATTGATGAAACTGTGTTAATTGCATTAATATTTCAGTCGTTAACCCGAGTTCTGACAATCCAGCTATCAACAGTGATGGCTTTTTAATGATCAGATCTAATTCTTCTTCGCTTATGTGAATTTGATTAATAATAATGGCTAATTGAGCCAATGCTTGTGTAAATGCAATAACATCAATGCGTTCAGCATCCGTAAGAGATTGTTTTTGGATTAATTGCCAGAATTTATCCGTTGTTTGCCCGTTGGGCTTTATCTGATTAACCCAATGTAAGCATAATTCTGAAATATAATTAGAATTTAAAGACAATGTTGAGACAAAAAATGGTGCCATCCATATGATAAGCTCCTCACCTTGTAAATTAGGCACAGCACCAATGCCATTTAATAACGTTTTCTGCAAATCATCGAGGGCTGGAGTCCACACAGTAGTCATGGTATCGCCGACCATAATAAACAACTGATAAACGCTCCAATTTTGTTCTGCTAGCCATAACGTGATCTTCGATACATATTGTATAATTTCATGTAATTGATTATTATCGAGATTATAGAGTGGCACTTCACGGTAAACAGATAGCTGCAATATAATTTCGAGTTCATCAATGGTTAATGAATGAACTCGTGCAAGCAATACTATTCGGTATAAGTCTGATAGCTTTTCCCTTGTATTATTAAACGCATCAGAGCCATCTCTACTCCCCATTCGATGAAGTAACCATAAACCTGCATCATCAACTTTAAAACTGCGCTTCAATACTGACCGATGAAAGGTTTCGCCTTGAAATAGCTTATCTGGATGAACTGTAATTAATTGTTCATCAAATTCATATCTTTTCCCATCGAGTAATGGTGTGTTAAATAAAAGATCAAACTGACTAACTTGTAATGGTGTTGAACTGACACCAATCATCCCATGAGTTAAAATTAAGGCTTCTGGCAGTGTTAAAAGACCTTGTTGTACAAATATTTTAGCATCCGCAATTTGATAAACAATATCGGGAGTTAATTTATCAATGGGTAAATCTGTATTAAGAACCAAGATAGCCATGTCTTGCAAAGTGAATTCTGTCGCCCTGAACAGCCTGACCATTTTATTTAAATAAAGAAGAAACAATGCGGTATAGTTACCATCATCCCCCGTTTCTGATAACCCGCATCTCTGACTAGTCATTTCTATTAAGGCAGCAATCTCATCTGTAGAAACTTGATAATAGTGAGATAATTGATTTATAGACGACAAATCGGACTCACTGATGCCTTCAAAATTATTATCATAAAGTTCACTAATTTCTTTTTCGACCTCGGTGACTTCTTCAGTCAAAATAGCAAAGCCTTCTGGTGGAAGATTTAAACTAAGGGCAGTTAATTTTTGCGCTGTTAATAGCAGATTGAAAAATGGGAAACTTTTTATTATTTTTAAATGAGGGTCTTGCTGAAGTATTCCTAAGCGGACAGTATTGTAAGCATGATGATAAGGTAGATACCCGCCTTGTCGACAGAATGACAATTTTTCTTCGATTTTATCTGGTGGTTCAACCATAATACTTGAAATTGCATTTACAAGTATTTCATTTGCATACGTGAGTGTGGAAATTTTAATGTCCATGTTATCTTGGGATAACAATATATTGCTTATATCAGGACGCCTATTAGCTAGACTATATATTGACTGTTTATCATGAATGGGCAGAGCTTCCCGATAAAGCTCCGTTAAATAAGCGGCAGGTGAAAATATAGAAGAAACAGAGCCCTCAGCAACAAAATTACTAGACCGCTCAGGGAATGTATCAATATAACTGTATTTTTCAATGATGGAGTTTGCATTCAATGATAACAAATCGGATGTTTGAGGATTAATACGAGATAATAATTGGGACTCAAATAGTCTGTTTTCTTTATCTTTTTTCTGTGCTATCGCATATAACTTTACGATTTCATCCCTATTTAATATATGGCTAAATTGCTCATGTAATTGTTCTTGGGACATTAGCATTATCTCTGCTAATGATAAGGGCTCTGGACATATTTTATTAACTTTATTTGATATCATCTCAAATGATGGCATTAAGCGCTCCTTACTCATAACGGTTTCATAGTCTCAATAATCAATAAGACACTACTTTAATAACCACTAAGTAGGTAACACTCTTATGATCTATTAAGTTACTTCTAATTTAGTTTTAAAAGAAAAATAATAAATCACTTTTTTTAATGGCCATACATACTAAATATAATAGCAATGCATATTATTTTAATATAAAAACCCCAAAAAAATAGGGGGTGACCAGCACCCCCTTAAATAACGAATCATGAAAATGAAAGTAAATGTTACTTACCTTATTTAATATAAACAGAATAAAACAAAAAGCAATCATTAAAAACAAAAATAATTTTTAATAGCAATTTGAAATTCAGTGGAAATTTAAATTAAAATATTATAATGGATATTAAATTCATATTTAATTAATATAAAATAAATTTTATATTAATACTCCAGTAAAAACTAAAATAGCTTATAATTAAAAAATAGAATTGATATCTCGTGACAACTGTGAAAATTTCAAATATTCTAACTAATGCCTGCTGGTACTGTAATTTTTATTCTATGATACACTCGGAACCAGATACTTTTGTAAAACCTGAAATAACTGCGCTACCACAGACTTGTGCATTATCTTCTACCATTGCGTGGCCTGAAATAACAGCCTGCCCATAGATTTTTGCATTATCTTTAATTATTATATTTTCAATTAAAGATGCCTTTTCATAAATTTGAGCATTTCCCCTTACAATCGCTTTGCCACTCACAGTTGCATTATCAAAAATAACCGATTGTCCTAAAATAATCGCTTCTTGCTGGAGCATCGCATCCCCAGAAATCTTTACTTCTCCATTTAACCGAACATGACCAGAAATGATTACATTATCGGTGACAAATGCTCCTCCATCAATTTTAGCATTTTCTAAAATAATCGCATTGCCCTCAATAGTTGAAATATTCACCACTGCATCATTTACCACTTTGGCACAGTCTTTAATAGTACTATCAATAATCTGTGACTGATTTGAAACAAAAGCACTCCCCGATATTTTTGAATAACCAGTGACACGAGCAAAACCACTGATAATTGCCAGATCAGATATCTGTGTGTTTCCACTGATACTAACTTGCTCATCTAAATACGTAGAACCAGAAATCTTAGCTTGGCCAAACACACGGGCATTGCCCGACACAATCGCATTATCAAATATGTGACATTGACCAGAGACTATTGCATTTTCTTTTATTTTTGCATTTCCACTGACTACCGCATCCTGAAAGACTTTAGCATCATTGTAAATCCATGCAGAACCTTTCTGACTTAAGTTATTTTCGTTTTCGATCCAGCCTCCTAGCTCACCCGTTAATACATTTTTAATTCTAAATAACTTAATACCATTGAATTCCATTGATATATCAGAAATTATATACTTTTCCATTTCACGTCCTATTTACTGAAAAAATAACAGTAACGGAAAACGCCTGCAATGAATAGAGTACAATAAATAACAATCACATTAAATTATATTTGGATAATTAATATAATATTATGCGATCACTAACACATTAAATTATAGTAAAATAAAAAAATTATTGCTAAACAAATTGCTGGGCCAAATGGTACATGATATTTTTCATCAATATCGTAATAATTTTTATATTCACCTCGTTCAGGGGCATATTTATATGCCTTAAATATGAGATAACAGCCTACTCCAAATATGGATGAGAGTAAGAGTAGCCAATGCACTTGTGAAATACCCATAAAAGAGGCTCCTGCTGCAAATAGCTTGGCATCACCATCCCCCATTCCGTCCTTTCCTGTTAGTCTTTTAAACACAATAATCATTGTTTTGATAATTAGCCATGTCACAACACAACCCAACACAGCTTGAATAGGCGTTATCGGTGCCCATTTCATAACTGCGCTGATCAAACCTAGCCATATCAACAAAAAGTTGAGTTCATCAGGGATGATATACCACTTGAGATCAATAAAAAAAATAGCGTAACACGTGCTAAAAACAGTCAGGGAAATAATGATAAATATGAGATCTTTTTCTTGATAAAAAAAATAAAAAATTGCCGCAAAAATAACACCAAAAACTATTTCTGATAATGGATAAATCTTAGGAATTACTGCCTGACAGTGTCTGCATTTTCCATTTAAAATAAACCAGCTAATAATAGGTATATTATCACGTTTATAAACCTTAGTTTTGCAATGAGGGCAATGTGACGAGGGAAAACTCAGTGTCATGGTTTCACCCTCACCACAATTAAAAACCATGACAGGTAAACGATAAATGACGACATTAATAAAGCTGCCCACACAGCATCCTACTGTAAGAGCTAAAACAGTATAAAAATAATAGATAAAATTATGCATATTAATCACAGATATCTAAAATTGAGCCATTTTTACGGTATTGTTCTTCATTAATATAAACATTATTGTAAGCGTTGATACTACCTCTAAAATAAGTTTGCTTAAATTTATCGAAACCAAACTCACCCAAATTACCTTCAATCAAATCAATATTGGCATAAATAAAATCAAGTTTTCTTAAGCTAATATCGTAACCAGGAAATTTTTCATTTCTTTCCATACCATTATATAAATCGGGAAAGTTGACTTTGAGCGCCCCAAAGGCATCCCTAGCCGCTCTATATTGTTTAGAATAGTTACCGTTTGTTGTCAGATTTCGTATATCAGGAATTCGGCTCCACTTCATAGCTAACGTATACGTTTCACCAAGTGACATACTCACTTTTGCACTCAAATTAGATAAAAACTGAACGTTTAAATCATTATCAATACCTTGTGAGTAACTCCCACCATTTTCGGCATCCCACCCTGACATTTCGACTTTGCTCAATTCTAATATTGGCGGCGTCGTTGATTTTGGGTTATAGCCTGACTTGGCAGTCCATGTAAATGCAACAAAAGCTGGTATATTTGAGATTTCAGGCCTTGGCGGTGAGTTTTTATCCTCAATCTTTATCTTCAGACTTTTTATGGAACGTGTTGGTAGCCAAATTATCTCATCAGGTTGCCTCAATCCATAATCACCATACTGGACATCAGGATTATAGAGGATGACATAAGAATTTCGGGATTTTAAATATTTCACTTGGCTATAGTAAGGCGAAAACTGTTTCTTTTGATCTTGTGTTTTTGGGTAACCAATTCCTGCATCCGCTACGCTCATACCTGGCATGTATCTCGTGCTCAGTGGGATTTGTGATACTTCCGTACTCGGTGTGTTTTCTCCAAACGCTGGTTTTCCATCCCAATCTATTTGACGATCACCAAAAAAATTAGCCAACTTAATGGGAAAGCCCCGTTCTTTCTCTGTCCAATAAAAAACTTCAATTGTAACCAGTATTCGGCCTTTATATGCAGAAGTGATACCAAAATCCCGTAATGTTGAAATTACAATAGGTAATGGGGTTGATGTATTTGCACAGACCATAGACGCTGGGTTTGTTGGCCCAGAGCCATCGATATATTTGATACCTTTTGTTATCTCACTAATCGCAATCGGCGGCAGTAGTAACATAGCTAAATATAATCCTTTAAATTTCATATTGTGCACCTATTACATTTGAGACATTTTTGAAAGTTGATCGGATAACGAAAATAAAGCAATAAACACCCAAATAACACAACCACCCAATATTAATGTCGATAATGACTTTAATAGTGCGGCTAGTTTATCCATTTTATCATTAATATTTACTTTGGATTTTTCTGATACTGACGTTAAAACTTCATGAAAGGAGGGTAATGCTGAATATAAACTAATATTTAATAATTCGTGAACATTTAATAAACCAGTATTAAGCGCATCGCCATAATTCATGCCTTTAGACATATTGATTTGCATGATTTTAATATGCCCTTTTAGCCACCGGTTAGCATTTAAACTCAATATAGTTAAAGCATCATTAATCGGTATTTTGTTTTTAAGCATACCAGATAGACTATTCAAAACAATGGAGGCATTTAATTGTTTAAATGTTGAAAATGGAATGACCCTATCAACAAATTTATCACGAATTAAGCCCGTTAAGTTCGCCATGATGATACGAACAATCACTGTCACTACGATTAAAAAAACAAGCATATATATCCATAGTCCATCATATAACGCTAATCCAAACTTATACAATGAACTAGTGACTGCAGGCCAACGGCTCACGGGTAAAACACGTTCAAAAGCAGGAAAGACCTTTAGAGAATACCCGGCAATAACAATTAAAGATAAAACAAGCATAATCATTGGAAACGTCATCGATTTAATAACTTTGGCCATTAATTGATCTTTATATTTAATAACGTCAATAATACTTGTAAAGCCATTTGCCAATGCCCCACTTTTTTCTGCGGCATAAATTAAACTCAATTCATTTTTAGGTACCATACCATCAAAAACAGAAGCAATTGATTCCTTGTTTGCCATCTTATCTAATAGAAAATTCAATTTTTTTATAAACCCTTTTCCAATAACTGATCCTCCTTCTTTTTTTAGCTTTATAATCGAATCATATAATGGAAGATTAGAATTAATCATATCTGCACAAAATTGATATAAATATAATCGTTGAGACTTAGTGAATTTTTTCAAAAATCACCTCCAGATCTTCGGGTGGAACAGCACCAAATTCATGAGTAAACCAGTGATAACAAACTTTATTATCAATAACCAAGAGCATTGTTTTTTCTTTTATTTGAAACCCCTCGCCAATTCCCTGCCCTATAAAACGTTTTTTTCGCCAATGCACGTATGCTTCAAGCCAATTATTTTTAGCAATAGCAGAAAGCTCATCAATAGAGGGCCGCATATATTCAATCACTAATTTTCGTCCACTAATGCCTGTATTCTTGCAATGCTTGCAGCCATCACGATTAATAACGGAAATATCTTTTTTATATTTACCCAAAATTACCGTTTCCGTTTTTTTACAATGGGGGCATAAAAGAGGCATTAACTTTTGGCATTGTAACCCCGCAATAAAACCAGGTGTACAAAGCTTATCACCGGCTATCCCTAAAGCAGACAACCGTTGCAATAAAGTAACAATACTTCCCGCATGCACGGTTGTGAAATAATAGTGGCCACTTTCAACGGCGCCAGATAATGCATTAGCAGAAATTTTGTCACGAATTTCCCCTATCATTAAAACATCTGGGTCGCGTCGCAGTGCAGACTTTATCGCAGAATGAAATCCTCCACCATCAACATCCAATACCGAACTTTGCTTAGTCCCATAAATATAATATTCAACTGGGTCTTCAACTGTTAAAAAGCAACCTTTATTATTAAAGCGGTTTATTTGTAGCCATTCCATCACTGTTTTAAGCGTTGTCGATTTTCCCGAACCTGTTGTACCAGCAATAAAATATGCGCCATAGGGATTACTCAAAATTGTTTTAATATCATCGATTTCAATTTCTGATAGCCCTGTATTTTCGAGTCGAGGATTTGGATTAGTATCAATAGATGCGGGAATTATCCGTAAAACACAGTGATAACAATCACTGCTTTCGCCAAAAATTGGAAAATGAGCATACCTAAAACGGTATTTTTTACCTTGTAAGTCATAAAGGATATTTGCACTTTGTGGTTGTTGACGGTTCCATGTTGTTTCTTTAGTGGTGGCCTCAACGTTATACAATACAAAGACAAGTTCATCACAACTTGCAGATGTCATTTGTGAATAGAGAATTAAAGAGCCATTGACCCTAAATTCAATTTTAGAAATAACATCTCCCCGAGTGATATGCAAATCACTCGCTCCTGTATCTACCGCTATTTGTAATAAGCTTTCGAGTTCTTTTTGCACGTGACTGGTCTCAAGTAAGATATCATTACTTGTTGCACGCGTAACGCTTTCGATTATTTGATAATACTGGGCCTCACTACTTAGCATAAATCCATTAATTTTCTTTTTATATACAGACATTGCATAATGCAAGTCCATATAATGATTTGCTAAGTTGTCAATTTCAAATTTATTAACAATAAGATATTTTTTATTATTATAGTCAACCGTAATTAAATCTTTTTCTAATAAGTTGAATTGGCATTTTTCTATCGCCTTTATACCATTTTCTATATTATTTAAACAAATAAAGTCAACAGGTAAATTCATTTCATTCAATAACTCTATATTGTTGATTTTTTAGAACAACACGATAACGTATCCCATTCATTCTAAATGTCGTATTTTCCGCCGTAAATGTTACTTGTCTATTTTCGGGATTTAAGACACCGATTTTTTTCACTCCAGCAACATGAGAGATCATAATTACTCTAGGCTTTTCTGTAGGTTTAATAGGTGCATCCATTAGTTCAGTAATTTTTTGTTCATAAGCTTCGTTTTCAGGCTCATTCACAACGGGTTTATCTTGAACAATAGGTTCATTGAGCAATTCATTAACTTCTTTAAGCTCTTTTTTTAATTTTGCTAATGTAATTTGATTTTCAATATTGAGTTTTTCAGATTCAAATTTCAGGTTATTTTGCATTAAGTCAATAATATTTTTTTGTTCGATAGAGAGCACTGGTGCTTCTGGTTCTGTTAATCCTTGGTTTTCAACCTGCTCTTCTGCGAAAGCATTCTGACTACCTACAACAAGGATAAAAAATGAAAAAACTATCTTGTACATGAAAAAGCTCCTGTTACTTTAATGTTATTACTATCTAGTTTTTCTATCGACTTGAAAATATAAAAATTAATATAGGGTTGCCTTTCAAGAATTTTTTCTATTTTCAATGGATTTTCTGGTAATACCATCTCAAACTTTGAAAATAGAAGGTTATGACTATTTTCAAAGTTTGGGTATTTTTGTTCTAAATTAACCACTGATGAAGATGGGAGTTCAATAAGTGAAATTCTATCATTAGCATTGTGTTTCGATGAGTTAAATGCATATATATAATTAATATAGTCATTACATAATGGAATGTTATCACTACCCTGCTTAACAATATTCCCTATAACCTGCCCATCTGCATAGCCGATATTTAACCCAGTAAACTCGATACTATCTGAGCTTATTGTCCCATCATAATGTTCATTAAAAAATATTTTTTCTTGAACATTAAAGATCGCCCCTGACTTTAACTTATATAAAAAATTACATTCATTAGTATCACAATTAAATGCATCTTCGGAATAACCACTAAGCGCAAAAGCATAGCGACTTACCATAACTTGCTCAAGTATGTTGATTAAATCATGGAATTGATAGCCATATAATTGATTAGTATAAAAATCCGATATTTTTTTCTTTTCATTTATAACTAATTGCTGTTTTTGATATTCTCGTTTTTCTTCCTCAACTTTTTTTTGGTATATATAGTAAGTCCCAACCGAAATCATGAGCAAAACCATTACTAATATTATAGAAATATACATACTTTTAGATTTAAGCAGACCATGCTCTCGCCAGCCAGAAAGAATATCTTTCATATTAATAGCCTTAGTATAGAAAAAATAAAGAAACGAATAAAGTAAATAAAAAAATAGAAATTGATATTGATGTATATATTTTTAATGATTTAATACGATACCTTTTTTCCTGATTTTTATATTCCTCATGGATAGCATTAAAAATTTCATTGTTTATCACTGTAATATTTAATGAACCGTATTCAGAGTTTTCTTTTTTACTTAGTAAGTAAGCTAACATGCTTTCAGTGATGATAGTATCCGAAGGGGATATAACACAGTCATCCTTAATGCAAATCAAATAATAATTCGTTATGCTACTTTCGATAACTGGAGCATAAAAAAAGCCATCGCCATACAATCCTTTTATATACAAGGCTAAAATTTCATGAACTTTAACATGCCGTGGGAATAAAACTTCCTTCATCCCATTTTGTGTTTGATAACGTATTTTTTTATATCTCTTCTTCGTTGATTCTAACCAGAACCGATGGCGATGTTCATCGACTTTATAAGAGTCAATCCATATGCCGTTGATTGTTAATTTGTTTTTTAATAATTCATTTAATGTCATAACTTACTCATTAATTGAAAAATAATTATCTATCCCAACAATCATAATTACCGTTGAGTTTGTATCCTCGCCATTTAATATTCCTGAGAAAATCCCAGCTTGTTGCATGTCAGAATCACTGTCTTCATCGTATTTACCGACGATAAGTAAATCACCAGGTTTAATTGTTGAAGTATTAAACATTTCAGTCGTCGTAAAATTCGGTAATTGTACGCTATCAAATTTTTCAATACTGATTAAGTTTTTACGCGTAAAGCCGCTTGCCACCTCAATTTTACCGTCAGATAATGCTCTTGGTGTAATAATAAAACTGCTCCCAGTGACGATTTGGTCTGTCGTTAACTGGCTTTCAGTGATATCCATATTGGTATTTTTAGTACTTGTCACACCCGAAACATAATGATGTGTTTTTGTTAGGTTCAACGGTATTGGCATGTTATTGCGCGTAATAAATGACCCACTTTGCAATATTTTACTGCCCGTTAATTTATAGACGGCATCCAACTGGCTTGCTAAGCGAAATTTGGCATCTTCTCCGCCATGGAAATTAGAATTCGCATTTAATTTACCAGTAAGCTTTGTCAGTAAATGCTGATTGAAGCCTATTTGCGTGCCACCACTATTATAAGAAAACCCTAATTCAGCTTCGAGATTTTTTGATTTGCCCTTGTCTATAATGTAAATTTTATAGCTAACAACAAATTGACGGTTATTTGCCTGTTTATACTGTTCTAATACTTTACTTACATGGTCATATTCTGATTGTCGACCAACAAACGTCAAAATTGATGAATCTTGAAAAATATTGTAAACGCCTGATGAAATATATTTGTCCATCATATCTTTTACATCCTCCCAAAAAGAAGACTTAAAAGATGTTGTCGATTTACCTTTCAGCCCGCTTGCAGTCGCAGCGTCATTATTAGAAATATCTAAACTTGCCTCATAATTATTGTCTTTGCCATAATAATCTAGGCTAATTGCATAATTACTGTATAAATTCACCTCAAGTAGATTGTTTTTCTTCAATTGTATATTTACATCATATAAATTAGATAGATAACTAATAAACTCTTTTAGATCACCATTGAAGTTAATTGTATAAACCGTATTCTTTAGTATCTCCTCTCCTGCAACTTGGTTTTCAGTTTTACCTGGCGTATTAGCGTCAATTTTATACGTAATTTCCATCTGTTCGCCAAGCATTTCCATTACCGTATAGATATTAATCGGTGAGTAAGAAGTTAATGAAATCTCCTTATCCAAGACTTTTTTTTGCTGGCGATCGTAATCAACTTCTTTGCCCAAATAAGGTGAATCTAAAGACATAAACGCATTTTGCTTGCTATCATTGATATCCTGTAACCCCGTTACACGGTCGAACAGTTCTTTTTCATCATACTTTTCTTCAAAAAAGCTGCTGCAACCTTGAATAAGAAAAGGAATGAGTAAAAAAAATATTTTATTTAGTTTCATTGCTGTTTCTACTTATTAATTGTCTATAACAAGAACATTATTTTTTTCATAAAACTTAAGGTAAAAACCGGCTTTTTGGTAAGATAACTGCTTACCCAATTTTTCCATAACCTCAATTTTATTTTTACCTTCAATTTTAATTTCATTAAACACGACAATATCTTTTGGACTATTCCATATGAAATCTATTCCATTATATTTAGCCCAATCTTCAACACTTTGGCTCAAGAGCTCATTCTTTTTTAATACCAATTCACTCAAAACATCAATTTGACGTGGTGATTCTCCTCCAGTTTTTTCTTGGTTTAGTTGTGTATCAAGTTGGGGGGTACTCTTAATCGCTTTTATTTCTTTCATGGGTTTTAAATTAATCCACTCTTGCATTTCGATATCTGTATTTGCAAAACTACTTAACGTAAAACCACATAACATAATCAAATAATTATATTTCATTTTACTTATACCTTTTAATCAAAAGCCGCCCAATAATCCCCTTTAATTGAGCTGCACCATTCGACTGCCATAATGGACAGTGACTTAGGGTTAACATATGTTTTTGATTTTCCATCAGCTGGGTTATTAACACCTAAAGAAGCACTAATTATCCAAACCCTTTTACCACCAATAAAAGCATGACGAGGTTGTAAAACAACGCCAGCGGCTAGCCCCACATTCGTGATTTTATTTTTCCGTGTGTTATATTCCCGGCTAAGATCGATATCGAGTTTTTTACTATCGTCGTATACAACGGGCATCATCGATGAAACCGCAACAGTCAGTCTTGGCCATAGCCTCACGTTTTGTACTACTGGGCATTTTTTTATCGGGATAATTACTTTGCCTTCCTCTTTTTCATCATCGCCAATGTAATCTTCACCAACTACCATCGTCTTATCATTATTTCCGGTAAAATTGTGGTAACTCACCTCAGGGACCGTGCGATATTCTTTTATTAACTTGTTACCTTCATAATGGCTATCCTCAATAATAATATTTGCGACTAATGTGCCTGTGACAGCGTTCCCTTTATTATCTGTATCCGTCAGCATAAAATTACTTTCAGGGAGGTACTGAGCATCCGTTATAGGAAATTTTGGATCCTGTTTTTTTAATGCTAGACAAGTCGTTTGCGTTTTATTTTCTCTATCCCAACAAAGTGTAGGGGCTTTTTTTTCATTGTCTGGATCACCACTAGTCAATACTAATGTATTTTCGTCTTTTGCTTTTAAACATGGGCCATATTGGCTTGTTTTTGTATTCCAACATAATTTATCTGCATTAACAGAACCGTCTGACCTTAAAAACTTACCTGCTTTAACATTAAAACTAAACCGAAGCCCATAATCAAAACCTGGGTTTTTGACTAGCTCTGCATGAGAGGCTAAATCGCCAAATTGAACATTTTCATTATTTATTTTAATGAGCTCCCAGCCAGTGTTCGCAGTGGATTTTTTCCTTTTAACAAAACTTGCCTGTGTTAAGTACAAAAATTTATTTTTAAACGCATCATTAAAGTTACTATAGTAGGACTCAATATATAACCCCTGCTCATCTTCAATAGGATGATATAAAACAATAAAATCTACACGCTCAATTGTTCTTTTTAGTTCATCACCTATAAGGTCAATTCTTTCAATAGAGAACTGAGGATTGCTAATCAGTAATGCATCCATCGTACATTTTAAAAACTCTTTTTTTAATGATATTCCTAATAAACTTCCTTTGCATGTCTTATCAGTAAATAGGTTTCTATCACTGTTTACCGTCTGTTCCCAATTGAAGTGTTTACCATCCGTCGTGATTGCCTCTTCTAGCTTATAATTACTCGTTCGTCTACTATAGGCTATATTTTTTTGCTCTTTTTGAAATAAAGGATTACGAACAAAATTATTATCTTCTTTTTCTAACTCATCATTATTAATAAAATCGATAAAACGGTATATTTCATCAACAACAGCATCTGAAATATGCTGCCTATGATTATCCTCAATTCGATTAATAATGAATCGACTCAATGGAATCATTATTACTCCAATAATTCCAAGTACGACAATAACCTCAAGTAATGAATAACCAGCTATTCTATTATTTCTCATATTTTGTCTCTCGAACCTCCCTAATTATAAGGGAGGTTCTTTAGCAAGTTATTATTGCTTATGAATTAACGACTACCTAAAATTACAGAGTTTTCAGGGCTATCAGTACATACGCCAGCAACTTGGTCTGGTGTAATATTGATATTACCGGCTGCATTTAATGTCCTTAAAATATCTTTTCCAGTTACAACAGACATATCAACCGCTGATTTCACGCTGTATGTACCCGCTGCCGCTGAATCGACTGCAACATAATCCCACTGATTACCAACTTGAGAAATAATATTACGGCATTGGTCTTGGCTTAATCCATTAAGCTCAATCACAAAGCCTTTAAGACCTGAATCTCCTTGTGCCGCTGCCGTTTTTGCCCCACTAATATTAAGAAAGTCATTTGAAATACTATTACGAGCCTCATCAATAGATAACTTACCTAATTGAACAAGGCGGGCAATGGCTTCTTTAGAGTTTTCAGTGTCCTTAATATTATCGACATTATAACCACTCGCAGCACCGGTAGAGGCAGGATATCCAGCCGCTCGCTGATAGGCATCTTTCATGGCAACTCTGACTGTATTAGTATTGCTGACAACATCAGAAACAGCACGGCTATCAAATGCACGCTGTGCCAATACCACAACACCAGCAGCAATTGTCCCTATGATACCTAATACAATGATAATTTCTAATAACGTCATACCCCTTTGTTTTTTGGCTTCATGATGTTTTTGTACTTTTTTAATTTGTTCCATTTTTAAGCTCTGTGTCTGTTGATAGACTTTAAACATAGGTATTCCTTAAGAATTTAATCTAATTTAATTTGGTTTATTAATTTGAATGTTTATATTACTGGTAAAAACTATATTAATTAAACTAATTACTTTTTTTACTAATTAAGTTCCTTCTAACTTCCTTTCATTGCAATAATTATTAGTTTAAATTATTTTCCAGTCAATAAAGTTTTATTCAAAGAAATATTTACACGGTGAATTTATTGTGAAATTCATTAACTTTTCCTTAATATTACATACACTGACTATATCAAAGACATATATATAAAATAATAAAATCGTATCTATAAAAAATAATGTTAGGATTATTCCTAATGTCATTTAAATCAAAAGAAATATTCCCTTACATTATTTATTTCGATTCAATCATTATAAACATATACAAATAAGTAATATTAATATATTTTACTCTATATTCGACTAAATACTCTTATTTTAGGTAATTGATACCTTGCAAATACACTTTATTAAATTAGTTTAATCTAGTGACATAAATTTTAGTCGAACTACTACTTTTACTAAATAATATCGCTATAGCCTCAATAGTCTGTGTGGCAGGTAGCTCTGATATGAGATTAATAATATGGCATATTCTAAATTGGTTTTTTCAGGTACATCTTTTACCTCTAATCATGAATCTACGCTGAATCAAAAAACAGGAAAAGTGATGAAGCCTGATTTGAAAAAAGCAAAATTAATACAAGTCCCAATGATATATATAGATGCTTTTGAAAGCATAAAAAATGAAGGATATACATCGTTGTCGTTCTCGTCATACCTGATAGAAGCATTAAAGGAAAAAATTATTTGTGATGTTTCAAGGCTTGATTCGTAAACTATATTAGCATTCAAAATATAATATAAAAAAATCGCGTATCTCATGTTTAATGAAATACGCGATTTTTTTATAAACTATTACCCGAACAATTAAATAAACTGCGTTATTAATTCATTTAATTTAACGATAACCCCGTTTATGATTACTGGATGACCAGCTGTATGTTGCATCACTCGGTACTAGTTTATCTTTTTTCTGTTGGGCTCGAATTTTTCGAGCTTCTTTATCAACTTCTTTAGAGATTTCCGCAATAATTCCTTTTTTTACTTTCGTTTGCTCTGAATTTGTTAATTCACGCTCTAATTTTTTGCGCTCTTGCGCTAATCGTGTTCGTACTCGATTTTTTTGTGTTTCTGTCATTTCCTGGATAGTTAACATTTTCATTGTACAGCCCCTTACTCATGTTTAAATTCCTTTTTGCAATATAACACTATTTCGAAAGCCATAATATGAAAAACTACACTCATTATGTCTTAATAGGACTTTTTCGATTCTGCAAGAGCTGCAAAAATGCGGAATTAGGCGTATAATATCGAGCATTGCTACTTGGATAAGCGTATTTTTACTATTATGGAATTAGCCCCCTCACCTCAAAACATTCGCCAGATACTCGCCTCTGACACCCCTATTATTGACGTCCGTGCTCCTATTGAGTATCAACAAGGAGCAATGCCCACGGCGATAAATCTTCCGTTAATGAATGATGCAGAACGCGCCGCAGTTGGCACTTGTTATAAGCAACATGGTTCCCATAAAGCCGTAGAACTCGGTCATCAACTAGTCAGTGGTGAAATCAAAGCTGCTCGTATCACCGCATGGCAAGCTGCTTGCCAACAATTTCCCAATGGTTTTATTTGTTGTGCTCGGGGTGGTATGCGTTCTCATATTGTACAAGCATGGCTTAAAGAGAATGGCATTGATTACCCACTCATAAACGGTGGTTATAAATCACTTCGTCAAACAACTATTGATGCCATTAATGAATTATCCTTACGGCCTACTATTTTAATTGGTGGATGTACGGGAAATGGTAAAACAACGCTGGTGCATAACCAAGCTGACGGTATTGATTTAGAAGGTATTGCCCACCACCGTGGGTCGTCATTTGGTCGTACTCTGCAAGCGCAATTTTCACAAGCCACTTTTGAAAATCATCTCGCCGTCGAAATGCTTAAAAAATCGATAAGCCATACTCGATGGATACTTGAAGATGAAGGACGAGCAATTGGAGCAAATAGCCTCCCTGTAACATTACGTACACAAATGGAAAAGGCAGCTATCGCGGTTATAGATGACCCTTTTGAGTTACGCCTTGAACGACTAAAAAATGAATATTTTGACCGAATGACCCACGACTTTATTGATGTATATGGTGAAGAAACAGGATGGCAATATTACAGTGAGTATCTCCACCACGGTTTGTTTGCTATCCGTAAACGTTTAGGCTCTCAACGCGCCACTGAATTAACACATTTATTAGATACTGCATTAATTCACCAACAAGCGACGGGCGAAACCCAATCACATTTTTCTTGGCTTTGCCCATTACTGCATGAATATTATGACCCAATGTATCGTTATCAATTAAGCCAAAAACAAGAGCGAATTATTTTTCAAGGCACTTATGGTGAAGTTGAGCAGTGGCTCAATCAATAATTACCGAAAAATCAGATTTGGCTTTAAGTTCATTCGACTGATAAGCCAACTCATCATTAAATTCTCAAATAGCTTAATGAATATCAAAACTTACGCAGTTGCGCCTTGCGTAACTTAACCTGATTCCTCATTATATGTTTTTTTATATAACGATAATGAGGTACTCATGCGCCGCCTATTACTCTCTTCTTTATTTATCTGCTTTACATTACCCCAAGCGATGGCTGCTCAGCTACACATGTACGCAGGAGCAGGATTGCGCCCACCGATTGAAAAAGTGGTCGAAAAATTCGAAAAAGAAACAGGCAACACTGTCACTGTTGAATATGGCGGTTCGGGGCAAATTTTGACGCGCTTTGAGTTAACTCAGCAAGGGGATTTGTTTTTCCCAGGATCTGAAGATTATGTTGAAAAACTGCAAGCCAAATCTTTAGCAACGGATGCATACCCTATCGTACGCCATATCCCTGTCGTTGCCGTACGAAAAGATAAAGCCCAAGGAATAACCAGTATTGAAGATCTCGCCAAAAGCAATTTACGTTTAGGTATGGGCGACCCGAAGGCTATCGCCCTTGGCCGTAGTGGTGAACTGTTACTTGATGCCAGCGGTTATGGCGACCAATTACGCGATAAAGTCATTGTTCGCGCCGCAACGATTAAACACCTGTCCATGTATTTGCTCAATGGCGAGGTGGATGCGGCAATTATTGGCCGAGCGGATGCGATGAAAAACCAAGATAAACTGCTTGTGTTGCCATCCCCAGAAGGCAGCCCTGAAGAAATCGCCACCATTGCGGTACTGAGCACCAGCGCTGCGCCAAAAGAGGCTAAATTACTTGCTGAGTATTTTGCTGCGCCTGAAGGCATCAAAGCCTTTACAGACTACGGTTTTTTACCTGTTACCGCTAAAAAATAATTCTCAATATGTACCCAATCATGAAGTGGGCACTTGTGCCCCTATTACTCTTATTACTTTTGATTGTCGGGTCATTGACGGCGTTGCTGTTTCAACTCACGCCATCACTACTTTCGCAATTAATTGCTGAGCCTGAGTTCCATTTCGCAATTTTAATGTCCCTTGCTACGTCATTGACGTCATTATTTTTCGCATTCTTAATTGCCATTCCTGCGGCTTGGGTGATGACACGCAGCGAATTTTTCGGCAAACGTGCCGTTGACGCGCTGTTTGATTTGCCCCTCGTCACCCCTCCGTTAGTCATTGGGATAGGTTTATTGCTACTTTTGGGTAGCCAAGGGCCTTTTTCCGTGATTTTTCCAGAACTCAGCCGTTGGTTATTTTCCCCACTCGGCGTGATCATTGCACAAACTTATGTGGCAAGTGCGGTGCTGTATCGTTCTGCACAAGGGGCTTTTGCCGCCATTGACCCTGCTTTTGTCAGAACAGGGTTAAATTTGGGGCTATCTCCTGCAAAAACATTAGTTTTGGTTGAGATCCCCCTGTGTTGGCAAGGGTTAATGAGTGGCGGCATATTGGCCTACTCACGGGCTTTGGGGGAATTCGGAGCTACCTTAATGTTGGCTGGCGCCACTCGCTTTAAAACGGAAACTTTGCCCATGGCAATTTATTTGAATATTGCCAGCGGGGATTTTTCACTCGCACTTGGGTGCGCTCTGATTTTAATGGCATTAGCGGTTGTGTTGTTGCTCGCGCTTCACCGTTTAAAAAGGCGGAAAACCCATGCTAAACCTTGAGAATATTCACGCAGGGATTTTAAAAGACGTGACACTGTCACTTCAAGAGGGGTGCTGTACCGCGATTTGTGGCCCTTCTGGTAGCGGGAAAACCACGCTGCTCAATTGCATAGCAGGCTATCAACGTTATCAAGGCGATATTTATTACCAAGGTAATTTATTGAATAAATTGCCCATCTGGCAGCGCCCTTGTCGTTATCTCAACCAGCGGTTGTATTTATTTCCGTGGCTAAACGTAATGAACAATCTCCGTTTAGCTCAATACGCAGCTAAAATACCCAGAGATAAGCAACACATTATCGCTTTGTTAGATAAGATGAATATTACACACTTGGCCAAACGTTACCCCCATGAAATATCAGGAGGTGAACAGCAACGGGTTGCACTTGCTCGCGCGATGATTTCATCGCCATCTTTGCTCTTATTGGATGAACCGTTTTCTAGCTTAGATTGGCAAACAAGGGAGCAACTTTGGTCGCAAGTGAATCAATTAAAACAAGATGGCGTCACTATTTTATTAGTTACTCATGAACCGAAAGAAGCGGCTGCATTGGCGGAATACCACGTTGCCATAGAAAATGGGTACATACTCCAGAGTTAGCAAAAAGAGGCTTAGGCCTCTTTTTGCTTTTTCACGATAAGATAAAAATCACTGATAAGGCTACTTTATCGAATCAGGTGCAGGTTTATCCACATTTATCTCATAAAGTTGTAGCGCTCGGTTAACTTCTGAACGAGCAATCAGACCTTCATCCGCTAATAATTTCAGCGCAGCCACCACAATAAAGTGACGGTTGACCTCAAAGAACTCGCGCAGTGCCTCTCGAGTGTCTGAACGCCCAAATCCATCCGTACCTAATGAGATAAATTTTCTATCTGATACATAGGGTTTAATTTGGTCACCTACGATTTTCATATAGTCCGTTGCAACCACCAATGGCCCTTTGTATGGCTCAATCATTTGTTCCACATACGGTTTTTTAGGCTCATCTTCAGGGTGTAGCATATTCCAACGCTCTACTTTCATCGCTTCACGCCGTAATTCGTTTAAGCTGGTTGCACTCCAAATATCGCTATTCACCCCAAAGTCAGTCGCTAAGAGCTCCGCTGCTGCAAGGGTTTCACGCATAATCGAGCCACTAGACATCAACTGAACACGCGGGGAATTCTCAGGGGCATTATCGTAGGATTTAAATAAATACGCCCCTTTTAGAATACCATCCTCGACCCCTTCTGGCATGGCGGGTTGCGGGTAGCCCTCATTGAGTAGCGTGATGTAATAGTAAATATCTTCATTATCAACGAACATGCGTTGCATACCGTTTTGGATAATTACTGCTAACTCATAAGCATACGCTGGGTCATAAGAGACACAACTTGGGATCACGGAAGATAAAACATGGCTGTGACCATCGTCATGCTGTAAGCCTTCACCCATTAAGGTGGTACGCCCTGACGTTGCCCCCAGCAAAAAGCCTTTGGTGCGCGCATCTGCCGCAGCCCAAGCAAGGTCACCTACGCGCTGCAAACCAAACATAGAATAGAAAATATAGAAAGGGATCGTTGGCACATCATGGTTACTGTATGCCGTACCCGCAGCTATCCATGTAGAAATGGCCCCTGATTCGTTGATCCCCTCTTGCAGAATTTGCCCGTCTTTTGCCTCTTTATAGTAGCTTAATTGCCCTGCATCTTGTGGAGTATAAAGCTGGCCTAAATAGGAGTGAATGCCTATTTGACGGAACAACCCTTCCATTCCAAAGGTTCTTGATTCATCAGGTACAATTGGTACCACCAGCTTGCCAACTTCGGCATCTTTGAGTAACACATTTAAAATGTTCACAAATGCCATCGTGGTGGACATATTACGCTCCCCACTGCCTTTGAATAAATTGGCAAAACTGGCTAATGGCGGAATAGCCACAGGGCTTGTTTGGCCAAAACGTGCTGGAATATACCCTCCCAGCACTTGACGCGTGCTCTTAATATACAGGGCTTCTGGGCTATCAACTTCAGGTTTGAGATACGGAATTTCGTCTAATTGCTCATCTGCCACAGGCAAATTGAGTTTGTCACGAAAGGCGCGAACCGCATCTTGGCTCATCTTTTTCAATTGGTGATTAATGTTTTGCCCTTCACCCGCCTCTCCCATCCCGAAACCTTTTACTGTTTTGGCTAAAATAACAGATGGCTTGCCTTTGGTATTTACCGCTTGATGATAGGCAGCGTAAACTTTTTCTGGGTCGTGTCCCCCACGGTGTAAATTCCAAATGTCGTCGTCACTCATATCCGCCACAAGCGCGAGCAGCTCAGGGTATTTGCCAAAGAAATGTTCGCGAACATACGCGCCGCTTTGCGATTTGAAGGTTTGGTAATCACCATCAACGCACTCCATCATTCGCTGCATCAATAAGCCCGAGGTATCTTTTTCCAGTAATTTGTCCCAAGCACTTCCCCAAATGACCTTAATAACGTTCCAACCAGCCGCTTTAAATACCGACTCAAGCTCTTGAATAATTTTACTATTGCCACGTACTGGGCCATCGAGTCTTTGTAGATTACAATTTACGACAAACACTAAGTTATCCAGTTTTTCTCGCCCACCTAAGGAGATTGCCGCTAGTGATTCAGGCTGATCCATTTCCCCATCACCAAGGAATGCCCAAACTTTACGGCCTTGATGAGGTTTGAGGTTACGATACTCAAGGTAGCGCATGTAGCGCGCTTGATACGCCGCAGTTAATGGCCCAAGCCCCATCGATACTGTCGGGTACTGCCAAAAATCAGGCATTAAGCGCGGGTGAGGATAAGATGATAAGCCACGGCGGACAGATTCACGGCGGAAATTATCGAGCTGTTCTTCGTCAATTCGCCCCTCTAAATAGGCACGGCCATAAATTCCCGGTGCAGAGTGCCCTTGGATATACACCATGTCCCCGGCAAAATCATCGGTTCTCCCCCTAAAAAAATGTGTAAAACCAATGTCGTATAACACTGCCGCGGATTGGTAAGTTGCAATATGCCCCCCCACATTAGAGTGTTTCCCCGCGCGGAGTACCATCGCCATCGCATTCCAACGAATATACGCGTTTAACCGCCCTTCCGTTGCCAAATTACCTGGATATTCAGGTTGGTTATGGACGGGAATACTATTGATATACGGCGTGGTCACAATGCTTTGAAAATCACCGTATTTTCGTTGATCCGCTTGCGCCATTTTGTTAAGTAAAAAATGTGCGCGCTCACGGCCATCAACTTCGGTAACGCCTTCATAAGACTCAAGCCATTCCGCGGTTTCCTGAGGATCGACATCTTTTTCTATTGTTGTGTGGTTCATATTTTCTCCCAAATCTACTTTCCCGTCAGGGCAGGTTTACGTCTCAAACCGGATTATTGACCTTGAATTGCAATTGCTATAGTTGCGATTACTATTATACCTAACGGTATAGTTGCATATGCAATAATGGTAAAAAAGACTTTATCCTTTTATAATTGCAATTGCAACTAACTCCCTTTAATCAAGAAAGGCCATATGAAAACTAAACAAGCGGATTTGTGGTTTTCCTTTGTCCGCGCACATCGGATCATCATCAGAAAAATCGAAACTAAACTTTCCGAAGCAAAATTGCCTATTTATGCGTGGTATGATGTTTTATGGGGGTTGGAAAGCGGCGAAAACGGAACGCGGCGAATGCATGAATTAGCGGATGTCGTGGTGATTGAACGCTATAATTTAACGCGTTTAATTGACCGCTTAGAAAAGGAAGAACTCGTCATTCGCTCTCGTTCAGACGATGACAGAAGAGCATCTTTTGCCACAATCACGGAAAAAGGCAAACAGCTTCGCAAACAAATGTGGGAAATCTACCGAGAAGTCGTTAAAACACATTTTCTCAGTCAATTTAGTGAAGCTGAAATCAATAATTTTGCCAACGCTCTTGATAAAACCGCATTGAGCGCAAAAGACTAAACAAAATGTGGCGGTACCACTGACGATACCGTCACATCCTAGTGGGTTAGCTTTTCGATCGCCTCTTCATAGATAGCGACAGAGAGCTGATTTTCCTCATAAAGTTGCTTCAATGCACACAAGGTAATCCAATTTACTGATGGGTAAATAATCCCGTTTTTATCAATAGAATCAGAACCTAATGCCATAAATCCTCGAGGTATGAATGGTTTTATTTGCTTAGCGATATGGTGAGAGTAATCCGTTACCGCAATGACAGGCACCTTGGTATTCCCTAAACAGTGTTTAAGGTGAGAAGACGCAAACTGCTGCTTTGCATCAGACGCGAGTCGCGTATAACTTGGGCAACTCCACACTTCAGACTCAACGCCCCATTGTGTTTTCAATAATTGGGCAGCTTGTTTAATCCTTTCGAGTGATTTTCCTGCCCCACACAATTGAATATCAATTTTTGGCGCACTGCGCGATAACCGGTACATACCTTTAAAAGCCGCTATGGCTGCGTCTTCAGATAAAGGCTCCGTTGTTTGATTAACACTGTGTAATGCCATATACACCAATGACTTATCGCCATTTACATACAAATGTGTCAATGCTTGTTGGGCGATAGCCGCGGCTTCTTGCGCATTCGCGATATCATAAGCTAGCCAATTTTCCATCGACGTAAGCTTTAATGGAAACCACGGATAGACCCCTTTAGGTAAATAGCTTTCACTCGTATCGATACAGTTAAGAAAAATCCCTTTATGGTTTGTTTCTGTCTCTAGTGCGCTTAACTGCTCAATTAAGGGAGTATTCACAAAATAAAATAAGGGTTTTTCATAGGTTTCTTGGCTATTAAACCAAATTGGCCACGCTGTTTCTTGCTGACCAGCAGCGCCATTTTGATTAATAACCCAAATCGAAGCGTTATTATGTTTAAACACTTTATGAAGCAAACTTGCCGGAGAGCTTGGCAGATTAGCGCTGTCATGAGCAACCTGATTGATATGTTGTAAACACACATTAGCGGCGGCTTGAGTTTGTGCCGTTGCAGCTGGCATTTTCATTGTTTGGGTGAACATTAGCGCTCCTTTTTGTTATTGCAATTGCAACTATTGTAATTACAATAATAAGGTGAAGTCAAATGAAGCCTAACGCTCTTATTTTTTAATCACTAGCTCAGTAACGCCTTGGTAGATAAGCCTTGTCGCCAATGTCCCCAAAATCAACCCGACCACTTTCCCCACCACTTTATGGATGCGCGAATAGCTCCGTCTGACCGATGAAAGAGAGAATGTTTGGCAGAGAATAATTCGCCATATCAATGAAGCCAAGACGATCCCAAGCCAAATCACCAGTTTTGTCCATAATGGCGTTGAGGGGGAAATGGTCGTTGAGAAAATACTCATGAAGAACAGCACAGTTTGTGGGTTCGAAAGATCGGAAATCAAACCACGGCGAAAATACACACCTTTCGGGAAATGTTCCGTAATATTTTCAGTAGATAAATTTAGTTGGGTTTTATTTTTAAAAACGCTAATCGCGTAATACAGCAAATACAATCCGCCTAGTATTTTAATTAACGAAAACAACGCACCAAACTCTGACATTAAGGTCACAAGCCCAAATAGCCCAAGTCCTGAATAGATGGCATTACCTAAAACGACACCATAACCACAGGTCAGCCCCGCCTTTTTCCCTGAACTAAGCGTGGTTTGAACAACAATAAATAAATTGGCGCCAGGATTAAAAAAAGTCAGTACAAATAAAAATAGAGTGATAATAATGCTATGTAACGGATCCATAATTTTGTCTTCGAAAATTTAGGGTTTTCCATTATAGGCACGAAATTATTATCAACTCTATTTCAAAATACAGATTTACTGCACAAAATTAGGGCAATTATTCGACAAATCGTATTATTGGCTTAACACTTTTTTTCGTTGTAATAACCATTTATCTAATTCATTTGCAAATTGCTGGCGATCCCGTTGGTTTAAACTTGCAGGGCCACCAGTTTGCACACCACTCGCCCGCATCGTATCCATAAAATCACGAATATTCAGACGCTCACGAATAGTTGCATCACTGTATCGTTCACCTCTAGGGTTCAATGCTGACGCGCCCTTTTCCATCACTTCTGCGGCAAGAGGAATATCTGCGGTGATCACTAAATCCCCTTTTTGCGCACGAAGAACAATTTCATTATCTGCGACATCAAAGCCCGCGGGAACTTGTAAGGTTTTTAAAAAACGAGATGGCGGAACCGACAAGCGTTGGTTGGCAACAAATGTAATTTGCACATTTTCTCTGTCAGCTGCGCGATATAAAACTTCTTTGATCACTTTAGGACACGCATCCGCATCAACCCATATTTCCATTATTTTATCCAAAACTTAGCGGTATATTATGGACGTATCATAACACGATCACAGCAAGAAAAAGTACCGATGTGATTTTAGCGGGGTTTAATTAAACATTACATCGACCAAGCTTATTACTGATAATATTAGCAATTAATCTGAAATAAACTTGGTCATCATTCGATGTTCTAAAGCACCATAACCATTTCATGCCATGTCATTCCACCGTGATCTGACTCAGAGGGTTTGACATATTGGTAACCAAAATGTTTATACAAATCAACGTGGTGTTCTTTGCACATTAGATGAATGGTTTCTTTGTTATTTTTTCGCATTAATGCAATAAACTCTTTCATTAACAACGATGAATAGCCTTTTCCTTGATGGGCTGGGTGAACCACAACCGACATAATAACCACATTTGGTGCTTGTGGGTCATGGCCAATCAGCTCTTTGAATTCTTCATCGGACATCACCACGTCCCACGCGCAGCCAGCATTAATGAAGCCGACGATTTCACCCGCGGCCTCCATGCACAAAAAACCTTGTGGATACTGCGCTATTCGCGTGGCAATTTTTTCTTTGGTCGCTGCCTCATCCCCTTCATATGACTCTATTTCAATGGCAAAACATGTATCAACATCATTTAATGTCGCTTGTCTAAATACGGGGGGTTGCATTTAATAACCTCTTATTCTTTATTTGTACTTCTTTTATTTTCCAAACTATGGGCAGCTATTTTCGCACGTTTTTGTCATTTTTTGCAGCGCATTTAGTTGTACATAACTTAATGTCGTGGATAGTAATACCATGGTACCCCCGACTATTGCCACGAGAAAACCCGCATTTAGTCCATAAGTATCAACCATTTTCCCCGTCATCATGGCGCCTATAGCCACACCAATATTTAACCCTGCGAGTAACCACGTCATCCCTTCTGTTAACCGATTTTGTGGAACGATATTTTCCACTAATGACATCGCAATAATCATGGTTGGTGCAAAGAATAACCCTGAAATAAACACCACAATTGCGAGGGAATAAACGCCGCTTACCCACCACATTGGCACGATAGATAAAAAGGTCATGACCCCACTAATAAATAATAAGCGTGGTAATGGTACCTTTAAATTGAGCGCCCCAAAAACCAAGCCCATAGCACAAGAACCTATCGCATAAGCGGATAAAACTAAGCTTGCCGCTGCGGGTTGTTGCTGTAATTGTGCGAGCGTGACACTTAATATATCCACAGAGCCCACAATAACCCCCAGTGCAATCATTAATACAATCAACAGCTGCAAACTGATCATTGATAAAATTGGTTTTTGCTTCGGCAACAACATTTCACGAGAAGCCACGCTCGGCTCAGTGCTACGTTGCTGTACAAGAAACATCACCCCCACCAGCAGCAAAACAGCGGCAGCCAATAAACCTGCTTGCGGAAACAAGGCAACCGTCAATCCAACTGACAGCGGTGGCCCTGCAATAAACGTTGCATCATCAAAAACAGTTTCAAGTGAATAGGCCGTTTGTAAAATGGGCTGTCCTTTATACAATGCCGTCCATCTTGCCCTAATCATGGCGGACATACTAGGCATCGCGCCTGCTAAAAACGCACCAATAAATAACCCAGCGTCAGGTAATACCAGCCACGTTGTAGCGACGAGCAACACAACACCCAATAAGCTGATAAGCGTAACTACAGGTAACACCCGATACTGTCCCAATTTATCAACTAATCGGGAAATTTGCGGTGACAGCAATGCATAGGTAAGCACAAACGTGGCTGAAACAAGCCCCGCCAAAGTATAACTCCCCCTTAATTGTGCCAGCATAGTGATAATACCGATGCCCATCATCGGTAACGCTAGGCGAGCAAGCAATCCTGCAATAACAAAGCGCTGGCTTCCTTTAGCTTGGAAAAGCTCTTGATAGCGACTTAGCATGTAAGCTCCATATGATAAATTTATTATACATACACTGGGTATGTATAAAGATGATATAATCATACACAGTGAATGTAAATAACAAAACTCAGTGTTTGTAAGAGGTTTTATGGCAAGAAGAACACAAGCTCAAATGGAAGAAACCCGTGAGCTTTTATTAACCACAGCACGGGAACACTTTAGCCGTTTGGGTTTTACAGCAGCTTCCATGGATGAAATTGCGGCGAGTGTTGATTTAACGCGAGGCGCTCTTTATCACCATTTTGGTGATAAAAAAGGTTTATTTACGGCCGTTGTCGAAGAAATTGATAACGAAATGAATGGGCGGTTGCAAAAAATCTCTGCCAATTCTACTGATCTGTGGAATAACTTCCGCCTGCGCTGCCATGCCTATTTAGAAATGGCGCTAGAGTCTGATTATCAACAAATTATCTTACGCGATGCCAAATCTGTTGTGGCTGAAGATCTTGCAAAATCAAACCTTAAATGCACTGAACAAGTCGACATCCTGCTACAGGAATTAATGAGCAAGAAAATCATTGGCAATGTTAATACTCGCGCCCTTGCCTTTTTAATCAATGGCGGGCTTGCTGAATCCGCCTATTGGATTTCTCAGGCCAATAGCCAAGAACGACTACATCAAAGTATTCAGGCTATTGATAAAATTCTTAATGGACTACTGGAAAACTAATCGCTATTGACCATGAGCGGCTTATCTTTCACATAAAGCCGCCATCCAAGTATCAATACAATTAGCAAAAAAACAGGCACTGTTAGTGTTAACTCTAAATAAACGAACCGATTGAAATTAAAACCATTTATTTTCGGCGTTAGCCAATAAGCTAAAGGCAACGTTGATACGCATGCAAGCCCACCAAGAATAATCAATCGCTTTAGCTTTTTATTGTTTTTGTTTTTAATTTCAATTGGTTGAAAACGATGAAACTGAAAGTATTTATAGCAAAGATAGGCGAAGCCACCCGCAGACCCAAGGTGTTGTAACAGTTTATAAAACGCAATTTCTTGGCTATCAGACATCGCAAACAGTTTCATTTGCAAAAATGAAATTTCCCGTACAAATGCCCCTGATTCATGTGTAAAACTATCCCACATAATATGTGTTAATGCCCCGATATACAGGGAAATAAAGATAATTAACGTTTGTCGGGCAGATGGCACATTCATTGTGTGAATAGTAAAAGGGCTCATACAATTCAATGCGGGTACCATTTTTTGCGTTAACCAATAAACCAATATGCATAATGGAAGCCCTGTATAGAACCATCCAATATATTCATGCGCCACTGATGCGGCGTTGTACCAAGTCAGCGAATAAAATAAATCTGGGCTCAAGCTACCTAAAATAAGTGCAGGCAAACTTAACCAACGAAAATATTTGGCCTGTTTAATGGGGAAAACCACCGCAGGATGGGAAAACGTCCAAGGCATACTCGCGACCAACTCAGTTAAATAGATATCAGGATAGTGCCGTTTTATTTGTAAAAGGGATATACGAGAAATCGGAAAGATTTGCCCACAAATTCATGCGGGCAATACATTTTAGGCGAACTAGATGAGCGAATTGAAAGTGTGTTTCAATTTTTCAATATCTTGTGCTGTTGTTGACCAAGATGTACAAAAACGTAGGCAAGTTGTGTCTGCCGTTGGCTCGCAAACTTTACTGACGACATAGTGAGCCAAGACTTTGTCACTGAGTGAATTAGGTAAAATCACAAAAACTTGGTTTGATTCCACAGGCGCTAAAAAGTCGAATCCTTTTTCGCTAAAGAAATCGGCAAGTTCACTTGCGGCATCGTTAATTTGCTGACCTAACTGGAAATAAAGATCATCATTAAAGAGTGCTTCAAACTGCGCAGCTAATAACCAGCCTTTAGCTTGTAACCCGCCTTTTTGCTTAATGCTATAACGAAAATCAGATTTTATCGCGGGGTTTAAAATCACTAAAATTTCCCCAGTCAATGCCCCAATTTTTGTCCCACCGATATAGAAAACATCCGTGAGTTGTGCAATATCTTCAATGGTTAAATCACTGACGGAGGACATCAAACCTGATGCAAGACGTGCACCATCCATAAATAGGAACAAACCATTTTCGTCACAAATTTTACGCAGAGCAACCAGCTCCTCTTTGCGATACACCGTACCGATTTCAGTAGAGTTACTGATATAAACGACTTTTGGCTGAACTGAATGCTCATCAGGATGCTCAGACAATACTTTTTCAATATGCGCCGGAGTCAGTTTCCCTGAGGCAGACTCTACTGTGATAACTTTATGCCCAGATGCTTCAATCGCCCCTGTTTCGTGAACATCAATATGGCCACCAATAACGGAGATCACCGCTTGGTGTGGACGTAAAATATGGGAAATCGTCGTTAAATTGGTGATCGTTCCGCCGTTAAAGAAATGGATATCCGCATTAGGCTGACCAATACGGTGTTTAACTTGCTCAGCAACTTGCTTGCACAGGCCGTCTGTACCATAACCTGTAAAACGTTTCCCTGCTAAGTTGTTCAATGCATCCATCACATTAGGATGCGCAATTTCGTTATAATCATTTGTAAAGCTATACATTAATTCACCACCAATACCCTGTTATGTAAATAATTAGCTAATAGTTATAGAGACAACTAATTTATTATTCAACGATCTTTTTTATCGTTCTCTGATACAATTTTATAGGTACACAAAAATAACAGCTACCAACGAAATTTGTAAACAAAACCAACGCTTATAAACCGTTATTTTTGCGAGCGACGAAATGTGAGATTAAAACGGTATGGCCCCAGTAATGGGTGTTCCCCCGCCTTTATGGTTCGAACACCATGGTAATTTAAACGGGATTTTCCACCCCAAACCAGTACATCCCCATGTTCCAGTGTCAGCGCTATTTTAGGCGCTTCTCGTGTAGTTCCACCAAAATCAAATAGGCAGGGCAACCCTAATGAAAACGAAACAATTGGTTGTGAAAAATCCGCTTCATCTTTATCTTGGTGAAGTGACAGCTTAGTCCCTACAGCATAACGGTTAATCAAACAGGCATCTGGTTCAAACCCCAGAAAACCCGCTCTTTCTGCCGCCTCTTGGGCTAATTGGCGAAAGGCTCTTGGCATAGGCTGCCAAGGCTTATTAGTGACAGGGTCACTATCTGCATAGCGATACCCTGTTTTATCAGTCACCCACCCCCAATCACCGCAATTGCTCATCGCAACTGACATGCGGTGCCCTCCTGGGGTTTCCATATTTCTCAATGGGGATAGCGAAATAATGTCATTTAATGATTGTAATAACACCTGGCTATTGCCCAGTAAAAAGCCTTTTAGCAAGAAAGCATCTGGTGCTATCTCAATGGTGTTTTCATCATCAGAAAATAACATATTCGATTATCTCATTAATTTAACCGTAGCCACTCATAATACGCCGTTAAGCGTCACGTCACCGTGCTTTGCGTGCTTCTGCGCGTTGGCTCATCCAAACACTGCCTAAAATCACTATCATGCCAATAAATTGTAAGGTACTCAGCTGTTGATTAAGGTAAAACCACCCTAAAACCACAGCACTGACAGGGCTAAGAAAACCTAACGATGCCACTGAGCTCGGCCCTAACAACGCCAACCCACGGAACCATAGTGCATAGGTTAATGCCCCACCAATTAAGGTTAAATAGCTGAGCCCGATAATATTCACGGATGTTAACGCGGGCAATGCTGGCTCAAAAATGAATGCAAATGGGAGTAAAATCAAGCCGCCTGCGGTTAATTGCCACGATGTAAAGGTCAATGCACTAACGGGTGGCTGCCAACGACGGCTTAACACGGTGCCCGCGGCCATTGAAAATGCCCCTGCCAACCCAGCCATCACCCCCACCCAGTCAAGTGCAGCCGTGGGGGTTAACAGTAAAATTGCCACACCAACAATTCCACTTAGTGAAGCGATTACTGAAACACTGGATAATCGGTTGTTCAATAACCAACGACTTAAGAATAGTACAATCAAAGGCTGTACAGCCCCCACCGTTGCGGCAACACCACCAGGTAGACGGTAAGCCGCAATAAACAATAACCACCAAAACAGTGAAAAGTTCAACGCCCCTAAGATAGCAACTCGTAACCACCAAATTCCTGAAGGTAACTGGCGTAAAAGCTGTATCAGCAATAATCCCGCAGGTAAAGCGCGTAAAACAGCCAATGTTAAAGGAAGGCCCGAGGGCAGCATTTCAGTCGTCACCAAGTAGGTACTTCCCCACACAATGGGGGCTAATGCAGTGAAACATAAAACAACATAACGATTCATAGTATGACTCTCAATTTTTATCTTGAGGTCAAGATAGTTTTTATTTACCTTGACGTCAAGATAAATAAAGCCCATTATTTGCCTATGGATAGAATTGATAAAATCACTCAACAATGGGAGCGTGAGCGCCCAGATCTCGATATTAGCCCAATGGGGTTAATTGGTCGGCTAGGCAATGTTGCCTATCATCTCACTCGTGAAATGGAAAAAGTCTTCGCTGAATTTGGCCTTAATCGGTCAAGTTTTGATGTGCTGGCCACTTTACGGCGCTCAGGTAAACCTTATACCCTGAGCCCTGGGGATATGCTTGCTACGCTAATGGTAACCTCGGGGACTATGACAAACCGCATTGATCAACTGGAAAAAGCGGGGTTAGTCTCCCGCCACACTAACCCCGATGATGGTCGAGGTTTTTTAGTTTCACTGACTAATGATGGGCTAACCTTAATTAATCAAGTCATTGAAGCCCATACAAAAAACCAAGCACGGTTAGTCGCCAAGTTGACGTTGGAAGAGCGACAGGCGCTCAACCAACTATTACGGACATTTCTTGGGACGTTTGAATCTTAAGTACTATTGTGTAAATTGAAACGGTAACGGCATTTGCAAGCGCTCAAATTTATCGCATAGGTAGACTAATCGTAATACGTTTTCGGAGGGGATCTCCCCTGAAGCAGTTAACAATTTGACCTGATTGGCTAACCATATTGTTCCCAAATCCTCCAAAACACGTATAACATAATTAATTTCAGCGTGTTGAGACGATGAAAGCTGCTGCCTTCCCGTGCAGGCTTGGGTTTCCAGTACGGATAAAATTGGGCGAACCAATTGGCTTGCGAGTGTTATTTCTGGCGCAAATGTATTGCGCTTTTGCTGTTTTTTCTCCATGTATTCCATGATCTTATTGAAAAAACCTGAACGCTGTTTTTTACGGGGAATGGATTCAAAATCAAGGTAAAACAGCTCAATATCTTGTTCTTTCTTCAGCCACACGGTTTTTGGCACCAGTTGAATACCGTTCGAAGTGTGATTGATCAAAACACTCACCGCGGCAATAGGCCACTTTTCTTTGGTGATAAAACGTAATTCATCGATTTTATGGTTTTCATTCCCTTCCCAGTTTAACCGCAAAAACGCCCTATTTTTTTCGCTATCGGATACCGCCCATAAAATGCACTGTTCTGCTTCATCCCAATACAACTGTTCGTAATCAGCAATATGCAAAATAACCGGTTGATAAACATTTTCGTTGGATAAACTCGAAAGGAACTCGCTAGCCTCTTGCCAATGCGTAAAGCCCAATTCCCCTTGAAGGGTTTGGTAATCCTCATTCGCTAACAGTTTTTGGCTATTTTTTACAGCAAAACTGTCGCCACTGGCCGATAATTTACCTTCATCCGAAAGCCGTGGATCATGTAATTTAAACGGTGTTCGCATCAAATTATCAGCCGTTTGCTTCCAAATGGATAACGTTTGCCAAACGTTTTGTCGACCAAACATCGGGTCAAGTCGGTTTGCGCGCCCTTGCGTACATTGAATAATTTTTTTCTCTTGGTTATCCCAAAAACTAAATGTTGCGCCAATTGCACCACTTTGCGCTTGCCACCAATTCGCATCAATCGGTGTTAAATCAAGCACTGACGATTGGTCGGTATATTGCCGACGCTGTAAACCTTTAAGCATCGCAAGCTGTGCTTCATCTGCCGTTAAAAGTTGCTGTAGATAGGCGGAAATTTCGGCGATTAGCCGCAAAACTTGCCCTTCATCCATGGTAAAGTGCTTATCAGCGAGCAATTTCACTTGTTGACTAAGCCTTTTCAAATAATTAGCTAACCGAGGTAAACCTTCCGCTTTCGCCGACATATTCAACAAATGCAATTGCGTGGCGCTACTTTGGCTAATGTGCGACAAACCTTGGCGCAACAAATCTTGGATAAATTGCCCGATGGTGGCGATAACGGTTTTATCATCATCAGTTAATAACAGTGCAATATCAGGCGCAGGGGCTAAATCATCAGGCCATTGCCAAACCACACCATTTTGCATCAACAGTTTAGCAATCACCGCAAGGTGAACGGCTTTTTTCTGTTTTTCAGGTACCGAGGAGATCATCCCTTGAAAACCACTACCTTTCAGGTAAATAATTGGCTCATCATATTCGGCTAGTGTCATTCTTAACTGGTTGCATTGGTCATCAAAAGTCAGCTCACGCCCTTGCCACTCATCTAACAAGCGGATAGCTAAGCGGCAATCGGGTTTCGAGGCAAGTTTAATGACTGACATCGGTTCTAATGCGAGCAATTCAGGCAGTAGCGGCTCTGGGTCACTAAGCTCAGTTTCGCTGCCAATTTCCTGAGTGCTTTCATTCGCCGCATTATTCTGAACCCAAAGTACAGCGGCCAAAATATGCTTACAACAGCCTGATGCGCTGCAATTACAGGTTGCTTTTTGCACACCTTGCGCATCTAACCGTACAGTTTGCCCATCACTATCAAATTGCCCCACTGCAAGATCTATAGGGCTAACTTTTTGATTTTCTATATCTTTACGTGCCCGGCGCAATAACCCGACATTGGCAAATACGGCCAATGCTTCGTCGTCATATTGGTAGTAAATTGCTTGCCAACTCATTGCATCACCTCCGCCAGCCACTCGGCAAAGTGCTCTGGTGTCAAAGCTGCGACATGCATACCTCTATCTGCCAATTTTTGGGCAATTTCAGGGTCATAAACAGGTAATGCATCATCATCTAATGCGGCTAAGCCTAAAAGTTTCACTTGCTGACTGTGCAGGCGCTGTGTGCAGTTAAGCAGATGATTTAACGCACCGCCTTCTTCAAAGTCACTGATCAAGCTGATCACCGTACGTTTAGGGTTACGAATTAAGCTCTCGCAGTACTGCATCGCTTTTGCAATATCGGTTCCACCGCCTAATTGCACCGTCATTAGAACCTCAACAGGGTCATGGGCTAAATGGCTCAAATCAACCACTTGTGTATCAAAAACCACTAATGAAACCCGAACCGTTGGCAATGCCGCTAGAATACTGGCGCAGACCGCTGCATACATGATTGAACTTGCCATTGAGCCACTTTGGTCAACACACAAAATCACATCCCACGGTAAATGCTGCTGCTGGCGTGAGTTGAAATACGGGGTTTTAATGACTAACCGTTGATGTTGCACATCATAGTTTTTCAAATTTGCTGCAATGGTTGCCCGCCAATCGAAATTACGGCTATTCGGTATTAACGAACGACGAAAACGGTTTTTGCGCCCTGTTAGTGCTTGGCGGAATTGATTGCGCATTTGGCTGAGGATATCATCCACCACTTTGCGAATAATATTTTTCACTGCATCACGCGTATCTTCGTTCATTTTTCCCCGTAAGCTCATTAACGTTTTTGCTAAGGCTTTCGTGGGTTCCATGGCATTCAATGCATCGGGGTTTTTAAGCAAGCTACTGATTTCATAACGTTCTAACGCCTGTGATTGCATGCGTTCAAACGTACTGTTCGGAAACAACTTTCGTGCTTGGTTTAACCAATTAACCGCGGTAAGTTGCGAGGCATCCAACGAGCCATGACGGCCGCTTTCTTGCCGTAATCCACGCCGTTGGTATTCACGGCGATATAAAAAATCCAGTGAGCGTTCAATTTTTAGCTCTTCTGCGCTGAAAGCGGCTTGCCCCAGTGCGTTATCGGCATATTGGCCTAACACCAAGCGCCAACGTTTCGCAAGTTGTAACTGTTCTGGCGTCAATGGCGTCTCTTTTTTACTCATGGTTATTTCGCCTCCGACGCGTGGGTGAACCAGCTTTGTAGGCCAAGCTCTCCAAGTTGGTTTTGTAGCCGTTGTTCTAATTGCAGCGCTTGCAGCATTTGCTTCTCATTAAACTCAGTTTGGTGCAGCGTTAAATCTTGGGCTTCTATTGATAAGTTTTGCGCGACATACTGTGCCATTTGCGCATTTTGCTTTGGCGTCAATTGGCTAAATGCGAAGCGCAAATCAGGCAATACTTGAATAAATCGGCGCTCATCCCATTCACTGAGCAAATCATTCAGTAATTCGATTAAGAGCGGAATGCGTAAAATTAACTCAGGTGCCGCTCGCATTACGCCAATAAAATAGCCAATGGCAATTTCAGGGTCACTTCCTGCACTAAACGCCTTTTGGATCTCGTTGACTAAGGTATTTTCATCGGTTTTACCGCCTAAATAACATAACGCATCCACAGCCCCTTTTAATAAAGGAACATGGTTTAGTTTGCCTTCACAACGCGCCAACTGGTGATAAAAATCGTTCGAGTAATCATGAGTTTTATTAATTTCAGGCATAAAGGTGATTAATTCACGGCATGAAAGCAGCGCATTAAAATGCATTTCTTGTTGCTGTTCATCCCCCTGCGTAATTTGTTCAAAGCAATAAAAAACTTGTTGCAATAAGGTATCCAAACGGACTTCAATCGCAAAGTTTTCTTCGATATCAAAGAATTGTCGACTACGCCATAAATGCACTAACTTATGGCCACAAGCAACTAACGATTCGAATTTAGCGTCTTGTTGAATATAGTTGTCGAGTAATGAAAATAAAGCAGGAATACGTTGGTGTAAGCCAATAAGCGCAGCTTGCATTAGCAATGTCACTGCACTTTGGCTTGAACGGCTGACACCTTGTTGCTCAAGGTTTTTTTCCATTTCAAATAAACGGTTTAGTGCTATTCCTTTAAGCTGAGTGCCTTTTTCAGATAACGCGATCAGTTCACCTTCCACATTTGGCGTCCACGCATATTGCCACTCTTCAAATAGCACATCCATTTGGTTTCCTGACATGAAATTGGGGCCAGAAAGGTGTTTTGCAAAATGGATATCTAAAAAAGCCAATAAATGTAGGAAACGACTGCGTACACGGTGCTGCTTATTACGATAAACATCTAACCGACTGATTTTGCTTAATGTGTCATCGAGTTTAAAGCGAAACGCTTTCGCCATCTCATAGGTTTGTGCCACCAACGGCGGCGTTGTTGTGCCTTTGGGGATTTGGCCTAGGCGAAAACCTGAAAAACAGGTTTTAATTTCATGCCAAAGTTCATCTTGGCTCTCATCCAAGCTGCCTTTGATAAATGCACTTTGTAGCCCATCCAGTAAATCATAGCGCCCTGTACCGACATGCCCACGAAAAGCCGCTAAGCGAATGCTTTGTTCCGCAGCCAGTTTTACCGATAAAAAACCCGGAGCTGCATCAAATTGCTTTTCGCGCAAAATTATTGCCACTTTTGACAGGTACGCGATCCCCAATTCATTTCGATATGCTTGAGTCGGGCGAACTTCGCCATTTTCATAGTCTTGGCGTTGCTGCAATAGCGTTTCCCATACCTTTTGGTAAAACGCGGGGGATGGCATGCCTGATGCATAACCGTTTAATGCATCCAGCTTATCGTCACTGTAGCGGATCAGCCATGCGTTATCGTTTTCAGCCGTTTTTTGTTGTTTTACAAACTGTTTTTGCGCTGTCGCTGTTAATGCAAATTTTGCCGAAATGCGTTCAGATAAACCTTCAATTAACGCTAGGGTATGGAAGCCGCCTGTCACGACAACAATTTTGGCGTTAGGTTGTTGTGCTTTAATGGTTTGAATATGCCCCTGCATATGGGCTTCACGCTGTGTTGAGCCTTCTGACTCAAGGACTTCAGGCTCATAATCTAAACGTGCTAACCCACACCAAGTGAAAGCATCTTTAAAAAATGCTGACCAATCAGCGAGCTGTTCAAACGTGCGTAATTCAAATAGTTGCTCCCAAAGCTCATCATGGTCACGGCAACCACTCTTTTTGGCTAATTGCGCAATAAACAAGCTGTGCGCTAAATAACGCTCTTTTTGCAAGCTTTGGCTTTGCCCTTCATCAGTCTCATCAATATTAACCTGCGCAGACCATGGCAAATCAATAAACTGTAATTGTGCTTTATGCAATGAACCTTGCTTAAGTGCTTGCCACTCTGGGGAATATTCACAAAAAGGAAAATAAGCTGATCGCGTGACAGCGTCACCTTCACCGTTCAATGACTCTGCTTTAACTTCCGTTTGCGCCATAATGGCAACGGGAGGCAGTGTGTCTTGATGCAGTAGCCCTGCAATTAATCCATTAAAACTATCAGGCCCCTCAATCAACACATAATCAGGCTTAATTTGTTCGATTAACGAAAGTGTACTGTAGGCGCAAGCCGGACTATGGTGGCGCACCGGCGCAAAATAAATATTTTCTGATTCAAGCTGTTGCCAGCTAGCCAATGCTTTTTCAAGCCGTTCTGGTAAAGGTATGGAAGGCAAACTCACCGTGATATTCCCTGATTGATAAAAATGGGCGAAGCCAAAGGCCTCGCCATTGCACTACACGTCATTGAGTCTATTGCCAGAACTGACGAGAAGCTTCAAAAAACGCTTTCCACTCTGGACTCTGTTTGGCTCTTTCTCGTGCGACATTATCAATGTAATAGCGCATCCGCTTGATATCATCCGCATTATCTTTGAGTACAACACCAATTAACTGACGAGCAACCGCACCAGCGCTTAACGTACCATCGCCCAAATAGTGGGCTTCTAATGCACATGCATAAGCGATATTCACCGCTTCTGCCGTCGACATCACTGCATCGGGGGTTTTGATATTGCCGCCGTCCTTGGTGTTACCCGAACGTAACTCTTGGAATGTCGTGACTAATAATTCAATCACATTTGCAGGTACCGTTACCAAACCATTCAGCTCACCTAATTCATTAGTTAGCTGTTTATTAATTAGCTCAATTTCAAATGCAGGATCTTGGATCGGCCTAACGGTTTCAAAGTTAAAGCGGCGTTTTAATGCCGACGACATTTCATGAACGCCACGGTCACGTAAGTTGGCTGTGCCGATTAAGTTAAAACCTTGCTTGGCGCTGATCCGCGCATTGTCTTTCATTTCGGGGATCATCATCTGTTTTTCAGACATTAAGCTGACCAACACATCCTGTATTTCTGGTGGGCAGCGGGTGATCTCTTCAAAACGCACAATTTTCCCTTCCATCATACCTTGGTAAAGTGGCGAGCTAACTAACGCTTTTTCCGTTGGCCCTTCTGCCAATAACAACGCATAGTTCCATGAGTATTTAATATGGTCTTCAGTTGTTCCCGCAGTTCCCTGAATTGTTAATCCCGAATCACCACTAATCGCAGCGGCTAATAATTCAGATAACATTGATTTTGCTGTCCCGGGTTCACCGACTAACATCAGCCCCTGTTTACCTAACAGGGTCACTATTGCACGGTCAACTAAGGCGTCATCGCCAAAAAACTTCGGTGTAATGCCTAATGCTTCATCACCTAAAATAAACTGGCGAACTGCGCGAGGTGAACGTAACCAGCCTTGTGGTTTCGGGTTATGGCTATCGGCTTGCGTGAGTTTTTCCAGTTCATCGGCAAAGCGGATTTCTGCGCTTTCGCGCAGAACATGTCCTTTTATTGTGTCTTTGTTACTCATCGAGTTATCCTATTAAACCCTAATTACCAAGGTGTTTTCTTTTCCCACTCAGGGTCAAATCCTGCACATGCGTCAGCCACTTTTAAGTAATCGGCATAGCTTTCTGCTAATAAAATTGGCGGGATATCTTTCAGCTCTATATAACTGCGGTTCCATGAGCTTTGTTGCCCACTTTCGAAGCTTAAGGAGTACAAGACCGCGGGAATATTTTCTTCTGGTACATAGCTGCCGCTGAACTCAATGTAAACGTAGAAACCTAGGCTAGCATAGTGTTTGGAGTAATGCATAAAACTACCACCATCCTCTGCTTGGCCACGTTGATAACCCATTTTGGTAAGCACACCACGTAACGTATAGGTATCCGTTAACCAACCTTTACGGTCTTCAATTTCAGTGAGTGCAAGGTCTAACTCAGGGATTTTGTGCTCCATTTGTGAGAACAAAAATTTCACTTTGTAATCTTTAAAATGGGCTATCCAACCTTTTCGCTCGTCTTCCGAAATCAACGCTGCATGGGCCAATTTAATTGATGACCCTACGCTTAGCTCGATTTCATCATCTTCAAGGTTCAACAAACTGCCATCATCAGAAGGACGGAATATATTGATAACTTTATCATTATCGACTTCCATCCAGACCAGTCTTTCAATCAAACCGCGCATAATTGGGTGAGCTTGAATATATTCTTGCCAGTCTTGAGTCGTCCACAAACGCTCTGCACACATCGCTTCATATAAACGTGCAGTTTGTAGATCAATCACTTGCTTAAGTTCTTTCTTACTGGAACTCAACAATTTTTTCGATTCTTTAATCAGTTCTTCATTATCCGTTTTACGTGCTGCAGGTAATGCTTTGATTTCTTTGCCTTCTGGGTTGAATAACACCAGTTTTTGCTGAGCATCCAGTTTGGCAGTAAAAGTACGGTCTCCATACTCAAGGGCAAGTACCCCCGTTTCATCCATACCTGCTGTAGGAATAGTTCGGTCTGCTAACTCATCGGCACTCCAGCCATTACGTTCAGCAATCTGAGCCACTAAACCACGGGCTTTTTCTTGTACGGATGCGGTACGATATCGGCGTGATAGTGAGAGTAACAATTGGATAATTAATGGGTCATTGCTGGCTGCAACCGCATCAATCATGGATTCAATTTGTGCACGGCGCTGATAGTGATCACGCATATAATTACGTAACGCGGTGACTGCAATATGTCCTTCAATGCCACAAATCAGTGCTAACATGCCTTTATCCGTAATGGCTGACCCTAAATAACGGCGAAGCACTTCATTTTTAATGTCATTGATGCACTGCTCAAGGGTGTAGTTTTCATACTGACTGTAATATTCCGGCCAACGTTTTACCCAATCTTGGTAATTGGTTAAACGCTGTGGTGCATCACGTTCTGCTTCTGCCATCGCCATTTCAAGTGATGGGCCCGCAGTATCTTGAGCAATAAAGCTATTTAAAATAAAGCTGCCAAGCTTGCGCTGGCTATCTACAGACAACAAACTGATATAACGCTGCAACAACCCGTTCCCTGCTGGCATTTTTAATTTCACGGCTAAAATAACCCACCAACGAATAATATCCCCATCCACCGGTTTATTATTTTGCCAAGTCAGTGCTGGTAATGTGTCTAAATTAAACCAAGACATACTCGCTGGGGCTTTAGCTTTAAGCCCTTTTTGTGCTTCCGCTAATAGGACTTTTGGCGATAAATAACTGGAAATATCTTCGCCAAATTGCTCTAACGCCGTTAACAATGCCGCGCGAACAATTTCACGTTTCTCTTTTTTCAATAACGCATACAGCGGTTTTAAAGAGTCAGGGTGTTTTAGACGCGCGAGCCACTCAATCGCCGTTACACGAATTTCTTGTTTACCTGAATCTAAACCTTCTGCGGCATTAATATGAATATTCGGTAATGTTTCGAGTAATTTCTGTGCGCTTAGGCGATGGGTTTTATTTTCCCCTAACGCTAATTCCATAATACGTGGAATAAAACGAGCAGGAATGGTTGGTAACATCGCTAATACTTCAATACCACTTGAAGCATCATATTCTTGGTAATAACGCTGTTTTGCTTGCTGAGGGATCAAGCCTAACGCTTCGGCGATAAAATCAGGATATTGCGTAAAGAACGGCCATACTTGCTCTGGCTGATTAAACAGTTTTAAACCGTCATTGTATGAACGCAAACAGAAATCGGCAATTAAGCGGTTCGCTTGTTGGTAATGGCAATGGGTTAAAACTTGTTCTAATTGGCGTAATTCAATTTGACCAATAATACGCGGGGGCACTTCACGGGTCAGATAATAGTGGGAAAAATGATCCATTCCGGTGCGGTTATGGCTTATCAGACGTAATGCATGAAATAACGAAAACTCAGGGAGGTTATTAATACGCTCTTTGAATTTCACCACGCTGTATTCGTGGTCGGTGATAACCTCTTTACCTGAATTTAGCTTATCAATAATTTTTGCGCAGGTTTTCGCATCCAGCTTTTGAAATTCTTTGTAATGGCGCTGTGCCCAGTTATACGTGTGTTTTTGCTTTTTATTCTCTTCAATTTCATTTTCTGCATTTTCTTTGGCTTTTTGCAGCATTTCATTGAAATTGCTGATTAAAATATCTTTTGCACTTTCTGGTAGCGGAGTATCTTCTAACTCAACAAGTGCTGGCAGTGCAGTTTCTTCAATTTCGTTGGCTGTATCCATCACCGAAAAACGTGAAATGGCACTTTCGATGCCTTTCAATACTGTTTTATTGGTTTCCGTTTGCAATGCGGCTTCGAGAGCGTCCCTATCTTTACCAATTCGGGCAAATAAATCTGCAGCTTGCGTACGTTGCTTTGGTGTCCCTTCAGTCAGTACTTTGGTCAAATAGATTTTGACTGACTCATCAGGCAGAATAGACAGTGTAGGCTCTGCTGCACTACGCACAGTTTTTAATGAACTGGTCGCAAACGTCACTAAGCAGTCGGCAAAGATAGAATATAACATTTTATCTTTTTTCAGGGCATTGATGAGCTGCACTTGCCCAGCAGCAGATAAATTACCAACCAATGTTTGTTTAATAAAATCTTGCTGCGCAATTAAATACTCTTTAAAACCAGGGAGAACAAACAAGCGGTTTAAGTTCTCATAGTGGTAATCAGACAAATGCTGTCTATCAAAAATAATATATAAAACTGAATTAGCCGGCTTATCGGTTTCCTTACCAATAATCTCAGCTAGCAATTCCATATTCCAATGCTTACGGTGATCTAATTTTTCATCACGAGAGTTATCGAAAGTTTTGGAAAATACATCGCCAACTAAATAACTGACCCACGACGGTAATTCAGAGGTTAGCACTTTAATATTAATATCTTGGCACGCAGCGGCTAAAACTTTGGCAAAACGCGCAACTTGTTCTGCACTCACCCCATCGCCGACTTTGGAATAAAGCTTATGGCGTGCATTAATCCCTTGGCGGATCACTTTATTATATTGGCCCGTATTAAAATTATTACCGCCCCACCACCAATCCACAGTGCCTGGTTTATCTAATAAAATAACTGCTTTTTCGGTGTCTAATTGGCTTAACTTGACCAAGACTTCTGGCGATGTTCCTTCCAGTACATATTCAACCACCATTTTGGGTAATGAATCATCTAAAACGGATAATGGTAAAACGGCTTCTTGAACATATTGTTCAGCCACTTTGCTGCTTTTTTTCCCAAAAATAGAAAGTATATCAAACGTAAACTTCGCCATGTCGTATCCCTAAAAGTTTTTATATAACAACTTCTTACCATTTTATTTTTATCGTCACAATTTGATTATTCTTAATCACTTTTATTTAAGATAACTCCCTTTTGTTCTGAACAATTTTTAATTTCGTTCATTCTGACTTATGCAATTTCTTTCACTGAAAAATTTACTTTTATTAAATAAATGAGTGGCGAATTACAAAGCAAAAATATTCATGAGCAACACCCACGCTAACAATTCACAAAAACATTAACTGTAAATTGTTCTGTTTTTCTCCCATATTGATACTTAACCATTGATGTTTTTTTCTTCAAAAACAGATTGACTATACACATAGTATAATATTAGACTAAACTTCCAACAGAGAGTTATTATAAAGTTCGAGGTTGCTATGAGCCAATCAATTCAATATATCAATGCCCCTACACTGCTCCCGCCACGAGGCCATTATTCCCACTGTGTTAGCGCCAATGGATTTGTGTTTATTTCGGGTCAGTTACCCGTCGACGCTTCTGGGCTGGTAATCACTGACGCGCCCTTTAAGGTTCAGGCTGAATTAGTGTTAAACAACCTTGATGCTTGCTTGTCAGCCGCCAATCTGACAAAAGCAAGCTTAGTTCAAGTGCGGGTTTATATAGCAGATATGAATGATTGGCAGGAATTTAATCAAATTTATGCAGCATGGGTAGGTGATTTTCGCCCTGCTCGTGCTGTTGCAGGTGTTTCAGAGCTCCATTTTAATGCAGCACTCGAAATTGAAGCGACTGCGGTTTTAGGCTAACTCACAAAATTTCCAAGAGGCACAAACATGACTGGTTTAATTTTACCCACTTATCGAGATGTTGAAGCAGCCGCTAAGCGCATAGCGGGCTTTGCACATAAAACCCCAGTACTCACCTCAACAACGGCCAACAAAGAATTCGGTGGTGAGTTGTTTTTCAAATGTGAAAACTTCCAACGCATGGGGGCATTTAAATTCCGTGGTGCTTTTAATGCGCTTGCTCAATTTACGCCAGAGCAGAAAAAAGCAGGCGTTATTGCCTTTTCTTCAGGAAATCATGCTCAAGGGGTTGCCCTTGCAGCGCAACTATTGAATATTCCTGCAACCATTTTAATGCCACATGACGCACCTGCCGTCAAAGTTGCCGCAACACAAGGTTATGGGGCAAATGTTGTCCATTTTGATAGGTATACACAAGACCGCGAAGCGTTATGTAAACAACTCGCAGAACAACAGGGTTTAACCCTCATTCCACCTTATGACCACCCTCATATTATCGCTGGGCAAGGGACATCCGCGATGGAACTGTTCCAAGAGGTGGGTGAATTAGATGCGCTATTTGTTTGCTTAGGCGGTGGTGGCTTGATCTCTGGCTGTGCACTTGCGGCTCGCCAGTTGTCCCCTAGCTGCAAAGTCTACGGTGTCGAGCCGTTATCAGGTAATGATGCTCAGCAATCTTTCCGCCAAGGTAAAATTGTCCATATAGATACCCCTAAGACGATTGCGGATGGTGCGCAGACGCAACATTTAGGGCAATATACATTTGAAATCATTAAAAATAATGTTGATGATATTTTCACGGTTACCGATGAACAGCTTATCGATAGAATGAAATTTTACGCAGAGCGCATGAAGATGGTTGTTGAACCTACAGGTTGCCTCTCTTTCGCAGCAGCACTCGCGCAAAAAGCGCAGTTTCAGGGTAAGCGTGTCGGTATTATCGTCAGTGGTGGTAATGTTGATATTAATCGGTTTGCTGAATTAGTTTCACAGTAACTCCCCACCCTTTATCTATTAGCGAGATAAAAAATAGGTTAAAATTAAGTGATTAGCGCTTTTAGATAAGGGGGTTTTATGTCTAACACCAATGAAAATACATTACTGGCACAAATCGACACAATAGCAAAAGGGCTCAGCGAAACTTTTGCGCCATTTTGTGAGGTTGTCGTTCATGACTTAAAAAACCCCGATCACTCAATTTTGTCGATTCACAATAATTTGTCTGGTCGCCAAGTGGGTGAGCCAACCACTGAATTGGGCTTAGCACGTATTGAATCCGCTGATTTCCCCAGTATTGTTGCCAATTATACCAATCAGTTTTCCGATGGTCGCCCAGTAAAAAGCACATCCATCGGGATCAAAAATAACAGTGGTGAATATGTTGCTGCCTTATGCCTAAATATAGATATGACTTTATTTCGGGGCATGCAAAGTATGCTGTCGCAATTTATCGAGGTTGGAAATAGCCCAATCAAAGAGCATATTGAGCCCAATGGGTCTGAAGCTATTCGCCATAGAATCGATCAATATGCCGCGACACTTGCTGCAACACCGCGGACACTAAAAGCAGAAGAGAGAAAAAACCTTATTGAAGTTTTACGTAGCGAAGGCTTGCTTGACGTAAAAAAATCCATGGAAACTGTTGCTCAGCACCTTGGTGTGTCACGTGCATCGGTTTATCTGTATGCTAAAAAATAACACTGTTTATTATTAGAAATTTAACCATTTGCACGCTTTAAAATGGTTTTAATACTAATCGGGAAAAAATCATTCACGTCAACGCCAACATTAATTGCGCGAGGCCCTAAAATATCTAAACGCTTACGTTGTTCTGGGTCTTTACTTGAGTTATGTACATGGCCATATAAGTGTATCGCATCACGAAAAAAACCTTGCCACTCTAAAATAGGGTAATGAAATAAAACAATTTTTTGTTTTTGGTAATCCAACTCATAATAACTTCTCACCCATTCAAACAGTGATGTATCAAACTCGGGATCATCTAAAAACTTGTCATGGTTACCACGAATAAGGTATTTTTTGCCCGATAACCTGCGCAAAATTTTATTCGCATCTGCGCCATTACCTTTATATAAAAAATCCCCTAAGATATAGATTTCATCATGGTCTGTCACATAAGCATTCCAGTTATGAATTAGCGTATCATTCATATGGCTGGTACTTTTGAACGGGCGATCACAGAGGTTGATAATGTTAGAATGGCAAAAATGAGTATCTGAAATAAAGTAAATCATATAAAACCTAAAAATCTGTTGTTAAAAAAATATCCTTAAGCAACGAATTGCTTGATAGATATCATATCCCAATGATTTTTAATTGCTTTACAGAATAGGCTGAAAAATCATCTTATTGGTTCTTATTTTCATCCCAGATAGCACGCCCTTGCCAATGTTCATCAAAAAGTTGTAAAAATTGGCGCACTTTCGGTGGCAAATAACGTTTTGTTGGGTATAACGCGCAGATTGGCGCCTCCAGTTTCGAAAACTCAGTTAAAATGGGGATTAAATTTCCTTGCGCGATGTGCTCCCCCACCAAGAACGCACCTAACTGGCAAATACCATGCCCCTGTAATGCCGCATTTAAAATAGCTTCCGTATCATTCAGCACAAGTCGCCCTTTTGGCATGTAATTTTGTACCGCTGAACCCGATTTAAATTGCCAAGGCACATTCAAACCGCGATGGCGAAAAATTAAGATATTATGTTGATCCAGTGCATGCAGCGTTGTTGGGTAACCAAATCTCTGAAGATACTGTGATGAAGCACAGGTAATAAAACGGTGTGGTGCGAGCACTTTGCGAACCAAGCGGTTATCATCATTACCACCAATACGAATAGCAATATCAAAACCATCTTTGACGATATCGCAGTAATCATCCGAAAAATCAACATCGACCTCAACCTCTGGCCAACGTGCTAAGTAATCATGCACAAGAGGCATAATGAAGCGCTTACCAAAAACCACGGGAACCGTAATTCTTAATAAACCTCGAGGTTGTTGCTGCCCTTGGCTGAGAATATTTTCAACATTTTCAATTTCTTGTAATATTTTTAGTGCAGATCCATAAACAACCTGCCCATCATCACTTAAATGAATACTTCTCGTTGTTCTATTAAATAAACGCGTCTGTAAACGATTTTCTAAGCGAGCAATACACTTGCCGACTGCAGAGCGCGATAGTGCGAGCCGTTCTGCGGATTGTGTAAAACTGCATGTTTCCACAACATCAACAAACACTTTTAAATCAAGTAAATTGTCTATTGATAATGACGTTTGATTGACCACAATTAATCCCCAATGTTAATCCAAATAGGTTATTTATCTTATATACCGTCCCCTATAAGCTTTTTCAACTTGTTATTTTATCGGTAGGAACACCATGTCACTTAATTCTGTTGAAAATGTATCATCGGTTCACCCGTTTCGTTCATGGATGGCAGTTATCTCCCTCACCCTCGCAACCTTTATTGTTGTCACCACTGAAATGCTCCCTGTCGGCTTGCTGACACCAATTTCAGAACAGTTCTCCGTTTCCGTAGGGTTAAGCGGTTTATTAATGGCTTTACCCGCGATAGTCGCAGCGATCAGCTCTCCTTTTATTATTTTGCTTGCTAAACAACTAGATCGAAAATTTCTGCTCATCTTTGGGGCTAGTTTACTGATGGTGTGTAATTTTTTAGCCGCTGCTACACCCTATTTTTGGTTACTATTCGCCAGTCGAATACTTGTTGGTGTCTGTATTGGTATTATTTGGGTTATTGCTGGTGGGATTGCCCCTCGTTTAGTAAACAAACAGCATATTGGTTTTGCCACGTCACTAATTTTTGGTGGTGTTGCGGCCGCATCCGTTATGGGGATCCCACTTGGCGTTTTTATGGAGGGCATATGGAATTGGCGTAGCGCATTTCTCTTTATGGGGGGGATATCATTGATTTTAATTTTATTGATGGCTATTTATTTACCTAAACTCCCCACAGATTCAGTCGCAGTAAAAGCCGCTTTTACGCAACAACTAAAACGCCCGATTATCACTGCTGGCCTGCTAATCACGCTGTTATTAGTCGCGGGTCACTTTATGGCGTTCACCTATATCCGCCCATTATTAATTGCACATTTTAATTTAGACAGTAATCAAATCAGTTTTGCCCTGCTCATTTACGGCATTGCAGGGATTTTAGGTAATTTTATCTTTGGAATGGTCGCAAGCCGAAATACCAAAATTTCCATTTTTTGGATAATTAGCTTAATTATCATCAGCCTAGTATTATTTTCCTATTTGCCGTTAACCATTTTAATGAGCTATTTTGTCATCGCACTTTGGGGTGTGGCGTACGGTGGGGTATCAGTTTCATTAATGAATTGGATGATCGGATATAGCATTTCACAAATTGAGATTACAAGCGCCTTATATATCGCATTCTTCAATGGCGGAATAGCGTTAGGATCAGCCTTGGGCAGCCTTATTGTTTCTGCCTATTCGCTAAATATGAACTTACTTATTGCCTTGGTTTTGCTGACGTTTTCACTTATCGTGCTGCTATCTAGCTGGTTTATACCGGCTAGATAATAAACTGTGTTATTTTCTGCAAAATAACAGCAATGTCGCTAAAATTTTTTCTTGGCAACCCTTGTGCATTTTTGGGGCTCGTATTTGCTACACTATAGCGGCATAAATAGCACAACATTCAATTCAATGGAAAAAAAATGACAACCAAGCAACCTATTTCACTTTTTTATGATTCATTTGGCACTCCAGAGAACCCTGCCGTTGTATTAGTACCCGGCCTAGGCGGTCACAACATTAGTTGGACAACCGATTTTTGCCAACAAATCGCCGATGCGGGTTTTTATATCATTCGGATTGATAACCGTGATGCAGGTTTATCTCCTCATATGGATCATTTTCCGCCAATCAACCTTGGGGAATTGATTCAAAAAATGCAAACGGGCCAACAATTCGATATTGCATATACGTTATTCGATATGGTGGATGACATTGTACGTTTATTAGACGGCTTATCAATTGATAAGACACATATTATTGGCCGTTCAATGGGCGGAATGATTGCCCAATTATTTGCCGCAAAATACCCTGAACGCACATTAACTTTGTGCCCAATTATGTCCTCAACAGGGAACCCAAATTTACCGCAAAGTGCCCCTGATGTGATGCAAATGTTGATGAGTTCAGGTGCGAACCCCAATGAAAATTTCGAAGGTTATATGGCAGGGCAACTTGCATTCTATCGGCGTATTAGCTCAAGTTGTTGCCCATTTGATGAAGCCTATTACCGCGATTATGTGCAGCAAGCGCTTTTGCGCAATTATTCACCGGAAGGCACCAAACGCCAAATTGTTGCGGTTGCAGTAACTGGAGATATGCGACCACATCTGAGTCAAATCAATGTTCCAACATTGATTATCCATGGCTCAATTGACCCGTTATTCCCTGTGGAAGCAGGTCAAGATATTGCAAATAGCATCTCAAACGCAAAAATAGCCATTATCGAAGGAATGGGACATGAAACGCCCCCTGCCATTAACCCGCAGGTTGCAAAATTAGTGATTGAAAATTTAAATTCGGTCAGCAACTAACTGAAAAAGGTGCTCTTAATAGCACCTTTTTTCTATAGCCACCCTTGTTTTTTATGCTGCGAGCATATTGGGCAGGTTTGCACGCCTTCTTCCCAAGAAAAAAATGGTAAATGACAGGTGTGGCATTTTGCATCATAGTAGTGAAACACGGTTGGCTCGCTATGTTTGGCCGTATGCCCGTGAACTTGAATTGATTTTGGAAAACACACCACTTGGCAACTCATGCACCCCGTACAGCGTTTTGCATCTAAAACAAACTGATTATCACCAATTTGTATCGCATTTTCATCGCACACTTTTGCGCATGCCCCACACAAAATGCAGCATTCGCTATCGAGTGAAATCTGAAACCAACTGTCTTCTGGGTAGAATTGTTTCCGTGCATTGAGCCCTGTTTTTACCTGCCCTTTATCCAGTGGTTTTTGGTCTAATTTTTGACGAAACAGCATCATACGGCGCCCACTATCTACCACAGGAGGTTGTTCAATTCGCAGTTGCCAAACAGGCTCTTGCAGTGTTTTTAATTTAAGATTAAGTGCTGCTAAAGTGGGTAACCATTTATCAACCAATGGCTCTGCAATTTGAATTCCTCGAATTTGATATTGTTTATGCCAAACAATAAGCTCTTCCGTCGTTGCAATAGGTTCATCATGGTTGACCACTAAGTAACCCTGTTGATAGGTACGTTCATGTGGCGCAATATTTTCTATCGCATCAACTGGGCAAGAAAAAAGGCAGTTCCCACACTGGAAACAAAGTTCATTATCAATTTTGGCATCCATGTGACTAAATGAAATAGCATTTACTGGGCAACTGGCTGCACAGTTATCACAAATGCTGTTTTTAAGGCGTTTTCTCACACAGTTGCTATTAATGATGGGTTCAGGAGGAAGCTCTAGATTCATAAAACGTTTCATTACTTAGCCCTCCTTACATGGCAAACAATGACCGTAAAAATGTATGCGTGAAATTCATGTGAAATTTTAACATTAAATAGACAGTAAGTTTACTGCAACTTACTGTCTGTAAAGATGATTTAGACCAAACAATGTACTCAAAAACCGTAAAATGTTTATTGCTGGCATTTTACGGTTAACTCAACAACCGTTCAGGTAGATTCTATGTTTGCAAATTACCCTATATGATTTAGGTAGCCTTTAACCAAGTTTACGGGCGTCCATTTCACTGAAATATCACCATGATTGCTGTTAGCAACACTTTGCGCTTCATCTTGCATACGTAACGACGCTAATGTGTTCACTAAATACTCTAATTTTTGTGAAACCTTATCCGTATTCTCTTCAATATCCCATCGTTGATGAACAATTGTAGGAGCCAGTGTATTCGGGTATTGAAATATTTTAACTGTTCGTCCGTTTTCTGATTCATAAATATAGCGAGTGGCGTTACTGATATGGTCAGGAGATTCCCTGATCATATTATGTTTAAAATTGACCAAATAAATCGTATTCTCCCCACCAAAACTATAGAGTGAATTCCAACCTGGCAGATCACCATTTATAACAAATAAATTTTTACCGCTTTCATCGGTCATTAAACCGTTAACCCCATTTGCAATAAACACATCATCACCATCACCACCGGATAAATTGGTATCACCCTGCGCTGCATATAAAACATTATTGCCTAAACTCCCATTAGGAATGGATATCAACCCCTTTTGAGCTTCTGCTTTAAATACTCGCCCATGCCCACTTGAGTCCCAGACTTTTTGTTTTTCCCCCTTGGTCTGAATAACTTGATGACGTGGATTTGATTGTGGTGAAATACGTATTGATTTTTTAGTTAAAGAAATTTCTTCTGGTAAATTATGATTAAATTTAGATTTAAATTCATCAAAGGGATGAGATGGAATTAACGGATTCATTTGTTTTTTATAATATTTTTGTTCTGCAAGATACCGAACTAAATGACTCATATTTTCATTAACATAACTTGGCATATGGTTTGGTAGCTGCTCATGATGGTGTATCTTCATTGAGCTCATTGTTCTTTCTTTAGGGATTCTTATTCTAACAGTACGCTGATTCGAATTAGATGTATAAATATGATATAAATTATTTTTAATCGCTCTAATTTCATAGTCCTGTTGAAAGTTCATTAAATATATATTGCTGAAACCTTGACTGTCACAAATCGTGGTTTCTCCAATACCTTTATTTCCATCAACGATATAATAATCATCCCCTTCCATTCCATCTAATATATCATTGCCTAAATCTGAAAGTAACAAGTCGCTTTTAGCCCCTCCATACAAAGTATCATTCCCATCACCACCATATAAGGTGTTTTCACCATTTACGGCGATAATCTTATCATTACCATCTCCACCATTGATGATGTTACCTTGCCCGCTTTCGTCAAAGATCACATCATCACCAACTAGAGAATCAACTATCCCTGTGGGAAATTTATAATGCGGTTGAAGGTGAATATAATCAGAATAATTAGTAGGGATTGTATCTTTACCATTTTCTATAATTATACATACACCATCATAACCTAATCTGAATAACCTATTTCTTTCATCGATTATTTTTATTTGGTCAAAATTTATAGAATTATAATTGATAAACTCAATCTCTAAATTTCTATCTCCAAAATTATTTTCCACGTAAATGATTTTGTTATCTACTTTCAGGTTATAACCACTTATAGATGTAAGTTTTATCGTTACACTATCATTTTTTGCATAAATCCCTTGTACTTCCGAGTAGTCAAAAACTAATTTTCCAGGGCTAAAATCATCTGTTATAACTTGATAAATATCAGCACCCTTGCTAACCATGACTTTATTATCCAAGTTGGACAAAACGACTTTTTCATTTTTATCACTACCATGATAGATCAACCCAGCACTATTTTCTATAAAGCCCACACTAGCCCAACTACCCATTAAATAACTATCATTATCTATAGCAATAATATTCTCATTGGTGTTGACATTAACTGTTGCTTTAAGTGTTCTGTCAGATAAATCAAACTTACGTTGATAATTAACGGTATAAATTCCCTGACCTAAGACCCTTGGCTCACTATCATTTATATCATTAATTTGGCTAGTTAGCACAAACCCATCATTTGTAATTAATTGATAATCATGAAATTTAACTTTATTAATATAGACATTTTTAAGCGTCAAGTTAAACTGAACATCTTGTTCTGTTTGGTCATTTGCTATTTCTATAGTCACAACTATGTCATTATTAACAACAGAAACATTTTTAATTTCCTTTAATGAATAGCCTAAATAAACTGCACTTTTACCTTTGTTATTCTCAATCACTGTCGCAGCAAGAAAAACATTACTTCCATTTTCATTTGAAATGGTTTTATTTACTGATTGGCTATAGCGTCTTAAGAAGTAGATATCATCACCATCGTCTCCAGCAACAATTCCTGATTCAAAATATATTCTATCATTGCCTGCACCGCTACTGACAAAACACTCGCCACCTCTTACATCAAAAATATTATCCTCTTCATTACCGTACAATGAAAAGATAGAATTATATTGCCCATTTAATGTTACGTTGCTTACACTTCTAAAATAGAGTTCATCTGTCCCCCCTCCATGAGTAGAAACACTCCCATTGTTTACTTTAAGGTCAATCTCAACTTGACTATATTCAGGGATGTCGTTAATAACAATGCCATTTTGTCCTTTACCGCCATCAAAGTATATCTTATTTCCTGAATTATTAGGTTGCTCATTATTAAAATATACACTAACAATATCATCTTTATCTCCTCCTGCAAAAAACTTCCTTCCACCATGAAAAATAAATGCATTCTTTGCATTTATTTTCCCTATTATGATATCTGTACCTCTTCCAAAGTTTAGACTTATGTTTTTTCTTCTTTCTATGGGCTCTAGGCTATATCCAATATTATGCATTCCCTCAAAAACAATTTCTTTATTTTCATTACTAATATCTCTGAATATAGCTTCAGGAGAACTAATATATTCCATACCAGTATTTCGTATTTCCGCATCAGAAGAAAAGTCAGGATGAGACATATTAGAATATATGTTTCGGCCACGAAAAAACCGCAAATCTCCTTCAGACAATATACTTATTTGTTCAAGAAAACTGTGACTTTTATATATATCATAGTTATCTTTCAATTGTTCATTGAGTAAAAAAACATCAAAAAAAACACTGTGATAATCAGTATTTAATATAAGTATATCGTCAGTTTCATTTTTACCTGTTTCTTTGTACGAAAATGGTGCTTCTTTATCAATCAAACTAAATCGCCAGTTAAAATTTAGATAGTTAATTTCTGTAGATGATGTTGATTTAACCCATCTCTGGTTTCCTCCGTCATAGAAAAAATTATCTCGAATATAATTTATCTGTTCTATCGTATAGCATGGGCCGACTTCATCAACATCTATGTTACCGAGTATCGAACCCGCACTATCACCAATAAAAACTTGGGACTGAATCACATTTTTACTCGCCCAATATTTTATATAGTATTTATCATTAACATCTAGAACTGGGGTAGAAATAAGCTGTAAATGTTCCTCAAACTCTTGGTGTAATAGTGTACTTTTAAAAAAATTCAGATCACGTTGCCAATCTACATTCTTATAAAATTCAATATGCTGTTTATGACTAAATCGATTAAGAATATCATCTGAAGGTTTGAATCCTAGAGCCGCTCGGATCCCTTCTTTCGCTTTTTCATCCCATTTAAGTGACTCTCCCAGCTCTTCTTCTATTTTTTCAACCGCTCGTATCCCTGTGTAAATCATCCCCCCGATAAGTAAAGCACCTGCAACAATTAAGCCTATAACAGGCAATGTGGATGACCCTATTAAGATCCCTAAAACCGTCACCCCACCCACAACAATATTTGCAATAGATAATGAGCCATTTACAATAAGATCTTGCCGTTCTTTCGAACTGGTTATGTTATCGAGTTGCTTAAATGCTTCACAAGCTTGGTAAACATCCAACCCCATACCAATTAGGTTAAATATTAATGTAATGCGTGCTGTAATTTTACTTGATGCATTAAATGACCCTGCCTGCTTATAAGCTAACTTAAGTAAGATTGGCTGTAACACCATATCGTCATAATTAAAGAAGGCATTTGCACAAGCTAAATCAAGGTTCCTTTGTAACTCAGCCCTTTCCCGCTCTGTCAGATTTGGGTTGTCTAACTCATCGATTAGTTGATATACATTATTAATGGTGAGAAATATTCCTGTTCCCCCAATACCTTGACCGACAGAGTTAGCAACTCTACTGTACATGGGTAACTTCATTCCTGTTTTTTGTAGTTTCTGGAGCGTTTCCTTAGGAATAGTAGATTCATTCATTTTTGCATTGTAAATAATCGAAAGTTGCTCTTTCAATAACGCTTGATTATGTATCGTCGTCCCATTAGAAATTAAATTTCCATTATCTGGCTCACTTAAGCTATTTACTAATATTGATGTTAATTCAATACATTCTGCCTCATTCTTTACCATTGCGAGCTTAGCACTAAGTTTTTGCTCATCGAAATTAATATAATCTTGCCAATTTTTTTGTTGGGTATGCTTTGCGTTTAAGGGTTCACCATTTATATTCGCCCCTATATCTCTAAGTTTTTTTAGTGTTGTACGTTGCTCACCAAATATAATTTCAAAATCATCGATAACCGAAATTTCAACAGGCTTAAATAGGGAGTCTAGTTCTGTGACTATTGTATCTCGCACATTTTTAAAAGACGCATTTTTGGTATTTATAATTTGTACTTCACCATAGCGATGCTCACCTACTTTACGGTTAAACTCTGCACCATCTCCCTTTGTAATAGATTTTTCATTATCCAACTCTACGTCTTGATTAATAAATCGTGTAAATATGTCTAATAACCTTTCCTTCGCAACGGCTAAATCAGCATGACTAACTGTAATTTCAACACCTGCCGTATCAGATAGTGAAATATAAAATTGTCCATCACGGTTATAACTTACTATTGTATAAACTTCATTCTCAGCTTGAAAATAAATGAATTGGCCGTTTTTTATATTATTTATCATTACAGTATGTGTTTGACTATCAATGTTTTCTGTCATCGATTCTAAAAAAAAACTCTGTTTTTCGTATAACTCCCGATATTGGTCAAGTATAAATTTCTCGTCTAATGTCACTTCATTTAAAGCATCTTTTCGCATTAAATCTTTTAATGCCTCCAAGTATTTTTTAACACTATTCCCTTCGTCTCCTAATGAATCATAATCACTTAGAATATATAAAAAATTAATACTATCGTCATGAAAAATAGGTGATTCTACTTTTCTCACCGTAGCTTCCAAGCTATTTTCATTTAATATTTCCAATAATTTTATGAAGTTAATATTTTGTTTATTTTTCAAATCGGAAATGTATTTAAATTCCCCACCTAGCGATTTTTCACCCCCGTATGGCGTTTTTATTTCAACATAACTCATTAAGAAGTTTTCTATATCTCTGTTATAATCCTCCAACTTTACTGGATCGTTAATTAGCTTAAGAACATCGGAGTGGTTAAATCCGCCCTCTGCAGGAAATAATTCAGACAACCTGTTAATGGAAGGTTTACTTAAATAATTGATCCTTTCTGGTTGTAAGCTCAAAAATTTTAAAACCTCTTTTAGCTCTATTGCTTGTTGTTTAACACTAACATTCGGTTCATCTTCAAAATTAGCATTCCACCTTTCAAACCCCTCCTGTCCAGTTGAATCCCTAAAATATTGGTTTATTTTTTTACTCACTATTGGGTCATAAATTGCAATATTAATTTTCCCATAATCAATGCTACCATCTTCTAACGTAAAATAACCCTTTAAATAGGTATAGCGAGTTATACTAACATCTTCTTTTTTAACATTATTTAATGCTATTTTTTCCAATAGGAACATAACCTTGCGTACATCATCAAAATACATTTCTAAATTAACATTAGAATTTATTCCTTTTTCTTTTAATCTTATGGCCAGTTGTTGTGTAAATTCAAACTTATCCTCTAATTCTAAAAATGATTTTTTATCTGTCAAATACACTGAAATATTTTCAGGTTTCCTAAGTAGGTATCTATGCTTGGCAACATCAATTGAATTAGCTAAATTCTGTATAAAAGATGGTTCAGAACGAATATTATCAATAATAACCCATTGCTGATGCGATAATGTATCAAGATTTCCTATATCCCCATACTCAATAAAAAAATGCATTGTATTAGGGTTTATCTGAAATACGATAGTATTATTCGGATTTTCTGACGCTAACTTTTCAGCATATATTTTTCCCGTCAACCCATTACCTGATCGAAAAATAATAGTTAAATCTTCAATTGATTGAGTATTATTATTCTTACTTACATTTATCATCGGCCATAATGGAGCCTCTATAATCCCCAAATGCGTTAACTCTGCCACAAGCTCCTTTTTAAAGTTAGTCAGGCCACCAACAAGTTTTGCCTTAAAAATTTCATATGCCCTCTCATTGTACGCAACCGTTTTCACTAGCTCAATATCAATATAAGTATCATCCACATTGTCTCTAAATACATCTAAAGCTGTTGAATTACTATCTTTTATAAGCTGCCATATATCTAATTCGCCATTTCTCAGTTCATCGACAAAATATAAAGCTGCAATTTTATCATTAATAAAAACTTGTTGGCCTTCTGGATTTATCCGTAATTCTAATCGATGCAGCTTTGTGGAAACTACCTCACTAGAAAAACCTGATGTACTAATTTTTTTCTTGCCCACTTTCGTTATAGAAATCACTCGACTATAGCCGACAACTGGCAGGTATATCCCGTGTTTAGCTAATTCAACTCCCGTACGAAATACAAAATTTTCACTCGGGCCACCACGACCCAATTCACACCCCACCAGTACAATTTTATCTGGCTGATGGTTTTTTAATATATTATTTTTTATATATTTTAAAGCATCAATAAAAATCTTTGAATTATAACCTTCAAAAAGTGTTTCTTGGTTTTTACCTAAATAATCACCGTGACCAACTGTAATCCAGCGTATTTTCCCTTCGGGTTTGAAATTAATATCACCGTGAAGAACCTTCCATTGCTGGCTACTTAAATCAAATTGTATTATAATAGTTTTATTATTATATTTTGCAGTCAATTTAGCAACTGAATTTGCAACTGTTTCATCATTGCCAACTTGAATAATAACATTAAATTCATATTGAGATTTATTTTTTATATTATCACTATTTGTTTTTTCTACTAAATCTATTGGATTAACCCATTCGTCAATGTTTGATGTTTTTTCTGATTGTTCACCCGCTAAAGAATTATTACTTAGGACATACTCTAAAACACGTAAATCATTACCATTAAACTTATTCAAATCAATATTATTTTCCATCACTTTAATTGCTTTTTGTTTTATTTAACCAATTTAAATGTAACAAAAAATAATTTATTTATGTGTTTATTTTTAGAATTTAGGAATAAGTTTCATCATTGCTAATAATTTCATTTAAATAACAATTTTTTATCCCCTCTAACAAATCATTTAAATAAAAAAACCATCAAATTGATAAACTTTAAAATTATTCAAAGTTATACTATTCCACAGTGAGGTTATCAGCCATGGTAGTACTATGGTTCTCAATCCACAGTATTTTTCATTTCAACAAAGGCTTATATATGAATAATTTTGAGTTCTATAACCCGACACGTATCCTTTTTGGTGATGGTAAAATTAGTGAGCTTGACCGATTAATCCCTAAAAATGCAAAAGTACTGATCTTATTTGGCGGTGAAAGTGCACGTAAAACAGGCACACTAGATGAAGTTGAACAAGCTTTAGGCTCACGACAATTTTCACTTTTTGGCGGAATAGAAGCCAACCCACGTTATGAAACACTAATTAAAGCAGTTGATAAAATAGAAAAAGAAGGCTTTGATTTTTTACTGGCCGTTGGTGGTGGCTCCGTCATTGATGGCGTTAAGTTTGTTGCCGCTGCTGTTAATTACCCTGGTGACAAGTGGGAAGTTGTTACGAAGGGTGGTACAACAATTCAAGCTGCATTGCCTTTTGGTACAGTGCTAACCCTACCTGCAACGGGTTCAGAAATGAACAAGGGCTCAGTCATTACTCGCGAAGCGCTGCACTCTAAACTTGCTTTTATGAGTGACAGAGTTTTCCCTCAGTTTTCGATTCTTGACCCAGTTAAAACTTATACTCTCCCACCTCGTCAGATTAGCAATGGTGTCGTTGATGCTTTCGTTCATGTTATTGAACAATACTTAACTTACCCAGTTAATGCTTACGTGCAAGATACGTTTGCAGAAGGCTTATTAAAAACCCTTATTGAGATTGGCCCTAAAGCACTTGAAACGCCTAAAGATTATGATATTCGAGCAAGCTTAATGTGGACGGCGACGTTAGCGCTAAATGGCTTAATTGGCGTGGGTGTTCCACAAGATTGGTCTACCCACATGTTAGGCCATGAAATTACTGTACTTTATGGTTTAGATCACGCACAAACATTAGCAATAGTACTGCCATCCATGTTGCTTGAGAAATTACCACAAAAACAAGCAAAATTAGTGCAATATGCTGAACGAGTATGGGGAATAACAACTGGAAGTAATCAGGAAAAAGCAATAAAAGCCATTGAACTAACTCGTGAGTTTTTCGAAAGCATGAATGTAGGTACACATTTTAGTGATTACCAGCTTTCATCTGATGTCATTGAGCCTCTGATAAAAAGCTTAGAAACTCATAATATGGTTAAATTAGGCGAGCACCAAGACATCACGCTTGATGTAAGCCGTCGTGTCTATACCGCTGCTTTATAAATTCAATTATCTTTAGTTAAATAGAGAGGTGTATTGATACATCTTTCTATTTAAAAACGAAAGGTACCAGTTTAAGTATCCGCCACATTCATTTGCGATTTATTCTCAGCATATAACGTTTAATACTATTGAGCCGCTTTCATATTGCCATATATTCAATCGATAATGGCGGATTGAACTGTGAAAAATATTGTTTTCAATTTAGCGCATTTTTACCCATTTCTCGCCTCACTAAATTTATGTATTTTATTGTAATATCGTTTAGTTGAAACAAATTATTAACAATAATAAAAATCCTAGGTTGTGAATTATGTCAGCGAAATTTAGTATATCTAACAGTGCATTACTGGCATCGTCGTTACTCTTGACCATTGGGCGTGGAGCCACACTGCCTTTCATGGCGATTTACCTCACTCGAGAGTACCAAATGGCAATTGATATTGTTGGTATTGCAATGTCATTGGCGATGGTTGTTGGGGTGTTATTTAGCATGGTCTTTGGCATGCTAGCTGATAGAGTTGATAAAAAAAGATGTATGCTACTTGCTGTAGCAGCCTTTATTGGTGGCTTTATTGCAATTCCTCTTTCCACTAATGCCATCTTAGTGATTATCTTTTTCTCTTTGATCAATTGCTCCTATTCTGTTTTCTCTACCGTGCTGAAAGCTTACTTTGCAGATACTCTTACCCTCTCGTTAAAAGCTAAAATATTTTCCTTAAATTACACTTTTATCAATATTGGGTGGACCGTTGGGCCACCTATTGGTACTTGGTTGCTAATGTATAGTATCAATTTACCCTTTTATTTAGCTGCTATCTCTGCTGCTTTTCCTATATTTTTTATTCAGCGTTTTGTACAAAGTATAAAACCTGCTCAATCTGTAGACGGTAATAAGCGTCCATGGAACCCAGCGGTAATGCTACGCGACCGTGTACTTGCTTGGTTTATTTTATCAACGTTCTTAGGGTCATTGGTTTTTGGTACCTTCACAACTTGGATTTCTCAATATGTTATTACTGTAGCAAACAGTGATTTTGCACAAGTCGTCATCGGCGTAATACTCCCTGTAAATGCAATTGTGGTCGTGACACTACAATACGCTGTTGGTAAACGGATCACTCCAGACAATTTAAAAAAGCTAATGACATTAGGAAGCTTATTTTTCTTACTTGGTTTAGCCACCTTTATGTTCGCAGCTGAAAACCTCTATATATGGGCGTTTGGTGCTTTTCTTTTTACGCTTGGAGAGCTTATTTATGCTCCTGGCGAATATATGTTGATTGATAGCATTGCGCCAGAAGGCATGAAAGCCAGCTATTTTTCAGCTCAATCTTTAGGTCTATTAGGGGGTGCTTTTAACCCAATGATGACCGGTGTAATTTTAACTGAATTACCTGCTTATTTTATATTTATCATTTTGATGATAATTACGTTCTTAGCTTGGTTATCCATGCTAAATGGAATGAGATTACGGCAAAATCAGTTACTTGAGCGAGTGTAATCCTCTAGCAACACCCTGTTTATTACCCAAAAGGGTGTTGCTATCTCATTGCTGTTTTTGCTTTTTAATAAACATTATTGCAATGCTAAATAATAAACTAATCAATATTGCGGAGGTTAAAACTCGCCCACCAGAGATCAGCCAAGAAAAGAGCGGGATCGCCAATAACAGCACTAAATTATTGAAACTTTCTGAAATAGATAGTACCAACCCTTTATTGTTAACATTTAATCTAGCAAGTAACGAAGTACTGATAGGTGAAATTAGACCTAACAAAATACCAAATCCAAATAAACTAAAACAATCACCTATTAATGCTAACCAGCCACTAATAAACAAAATAATAGTAATAAACAATAATACGAGTATAGCTAACACCAGCGATAGCTCAGAGACTATATTTGAAACAACTCTCGAAACAGCACTATTTCCTAATATTAATCCCACTCCAAAAAGACCCATCAAACTGCCGATAGTTACACTATTAAGTTGATACCTACTTCGTAAAACTTCGCCCGCTAATAAAAATAGGCAAACGGTAATACCATTCCAAATTCCCTTAGCTATAATAAATTGGCACAGCGCTTTTTGTTTATAAATATTTAATGAACTTTGTTTTACCGTTGGTGATTTAGAGGATGGTAAGACCTTCATTGATATAAGCATAACCAAAAGGCCGCCTATTGCCATAAAGATAAATGGCATTTTCCATGAAAAATACTGTGTCATTCCCCCTGCAATAATAGGCCCCGTGATGATACCCAGTGTCATTCCCAACATGACATAGCCCATTGCAATAGCCTGTTTATTTTCATCTATTACATCGGAAATAAACGCAAATGTAATCGGAACTAAAGCTGCGGAAGCAACCCCACCAAACACTCGCAAAACAAGCGCTACCGATAAGCTAGGTGCAGATGTTATTGCTATGCTATCGATAGAAATAAACAACATTGCCGCTAGTAACATTTTTCGCTTATCCATTCTATCCGAAAAGAACCCGATAATAGGTGCTGCCACTGCATACGACAGTGCATAAGCTGATATTAGCCATGAAATTTGTGATGTTCCTACATTAAACACATTCGCTAACGGAAACATAATTGCTGAGAGCATAAATTCAGTTGCACCAACAAGATATACCGCCATTGCGAGTACAAAGAGTAAAAAACGATGTGAAGTCATAACACACTCTTTTAAAATTTTTAGTTAAGTATTAAATAAGGTTCCAGAACAGAGCCATTAAAGAATGATTTGGTGGTGATCAAGATAACGAAAGACCATTTAATAAGCAGGTTGTATATTAATAACGATATTTATCGATGAGAGAAGCTTAGGCAGAATTTGAGGGGAATAGTGGACACAGAAACTACAGAAATGTTTATTCATTAAACACTAAAATAGACATAGTTGCAATTGAAAGTTAAAACTTAAATATTAATTAACTATTTTTGTCTTCTTCCTAATTTCGTTGTCTTTTGCAAATGGCCTAAATTAGCTTAAGCATAACAGGTTAAGTATTAATAACGATTAAAAATTAGTTTTCAGCTTAACTAACTCACAAATAGCCATCTTTACATCAATAAAGTGAGCTAGTTCCTAGCTTATAATGCAAAAACAATAACAAGATAGACGCTTCCATGGTTGATTATTAAACAAGCGACATCCGTCAGTGATATTAATAATTGCATTTAAGTGAGTTTAAGTTAAATCAAGGTGTGCAGACATGAGTATTATAACTCGATTAAAAATAGTTTCTTTCTTACAATTCTTTATCTGGGGCTCATGGCTTGTCACGTTTGCCTCATATCTTTTTAATACGCTCCACTTTAAAGGTGGCGAGATAGGCTTAATATTCAGTACGTTAGGTATATCTTCATTATGTTCCCCCATCATCATCGGGTTTATTGCAGATAAAATTAATAATAGAAAGTTAGTTTATGTTTCCACACATTTCCTTTCTGCAATTTTTTTAATCGTCATGGCCCATAGTGACTCTATCACTCTTTTATTTATTGCTACATTAATTCACTTAATGTTTTACATGCCCACCATTTCAATTTGTAATAGCATTGTATTTGAAATGTTAGGTGCACAAAAATTAGATTCCGAGATTCATTTCCCTAAAATTAGGGTATATGGAACAGTAGGCTTTATTGTAGCAATGTGGACAATTAGTTTATTAAAACTAGAAATGAGTTATTACCAGTTATACGTAGGGGCAGCCGCCTCCGTGGCTCTGGGCCTATTTTCTATATTCTTCATCACCACAAATAGCATAAAAATTACAAAACCTGAGAAATCTAACTTTAGCTGTCATAATATTATTATACTTTTTAGAAAAGGAAGAGTGGCTGTATTTTTGTTCTTTGCTATGTTATTAGGTTCTGTATTACAAATAACCAACACATTTGGTGTTCCGTTCTTACAAGATATGGCATTAGCCCCCGAAGCTAAAGGCTCTATTTTTTCTGAGTACCCCACTATCTTTTTATCAATCTCACAATTTTCTGAGATTATCTTTATCTTATTACTGCCTATTTTATTAAAAAGATTCAAAATCGAAACTATCTTACTCCTTAGTATGATTGCATGGATTTTACGATTAGGTTTGTTTGCCTATGGTGATTTTACTGCAATAGGTACCTTAGCCCTATTTTTATCTATGATAGTGTATGGTTGCGCATTTGATTTCTTTAACATCGCAGGTGCATTATTTTTGGAAAAAGAAATTGCCCCAGAGTTTCGCTCTACGGCTCAGGGCGTTTTCACTACATTAGTTAATGGCTTTGGGACATTCTTAGGTGCAGTATTATGTGGTTGGGTTATTGAGCTCAATACCATTAATGGTGTTGTTGACTGGAAAACGTTCTGGATAGTCTTTACAGGATATACCGCTGGTTTTACGCTTTTATATCTCATTTATATGTTAATCACTAAAAACCGCAGAGCACAAACTGCCAGCTGATTTATCCTATTTTATCCCCCTATTTCATGAAAATTTAAGGTATAGGGGGAATGCCTAATTATACACTTGTCACTTTTAATGCCTCACCCAAAATTTTAATTGCATTACGCCTTCTTGCAATTAAAGGTAGCGCATAATTCACCCTCAAGTGGTTAGAAAAACAGCCACCGGTAGAAAAATGCTCCCCTGTTAATACCGTAACTTTATTGCGATGCAAAATATCGCGCAATTTGCGGTTATCCACGGGCAAATGCTCCACCCAAAGGGAAAAACCACCTTGTGGCCTAGATATTCGAGTATTTGCTGGAAAGTGTGTTTCCACTAATTCCTTATATTGGCATTGAAGTTCACTATAATGTTGACGCATTCGGCGTAAATGCAAAAAATAATGCCCTTCTTTTAGAAAATTAGCCATTACTTGCTGCATGAATATTTCCCCTGAGCAGTGAGATAAATATTTTAAGTGCAAAACCTTTTCTTTATATTTACCTGGAATTATCCACCCAGTACGAGTACCTGGGGCGACCGTTTTGGAAAACGAACTACATAAAATGACGTGCCCGTTTCTATCTAACGATTGAATTGTCGACGGTCGTGGATACTGATATGCCAAACTCGCTAAACAATCATTTTCAATGACCGTTCCTTGATATTTTTCAACAATTTCGAGTAAACGTTGCTTATTACCATCTGGCATAATGCAACCCATCGGGTTATTACACGTAGGGGTCACCACCACCGCTTTCACATTCCAACATTCAAAAGCCTCTTCAAGCCTTTCAAGATTTATGCCTGTTTCAGGGTCAATGGGAATTTCAATTATTTTTCTTCCTAAACCATACAATGTCTGTAATAGACCCGGAAATGTCGGTGACTCTACCGCAACAACATCATTTCCTTGCGTGCAAGCTTGCAAGGCAATAGATAATGATTGATGGCCACTTGTTGTCGTGACAACATCATCAGGCGTAAAAAGGTGGCGGTCATCCGAGATTAAATAAATCTGTTCTCTTAATGCTGCAAGCCCTTGTAAACTATCATATTCAAGTGTCAATGATTGTTTTCTACGCGTTACCATTGTCATTTCTTGCCATAAAGGCTCTAAACTTTTATCTTCAATATTTGGCACAGCACAAGACAAAGATGTTACGCCTTCTCGCTCTGCAACACGCAGAAAATCCATAGTAGGATTCCATTGTGCGATTTGAACGGGTTTTTGAATATAATTCGCGACTTTCGGTAATAAAGCTTCCGTTTTTTCGGGAATGACAAAGTACCCTGATTTAGGTACCGCATAAATGAGCTGTAACCTTTCAAGTTCACGATAAGCAAGTTGCGCCGTGGTAATACTGACATCATGAGCCCTTCCAATATCCCTCACTGATGGTAGTTTTTCACCGTTAAGAAACTCTCCCTGCTTAATTTTTTCTTGCAATATTTGCGCAATTCGTTTGTACAATAACACAACAAAACCCTTTTCATTTTCCCCGTATGGATAATGTAATACAAAAATTAGCGCTTTTGATCTGTATTTTGCAAAAAATCATATCTGTCACTTTTTTATATTTTTCACCCATGTAATTCTTAATAAAAATGAGCAGGACATTAGGATTACTTATGGAATATGAAAAAAACGTAAGGGGTAAACCATACCCAAAATTTATCTTATTGCAGCCAATATTGTGGTTATTTAAAAAACTCAACATGTATATTAAAAAGAAACGATATGAAAAATATAAAGGACAAAAAATATAGCCCGACCGTTACTTATGTAAAAAAGCTCATTATCAGATTGATTTTTGAAGGATATGCCATGGAGGGTGCACATCTTAATAAATAAGAGCTTTATTGAATAATAATTTATTTTTATATCGTTGATTAACAACTATGTGAGAAAAATAAGTAAGACTTAGTACCGTCAATTAATAAAAAATATTTATTAATAATTTATTAAGGTGTTCCTTAATAAATTCACCTAATAGCTTTACATCTTAATCTAATTATTCGTTAGGTTTGGCTAAACAGACTTGTGCCTCTTTTAATAATAAGGCCTGCTTACGATCTATCCCCCAGCGATAACCAGACAACTCACCATTATTTCTCACCACTCGGTGGCAAGGGATAGCCACCGCTAGCATATTTGCACCACATGCACTTGCTACCGCTCTAACCGCTTTAGGGTTACCTATTTTTTCTGCTATTTCACGATAACTCACTGTTTTTCCAACAGGAATATCACGCAAGGCTTGCCACACACGCTGTTGAAATGCAGTTCCTTGAATATCGAGCGGTAAATTAAAGCCAATCTCTGGTGCCTCAATAAAACCAACAACATCCGCAATTAACTGTTCAAAATGACCATCACCACCAATCAACTCCGCATTTGGAAATTTGTCTTGCAAATCATTGAGTAGTTTTTCAGGGTCGTCCCCAAGTAAAATTGCACATACACCTATAGGACTTTGTGCAACTAATACCGTCCCTAATGAGCACAAAGCAAGTGCGAAATAAATTTTGCTACCATTTCCACCTGACTTCCAAGCTCTAGGCGTCATTCCTAATCGCTGTGTTGATGTTTCATAAAAACGGCTATTCGATTGATACCCCGCATCATAAATTGCATCTGTAATACGTTCTTGCTCTTGCAGTTGTGCCTGCAATTTTTTATGCCGAAAAGCATCTGCATACGCTTTTGGCGTTAAACCCGTGTGTGATTTAAATAAGCGATGAAAATGATAGCGGCTAATCCCAACATGACCAGCCAATTCGGACAAAGTCGACACTTGATTATTTTGCTCAATATAACGGCAAGCTTTTTCTATTTTTTGTTTATAAAATTGTGTTAACTGAGTCGCCTCTGTGCGATGTCGCTTCCCTTGGTGATAACCTTGCTCAATCGCTTGGGCTTCATTATCAAAAAACTCAATGTTTTCACGTTTGGGTAAGCGACCAGCGGTTGATGGGTGGTTATAAATACGTGAAGTTTTTACACCATAAACAAAATGACCATCTGCCGTTTTATTTCTTTCCACGACAGCCTGCCAGCGTTGTTCTGCTGTTTTCCATACATTTTTCGTCGTCATGATATTGTCCTTTTTTAATTTAATAACGCCATTATCGCGAATACGTTACGTAAAGAATCTCCGCAGATTGCTTTTTAATTATGACATCAACTGATTATTGTAGGCATCGCTTTTAATGCCCGGATAGGTGACTGACTAATAATCCCTAATTGGATAGCAAAGAAAAAAATGGCAGCCCATAAACAATATTCTACACCACATGATGCAGCAATAATTGCGGCTATAGCTGACCCTAATGGCCTAGCGCCAAACGAAGTTGTTAACATTAACGCGGACACGCGCCCAATCAGAAAATTAGGTGTTACTGACTGACGCAATGAAACTGTGGAAATAGTCCAAATAATTGGCCCAGCACCAAATAAAAAATAGGCTAAGCAAACTAAATAAATTGATGAGTTCCAGAGAGTAAATAGCAAGGTTATTGCGCCTAATAAGCCACAAACTGGCCCAAATATTACTAAAAACCCATAGCTAAACCGCAAAGATAAGTAGCGTAGGCCAAGTGCACCAATAATCATTCCTATTCCATAAATTGAAATCGCCATGCCAATTTGCTGTGCTGAAAGTTGTAATACTGTCACCGCATATGCCGTAAAAATCCCCTGAATAATAAACCATGCTGTATTAAAAAATAATGCAGTCAATAGAATAGGTTTTAAATACGGGTTGTGGAAAATGTAGTCGGCTCCTTCTTTTAATTGTTTTAATACGGGCGTTGAGACTGGAATCCCTTTTTGTTCTTTAGGCAATTGAAAAATTAAAACTAAAGCAATCATCGATAAAATAATGGCGAAACTATAAGCAAATGATGCACCAATATAGCCAACCAATACACCACCTAAAGCGGGCCCTGCCGTATAAGATAAACTTCGAGCAAGTTCAATCCAGCGATTCGCATTCACTAGTTGGTCTCGAGGGATCACTGCGGGAATATAGGTTGAAGTCGCAACACTGTAGATTACCGTGCCAACAGCGCCAATAAATCCAAATAAAATTAATAATCCAAATGAAAGTAATTTTGCAAATAATAGTGCAAAAATCATACCTAAAACAGCGATACGTATCACTTCAGAGTATATCATTAGATTGCGAGCACTATATCTATCAGCAACAATTCCAATAAATGGCGACACAATAAGAAAAGGTAATGTCTGCAACATTTGCAGCCAAGCGGTATCACTGGCAGATGCATTGAGTATTAGTACAGCAACGAGAGGTGTTACAGCTAAAGCAATTTGCTCTGACATTTGAGCAAATAAATTTGAATAAGCAACTTTGCTAAAAATTTTACCTGAATTCATGTTTGGCCTTTCTTACCTGTTGAAGATTTCCTTCTACATTAAAGAAAGGCCTTATATTTTGACTTTCCGTTTATTGCTTTTCAATTAACCACACACAATTTCAGTCTCTACTTTCGTATCAGATTTTTTACGAAAAATAACCATGATAACTGCAATACCTAAAACAGCAACTAGCGTTCCCATAAAGCTAATCATTGAATAACTATAACCATAAGATAACACTGCACCACCAATAGCCGCACCAATAGCATTACCTAAGTTAAAAGCACCTATATTAACGGAAGAAGCCAGTGCCTGTGCACCTGTTGCCGCATTCATCACTAAAATTTGTATTGGCGGAACAATACCAAAGCTAAAAATACTCCAGAATAATAAACCGAACCCTGCACCTACTGCATTAGTCGCGATGAATGGGAATATTGCCATGCTTAACGCTAACATTAAGAAAAATATGATTAACGTACCAAATAATGATTTATCCGCAAATAAGCCACCAAGATAATTACCAATCGTGAAACCAATACCGATAATCACTAACATGACAGTAATCATTTGGTCAGATGCATTAATAAAATTCATCAGCATCGGGGTAATATAGGTATATAGAGTAAACATGGCGCTTGCCCCTAATACTGTTGATAACATACCTAACATGACCTGTGGGCGGCGCAAAATACGCAGTTCATTTTTAACGTTGACTGCTCGCCCCTGCAAATTGTTAGGTAATGCCCAAATTAAACTCGCAATGGTTATTAATCCAAGCGCGGCGATTAAATAAAATGCTTCACGCCATCCTACGACTTGAGTTAATTTAGTCATAAGTGGAACACCACCAATATTGGCAATAGTTAATCCCATAAACATAGCTGCAATTGCACTTGCTTGCTTACTAGGTGGTACAACACTGGCTGCCACAATGGCACCTAAACCGAAAAATGCACCATGGTTTAAACTGGTAATAAAACGTGAAATTGATAAAGTCACTAAATCTGGCGACATTGCGGAGAGTAAATTTCCTACCGTAAAAATAGACATTAAGAATACCAATGCCACTTTTGGCTTTCTCTTCACCAGTAATAACGTCATGATTGGCGCCCCAATCATCACACCAAGTGCATAAATAACAACGATTGTTCCCACTGATGGAATATCAACCTGAATATTATCAGCAATATAGGGTAACATTCCCATTGGGGAAAACTCGGTTGCTCCAATGGCGAAAGCCCCTATCGCTAATGCCAACAGTGCAGTGTTAATTTTCATTTTTTCAGCCTTATTGAAATAAATTATTAACATTTCTTAATGGACTGAATTTTTCCACATTGAACGCCAATGAAAAAGACGTTAAGGTGAAAATAACTTTTGCTGGAAATGCAATAATGAAAATAACTTTTGAAGAACTTCAAGCTTTTATCAGTGTTGTTGACTGCGGTTCTATAACTTCAGCCGCCGAACAATTGAACATGACCATTTCAACGGTAAGTCGTGCGCTGCTTCGGCTTGAGGAAAAAATGGACACCACATTGCTTTACCGAACAACACGTTCAATTAAGCTCAGTGATGAAGGTGCCATATTTTTGCAAAAAGCGCGAGAGATTGTAGATCTCGCTCACGAAGCAGAAGAAATGTTATCTATCCGCCAAGCAATCCCATCTGGCAAACTGCGCATTGATGCATCAACCCCATTTTTGACACACGTTATTGCCCCACTGATCCCGTTATTTCATGAACGTTATCCACAAGTTGAACTTGAAATTCATAATTATGAAGGTGTGACAAGTTTATTAGAAAATAGAATTGATGTGGCTTTTCGCATTGGCGTACTCAAAGACTCATCACTCAATGCCACCTTATTAGGTTTTAGTCAAAAACGATTAGTGGCTAGCCCTACTTATTTAGCAAAATACGGTGTTCCACAAAATATTAACGAATTAAAAAAACATTGTTTACTGGGTTTTACTCAACCAGACTCTCTAAATATTTGGCCCGTAAAAAATATGAATGACGATTTGCTTAAAATCAAACCTAATATTACGGGGGCAAGTGGTGAAGTATTATTCCACCTCGCAGTACAAGGCGCTGGAATATTATGTTCTGCTGATTTTGTCACCATGGATGCATTTACAAGTGGCCAGTTAGTACAGGTTTTAGAAAAAGAAACCGTCGTTATTCGCCAGCCCATTAATGCTGTTTATTACCGAAACCAAGCGGTATCACCTCGCTTACGGTGTTTTATCGATTTTATAAAAAAATATTCAACTAAAATAGAGCCCCTCTAATTTTCCCCTACTTTTAATTTCACTCCTTTCTTAAATTCTGTCAGCGTTATCCCTGTATGCCGTTTAAAATAACGGCATAAATATGAGGTATCTTCAAAATTAACTTCATCTGCAATTTCTTTAATTGATAATTTACCAACCTCAAGTAATGCTTTTATTTCTAAAATAACTTGCCTATCAATCAATACCTTTGGAGGATCATTAAAGAAGCTTTGGCTAATTTTTGATAGATAAAATGGACTTATCGATAATTTTTCAGCATAAAATTTAACCTCTTTATGCTGTTTACAGTGTCGAGTGATCAAGTCCCAAAAGCGCCAACAAAGTTGCTCTTGCCTATTCCGCTTTTCAGGTTTAACCAAAATATTTTTAGCATCATTACTGATTTCCAAAAACAAATTTTGCAAATGGTTTTTCAATTGTAATTGCCAATGCTCGCTCTGTTCAGTCGCTATTGAAAACATGATTTTCTTCCAATAATTCAATAAATCATGCTTTCCTTTAGGGATTTCAATAACAGGGTAATCATTAAAAAAGGCAAATAACTGTTGAGGCAGCGAATAAGCAATAGAGGTAGCAAGCTCTTTATCAATTAACAAATATTCCAAATTAAAACACCGTGATTTTGCTTGTAGCATGGAAAAAGTATCATCATATAAAACAATCAGATCATTTTTTCGTACACGATACTGCCTAAAGTTAATATTAAAAATCGCGCAACCTTGTAAACAAATACACACCGTTACGTATGATGAAGATAACTGTTTTTTTTCCATTTTATCCATATTGGTCACACCAATGCGGATCATTTCTGGAATATCAACCAAATGCGTTTGTATGCTTAACATCACGTTGTTCCCTCTTGGTAAACACTTCCCAGCCTATCATAGTTGTCATAAGTACCTAAAACAGACAATTTACGCTCTTAAATATTACTCATTAATACCTAAAATACACGTATTAATTACTTCCATCATTGAGAGGAAAACAGATGGTACTTTATACAGAACGACTAATTTTACGCCCTTGGCAAGAAACAGATGCTGAAGATTTATATTTTTATGCGAAAGACGAAAGAATTGGCCCGATTGCTGGCTGGCCGGTTCACCAAAGCGTTGAAGAAAGCCGTACGATTATTAAAGAAATATTCATGCGTGACGAAATTTATGCTGTTACGTTAAAAGAAGACAACCGTGCAATTGGTTTAATCGGTTTATCGTTGAGTCATGAAAGTAATTTTCCAATTGGTGATAATGATGCTGAAGTCAGCTATTGGATAGGTGTACCGTTTTGGGGTAAGGGATTAATACCCGAATCTATTAAAGAGATTATTCGCCATGGGTTTGTAGACCTAAAATTAAATAATTTATGGTGTGGCTATTTTCAAGGCAATCAACAATCAAAAATTGCACAAGAAAAATGTGGTTTTAAATATTACAAAACATTGGAGCCCCAATTTTTTGAGTTAATTAACGAAACAAAAACTGAAGAAATCAGCAGACTCACAAAACAAGAATGGCTTTCATTGCAGTAATTATCAAAAAAAACAAGGCCATCTCATTGATGGCCTTATCCTTTTTATTGTCACAATACATTTCTAAGCGCACAAACATATTCTACCATTTACCAATTAATGCTATGATTTTTCGATAATTATAAAGTCAAAAAATCAAAATTTTATATAGGATTAACAGGTAAACACATGCACGACTATGGTATTTGGACAATAATCACCCCTATTGTGACGATTATATTGGCAATACTCACCCGCCAAGTAATGCTTTCCCTCATGTTAGGAATACTTGTAGGTTTTACAGTTATTAATGATCACAATGTTCTTTTAGGTGTTAAAGGCACCGTTGATGGCATTATTAATACGTTCTCATCCGCAGGAAATACTCGCACCATTGTTTTTATGGTGATGATTGGCGGAATTATGCGGTTAGTTGTTGTAACTGGAGGGGTTCGAGCTCTCGTTCAATTACTGACCAACAAAACGCGATTAATCAAAAATCGCACAGCAACGCAACTACTGGCTATCGTTATTACCTCTCTCATATTTATTGAAAGTTCTATTAACCAATTAGTTGCGGGTGCTTCTACCAAAAATTTAGCGCGTCAATATGGCGTCGCACCTGAAAAAATGTCCTATTTAATTCAAACAGCATGTGTTTCGGTTTGTTCTTCCGCTATTATTAATGGCTGGGGAGCCGTCATCATGGGATTAATCGGCGTACAAATATCCCAAGGGCTAATTACGGGTGAGCCTTTTGATATTTTAATTACCTCTATTGGTTACAATCTGATGGCTTGGTTATCCCTTGGTACTATTTTATTTTACATCTTCACTAATTTTTCATGGGGGCCAATGAAAAAAGCGGAAGACAAATATCAACAAGCGTTTATTGCTGGAAATATTTCCAAATCAAACACTCAAAACAATGAAGAAGAGATTATCGACCATCCAAATGCACATTCTTCATTAAACTTCTTTATTCCTATTTTATCTACCGTTCTAATGGTTCCTGTTGCACTCTATATCACCGGCGATGGTGATTTCAGTAAAGGCAGTGGCTCAACCTCTGTTTACTGGGGCGTTATGTTCGGTACTGCTGTGTCATTTTGTTGGTTTATTGGTCGACGTCTATTGAATATCGATAGCTTTTTTAAAGAATTATTTATCGGTTATGCCAATATGCTAAAAATAAGCTCTATTATGATTTTAGCATTTTTAATGGGCGATGTTTCTGCTGAGCTTAATACAGGTGCTTATATTGCTGAAGTCACTCAAGGTGTTATGGCTCCTGGTTTTTCCATTGGTTTTATCTTTATTATTAGCGCCATTATGTCTTTAGCAACGGGTACGTCTTGGGGAACGTTTGCAATTATGATCCCAATTGGTGTGCAACTCGGTATATCGGTAGGAATGCCTGTAGAGTATATGATTGGTGCTGCAATATCGGGATCAATATTCGGTGATATGACCTCACCAATATCTGCCGATGCGATTGTGGCCTCAATGGCAACCGATTGTGAGCATATTGAACATATTCGCACGCAAATGCCTTATGCACTCGTAACAGCCAGTGTGGTACTTGCTATTTACCTATATCTTGGTTTTACCTATTAATAAGAAGAGAGTTTAGATGTCAATTAAACAAACATTACGCCAATTCGAAAAAGTTGATTTATTAAAAACCTCAACACCACTTCACCGGCTTAATAATTTGTCAAAAAAATTTGGCCGTGAAATTTATATTAAGCGCGATGACATGACACCTCTTGCAATGGGTGGGAATAAGTTGCGTAAGCTTGAATTTCTCATGGCTGATGCACTCGCAAAAAATGCAAAAATTATTGTTACAGCTGGCGCAATCCAGTCAAACCATGTTAGGCAAACCGCAGCCGTTGCTGCTATGTATGGTTTAGAATGTGTCGCCTTATTAGAAAATCCAATCCAAAGCAATGACACAAATTTTCTGAATAATGGTAATAAATTATTGACGGATTTATTTGGTGCACGCTGTGTTATGTGTGATGAGTTAACTGACCCACAAACCCAAATGGAAGCACTGATTGAATCACTGTCACTGCGTGATGCCTATATTGTACCTATGGGGGGCTCAAACGCTTTAGGCGCATTGGGTTATATTCAATGCGCTGTAGAAATTGCTGAGCAGAAGCCAAAACACATTGAATTTGATAAAATTATTGTTGCTTCTGGTAGTGCGGGCACTCATGCAGGTCTTGCCATTGGGTTGCAAGAATTGTTACCGCAAAGCCAGCTCATTGGTGTAACCGTCTCACGAAAACAACAAGACCAAGCCCCTAAAGTTGAAAAATTACAAAATGAATTAGCCCAATTATTAACATTACACCAAGTGCCTGATGTCATATTATGGGATAACTTTTTTGCGCCTATGTATGGTATGCCTAACCAACAAGCCCTCGCAGCCATAAAACTTCTTGCTCAACAGGAAGGTGTTTTACTGGACCCAGTTTATACTGGAAAAGCAATGGCTGCCTTAATCGACTATTTAGATAACTCTGTCGAAAAAACACCAGTGCTATTTGTTCATACTGGCGGCGCACAAGCCTTATTTGCCTATTCAGATATTAGCCAAACAATCTAATCAATCCAGTTTATTCTCTATAAAGGGCATTTTTGCCCTTTTCTTTTACTGACAATCTTCATTATATTCGTTGTATCAAAAATGCTCTGACCGGCACTTTTTATGATATGGATATCAATCCACCGAATCGATACATTGACACAAAGAGGAGATAACAAAATGACGTCGATACCAATCACACTCAAATTAGCCCGTGAGCAAGATGCATTAACGCTTTATGAAATTGGCATGCAGAGCTATATGCACCATTTCGCCGCACACTGGAATAATAAAGATGAGTTATTTGAATACCTAAATCAAGAATATAGTACAGACAAAATCGTCCATGATATTAGTCAGCCAAACATAGAGTGGTATGTTATTGAATCAGATTTCCCTATAGGGTTAGTGAAACTGACGCACCAAGAAAAAATACCCGATACTCAAATGATAGGAACGCAATTAAATAAGCTCTATTTTTTACCCGCAGCAACAGGAAAAGGCTATGGTAAGTTAACCTTTAAACCTATTGAAGACATCGCCATAAATAAAAGCTCAGATATACTCTGGTTGGATGTCCTCACCAGCAATTCGCGAGCTATCCAGTTGTATCAATCTAATGGGTTAAAAATCCTCAAAGAAATCTTATTTAAAACCGAGTCACAACAAACCCTTGAATACATTATGTACAAAACCCTTTAGATTGGATTATAAAATAACACATCACTACACACTATTTTGCTGTTACTGTTTCTTATTCGTTATCATGATCCCTAGGATAATGAGTACTCCCCCCAAAATGATCATTGAGCTCATTTTTTCATTCAGAAAAAGCGTTCCAACAATAACAGCACTTAACGGATTAAGTGCAATGAATGCTCCTGCCCCCGCAGCCCCAAGCTGTGAAACACCTTGGTAATACCAAACATAAGCAATAGCCGATCCTAATATACCTAAATAACTTAAACTGATTAAGTCACCCGCAGATAATAAAGACAGTGCTCCAAAATTCATTTCTTGTGTATAAACAGAAGTGAGGATTAATAATACAGTGCCAAACAAAACTGCATACGTCACCGTGTGCAATGCACCTATTTCTTGGATCACATTTTTACCTGCGACTGTATATATCCCCCAGCTAATTACACAGCCTAGAATGGCCAAATCCCCTTTATTTATCACAAAGTCATCTGTATTTGGTGCTTTATCTGATAACAAAATGACCGCACCTATAACACACAAACTTATCCCAATACCTTTTTTGATTGAAATTCTCTCTTTCCATAAAATAAATGAAATTAAAGCAATCATCGCAGGGTTGATAGCAACTAATAAAGCTGCACGTGACGCGGGTATGATTTGTAAACCATAGAAAAATAAAATTTGATAAATAAATACTCCACTTGCCCCCAGTACAATAATTTGGCAAAACTGCTTCACTGAAATACGCCTCCAGCCAATGCGACCAAAAAATAGCACTAAAATTAATGAGAGGCTGGCAAAAAGAAAACGTAATGTAGCCGACAATAAAGGGGAGATTTCAGGTTGAATAACCCTTCCCGCAATAAATGTTCCCCCCCAAATAACGGAAACAAGTACCATTTGAATGACAATAATATTCAGAGGTCGTTTTTTGGTTATTGTTACAGTGTTTTGCATTTTGTTTTCTCAGTGATAAAGATAAAAGTCTTGTTAATTCCCATCTCACTGATAAGCTAAGGCTAATTCAATATCATATGCTAATGAGCTTTCACTCATGACACTAACGCAACTCGAAGTCTTTACCACTGTGGCCGAACTAAGAAGTTTTACATTGGCGGCGATGAAATTAAATATTTCCCAGTCTGCAGTTTCTCACGCAATAAAATCGCTAGAAAAAGACCTCAATGTCATGTTATTTACTCGTGAACAAAATCAAACAACCTTAACTGAAATAGGCAGAACATTGTTGTTGCGCTCACACCATATGTTGAATATCCAAGAATCTATGAAACAAGAAGCTCTGGCATCGAATGGCTTAAAAGCGGGGATTTTAAGAATAGGTTCTTTTGGCCCTGGTTCATCATTAAATTTGTTGCCACCACTGTTAGCGCAGTTTCGCCAAAAATATCCGTTGATTAATATTATGGTTGATGAGGGCGATGACGAAACGGTTACTCAATGGTTACAGGAAAAACGTATTGATATCGGTGTGGTTGTGTTACCTGATGAACGGTTTGATACCTTTAAAGTGAAAGATGACCAAATGGTGGCAATACTTCCTCTGGACCATCCATTGGCAAATCAGCCAAGTATTTCATTGAAAGAATTATGTGAATACCCTTTTAATTTAACGCAGGCTGGATCAGGTAAATTAGTGTTAGATTTATTCCATGCACAAAAGCTGACACCCAAAATACAATTTAAAACACGGCAGTTACTGAGCACATTTGCTTTAGTCGCTCGAGGCGATGCTGTTTCAATTGTCGCGCAACTTGCTATTCCTGATTACATTCAAGATATTGTGGTCAAACCGCTAAATCCCCCGGTTAAAAGAAATATCGCCTTTGCCGTTAATGATGTAAGTCAGCTGTCACCTGCAACAAAGGCATTTATTCAAATTGCTAAAAAAACGTATTGTTAATTTACTAACCGATAGGTAATCACGTATAAAGATTGCTCCGTTGGGTAAATTTCTTTGATTAATTTTTTCAAGGTATCTAACGTCATTGCCTCTTGTTCTGCGTGATACTCAGAAATATCATCATAGAAAATAGGCGCCACAGAAAGTATTTCAATTTCGGTGTAATATTTTCCTGTTTCAAGGGCATAGACCTTAACAGTTGTACCCGGCACGTAATGGCTTTCGCTTTTATCACGAATAGTAATCACTTTTTTTCCTGACACCACTAATGGCAGTAACCGCTCAAAAAACGTAATCGTATCTGGTGCATCGTTCATAATTTGTCCCTAGTTTTGTTAAAACGTCTATTTATAAACACATTTTCTTATAACGTCGCCAAAATGCAACCAAATGGTTGTTTTCGTGCTGTTATTTAGCTCTATTCTATTGTTGTTGCAAAGTCTTCTATACAATTAAACTTGTATATGATTAAAACCAAATTGGATATCAATAATGAATAATAACGAAGCCCTATTTTATCAACAAGAAGACCATTTTTGGTCTGCTATTTGTTCAGAGGTTTTAAAGGTGAGTGAAAATACTATCGCCTATTTTTCTGAACTCAACTTACCTATCTTCAATTTTATTTATCTTCATCAAGGGGCTAGTCTTAGCGAATTTGAACACGCTGAAAGTGCATTTAAACAGCAATCTAAACCTTATGTGTTAGTTGTTCATCAACACGAACTAAGCCAATTTGAACACGAAATCGAGAAACGCGGTTTAATTGCTGACGGTGAATCAACAGCCATGATCTTACCTACCTCAGCGCTATCTTTATTTAAAGAACCATTGTCACTTGAGGTTGGCTATCAAATTAAACAATGTGATAAACAATTGAATGATTGGGCGCAACCATTGATTAGCGCATTTCCTGTAGATTCAGATGATGAGGAAGACGACAACACTGTTATTAATGAATATATTCGTTACCATCAAAGAGCTTTGGATAAACACGTTAATATGATGCATTTTGTCTTATTTGCTGATGAACAACCTGTATCGACCTTAACCTTAACAATAAATAATAAAACTGCACGGCTAGATGATATTGGCACTGATATTCGCTTTCAGGGAAAAGGATTTGCGACAAAACTTATCAAATACGCATTAGCCATTTGCAACCAGCAAGGCATTGAACAGTGCGTATTAGAAGCATCATCTGATGGGCTTTCAATCTACAAAAAAATGGGGTTTGAACCTATTTTTAGCTACTTTAGCTTTATTGCTGAATAAATATTTAGCGTGTACCTGAGCCATAAGGTACACGTTATTTAAAATAAGTAAGGCACAAGTATAATTATCAGCAGCAATACGCCACCACCAATATTAATATATTTTCTCAGCGTGTTAACTTGAATTGATGAGGAAAAAAAGATAAGACTTCCACATGATAATACCAGCCAAGCCGCCATCATTAACACATGAATACTGGATAAGATAAGAAAACTCATTAAAGAAGGATCATTACCGACAAAGTTAGAGACCACCACTAAATATAAAACAATAGCCTTAGGGTTAAGCAGATTAGCTAAATAAGCATCTCTAACCGTAACCGTTCTCATCGTGTTATTTGCCGTACTTTTCCCCGCTTTTATCCCTGTATTGATTAATGAGATAGACAAATAGACTAAATATAACGTTCCTAAAATACCGATTGAACGCATTACCCATGGGTAAGAGGCAAGGATTTTAGTCAAGCCAATGCCAACTAATAAACCATGAGTCATTATCCCTAACCCTGTCCCAATAATTGGAATAAGTAGCCCTTTCATTCCTTGTGTTAACGTACTATTCAGTGCGATTGCAAAGCTTGCTCCTGGAGAAACAATGATTGGAAGCAATGTCACCATAAAACCCAGTATATCCACAGGCACAAACCTTATATTCAGTTATCTATTTTAATTCCACTTTGCTGTACCAATTTTGAATGTCTTTCACAATCATCTCTGTGTGCATTTTTCCTTGATTATCCTTAAAAAAATGGTCAAGGTTTTCATATTTTTTAAAACTCACTGATGGGTTATTCGTTTTGCTCATCATTTTTTCTGTGCTGTAAGCATCGACATTTGTATCTGCCATCGTTTGAATAACCAAATGTGGCGTTTTAATTTCCTGCACTAATTTCAAGTTATCAATTGTCAGCATTTCATACCACCAGCGTGGCCCGTGACCGCTGACAAACTGGTCATCATTTAATTGTTTTTGTTTCGCAGCTTGTGCAAATTGGTTAAAGCCCTCTAATGAATTAGCGACTTCGTCCTTTGGGGTATTATTTTTGATACTATAAAGCACATCATCAATAAAATATTGTCCCCCCACATTCAGCGCAATAGATGCAGAAATAAAATCACCTTTGGCCGCAATTAAATGGGTAACTAATGCCCCTTCACTGCCGCCTAATAAGACAATATGTTGGTAATCTTTTTTGAGTTGTTTTAAAACCGCAGCGTAGTTATCAGCACGCTCAATTGGGGAATCTTGCGACATATACGCCACAGGGCATTCTTCCTCTGACGCTTCTTCGCCGTCTGCACCAACTTCGCTATTTAGCCCTGTTTTTTCAACCAACAAAATATCGTTATTAGGAAAAACAGCCCCAAAGTTTTTCACCATATTGGGATTATTTGCCACGCTTTTGCAATCTGAGCCCTGTAATAAGACCAGCAAATCCTGCGATTTTTTGTCATCTTTTTGAATGACATAATAATCAATTTCTTTACCCTCATTGAGCAGAGTTTGTTTTTTATATGGGGCAGACTCAGCGAGTACACCAAATGAACATAAAGAAATTAAAAGCGCGGTCAGTTTAATAGTCATAGGGAAACCATAGGTTGTTTTTATTCGCCATTGTATTAAACAAAGAGATTAAGTTGGTGCTTATAATGCTTCATTGGCTAGCTGGCCATCACTATTTTTAGCGAAGTATCTGCAAATAGCTCAACAATATCTGAGTTCAAGTTTTTATCCATCACCAAAATAGATATTTGATCGCAGCTTGCAATTGTGTATCGGGCAACACCCGGTAACTTATCTGCGGTAACGCCCATTATGACCTGGTTACTGCGCTCGATAAGCACTTTTTTAAACTCGGCTTCCTCATAATCAAAGATAGTCACGCCCATTTGCGGATCTAAAGCGCAGCCACCAATAAAACATTGGTCAAAATGAATATGATTAATTTGGTTAACCGCAGAGGTATCAATACTGGCACCAATTTCACGATTTAACTTTCCACCAATTAGAATCACTTCACAAAGAGGCCTCTTCATTGATTCAATTGCAATGGAAGGGGAATTCGTCACCACCGTAAACGCAATATGAGCGGGTAAATTGCGGGCAATTTCTAAGTTCGTCGAACCTGTATCTATAAATACACACGCACCTTGTTTAATTAATAAACTACAGGCCTGTGCGATTTTATTTTTTTCAGCTTGATTTTGCTCGACTCTTTGCTCGAACGAGCCAAGCTCATCTAGCATACTCACCGCCCCACCATGAACTCGACGGCAGACGCCCTCTTGTGCTAATTCATTCAGATCCCTGCGAATTGTATGTTCAGAAACCTGCATATCACGGGCAAGAATGGTGCAAACCACTCGCCCTTGCTCGCGTAACAATTGGCGAATTTTATTTTGTCTTTGCTCTGGAAAAGCGGCATAATCGAGCATATAGTACCTCATAATTATTTTTAAATGATCATAATCGAGCACGAAATTATGTCAATACCCTCTATATAACGTAATAAGGAAGAAGATATGAACAACTTACCGCTACCTGACAGCTTCTTTTTACATGAACTCGCAAATATTGCGGGGAAAATCTCTCTCGATTATTACCGCACCAATGAGCTCAGTGTGGTTGAAAACAAGCCAAAGGATAATTATCGTTTTGACCCTGTCACACAAGCAGACAAGTTGGCTGAACAAGCAATGCGCGAACACATCACCCAAACCTATCCAAACCACTCAATTATGGGTGAGGAATATGGCATCACAGGGGAAGGCGATATTCAATGGGTGCTCGACCCCATAGATGGTACTCGCCCTTTTCTCTGCGGTATCCCTCTTTGGGCTAACTTAATCGGTCTAACGGAGCATGGAAAAGCGGTGATGGGTATAATGAGTCAACCTTTTATTGGGGAACGCTTTTGGGCAGATAAACATGGCAGTTGGACGAGTAGTCCACATGGGCATTCTCGTTTAGCTACTCGTAAAAACGTTAAACTAGAACACGCGATTTTACATACTACGTCTCCAGAACCTATATTAGCTCGGCCTGATATTCACTTTAAGGCACTAGATGAACGTGTTTTAATGACCCGCTATGGAGGGGAATGTTATGGAATGGCTATGCTCGCGGCAGGAAGAATTGATATTTGTGTCGAATTCGCACTGGAACCTTATGATATTGTTCCATTAATCCCTATTATAGAGCAAGCAGGTGGAATGGTCACCACACTTGAAGAAAAGCGCGCAGAATCTGGTGGAGCTGTCGTCGCAACGGGTTGCCCAATCCTTCATGAGCGCGTTCTGGCTATCTTAAATTCAGGTAGTTAATTTATCATTTAAAAAAGTATTATAAAAAATGCAATCTACTCAACAACTCAATGCGAATGTTCACTTAGCGCCTGCAAAAAGGGAGCAAGTTTCCACGCGCATTATCTTTTTTATTGCCGGTTTTGTTACCGCTGCTTGGGCTGCCATCGTTCCCTATGTCAAAGTCAATACTGGGGCGAATGATGCAACTCTTGGTATGTTACTACTTTGCTTTGGTGGTGGTGCGCTTGTTGCCATGCCAGTAACAGGTGCATTAGCCGCCAAGTATGGTTGTCGCCGCTTGATGGTTATTGCAACCATTGGTTTTTGTTTACTTTTTCCTGTTTTATCGTCACTTTCTAGCATCAGTTTTTTGGTGGCAGGCTTATTGTTGTTCGGTATTTTTATTGGCCTGACTGACTGTGCAATGAATGTACAAGCCGTGATTGTAGAAAAATCCTCGGACAAGCCCATTATGTCAGGCTTTCATGGGTTCTACAGTGTGGGGGGAATTGCCGGTGCTGGCACCATGAGCTTAGTTCTGCTGTTAGGAGTATCAGCCACTTTAGCCTCTATCTTTGTTTCAGTGATTGCGTTAGTTTTATTAGCTATCTGCTATAACGGCTTAATTACTTATGCAAACGCCCCAACAGGCCCACTTATTGCCATTCCCAAAGGGATTGTTTTGGTGATTGGTATTGTCTGTTTTGCGGTGTTCCTAGCAGAAGGTGCCGTGCTGGATTGGGGGGCTGTATTCTTAATCGAGCACCACGGTCTCAAAGAAACTCTGGGTGGTCTTGGCTTTGCGGCTTTTGCGACAACGATGACTATTGGCCGATTATTAGGCGATAAAATTGTGATGCGAGTAGGCTCCGCTCGCGTGGTCTTTTTAGGGGCGTTACTGGCTTGCCTTGGTTTTGTAATCGCAGTTCTCTCTCCTTACCTAACCCTTGCCATTGTTGGTTTCGCGTTAGTGGGTGCGGGTTCATCGAATATCGTTCCAGTGATGTTTTCTGCGGTTGGTAAGCAAAACACAATGCCAGAAGCCTTGGCTGTGCCTGCAATTTCAACATTGGGTTACTTAGGGATCTTAGCGGGACCTGCGGTCATTGGCTTTGTGGCTTTCCAATTAACGTTAGCGACTGCACTTTTAATGATTTCTGTATTATTAGTGTTTATTGCATTCGTTACCCGTTTTATTCGCGTTTAATTTAATCAACATCATAAGGTTGCATTTTATTAGCAACCTTATGATTATCGAATAACTAGAGTTCGATAGTCCCACTAATGCAGTTGATCACATCTCCCGCAATCCAAATGCCCTCATCATCCGCACTCACATACACTCGCCCTTCGCCATACACACACTGCCCTTGGCCAACAATGTATTGCTTGGGCAATTTTCCTTGTGGGATCAACCACTGTGCCGCACCTGCGTTAAAGCTCCCTGTAACGGGGTCTTCCACTGCACTTGTACCACAAAACACCCTTACCTCAAGCTGCTTATCTTTACCATCGGGGTAGATTGCACACAGGCCAATATCATAACCCTTCAGCTGAAAATAATCGGGTTTAATACTCAATAATTTATCGACCGATTTAAGCTGGATCCCCATCCAATCAGGGCCATTAGCGACCCAATTACTGTCAACAACATCATCCTCGGTGATCCCCAACCCTTTAAATACCTTTATTTTATCACTTTGCTCAATTTCGCCACTACGAATAAGAGGTGGTGCCTTAAATGCCAATCGGTCATTTACCTTTTTAATCGCAATTAACCCTGCTTTGCATTCTTGAACTATCGATGTTTTCTGCTGCTGGCCGTAAGTTTGTTGCCACACAAAGCAGCTTCCCAATGTTGGGTGTCCAGCAAAAGGTAACTCGCCTTCTACCGTAAAAATTCTCACACGGTAGTCTGCCTCTGGCGTTGTGGGCTGCAATAGAAAAACGGTTTCGCTTAAATTCGTCCATTTTGCGAATTTATTCATTTGTGCATCTGTCAGGTTATCTGCGCCAACGACAACTGCCAGTGGATTACCATCCAATTTTGTTGCTGAAAAAACATTCACTTGTTCAAAAATATACTTCATTTTTCCCCCTAAATTCGTGATTTTATCTATTCGTTATAGGAATAATAATGCTCTAATTAATAATGCTGGTGTATATAAATGTCATAACACATTAAGATAGCCATGGTAATTGATACTCTGACACAGGTAACCCATGGATTCGACAACTAAAAACACAATTATTATCGTGGGCGCAGGCTTTGTTGGCACCACCCTAGCGTGGTATTTATCCAAGCGGACAAATCAACGCATTATTTTATTAGACAAAAACCATGCAGGCCAAGGTGTTACCCAACACGCGTTTGCTTGGCTAAACGTATCTTATGGCCGCCCTGATGCCTATAGCCAGCTTCGTAAGCAAGCACTCGCCGAATGGCGTTCGCTTGACGAGCACACTCAGGGACAGCTAAATATTCAATGGTCTGGTGCAATTAGTTGGCAAGATAGCGAAGCAGCGACAGCATCATTTATTGATGACCATCAGAAAAGTAATTTTAATGTCAAGGCGTTAGATAAAGATGCATTACAGGAAATGGAGCCGAATTTGCGTACACTCCCAGCCCTTGCTGCTTTTTGCCCTGACGAAGGGAGTATAAATCCTGTTTATGGCACGCAAACGCTGCTGAAACTGGCTATTGAGCAAGGCGTTACCTATTTACCCGAGCACGAGGTGCTCTCTCTTGTTCAAGAAGGTCACCGCATTCTTGGTGTCATTACCCATCACAGCACATTTTTAGCCGATCAAACGGTGATAACCGCGGGTGTTGATACCACCGCACTTATCGGTTCAGTGGGTGTCGAACTTCCCGTTAGCGCTTCACCATCCATTATTGTGCACATCAATTCGCCAGGCACAGAACAACCGGTACAGCGGATCATATCAACTCCAGAAATGGAGCTACGTCCTGTTTCTGCAAGTAAAATACTGTGTGCTGAAGATTACATTAGTGATAAGCCGGAACACAGTGCAGACTGTATCGCACAAAACGCCCTGACAGTTATCAAAAATTCATTTATAGGTAGTGGTGCGTTAAATCTTGAAAAAGCTTTCATCGGAATGAGACCTATGCCTAAAGATGAGATGCCAATTGTCGGAAAAGTTGCTGATTTCGAAGGTTTATATATTATCAGTATGCACGCTGCGATTACGCTAGCACCGTTGATATGCCAATTGGCTCAAGATGAAATTTTGCATGGAATAGAACAAGCTGCACTTGGCCCATATCGATTAACTCGTTTTGCATCAGGTAACTGACAAATGAATATTCCGTTGTACTATTTAAGACATTATCAATCGATTGAAAAAACGTTTTGGACATCTATTTGCGAACATAGTATCCAGATTGCACAACACACAATTTGTTATTTAACGCCACTTAACTCACCCGCGTTTAACTTCATCTATTTGCAGCCAGACTCCACCAGTCACGCATTTATGCAGGCCCACAACCTGTTTGTTTCACAGAAGAAGAATCACACTTTAGTGATCCCTGAAGAAATGCTCCCTCAGGTGGTTAATGAAGCCGAATCATTAGGGTACAAGCGTGACAGTGTCACAACCGCCATGGCATTAACCTTAGCGAAGCAAAATGAAGTAGAACTACCTGATAACCAAGTAGATATTGTATTAGCTAACCACGATTTGTCGTTGTGGGCAAAGCCACTGGTTTCTGCATTTTACCTTTCAGAAGAGCATGATCAGGTTATTCAGGAATATGTGCGCTATCATGAAGATGCACTGCAAGAAGGTGCTCCGCAATTTCACCTTGTGTTACTCGTTAATGGTGAACCTGCAACCTCCATGACAGTTACGATTGAAGGATCCCTTGCACGCTTTGATGATATTGGTACTGAACCTCGCCACCAAGGTAATGGCTACGCTTCACAACTCATTGATTATGCGCTAGCATTTTGCCGCCAACAAGGCGTAGAGCACTGCTTCCTCGATGCGTCTGAAGCTGGGTTTGATTTGTACAAAAAATTTGGTTTTGAGCCCCTATTCCGCTATATCAATTATGTCTGGTGTAAATAATCTACGTCACTGGCGTTATTTGCACGATGTCCCTGAATTGGAACCATTAATTGCACAATGGTTCCAACAGGAGTGGCCTTCTCACTATGGCAGTGCAGGTAATGGCGATGTTTGGCAAGATATCGCTGCATACCGCCATCGTGAAGGGGTCGGTATGGGGGTCGTCGCCTTTGAAAACAATAAACCCTGTGGCTTTATTGCGCTAAAAAGTGAGCACTTTTTACCAGATAACTTCGTATTTCCATGGGTTGGAGCCGCTTTTGTCGTTCCTGAAAAACGCAATCAAGGCCTCGGGCAATATTTATTTGAACAGCTTGAATTGATTATTGATAAACAGCAATACCCCCATATTTTCTGTGCGACTGCCGTGGCGGATAACTTACTCATCCGCTGTGGATGGCAACTATCGCTACCATTAAGTCAACCTTCTCTGCGTATTTATCACAAATATATCTAACACTTACTATATGAAAATTAATATTATTGGCACCAGCGGCAGTGGCAAAAGCACCCTCTGTCGGCGACTTGCATTACTGTTAAACGTGCCAGCTATTGAGTTGGATAGTCTATATTGGTTAGCAAATTGGCAAGGTTCCACTGATGATGCGCTTAACCAAAAACTCAACACCGCATTAACTGACGCTGCGTCTGGGTGGGTGCTTGATGGCAACTATACGCGAACACAACCCATCAAATGGAAAGAGGTCGATATGGTTATTTGGGTAGATTACTCATTGCCTCGAACCCTGTACCAATCCATTTCACGCACAATATCTCGCATTCGTTCAGGGCAAGAATTATGGGAAAATACGGGTAATAAAGAAAGCTGTAAAAATTCCTTTTTCAGTCGTAATTCGATCATTTTGTGGTTACTGAAGACCTACTACCCAAATAAGGAAAGAAACCTAAAACATATGACAAATATTAATTTACGCCATATTCAATTCGTTCGGCTTACATCACCAAAGGAAATGCGTTTGTTTTTACGACAGATGGAAGCGCAAATTGCGGCTAAAGGATAGGTTTATTTATGGTGGTGAGAGCTAATCTCAGTAGCCATAAAGGCTACCGAGATACAACGACTTAGAAACTAAATCTCATCGCATGCTGTTTTTAACATGGCAGTTTGTTGGTATTTTTCAATCCCTAATTCAATTAAGCGGCTGATTAACTGTTGGTATGTCATACCGCCTTGTTGCCATAATTTTGGATACATACTGATGTTCGTAAAGCCAGGCAATGTATTGATTTCATTAATAACCACATCATCATTTTCTGTTAAAAAGACATCAACACGGGACATACCGCTACAATTTAGTGCACGGTATGCAGATAATGCAATTTCACGAATTTTATCGCTGATCGCTTCGTCTAACTGTGCAGGTGCCACGACAGAAGCACCATTTTCATCAATATACTTGGTGTGATATGCATAAAAGCTATCGTGCAAAACGATTTCACCACAAGGGCTGGCAAGCGGTTCGTCATTACCCAATACCGCACATTCAATCTCACGCCCTTTTACTGCACTTTCAATGAGGACTTTAGTATCGAATAAGAAAGCAAAATCCAATGCAGCTTCAAATTCTGATTCGTTACTCACTTTACTGATCCCAACGGACGAGCCTTGGTTAGCCGGTTTAATAAACAGAGGTAAGCCTAACTTCTCTACTGTTGCTTCATATTCCGTTGTTTCACGTTGATTTTTGAGTACGGTAATAAATGGGGCAATATTTAAGCCTGCATCTCTGAGTAATCGTTTAGTTACGTCTTTATCCATACAGGCAGACGAACCTAATACTCCCGGCCCTACAAACGGTAAATTCGCCATGCGCAATAAACCTTGTAATGAGCCATCCTCACCTAAGTTACCGTGAACAATAGGGAAAATAACATCAATTTGTGGCAATGGTTTTGCATCTTCTAGGGAGATAAATTGTTCGTGGGTTCTTCCCGGAACAAGTGCAATACTACGTTTGGGTGTATTGAGTGCAATGCGGGATGGGTCGTCCCCATGTATCAGAAAATCGGCTTCATTATATTCGTGCCATTGACCTTCTTTATTGATACCTAAAAGGCATACATCAAACTTATGCCTATCGAGGCCATTAATAATATTTTTAGCTGATTGCAGAGAAACTTCATGCTCTGTCGATTTTCCACCAAAAATTACACCTACCCGTACTTTGCTCATTATCTGCTCCAACGTAAGACATCATACCTAGCAGAGAAATATAGCACGCACGGGGAAAGTTATGTCATAAAATCTTTATATTACAGTGAAGTTCGCTGTATTAATGAACAATCATTAGATTTTTGATGAAAACCCTATCTGTTATTAATGTAATCAATACTGATATTGATTTGCTCAATCAGCCAATCTGCAAAAATTGCCGCTGCACGATGCGTTTCGAGAGGCTTTGGCGAAAGTAAATAATACGCTGAACCATCAGGAATAAAGCCACCCGAGGACTGAAGCTGCCCAGATTGAATTTCATCAATGACCATAAGAAATGATGCGAGAGCAGTACCTTGCCCCGCCAATGCCGCTTGAATACATAAATAGAAGTGTTCATAAGTCACATATTTGCAGCCTGTTAAATCCACTCCACTTTTCTGCTGCCATGTTTTCCATGCATTACGCCGTGATGCGCTTACCAATAGTGGTAGCATCATCGAACTACCTGAACGCAATGATACTGCCCCCATTTGCTCTGAACATACCTTCATGGCATGTATTTGCCCGCCCCATGAAAAATCATTACGCCTTAATGCGAGATCAACATGTGTCTTCGCAAAATCGATGGCGCCACCAGCCGCAATAAGATGAACCGTAATGTGGGGGTGCCGTTGATAAAAGTCAGTTAAACGCGGAATTAACCACTTCATAGCAATCGTTGGCTCACAAGACAAGCTCACCACATCGGGTGTGGCGTTTGTTTTTATCTGCTCAACCACTGCACTTAACTGCTCAAACATCCCACGGGTCGTCTGTAGAAGCAGTTGGCCTTCAGGTGTTAAGAAAACGGCACGATTTCGCCGTTCAAACAATTCCACGCCAAGGTGCTCTTCCAATAGGCGAATTTGGCGGCTGATTGCACTGTGCGTGACGCTCAATGCTTGTGCGGCTTTAACAAAGCTGCCAGCTTTAGCCGCGGTATCAAAGAAGCGTAAAGTCGATAACGGTGGTAGTTTCATATAGGTAACGAAAAGTAACAGATTTAAGTCAGAATAAATCGCTTTTTAACTTTATTCAATCTATTGATAATAAAAACATTAAATGGTTAAGAATAATCATAACCATAGCCATTACTGTCAGTTTTTATAACTCTTTAGGATACTTAAATGAATGAAATTCTTGCGGTAGCAACGATTACAATCCTTGCCGTAATTAGCCCAGGACCTGACTTTGCAATGGTGACTCGGCAAAGCTACACCTATGGCATAAAAACAGGGTTATTATGTGCTTTAGGCATTGCCATTGGTGTCCAAGTGCATGTGTTTTATACCATTTTTGGTATTACGCTAATTATTATGAGCTCAAGTACATTATTTCTAGCGGTTAAGTTAATGGGGGTTTTTTATTTGGTTTATATCGGTGTTAACTCATTCACCAATAAAACAAAAATAGCTATTAATAGCACCACCACACAGCTAATATCCAATTTCAGTGCATTTAAAACAGGTTTTTTGACCAATGCCCTAAACCCCAAAACCATGTTTTTTGTTGTTTCTGTTTATAGCCAAGTTATTCAAGCAGGAAATCCGACTTGGCTCAACCTTGGCTATGGGGTGTTTATTTCATTCGTGCACTTAATTTGGTTTAGCTTAATCGCGCTATTTTTCGCCTCTCCTTCAATACGCAATAAGGTACTGAGTTATCAAGCCGTAATGGATAAAACCATCGGTGCCTTGTTAGTCTTACTAGGCATTTCTTTACTTTTTTTCAATATAAATTAAGCCTCATTAAACAACTGATAATATTCATTTGCCATTTGTGCCAATTCAATCACATCTTTCGGAATATTTAAGTTAGTTAGCTGTTGAAAAGGCACCCAACTAAATGGTGAAAAAGGTGGCTGTTCTGGTGAGGTTAACTCACACAAATACACCATATCAATATGCCAATGGTCACCTTTTTTCTTATCCGCAATGAACTCTTTGAGGATAGCCATGGGCAATGGTAATGATTGAGTATAAGATGAATTGGCAACTAAGGTCTTAAAGGGGTAACCACAGCTAAGAATTTTGCAAGGTAACCCAGTTTCTTCTAGTACTTCACGGTATAACGCATCTTGGGGTTCTTCATTTTCTTCAATATGCCCACCCGGTGGTAACCAGAAACCCAGTTTGGGATGTTCATGGAGCAGAAACTCACCTTTTTCATTACGGATCATTGCGGTAGCCGTAAAGTGTTTTATCTCATGACTCATACAATAGTCGCTCTTTTTAGTATTTAACAACGCGATGTTTTCCAATCATATGGCATCAGTTCAGCAAGCGTCACTTGGGTATTCTCATCGACACCGACTATCGTCTTTTTATTTTTATCTGACAACTGGCTCAATAGCTCACGACAACGCCCACAAGGCGGTACAATGCAACCCGATGCATCAACAGCGACAATCGCCTTGATGACTGAACGCCCTTCTTTTAGCATGTCAGCAACCGCTGCATGCTCTGCACAAAACCCCAGCGAGCATGCGGAATCGATACTCACACCGCTATAAATTTTGCCGTCATCAGTTTCTAACGCCGCAGCAACATGCCCACTTTCTATGTATCCATTAAATGTCGCTGGCTTTGCATATTGCTTCGCAATATCGACGAGATGTTTTAACATAATTGCCCTCTCTTCATGCTAATTGAATACCTTAATTAAACGCTAACATAATAGAAAGTATTAATTTTTTTGTGCTCTATTCTAAATCTACCATATACAGTATTACTGATTTAATCGTGTCTAAGGCAGCGGCTAGTTCGTCGTAAGTCACTGTACTTACAGCAACACGTATTGCTTGGGGAACGGCTATTGATGTGGAATAGGATCCCGCGCTACTTACTGCAATGTTGTGTTTGCTGAGCTGACTAATAACTGATTCAGAGCGTAAGCGTTCGGGCAATGGCACCCAAATAAAATAGCTATTAGGATGCGCAATATAGGGGAAATTACCAAATACTTGCTGGACAATTTTTTGTCTATTTTTCGCATCTTGCCGCTTATCACGTTCAATTTTTGCCACTTCACCTTTCACCAGCCAATCACAAAGAATAGCCGTCGTTAAAGCAGGTGTATTCCATGTAGTAATACGAATTATTTTTTCTATATTCTGAATGTATTGCTCTGGTGCTAATACAATTCCCATACGTAACCCTGTTGCCACATTTTTAGAAAACCCCGCAATATAAAAGGTTCTTTCTGGTGCCATCATGGCTAATGGCGTTACCACAGGGCGGTGTAAAAATGCATACGAACCATCTTCAATCAATAAAAAATTATGTTTTTTGGCTATAGTTACCAGCATTTTTCGCGATGATAATGGCATGACCCAGCCTAACGGATTATGCAGGGTTGGCATGGTATAATACGCACGAATTTTTCGATTCTGGCAAAGCAAGTCTAACGCGTTTAGATCTGGCCCGTCATTTAATGCTGGAATAGCCACTAGATCAATGTGATACAGTTTGGCTAATGCTTTAAACCCTGGGTAGGTTAAGGCATCTACAGCCACAATATCGCCCGGACTAAACATACCTAAAACAATCGTAGCTAAACCATGCTGCGCACCACTCACAAAAGTGATAGTTTCCGGGGATACATTACTAAACCCTTGTTGCATTAAATAGTTAGCTGCTATTACCCGCTCATGGTGCCTACCTGTATGCTGCTGATAATAAAGAATTCCCTCTAAATCGCCCCCAACTGCCAACTCCCTTAATGATTCTCGCAGTAATTTTGTTTGTTCCTTGGCGATAGGATAGCTGAAGTTTAAATCTAACATTTCAGGTACAACATCATTTTGAATGCTTAATGTGGGTAATAATTGGATGTCCCGAACAAACGTCCCTCGACCTGTTTCTCCACTCACTAAACCTTTATCAATTAATTCTCGGTAAACCCGAGATGCAGTGGCTAAGGAAATCCCCTCTTGCTTAGCAAAGGTTCTATGTGGCTCTAAGCGGCTACCAGGTTTTAGCTCACCACTGATTATTTTTTCAGCAATTTTATCAACGTACTTTTGGTAACGCGGTTGTGACATGAAATTGTACCTATGACAATTTTTTGATTGTCATGATTATCTACATTAATTTTCCCTTACTCAAGACGCTTATTCATCTACTTTAGGGAAAATCATGGAACAAATAATTACAACACAGCCCAATACAACACGAGGGTACGTCAATGGCCTTATTGGTGTTGTCATCTTTAGCGGTTCATTGCCTGCCACAAAAATTGCCATTGAAGGGTTTTCACCGGATTTTTTAACCGCTGCTCGTGCCGCAATTGCGGGTATTCTTTCGCTAATTATTTTTATTTTTCTACGCCAAAGGATACCGAATAAAACACATTTTATCCCTTTGGTCATTGTCGCCATCGGCGGAGTGATTGGTTTTCCACTCCTTTCTGCTATTGCTTTACAATATGTCAGTTCCGCGCATTCCATTGTATTCATAGGATTGCTTCCCCTTGCAACTGCATTTTTTGCTGTTTTACGTGCTCGCGAGCGGCCTCGCAAACTGTTTTGGTTATTTTCTGTAATAGGAAGTTTATTTGTAATCGGCTTCGCATTGTTTCAAGGTGGGAAAAGTACGCTTGTCGGCGATTTGTATATGATAGCCGCGATACTCCTGTGTGGACTTGGTTATGCTGAAGGTGCTGTTTTATCAAAAAAATTAGGTAGTTGGCAGGTTATTTGCTGGGCTTTGGTGATTTCATTACCCATTATGTTAGTACTATGCGCGTTCTTATGGCCTGACAACCTCACAAACGTACCAACAAAAGCATTGTTAGGCTTAGTGTATGTATCGTTCTTTAGTATGTTAATCGGGTTCTTTTTTTGGTATCGAGGGCTCGCTGAAGGCGGTATTGCAGGTGTAGGCCAATTGCAGCTATTACAACCATTTATTGCTTTGCTCCTTTCTGCTTGGTTGCTTAATGAAACCGTTAATGCCTTTATGATTGCATCGACGTGTGGTGTTATTTTTTGTGTCGCTGCCTCAAAAAAATTCGCCTGCTAGAATTGAATCACATGGCAGGCACACAAAGCGCGATCGCGATAGAAAATTACTTTATTATTTATCCCCACGAATAAATTAAATAGGAGCGAACTATGCCCTCTTCTTTAGCGGATTATAAACTGCAAATCATGCACTTTTGTGAGGGTGACCCAAATGAAAACCCATGGGTGAAAGGAAAACCAGCACCTAGCCAAATTCAGGTTGTGCCTTATGACCCGCAATGGGTTGTGCTTTATCAACAGCAACAAAAAAATATCTGTGCAGCCCTACAGGAAAAAGCGCTGAAAGTTGCTCACGTAGGCTCAACAGCTGTTCCTGGCTTAGCGGCTAAGCCCGTTATTGATATTGACCTGATTGTGGCAAATCCTGTAGATGAAGATAGCTATGTGCCAACACTCGAGAAACTTGGATTTAATCTAATAATAAGAGAGCCATCTTGGTACCAGCATCGAATGTTACAATCACAAAATCCACAGGTAAATCTGCATATTTTTATGCCTGATTGCCCTGAGCACTTACGCCATTTACTGTTTCGTAATTGGCTAATTGAGCATCCTGGAGATCGGGAAAGATATATCAGTGCCAAATTAGCAGCCTTGGTCGATGCCAACTATGTCAAAGACTATAACGATAATAAAAATGCTGTGATTAGAGATATTTATCATCAAATTTTCACGCAATTAGATACACTTCTACCCGATTTACTTTTACGCGAGAGCTAAAAAATATGCATTTTGTAATTGTGACTGAGCAGGATACTCAATTAATCGAACAAATTGGCTATGCATTGAACCAAGAGTGGGCTGATTTAACACCATGGGCCAACATAGCACTGATAAAACAAAGATTACTCGAACGAAGCATGGCCGAGAAGCCGCAAATTCTATCTTGCTTTGTTAATCATGATGGCCAGTTACTGGCAACCGCCAGCACAATTCTCCATGAGCTTCCTGATGTTCAACAAGCGACTTGGTGGTTGGGGGAAGTCTTAACGGTACCATCTGCTCGAGGGAAAAAGATAGGCAGCCAGCTTATAGAAGTGCTTTATCAGCACTATCGCCAATTCACAAACGAAAGCCTTTACCTATACACTCCTGATATGCAGGCTCTTTATCGAAAAATGGGATGGCAAGACGTAGAGTCGCGCGAAATAAATGATGAGCTAGTGACAGTGATGAAGCGTTAAAATAGTATTATCGATTAAGCATTGATATAGATAAAAAATAACCAGCAATTCACTGGCTATTTTTTATTTTAGCTCTTTATCTTTTAGGCGGTTAACGCTAGTTTAGCCCCAAACATTAAGAATACCGCGCCAATGCAGCTATTGGAGAATTTTGACAGTTTCTTGTTGTGTTTTACCATGTTTGTCACGGCCACTGCGCCGAAAATCAACAATGATAAATAAATCATGCTGCACGTTTCTAAAATCACACCAAGAATAAAGAACGGCACGCCTGCGTTTGGATATGCAGGGTCTATAAACTGTATAAAAAATGACACATAGAAAATGATCATTTTAGGGTTTAGAAGACTCAAAAAAACCGCTTTTTTATAAGTCCCTTTCGTCTCTAAAATAATACTATCAACATCATGCGCACCTTCTTTTTTGTGCAACACGCTATACAGCGTTTTTATTCCTAAATAAAATAAATAAGCCGCGCCTGCGTATTTAATCACACTAAAAAAGATTGGTGATGTTTTGACTAATGAAGCTACACCAAGAAAGGACAGGAAAATCAGTATTGCATCCCCTGTAAACACCCCTAATGCGGCTTTATAACCATTTTTTACACCATATTTTGCACTGCTAGTTAAAACAAATAAAGAATTAGGGCCTGGTACCAGTGTAATAAAAATCACACCAATAAGATAAGTCCATAAGTTTGTAATACCGAGATTTTCAAGCATAGGAAACCCGCTAACTCAATAAAAGTTATAACAAAAAATTCACATTAATTCCTGATAGTGATTATGATACAGGTTTTATTTTTTTATAAAAGATATCACTATATAATACATCGATATATAGATTTACATTCCAATACTTTAAGTATAATTGGTGAATTTAAATTGTTTCTGACTTTTGATCTAGAGTTATAATCCAATCGAAGCCATTAAGTTAGAAGCAAGCTAAAAACACCATTCCCAACAGAGTTATATTCCGATAAAAACACAAAGAAAAGCATAAAATGGAGGTTTTTACTTAAAAATGTTGATAGTGATTTGATTCTCATTTCGCGTTATAACATAAGAGCTTATTAGTGCCCCAAATAGGGTAACAAACAACAATAATAGTTTAGCTTAGATATTTTTTAGCGATTGTAATGAATATATTAAACTCACAATTAATTAACAAACTTTAGATAATTAAAATAAAAGTACTTTATATTTAATCAGTTTTTAGGGATCTCATGGAAAGCGCTAACTACTTTCATTTGCAAGAGCTCAATGGCCTTGAAATGATCAATGCTCGATATCACCAACAAAAATTTTCTCGCCATAGCCATGAAGGTTTCTGTATTGGCGTTATTGAAGATGGTGCTCAGCAATTCTTTCGTACAGGTGAAAACCATTACGCACCAAAAGGCGATATCATTTTGGTCAATGCCGATGAAATACACACGGGTTCGTCTGCAATGGAAAATGGTTGGTCATATCAGGCAATCTACCCTACCCCTGACATGTTTTCTCTGCTCACCACCGATTTAAAAATTGAAAATCAAGGGCTAGTGCCTTGGTTCCCTTGTGCGGTCGTACAAGATACGGGGCTGGCTACTCAGTTACGGTTACTTTTCAGCTTGTTATTGCAACCTGGAAACCTACTGTTTAAAGAAACCTTACTGCTTTCTACGTTAAGTTGGTTAACGCTACGCTATAACCAGACTAAAACCGAGTTAACTAAAATTACCCCTGCAAAACAACGTATAGAACAAATTTGCGAATTGATGATAAACACCTGTGAGCAAGAACATTCTTTAGCTGAATTAGCCCAAATAGCGGGCTTCAGTCAATGGCACTTTCTAAGGCAATTTAAGCTGCAAACAGGCACAACACCCCACGTTTTTTTGGTTCAAGCGCGTCTGCATAAAGCCAAAAAACTGTTATTAGCGGGAGACTCCCCTGCTGATGTGTCAAATTTATGTGGCTTTTCTGATCAAAGCCATTTTACACGCCACTTTAAACAATCATTAGGCGTCACACCAGGTAATTTTGTGCGTCATCTAATTACTTAAAAAGAGCAATTTTATTCTATCTGCGGCCAATTCATATCCTTAATATGAATGACACGTTACATAGGCATTATTTCAACAGGTAATAGTTATCATGGATTCAAAGCAAAATCGCAGCTGGCAAAAAGCCATGATGGATGGCGCGGCCCATTCAGCACCTCTTAACCTTGCCGTGATCCCTTGGGGAGTACTTGCGGGCTCAATGGCTGTAGAAACAGGGTTAGATTTTTGGCAAAGTGTAGCAATGTCAGCAATGGTTTTTGCAGGCGCAGCCCAGCTAGTCACTCTTGGGCTACTTAATTCAGGTACTGGCTTTATCACCATTGTGATTTCAGTTTTCTTTATTACGTCTCAGCATTTGCTGTATGGGCTAACGCTGCGCCCTCAAGTGAAAGATTTTACAACCCCTCAGAGGCTCAGTATTGGTTTTCTTCTCACCGATGAACTATTCGCTATCAGCGCAGCAAAACGCCAAAGTTTGAGTTTCCCCTACCTGTTTGGCGCAGGGTTTAGCTTTTATCTTGTTTGGTTAATCACCAGCCTTTGTGGCATTGCGATGGCGAATATTGTTGGTGACCTAAGTCGCTTACACCTTGATTTCTCCGTAGTGGCGACACTTCTCGCGATTGTTGTACCTTTGACAAAAAAAATCAGCACACTGTGTGGTGTCATTTTTTCTCTCGTCGTAGCCATAACCTTATCCATGTACTCCATCAGTAGCGCGATTGTCATTGCAGGTGTCGGTGGAATGTTTGTCTCAGTCATCGTTTCACGCGTATTGAAGGAGGAAAAATGATCTGGCTTTTGATTATCACGCTAACCGCAGTCGTTTTTACACTACGTTATGTATTTCTTATCCCACAACTGCCAATTAGACTACCTTTGATTGTTCGCCAAGCATTAGGTTACTCTGCCCCTTGCTTATTAACAGCAATTTGCGCACCTGTTATTTTATTAGAAAATCATGAGATTAGAGATTTCCCCGATAACCCGTATTTGTGGGGGGCTTTATTCTGTGTTGTCGTCGCATCGCTGCTTAAAAACATGCTATTAACTGTAGGTCTAACCCTTGTATTTTTCTATTCATTGATTTATTTCATGGGGTGATACCAATTAATAGGGACAAAGTAAGGTAGCAACACTTTGCTTTATCCCACTAATCCCGCATAATAGCCTACTTCGTCGCAATACGACCCTATTCAATTACTCCCTTTCTTTATGGAAGTCAGTGATCTATTGGCTTTTTAATTGCGCCAATTAATTTTATAAATAATGGATAATACACAACCATGCTTAATAATTATGTTTTACGCAGTGTTCGCTACATGTTGGACTTGAGCGATGCTCAAATGGTCAAAATCGTAAAACTTGCAGATTTAGATGTGACGAAAGAAGAGATGGTGTGCTGGCTCAAAAAAGATAGCGAGCCTGAATATGTGGAATGTAACGATAACGTAACCGCACACTTTTTAAATGGCTTAATTTACCATCGTCGTGGTAAAGATGAAGACCGCCCTGCTCCGGAAATCGAAAGCCGCCTCAATAACAATATTATCCTTAAAAAATTACGTGTTGCTTTCGAATTAAAAGACACTGATATGATTGAAGTTTTCCAATTGGCCGATTTCCGTGTATCAAAACCCGAGCTCAATGCCGTTTTCCGTAAGCCAGGGCATAAAAACTACCGCGAATGCGGGGATCAACTCCTGCGTTATTTCCTTAAAGGTTTAACTACTCGTTTACGTGGCGATAAATAACACATATCTTACTTCGCTCTGGTATTTGCCTAAAATATAAACAGCAAATACCAGATAGCCTTGCACTATTTACTCTTTTGTCCTTAGCGCCCAGATTAAATATTTTCCAGCAAGTAATTTAAAAATAAATCGATTTTTGGGGATAATGCGCTTCGGCTTGCATAAACCGCTCTTAGCTCTATGGGGGCAGGGTTTGCCTCATCCAATTGAATAATCGTTAACTGGCCTGATTTAATCTGTGCATGGCAAGCCTCTAATGATAAAATAGCAAAACCAACGCCATTCACCGCAGCTGCATGGGCGAGTACCCCACTATTTACCCGATATGGACTATTTATCATCACAGTACGCTGCTTGCCTTGAGCATCAATAAAAATCCAAGGCTGGCCTTGTAAGGCGCTGAGACTTGAGATGCAAGGTAGCTTCGCTAAATCAGCAATGGTTTTCGGCTTACCGAACTTATTGATAAGTTCAGGGGATGCAACCACCACACTTTGCCATGACTTCACTAATCTTGAGTGGTAGCTGCTATCTTCAAGATCTCCACGGTGAAAAGTCAGCAATAAATCAATTTCGTCGCTAATGACATCGCGGGGCATTAATTGTGTGTCACAGTGGATATTAAGCTGTGGGTGCATCAATGCAAATTTTGCTAATAAATTGGCTAATAATACACTACCCGCCTCACTAGGAATGGTAAGGCGTAACGTGCCTGTTACCCCTTGTGGATGGCTAATTTGTTGGACAATATCGTCTAGTTCATTGACTCGTTTTTGGCTTTGCTCAAACAAAATATTACCTGCTTCTGTTAGTCGCATCTGCCTTGTTGTTCTTTCAATTAAACGGCAATTTAGCTGTTCTTCTAATTGCTTAATTTGTCGGCTCACATTGGATGATGGCATCGAAAGCTGCTTCGCCGCATTAATAAAGTTACCTTGCGTTGCAACCGCAATAAAAACCTTTAATAAGTTTAGGTCAACCACTGTGCGCACTTCCTTTTCATTCAACATGATTGACCTAAACTAATAACACTAGCAGTAACCAAATGCCATGATTTTTTGGTAACGCTCTGATAACAAAGTGTCCGTGTCCAGTTGAGTTAGCGCGGCTAAGTCTGTTATCAATTGTTGTTTTAAATGTTCCGCCGCTAACTGATAATTTCGATGTGCTCCGCCTAATGGCTCAGGAATAATCATATCGATAATGCCCAATTCTTTTAATCGAGGCGCAGTCATCCCCATCACTTCAGAAGCAATTTGCGATTTTTGTGCATCTTTCCACAGAATTGACGAACAACCTTCGGGTGAAATGGCTGCATAGGTACTGTACTCAAGCATGTTAATTCGGTCACCAACACCAATCCCTAACGCACCACCAGAGCAGCCTTCCCCCGTAACAACACAAATAATCGGGGTTTTGAGACGAGACATTTCTAATATATTCTTCGCGATAGCCTCGGCCTGTCCGCGTTCTTCAGCGCCCACACCTGGGTAAGCACCTGCTGAGTCAATCAGTGTAATGACAGGTAACTTAAAACGTTCCGCCATTTGCATTAAGCGTAATGCTTTGCGGTACCCCTCGGGTGATGGCATGCCAAAATTACGCATCACCTTTTCTTTGGTTGTTCGCCCTTTTTGTTGCCCTAAAACCATAACTGGGCGCCCTGCAAGACGTGCTAAGCCCCCCACCAGCGCTTTGTCGTCAGCAAATGCACGATCTCCTGCTAGCTCCTGAAACTCAGTGAAAATTAAAGAAATATAATCAAGGGGATATGGTCTTAATGGGTGCCTGGCTAACTGTACAATTTCCCACGCACCGAGAGAGGAAAAAATTGTTTTTGTTAATGAATGTGATTTTTTTTCTAACAGTTTAATTTCTTCTTCGAGCTTGATTTCACTGGGGTGCCCTTGTTGCTTGAAAGCAATCAGAGCTTCAATTTTGTCATTAAGTTCAACGATGGGTTTTTCAAAAGCTAGAAAGTGCGTAGACATATAAACCTTAAAATTATTCATTCAATTTTAAGAGTGTAACGACCAACGCTATCCCACTCTATAGTTGAAAATGGGATTTATTGATATCAAATATGGGATAATTAACAGGTTATTTATTCCTGATACGGTTTAATTTTAGACTGTTATTCATGATTTTTTGGAAATTCGGACACAAAAAATGGTTCTCTTCTGGGCAATTGGCAATATGAACAATCCCCTCTTTTAATGCCAATAAATTTTGAATTGTGTGCTCAATTTCATCTGCTTTAGCCATCAGACTGGCGCGCTCAATATTTGGGCCATCTTGGTGATTAAGCATTTTCGCAATTTCATCGAGTGTAAACTTGGCCTGCTGCCCTAAGCTTATCAATGACAAACGGGTTATCACATCTTTACCATGATAAATACGCTTTAAACCTTTTCTACCAATCGGTTTAATTAACCCCTTTTCTTCGTAGAAACGAAGTGTTGAGGCGGCTAAACCTGACAATTGACTCACTTGCGAAATATCCAGTTCATCATGCATAGAACGATAACCCGTTAATATTATAGTGCCACTGGCATCAATTTCTGCCGTAATAGAACAGTAATATTGCCATTCATAAATATTTCACGATCAACAACATAACCGAGCTTTTTCGCAACACGTAATGACGGCAAATTTCTCGGTTCAATAAAACAGATAGTTTGTTGATGCGTATTTTGCGCTTTTAACCAACTTAGCGCTGCTTGCATTGCCTCAGTTGCATAGCCTTTACCTTGAAATTCTGGTGCGATAACCCAACCTGCCTCGGGGATTCCTTTCACTTGGGGCTCAACCATTCGATGAAAATCTGCAAATCCAAGGTCGCCAACATACTGCCCTGTCGCTTTTTCCCTTACTGCCCAATAGCCAAAACCTAACAAAGGCCAAAGCCCGCCATAGGCCAGCATTCTCATCCATGACTCACGTTCTGTTGATGGCACACCACCAATATAGCGTACCATGGATTCTGTCGCCCACAGTTTTGTCAGCGCAGAAAAATCACTCACTTCATGTTTCGATAAAATCAGTCTTTCTGTTTCTATTTCTGGTATTAAAGCCATAGATTGCCTCTCCTTGCTATCTAAATGGGGGTTCATCAAAGGTTCTTAATTTCCGAGAATGTAGTTTATCCCCTTCTTGATGCAATAAATCAATAGCACGAATACCTATTTGTAAATGTTCTGAGATTGCGCCCTCATAAAAACTATTCGCTTGTCCTGGTAATTTAATTTCCCCATGCAACGGCTTATCTGACACACACAGAAGTGTGCCATAAGGCACTCGAAAGCGATAACCCTGCGCAGCGATGGTCGCACTTTCCATATCAACAGCAACGGCACGGCTTAGACTAAAGCGCCTTGCAGTAGCAAAGAAACGCAGCTCCCAGTTTCTATCATCCGTTGTTACGACCGTTCCCGTACGTAAACGTTGTTTAACCAATTCCCCTGGCATATTACTGACTTGCTTAGTAGCATCATAGAGTGCCCGCTGAACCTCTGCGATGCTTGGAATAGGAATATCTGGCGGTAATACATCATCCAAAATATGATCATCGCGTAAATATGCATGGGCAAGAACATAATCACCAATATTTTGGCTTTCCCTTAATCCCCCACAATGGCCAATCATTAACCATGCATGTGGCCTTAATACCGCTAGATGATCACAAATATTTTTTGCATTGGATGGACCAACGCCAATATTTACTAATGTTATTCCTGAGCCATCTCGTGCAATCAAGTGATATGCAGGCATTTGGAATTTTTTCCATGTCATATCTGAAATGGCAATTTGCGGGTCTGCATTTTCATCCGTGAGATAATTATAACCAACACAAGATAACGCAATATAACGGCTATCAGGGTCACGAATTTGTTCACAAGCCCAACTGACAAACTCATCCACATAGCGGTTATAATTGGTAAATAAAATATACGGTTGTACATGCTCAGGGGGCGTGCCAGTATAATGTTTAAGGCGTGCAAGTGAAAAGTCTACGCGTAAAGCATCGAAATGCGATAACGGCATTTCATCGGAAACTGTATATAATCCATCCGTAATGTCATCACTAATATGGGCTAAATCCGTTATCGGAAAATGCGCGGCAAGGCTACTACTCATACTTCTATCAAGCACTAAATCTGAGCCATCAATCACAAACGGATACGGTATTTCAGTTTTAGACGGGCGAACTGCAAAAGATACGTCATAGTCTTGTTGTAAAATAGAAAGTTGTTCCGTTAAATAACTGCGAAATAACTCGGGTTGAGTCACTGTAATGGAATAATTTCCTTTCTTCACAAACCGTGCATAAGCGCGTGTTTTTTCACAGTGGTCAATTTTGCCTTCCCATGTGACACAAAGTTCAGGGTAGGCAAATAACCCATTTTCTCTTTCGGCTGAATTCGGTATACGCCCTTCTGTGACATAAACGGCAATTGCATCTCTTAATGATTGAATAGCGTTTGAATATAAAGACGACAGTTTATCCAACACGTCCTCAATAGATAAGTTTTCATTTTTCTTTTTTTTTTCCAAAGACACGCACAACTCCTCATCAGATGAAGTAATCTCCCGATAACATAGAGTATCAATGTGACAGTTGCAAAACATATCACTATTAATGCATTACGAATGACAGCACCAAAGGTAATGTGAACACAGCAATAATGGTTTGTAATCTGATAATACCTGCCATTAATTGGCTATCACTATTCAACTGGCGAGTCAAAATATAGGCGGTCGGCGCAGTGGGTATTGCAAAAAATATGACTAATAAAACCGTTTCTAAATCAGGTAACGAAAATAACTTAGCGGTGAGCACAGCTAATATCGGCATAGCAAGTAAACGCAAAATTGTAGACACCATAATGGGCTTAAATTCTTTACGTAATGTCGCTGTTTGCAGTGCACCACCAATACAAATCAACCCTAGCGGTAAACTTGCTGCGGCTAATAATTTTAATAATTGCTCAGAACCAAAAGGCAGACCAACGGGTGATATGTTTAATAAAATTCCGATAACACATGAAATAATCAATGGGTTTTTAACAATTGGTAGTAATAGTTGTTTTACTGATACTTTTTTCCCTGAAGATAGTGCGAGTACCGCAATGATATTACAGCTCGGCACTAAAATCGCCATTATTACCGCCGCAACGGCAATCCCTTCCTTGCCAAACAAATCTGCCACAATTGCTAAGCCTAAGTAAGTATTAAAGCGTGTGACCCCTTGAATATGCGCGCCAAACCGCGGGATGGCTATTTTAAATATATATTTACTGAGCAGCACTAACAATGAACTGACCGCTAAGATGCAAAGAATTGCACTACCCAAGTAAGGTAACTTGGGGTTATCTAAGGGCGCACTCGCTAAGCTATTAATTAATAAAGCAGGAAATAAAATAAAATAGTTTAACTTTTCCGCACCGGGCCAAAAATCCGTAGAAAATAATGCTGTTCGCCGTAAAACAAAACCTATCGCAATCAGAGCAAATAATGGCCATAGCGCCAATAAAATTTTATCCATGATAATTTAATCTATTTTATCAATACATTAGAATTCAACACCACGAAGTCTAACGTTAATTTTTTGTAGCAGATAGGTAAAAAACGCTCTCAATGTCGATATATTTTTAGTTTTATGATTGGCTTAACAAAATACCCCCGAAACTAGCTTTCGACTCAAGAGATTTTATTCACCATAAGCAGGCTTTTCTGATAGCCCCATTTCTTATTTATCCGTATGCTAAGAATATTATTATTTAATTAAGCTTAATCGATGGATATTAAAAGTCTTTGTAAACAATATCGCTCAGGAAAAAAATTCAAATATATTTTTTTCTGGGGGCATCAAACCAAACAACATCAAGTCACTAAAAGCTGCTTTAGTCAGTGGTACCCTGCACCATTTATTGTCGATGGGCACCGATTTGCAAGTGCAGAACATTTTATGATGGCAGAAAAAGCGCGTTTATTTGGTGATTTCGAAATATTAGACAAAATTATTCACGCCCCTAACCCAGGAGCGGCGAAAGCCTTTGGTCGAGAAGTAAGAGGGTTTAAACAAGATATTTGGGATGATAACCGTTTCGAGATTGTTGTTGCCGCGAATATGGCAAAGTTTAGCCAAAATGAGACACTGAAAGCCTTTTTACTTTCTACTAATGAACGTGTATTAGTTGAAGCCAGCCCAGTCGATAAAATATGGGGCATTGGTCTCGCTGAAGAGGCTGAAAACATCGAAAACCCACTCACTTGGAAAGGATTAAACCTTTTAGGTTTTGCATTAATGGAAGTTCGCACCCAATTGGCAAGTTAAAAGCATTTATTGCATTTAATCCTATTTCAATAAAAACCCGTTGTTGCCAAACAACGGGCCAGCCAGTCATTCACTGAAATGTAGGATATGCTACTGCATTGATTACAAAGGCATTCTATATTCAATCACCCCCGGCTTTTCTGCCACCCAGTTATACAATTTTTGTCCACGCAAATTGGTTTCTTGTGTATGCCAATATAAGCGGCCACACTGTTTATCTTGTGCTTGCGCTTGTACAAACTCAATGAGTTGCTTCCCTACGTGACGCCCCCTCATTTCTGGTGTGACATACAAATCTTCTAAATAGCAAAAATCATTTTTTGCCCATGTTGAACGGTGGAATAAATAATTCACAAAGCCAACTACTTTGCCATCTTCAAGTGCGACGGCGCAATACATAGGCTCATTGTCATCAAAAAAACGCTCCCACGCTTTTAAAGTCACATCTTCACTTAATTCAACTTGATAAAACTTTTGGTATTCCAGCCAATAAACTAGCCATTCTGGGTAATGTTCTGGTGTAACAAATTCAATCGTAACTGGCAATGTAGCTTTATTCATAATAACCCTTCCATTTGTAGATATATTACATAATGAGGTTATAGTACAGTTCTATCTGGTGCTGTATAAGATACACTTTTGTTATTTATTTAGGATCCACTTATGCGACGCAAACAACAGGCTCAGTTTCCACTGCTCCTACTCGATGACGGGTTTATAAAAGAAAATGTTTATCACACCATTCGTAATGCAATCTTAGATGGGCGTATTGCATCTGGTGTTAAACTACCCTCTTCACGAGCATTGGCTGAAATGATGTCTATTTCACGTAACTCAGTTATTGCTGGCTTTGATAGGTTAATTGATGAGGGCTATCTGTATTCAAAAAAAGGCTCTGGCACTTACGTATCCGCAAATATCCCTGATGAATTAGTTCGCACAGTAAGCCCATTACAGCCCACTAAGCAGCCTGAATACAATGCACTTAATCTTAACCCTAAGATTGCAACATTGACGAACTTGTGGAATCAATCACGACCAAATACACAATCGCGCCAAATGTTTAATATTGGTATTGGTTGTGTGGATCAGTTTCCCCATGAACTTTGGGGACGGTTATTAGGGCGTGTTTGGCGTAAATCGAAACAAACTATCCCTTATTTCAATCACCCTGATGGATTTATACCGCTTAAAAAGTTACTGGTAGATTATGTACATTCCACCCGCGGCGTTCACTGCAAAGAAAAACAAATTATTATTGTTAATGGCACCCAACAGGCAATTAACTTAGCGGCGAAGGTGCTGTTACAACAAGGTGATAAAGTTTGGCTTGATGACCCAGGTTATGACAGCGCTCGCGCTATTTTAACCGCAGCAGGTGCCGAAATTTCCCCAATCCCTTCTGACCATGAAGGCATGGATATCGCCTATGGTGCGAAACACCATGGAGATGCCAAATTAGTCTATACCGCGCCTTCTCACCAATTTCCACTTGGCACGACCTTAAGCCTTTCGCGCCGCTTAGCATTACTTGACTGGGCACAACAAAATAATGCATGGATTTTTGAAGATGACTATAACAGCGAATTTCGTTTTTTATCTAAGCCAATTCAAGCATTACAGGGCTTAGATAATCACCAACGCGTCATTTACGCGGGCACATTTTCAAAAATGATGTACCCTGGGTTTCGCTTAGGTTTCTTAATTGTGCCAGAAATTCTGAGCGAAGCATTTACCATGATGAAATACTACAGTGATAGCCATTGTGGATATTTAGAGCAAGCCTCTTTAGCGCAGTTTATTCAAGAAGGCCATTATGCTCGCCATGTACGTAAAATCAGAAAAATATGCCATGACCGGCAGAACGCTTTTTTCAACGCCGTTAATCTGTACCTTCCTCATTTATTTGAGGTGCAAATGACAGATTCAGGAATACACACAGTCTGTTGGATAAAGGATGGGTATGATATTAACCTCATACTTGAGCAATGCCGCTTATTGGGTTTTGGCGCTCAACCTTTATCTCGATATTGCATTAACAGTACTAAGAAAAATGCCATTTTATTTGGTTATGCCGCTCATACTGAAACCGATATTGTGCAGAATGTAAAATTACTGAGTGAGCAGATCAATAAGATATACCCAAGCTAAACAAAAAAGATTTTGCGCTTTTATCTGATAGTCAGATTTTTGTTAAGCTTTATAACTATACCTTAATGACATTCTTTCATTTATGTTGAGGTATTTTAATGATGCAAACAAACTACCCCTATGAATATGAAGTGGGTGATATTGTTTTTACCAGTATTGGTACCGAGTTATTTCGCCAAATTGCTTCAGCCTCTTTATGTTGGAGCAACCATGTTGGTATGATCATTGGGCACGATGGTGAAGATTATTTAATCGCCGAAAGCCGTGTGCCCTTATCGACAACCACGACACTTTCGCGCTTCATCGCTCGTTCATCAGATAAACGTTATAGTGTGCGCCGCTTTGGCCATACATTAACGCAAGAGCAAAAAAATGCCTTAGTCGCACAAGTCCCTGCGCGTTTAAATAAGTTTTACCATACGGGCTTTAATTATGATTCACCAAGGCAGTTTTGTTCTAAATTCGTCTTTGATATCTACCAATCTGCCTTATCAGTACAAATTGGCGAGATTGAAACATTTGAAGAGTTATTAACAAAAAATCCGAATGCAAAATTAAATTTTTGGAAGCTCTGGTTTATCGGCCAAATTCCTTGGGAACGTACTACTGTAACACCAGCCAGCCTTTGGAATCACCCTGAACTGTCGTTAATTTACCGCAGCCACGAAGACATTCACTAATAACTGAAATAGAATATTCACTGAGCCACCAACTAATATTAAAAGTGGCTTAGTGTACTGAGTTATTGTTTATCTATGACTAAAGCGTGAGTTGCCATTAAACAAATTTGCTGCAATATATCATTCAATAGGTATTCATCTATTTGTTGAGCGTTGATTTGCTTAAGAAAAGGTTTTCTCGCAACAACAAACCCTAACACTTGGCCTATCAATACATGGGCTCGGATAATCGCGGTTTGTTTATCAATACGATTAATCGCTTGGATTAGGCCTGACAAACGCGTATGGAAAGGTTCGATAAAATCCCGATAAATAACATCATAATTTTCCGTAGGCTCAAGTTGTTCGCGAAGAATAAGCACGGAATAATATTCATGTTTTGGCAATAACAGGGCATTTCCTAACCCTGTTATTAGTAAACTGATGAGTTGATTTGCCTGTGTTTGCTCAATAGGTGTTTGTTGCATCGCTAATTTAAACTGCACATCAAACACCTGAACATTACTTTCCATAGATAAGTCTGTCGCAATTTTTTGAATAACAGCACAATAAACACCTAGCTTCCCCCCCAAATGATATGGGATTGCAGACTGGTTAACACCTGCACTTTCAGCCAGTTGGCGCGTCCGAACGCCATTGATACCATGAATCGCAAATTGTTTAATTCCTTCATTAATTAACTTTTCTTTGGTTAATTCTGATGAAAGCATGTTTTTATTTGTGTCATTCATATCTTGCTGTTATTCCTAAAATTATATGTCTGCGCGCATAAGATAGGTGGAATTATTGTTTAGTTCAATACCCCGATCTTTACCAACAACCACTGTGCCGCCGAGATTACATAAATGATAGCCAAATGCGCAGTTAGGTTCAAAGGCAAACGTCATTCCTTGTTGTAAAACTAACTCACGCCCTGGATTTGGTAAACGTTCCAATTGACGGTATTTTGGGGCTATAGGTAATGACTCAATACCTGGGGCTGTACCAAAACCAATAGGACCATAAGGATTGATACTGTGGATCAATGGATGTACATGCCACCCCTTCGATTTTAACAGTGGTTTCTCCATTTCATCCACAACTTCACCGAATGTGACGCCCTCTTTAAGGTACTCAACACCAATTTCATAGCATTCCCTTGCGACAACAGCGGCTTTTTCGATATTGGGATGAATTTTACCCACTGCAACCGCCGCTTGGTGCTGTGTCTCATACATACCATACAGAGCAAATATCTCTGTTAAAACAATATCACCTTGCTGTATCTTTCGTGGTGCTTGCGAGCGGTATTGCCATGCTGGCGGCCCCCAGCCAATATATTCAGGTCCTGAACCCATCAAAATTTCGGCAGTGAATCCCCCCATCGACAAACATTTCGCAGTAACTGCTGCCGCGATGTCCGCCTCTGAATTACCAACAATAGCGGTAGCCCGCATCGCTTCACTCATTGCTTCGCCTATCATCGCTGCATATTTCACGTGTTCCAGCTCTTCTGCGCTTTTTACGGACGCAAGTTGAAAAAACGAGCGGTAAACAGGGACAAAATTTAATTGTGGTAACCGCGATTTTATTCCTGTCAATGTGTTGTAAGGCATTGCACCATCGAAATAAAATGGTGGGTAAGGCTCTAGCCCTACCACACCAATATTCGCATTTGCCGACACACCTAAATCAACAAATATTTGCGCAATATTACGCCCTGTTTTCCCCACAACGATTTGCTCTGGTGATATCCATTGCCTATCACCTCGCATTTGTGCCTGCATATGATCAGCCACCATCATGGGGGCGAATGTAACCACCAGCGGGGCTTTATCTTGATGGAAAATCACAACAGACCCTAAACGGTCGTTGGTAAAATAGTGGTCAATACAAAACGGTGCAGGTGCCGCTGATTCCCTGTCCCCATAAACCATAAGGACTTCAAGATCATGCATTTTCATGACTTTTCGCGCAATTTCCCACCTTCTGTCACGTTCCTCAAACGAAAATGGGCTTGGTATTGTTAAATTATTCATAAATTTCCTCTCTCATTGACATTTAATTCATTTGAATGAATCAAATATAGGTTGTATTAAGAAATAAAGTCAAACCCTTGCTTGACCATTTCGTGCTAATGGTTAAATTCTATTTTGAGATGGACTTAAATAATGAACGATTTTAATCTATTAAACGTGGCTAGCTTAAAAACACAAAAGCCTCTTTATCAGAGGCTTAATTATAGGCAGATAGGACAAAATCGGGTAAATAACAAATCTTCGGTTTCTTTCTCGATAAGCTAACGTTGTGATTATTTTTTCTTGTTTAACATCGATTTCAAATCAGCAAACGGATTATACGTTGCTGCTTCGATGTCATCTTGTGCATCTTCCCCTGCCACTACATTGGTACCATACATGTCTGCTTCTGTGTATTTTGAATGCTCATGGTCATGACAAAATAAACATAATAGTTCCCAATTGCTGCCATCTTCGGGGTTATTAGTATGATCATGGTCGATATGGTGAACTGTTAATTCGCGTAAGTTTGAATACACAAACTCGCGGGTACAACGTCCACAAACCCACGGATAAATTTTCAGGGCTTTTTCACGATAACCGCTTTCTAAACGCGCATAGTTTTTAGGGATCAGAGCCATTGCCGACATTCCTATTTCAAAAAAGTAATTTAATGATAATTCACCTAATATAACTCACATTAGAACGAAATAAGAAATTCAAGGCAATAAAAAACCCAGAAATTGGTTCTGGGTTTCTCTTGGTTACCAATATTTGGATATATTACTTATTTAACAGCTCTTGGCGGATAATTTCAGCCCCTGCACTTAAGGCATTGAGTTTACCCGTCGCAACTTGGCGTGACAGTGGTGCCATACCACAGTTTGTCGATGGATAAAGCTTATCTGCATCCACAAATTGTAGTGCTTTACGTAACGTATTAGCGACCTCTTCTGGCGTTTCGATGATATTGCTTGCCACATCAATCGCCCCAACCATGACTTTTTTGCCACGGATAAGCTCAATCAAATCCATTGGAACATGGGAGTTATGACATTCCAGTGAAATAATATCGATATTCGACGTTTGCAGTTTCGGGAACGCTTCTTCATATTGGCGCCACTCAGAACCCAGCGTCTTCTTCCAGTCTGTATTGGCTTTAATGCCGTATCCATAACAGATATGCACTGCCGTTTCACATTTCAGGCCCTCAATTGCCCTTTCCAGAGCCGCCACACCCCAATCGTTCACTTCATCAAAAAACACATTAAACGCGGGTTCATCAAACTGAATGATATCAACACCGGCTGCTTCAAGCTCTTTTGCTTCTTGATTCAAAATCTTCGCAAATTCCCATGCCAATTTTTCACGGCTTTTATAATGGTTATCATACAGCGTATCAATCATGGTCATTGGGCCAGGTAATGCCCATTTAATTGGCTGCTTCGTTAACTTGCGTAAAAATTTAGCATCTTCAACAAAAACAGATCGTTGGCGTTCAACGGCTCCAACGACGGTTGGTACACTCGCATCATAACGGTCGCGGATTTTAACCACTTCACGCTTTTCAAAATCAACACCACTGAGGTGTTCAATAAATGTAGTAACAAAATGCTGACGGGTTTGCTCGCCATCACTCACGATATCAATCCCAGCACGTAGCTGATCTTCTAGGGATAAACGCAGCGCATCTTGTTTTCCCTCAATTAACTCTTCATTTTGCAGCTTCCAAGGAGACCAAAGGGTCTCAGGTTGAGCTAGCCAAGAAGGCTTTGGTAAACTGCCAGCGGTAGATGTTGGTAATAATGTTTTCATAATAATTGACCTTAAATTTTTATAATTAATTAGAGTGCGTAGCTAGCAGACCATTGCTCTAGAATATGCTTATAGGGCTCAATAAAATGCTCTTCTGTATATTTCCCCTGCTCAATAGCTAATCGGCTACGTTCTTCGCGGTCATAAACAATTTTGGTTAACGAATAATCTTGGTTCGTTAAGCTTGGTTGGTAACATTGCCCAGCAACAGAATTCGCATTATAAATTTCTGGTCGATAAATCTTCTGGAATGTTTCCATCGTACTGATTGTGCTAATCAGTTCAAGATTACTGTAATCGCTCAGCAAATCACCTGTAAAATAAAAGGCCAATGGTGCAACACTATTTTGTGGCATAAAGTAACGAACCTGTAATCCCATCTTTTTGAAATATTGATCCGTTAATGAAGCGCCATTTTGCTGATATTCAATACCTAATACTGGGTGCTGATTACCCGTACGATGATAAACATCTTTATTTGAGACACTTAAACAAATGACAGGCGCCTTATTAAAGTGTGCTTTGTATTCGTTCGAGTTAACAAAATATTTAAAGATATTCCCATGCAAATCGCCAAATTTTTCAGGAAGACTAAAGCTTGCTTGGTCTTTATTATGGTCGAGCAATAAAACGCTGAAATCATAGTCTCGGACATAAGAAGAAAAGTTATTCCCGACAATCCCCTCTGTGCGTTGTCCCGTTTTATTATCAACAATGTTTGTTTTTAATATTTCAATCACAGGGAACGTATTGGCTTTATTTTCAACACTCATTTCTACAGAAATGATTTCAAGCTCGATTGAATAACGGTCACTTTTCGGGTTATCCCAATAGGCTAAAGTATTAAAACGGTTGTTCATCATGACAAGCGTGTTACGCAAATTTTCTTGGCGATTTTTCCCTCTGGCTAAGTTAGCAAAGTTCGTTGTGATACGTGTATTTTCAGAAGGATTATAATTTTCGTCAAAAAGACTACTTTTAATCGTAAATGTAAAATTTTTGTTCATCGTCTCGTCGCACCCTAAGTCCCAAGATGGAAACTAAATTGACTTCTTGATTTTTTAGAAGTTTTTGTTTCCCATTCATCAATCTTTATGTTGTAAATACGTTAATTTGTTCGCGTTATCTAATTTATGCCAGAGCTGTTGAATGAGTGAAAGCGACTTAATTTCACTACAACATGAATGAAATTCATGATCATTGGTATGACTGATTTTGTGCGGTATTTAGATCTGTATCACATAATTTAGATCAAAAAGGTATAAGCCAAAAAGATGAGCTAAACATGATTATCGGGCAGGATTAGCGGCAAAGAAGTCTAGGTTGATATTTCGGTATTCAGATTTCATGCGCACAAAAAAAAGGCACTCGCCCCCGAGTGCCTTTTGACTACAACTCACTGAATATAAAGTAAATTACACCTATTCAGCGGTTCTGGTACTTGTGCGGATCAGGTAATCAAAGGCGCTAAGTGCGGCTTTTGCCCCTTCTCCGGCTGAAATAATAATTTGCTTGTAAGGCACTGTTGTACAGTCACCTGCGGCAAAGATGCCTTTTACACTGGTTTCATTACGTGCATCAATTTCAATCTCGCCCATACGGTTTCTTGCGACGGTGTCACCTAACCAATTGGTATTTGGTAATAAACCGATTTGTACGAATGCACCTGCAACCTCTAAAGAATGTACACTTTCATCTGTACGGTCTTTATATTCAAGACTAGTCATTTTGCTACCATCCCCTTTAACTTCAAGGGTTTGTGCATTCACAATAATATCGATATTTTTCAGGCTGCGTGCTTTTTGCTGTAACACAGAATCGGCTTTTAATTCTGGTGCAAATTCAAGTACCGTTACATGGTCAACCACCCCCGCTAAATCAATCGCGGCTTCAATACCTGAGTTACCACCACCGATAACCGCAACGCGTTTACCTTTAAATAATGGGCCATCACAGTGTGGACAGAATGTGACGCCTTTGGTGCGATACTCTTGTTCACCTGGAACGCCCATGTTTCTCCAGCGCGCCCCCGTAGAGATAATAATACTGCGGGATTTTAAAATACCGCCAGAAACGGTTTCGATTTGGTGTAAACCGCCGACTTCAGCAGCAGGGATCAGTTTAGCGACTGATTGCCCGTCGATGACATCAACATCATAGCTATCAACATGGTTTTTCAACGCACCAGCAAAAATAGCACCTTCCGTTTTAATAACGGAAATATAGTTTTCAATATCAACCGTATCCATCACTTGTCCGCCAAAGCGCTCACCGATAACACCAGTGCGAATACCTTTACGTGCAGTATAAATTGCCGCGGATGCTCCCGCTGGGCCACTACCAATGACTAATACTTCAAAAGGCTCGCGTTCTGTCAATGACTTAGCAGCACGCGCATCGGCATTAGTATCAACCTTGCTGACAATTTCACTTAATGTCATACGGCCTTGGCCAAACTCTTTGCCATTCAAGTAAACCGCAGGAACCCCCATTACATTGCGCTCATCAATTTCATGTTGGAAAAGCGCGCCATCAATTGCGGTATGGCTGATGTTAGGGTTCAAAACTGCCATTAAGTTTAATGCCTGAACAACATCTGGGCAGTTATGGCAAGATAATGAGTAATACGTTTCGAATTGGAACTCGCCTTCAAGGCCTTTTACTTGTTCCAGTAACTCTTGCGCTTCTTTCGATGGATGACCACCAATTTGTAATAATGCCAGCACCAGAGAGGTAAATTCGTGCCCCAGTGGCGATCCTGCAAAACGCAAGCCGCTATCAACACCTGGGTTAGTAATTAAAAATGATGGCGTTCTTATTGTACTATTGCGCTCTTCACGCACACTCACTTTGTCAGACAGCGAGGCAATTTGGTCGAGCAATTGCTTAATTTCGTTTGATTTTTGGCTGTCGTCTAAATTGGCAACTAATTCAACGGGTTTAGTTAAACGTTCTAAATAGGCTTTTAATTGGGCCTGTAAATTGTTGTCGAGCATGTAATCCCCTTTAATTTTAATCATAAAATCGGGTACATATACCCGTCATACTGCAAGTTACAGGCAGGGCATCATTGCACTAAACGCCTGTAACTCGAGTCATCTAATAATCAATCAAAAGATTAATTAGATTTTGCCGACTAAATCTAAAGATGGAGACAACGTTGCATCACCTTCTTTCCATTTAGCTGGGCAAACTTCACCTGGGTGGCTTGCAACGTATTGAGCAGCTTTCACTTTACGCAGTAAATCTGCTGCATCACGGCCGATACCTTCCGCTGTGATTTCAATCGCTTGGATGATACCTTGTGGGTCAACGACGAATGTACCACGGTCTGCTAAGCCTTCAGCTTCACGCATATTTTCAAAGTTACGCGTTAATGCTCCTGTTGGGTCGCCGATCATCGCATATTTGATTTTACCGATGGTATCTGAGCTTGCGTGCCATGCTTTATGGGTAAAATGTGTGTCGGTAGAAACAGAGAAAATTTCAACACCTAATTTTTGGAATTCTTCGTAATGGTCTGCAACGTCACCCAATTCAGTTGGGCAAACAAACGTAAAGTCAGCTGGATAGAAGAAGAAAACACTCCATTTACCTGCAACGTCTTTTTCAGAAACTTCGATGAATTTGCCGTCTTTAAATGCTTGGTTTGTAAATGGTTTGATTTGAGTATTAATTAATGACATATGATGTTCTCCTGTTTGGTTGCCTATTAAGTTACTGTTTTGCAGTGACTTAATCCAATCAGTACGCGCTATCGATTTGATAGGTGCAATCTAATCATTTATTAACAATTGATAGGTGATGCATTAAAACGCTTACTGAGATATTCAGCAAGCGTTTTAATTTTAAGAGTGCAATTTAGGAAGGTATTAAGCCATTGTGGCAATGGTTTTGCGAAAACGGATTAAGGCGAGTGTAAAGAACACGCTTCCAATGACCAGCAAAATTGCAAACTGGGACCAAACAATCTGGAAACCTGCTCCGCGATACAAAATAGCCTGTGCAAGGCTCACAAAATGGGTAGTCGGCATTGTTAACATAATATCTTGCACTAATTGCGGCATACTTTCGCGCGCCGTCATCCCACCGGAGAGCATATTCAATGGCAATAAGACTAAAATCATTAATAATCCAAACTGTGGCATTGAACGGGCGATTGTTCCCATAAAAATACCTATGGATGTTGTCGCAAAAAGACTTAATGCCACGCCACACATAAAGAGCAAAATTGAGCCTTCAATTGGGACTTGCAACAGTGTTTTCACCACTAGCATCAATGAAACCCCTGATGCAATCAGCACCACCAATCCCATTGACCATATTTTAGACATCATGATTTCAAAAGGCGTCAATGGCATCACCATTAGGTGCTCAACCGTGCCATGCTCTCGTTCACGGATCAATGCTGCCCCCGTTAATACAATCGATAACATAGTGATATTGTTAATAATTGCCATCACTGAACCAAACCACGATTGCGTTAGATTAGGGTTAAAGCGCATCCGCACTTCCAAATCAACGGGTAAGCTCGCATTACTGCGGTATTTTGCTAAGAACTCATTGACCTCACCAAGGGTAATATTTTGAATGTAGCTGTTCCCTAAAAACGCTTGGCTCATGCGAGTTGCATCAATATTCACTTGAATTTCAGGGCTTCTACCTGCCAAGACATCCCGTTGAAAATTAGGCGGAATATCTAAGGCAAAAGTATATGAGCCCCGATTGAGCAAACCATCGATTTGGTCAGGTGTGATATCCGCAGGCGGCAAAAAGTAAGGGGCATAAAAGCTATTGATAATACGGTTAGATAACTGTGATTTATCTTGGTCTGCAATAGCAATCGGCGCATTGTGCAATGAGCCTGGCGTTACCGTTGCAGATGAATAAATCGAAACCGTAAAAGCGAAAACAATCAACGCCAGCATCGCTTTATCCCGCCCTAAACTTCGTAACTCTTTGACACCTAAATTAAAGATATTTTGAATTTTACGAATCATCATTAGGACTCCTGTTTTTTCAGGAACAACACGCTCAGCCCGATGACGAGAGGAACCGTAATCAACAACGGGATAAATGATGCCTGTAAATCAAACAAGTTAAGGCCTTTGGAGAAAGTCCCTCGCGTAATAGTGAGAAAATGTGAGGTTGGATAAACCATGCCCACCCAACGCCCCATTCCCTCTAATGATGACACTGGGTCAATCATTCCAGAAAACTGAGTTGCGGGGATTAATGTGATGATCGATGTACCAAAAATGGCTGCAATCTGGCTTTTCATAAAGCAAGAAATCAACAAGCCAATCCCTGTCGCAATACTAACGTACAAAAATGCAGCCAAGGTTAACGTTAAAAAGCTGCCTTTAAATTCCACACCAAAAATATACACCGACAAAATACAAAGCAGTACGAAGTTAAACATCCCTAATAGAATATAGGGGAGCTGTTTACCCAGTAAAAACTCTAATTTGGTGATCGGGGTGACATAAAGGTTAATGATTGAACCGAGCTCTTTTTCACGTACCACACTTAGTGCACTTAACATGGCAGGGATCATCATTAATAACAATGGGATAACAGCAGGTACAATCGCGGGTAAGCTGCGTACATCTGGGTTATAACGGTACCGTGTTTCGATATCGATAGCAGGCATACCTGCTACGCCTACAGGTTGGCGCGCAGCCATGGTACTTAACCATGCAAGGTGCATTGCTTGTACATAACCACGAACTGTCTCTGCGCGGTTTGGCATCGCACCGTCTATCCAAACACCGATTTTCACATTATTACCACGGGCAATATCCCGAGCAAAATTCGGCGGTATTTCAATCGCAACCGTAATTTGCCCACTGCGCATGCCCTCTTCGAGTGCGTCATAATCTTGAAGAGGTGGTTGTTCAATAAAATAACGGGAACCAGCAAGGTTTAACGTATAACCTTGGCTCAGTCCTGTCTGGTCACGGTCTAACACGGAAAAACGTAAGTTTTCAACGTCCATGCTGATCCCGTATCCCATAATAAACATCAAGATCACCGTACCAAGTAAAGCAAGCGTCGAACGAACTGGGTCTCGCCGTAACTCCATCCCTTCACGAATTGAATAACTGAATAAGCGAAGTAAACTAAAACGTTTTTTTAATGCTTCCGTGGCTTGTTCTTTGAGTTCAGGGTCAACATGGAACTCAGGTGCCGTTTCCGTTCCTTGCCCCGCATCACCGACTGCATCTTGTAAATAAGCAATGAACGTTTCTTCAAGTGTCGTCAAACCTCGCTTTTTGGTGAGGTTGGCAGGGGTATCGCAATCAAGCACTTTACCTGCGTGCATTAGCGATATACGGTCACAACGCTCCGCTTCGTTCATAAAGTGTGTGGAGATAAAAATTGTGACACCGTCACGTCTCGATAAATCCACCATCAAATTCCAGAACATATCTCTAGCAACGGGATCAACACCTGATGTAGGCTCATCCAGTATCAGCATTTCTGGTTCGTGGATCACGGCTACCGCTAATGACAAACGTTGACGTATACCTAATGGTAAATCATCAGGCATAGTATCCCTGACTTCATCGAGCTCAAACCGTTGGCACATGTCATCAACACGACGAGCAATTTTGTCTTCTGGTATATGAAACAGTTTTGCGTGTAGCACCAGGTTTTGCTCCACACTCAGTTCGCTGTATAGGGAAAATGCTTGTGACATATACCCAACCCGTTTACGCGTTTCGATATCCTTCGGGTCAATCTCCTGCCCAAATAGCCAAGCCTGCCCTTCACTGGCCTGCAACAGCCCTGTCAGCATCTTCATGGTTGTTGATTTACCACACCCATTTGAGCCTAAGAAACCAAAAATCTCCCCCTTTGGAATTTTAAAATTCACGTGGTCAACCGCGACGAAGTTACCAAAACGCATGGTTAAATCCTGCGCTTCAATCGCGATAACATCATCTTTCGAAGTGTCTCTTGGCGGGATGACGACTTTTTTGTGACCACTGCGTTTTTCTTCTGGCAGTAATTCGATAAAAGCCGCTTCGAGGTCAGCACATTGTGTTTGGGCTTTTAATTCCGAAGCATGGCCTGTGGCTAACACTTTTCCATCATCCATTGCTACGAGCCAATCAAACCGTTCCGCTTCTTCCATGTAGGCGGTTGCTACTAATACGCTCATGTTAGTTTGACGCAGGCGGATACGGTCAATTAAGTCCCAAAATTGGGCTCGGGATAAGGGGTCAACCCCTGTGGTGGGCTCATCAAGAATTAATAAATCTGGATCATGGATTAATGCACAACATAGCCCGAGTTTTTGTTTCATCCCGCCAGATAGCTTACCCGCGGGTCTATCTTTAAATGGTGCTAACCCCGTGCTTTCGAGTAAATCTTGAATGCGGTACTCCCTTTCTGCCTTTGATTGCCCAAATAAGCGCCCAAAAAAGTCCACGTTTTCATAAACCGATAACGTATGGTAGAGGTTTTTACCGAGTCCTTGGGGCATGTAGGCAATGCGGGGACATACCGCACGGCGGTGATCGACATCATTCATATCACCATCAAGTACAATCACATTCCCTTGCTGGATAGCCCGCGCGCCAGCTATCAATGAGATTAAGCTGGATTTTCCTACGCCATCTGGCCCTATCAACCCCACCATCTTGCGAGCAGGGATCGCAAGCACAATGTCATCCAATGCACAATTTTCACCATAATGCTGGCTGACATGCTGTATATCAATGATCACATCATCCATCAGTTTATTGGTCATTGTGGTAATCTCACCTCTAGTTCAGCTGGCCAAGATCCATTGGGGTCTAAACGCACATAAGCTTTACCCGGCAGACCTGTTTTCACATATTCAAGGTGTTGTTCGAGTAATTCAGGGTAGATACGCGCACGAACGCGAAACATCAGTTTTAAGCGTTCATTTTGTGTTTCAACAGTTTTGGGGGTGAACTGGGCAACGCTGGCAACAAACGTGGTTTTTGCGGGAATAACAATGTTGGGTGCAGCATCAAGAATAATGTGTACATCGCTTCCCAGCGCCACTTTTCCAGCATCTTCCGTTGGTAAGAAGAAAGTCATGTATACATCACTTAAATCCACCATATTCAATACACGACCACCCGCCCCAAGGACCTCCCCCGGCTCTGCAACGCGGTATTGAATACGACCATTACGAGGGGCTTTTAAAATGCTGTCATCTAAATCAGCCATGATGCGGCGCTCTGTGGCAGTTGCTGCATCAACTCGGTTTTTAGCTTGCACAATGCCAGCACTTGCAGAGTCAATCGCGGATGTTGCCGCAGCAACTTGTGCTTTTGAGGCTTCTAGCGCAGCACGTGAGCCCTGCATTTGTGCAGTATCATCATCAACTTGTTGTTGAGAAACGGCTTTGGTTCTTACCAATGCCCTTGAGCGATTAAGGCGTTTTTGCGCGGCATCAAGCTCAGCTTCGCGTTGGCGTACTACTGCTTGAGCTGCCACTTTTTCACTTTTGCGTTGAGCAAGTGCAGACTCTGCAGTGGTTACAGCACTAATGGCTTGGCGTAATTGAGCTTGTACTTCATGAAGTTGTTCTTGGAGTGCCCGGGTATCCATGCGGGCGAGTTCTTGCCCTTCTTTGACAAAATCCCCTTCTCTTACATTAATGGTTTCAATTCGACCTGCAGTTTTCGTCGCAATATCAATCTCTGTCGCTTCTATGCGCCCATTACTTTGCGCAAAACCAGCGGGTAACCCACCAGAATTCACGCTCCAGTAATAAAAACCACCAGCAGCAATAATGAATATTAAAACGATGTAAAAAGATATTTTCTGCTTATTTATTTTCATACCATCCCTTTTCCATTAAATGAGAAAACAATGAACAACAATTATTTTTATTAACCTGGTGAAATTAATAAAGGCGTATAACTGTTAATATGCGAAATAAATACGGCCAAATACAAAAAAAGAAAATTATATTTTTAAAGTAGGCTAAATCAGTGTAATTGCTGTTCAACCATCAGCTATCTATCTAATTTAATGAAAGTTTATCAAAATTTAGATTAAGTTGAGTTGCCTTGCATCACAAAAAAACAGAATAAATTAACAAAATTCATCAGAAGGCATTAATTGTACAACTTTAGATGAAAAAATATAAAAAAAAAGCCAGTAAGTTTATTACTGGCTTTTTTAACACAAAGTTTATATTTGTTTAATTATATGTAGTATTCACAATTAGCATGCAAATTCTGCGATGGTTTTTTCATCCATACGGTAACGTACCCACTCATCTTGTGGTTGCGCGCCAATGCTTTTATAAAAATCGATAGCTGGCTGATTCCAATCCAAGACACTCCATTCTAAACGTTGGCACTTCCTTTCTACGGCTAACACGGCAATATGTTTTAGTAGTTTTTTCCCTGCACCTGCACCACGAAAATTGGGAGATACATATAAATCTTCTAAATAAATACCGTTATTCCCTAACCAAGTTGAATAGCTAGTAAAGAAAACCGCATACCCTGCGGGTTTATCATCCACATAACAAATAAGGGCTTCTGTTTTAGAATCTGCACCAAAGAGTGAATTTTCGATATCAGCAACACTGGCCTTAACTTCATGGCGGGCTTTTTCATACTCTGCTAATTCAATGATCATCTCTAAAATCAATTTAGCGTCTTTCACTGTTGCTGGCTTTATTTCTACGTTCATTTGCGACTCTCTTGTTATTTGAGCTGCAATTTTATGTCTTACGCCTCGAACGCCCAACAGTTAGCAATTTAATTCATATGTGCTCACATGATATAAGAGAGATTGATATCAGTAATCATACTTATCACGACAAAAGTCATGAAAGAACGCATTTCTGGATTTTATTCTCTCTCCTCTATTTGTTATGATGTGCGCATTGTACAACCCAACGAAAAATAAGGAGGCTAATTTATGTTGTTGTGTGATCTTATTGAATACTCACACTTCTTTGGTAATCGCCAGAGCTCAGGCTTTCACAGTTTTATACTGCGATAACCCTGCCTGAGCGAAGCCACAAAGAGATCTTCCCTCAGCTTACTGGGTTGTCGTTATGACTATCCAAGGTATTGTTATACCTAAAATTTGAGTAAGCTATGAGCACTTTATTATCTGTAAAATCATTAAATTACGACATTTCTACCCACACGCTATTAAATGATGTTTCATTCACATTGCAACAAGGCGACCGTATCGGTTTAATTGGACACAATGGTAGTGGTAAAAGTACCTTATTAAAGTTACTTACCCACCAGCTATCCCCCAACAGTGGTAGCATTACCTACGCCAACCACTGCGTCACGGCGTATATCGAACAACATTTACCTGAAGACGTAGCCCATCTAACACTAATCGATGCGCTTGTTCAAAAAATTCCAGAACAAGACAAAATCGCTGAACGTTGGTGGGTTGAAGTATTACTGTCTGAATTAGGTTTTACTGCCCAGCAATGGGAACAAAAAGCCAACGAAATTAGTGGCGGGCAACATACTCGCCTCTTGTTAGGCCGCGCGTTAATTGAACAGCCTGATTTATTATTGCTAGATGAACCGAGTAACCACTTGGACTTACCTACCCTTATTTGGTTAGGGAATTTCCTTCAGTCTTGGAAAGGAAGCTTTGTACTGGTTTCTCACGACCAAGCTTTGCTTGATAAGGTCACTAACTGTACGTGGGTTTTACGTGATAAATCGTTACATTTCTATCGATTACCATGTAGTGAAGCCCGTCTTGCGATGGCCGAAAAAGACATTACCGATGAAAGGCGTAATCAAGCAGAACAAAAAGAGATTGACCGTATCGCCTCCAGTGCAAAACGTTTAGCAATTTGGGGGCATGTATATGATAACGAAGGGCTCTCTCGCAAAGCAAAACAAATGGAGAAACACATTGATAGACTTAAAGAGACTCAAACAGAGCTCACTGAAGGTTATCAATGGAAATTGGCACTGAATGGCAAATCGATTCCTGCCGACCGTGTTTTAGAGCTCGAAGGCACTGAGGTTTCAACGCCGACGGGTGAACGTTTGTTTAAAACCGCTTTTCATCAGGTAAAAAGCGGCGACCGTATCGCTATTATGGGGGCAAATGGTTGTGGTAAATCGACATTATTGCGCCTGCTTTGGCAGCATTATCAACAAGATTTACGCTATACCAAGCACCTGAAGTTTCATCCAACGATTCGTGCTGGGTATTACGACCAGCAATTAGAACAATTGAATGATAACGACAGCCTATTGGATGCGCTACGCCCTTTTGCCGCTATTACAGATGAACAACGCAAAATGGCACTTATTGGTGCTGGATTTGCCTATTCACGCCATCAACAAACCGTGGAAACACTCAGTGGTGGTGAGCGCGCAAGGCTGCTTTTTATTGGTTTAAGTTTAGCCCAGTATGAACTTATCTTATTGGATGAGCCGACTAACCACCTTGATCTTGAGGGAAAAGAGGCTCTGAGTGAAGAAATTAGCCAATTTTCAGGTGCATTACTGGTCGTCAGCCACGACAGATGGTTGATTGAAAATAGTTGCCAACGTTTTTGGTTTATTGATGAACATCAGTTAGTGGAATACCTGAACATTGATGATGTTTATCATAAAATTGAACAACAAGCCCAATTGTTATCTAATCGTTTGACTGAAGATGTTGAACACAGTAATACGGTGAATGCTCAGACAAAGGTTATTTCTCATGAAGATGAGTTGTTAGAGAAATTATTGGTTTTAGAAGAAAAATTACACGCTGACAAGCAACGTAAATTGAGCCATCAAAAACCACAACTCCAGCAGCAGTGGAGTGATGAAATAGCGCAAATACATGCCCAGTTAGGGTTATAAATTTACCCCCTGATTACTGATGTAGTCAGGGGTTTTTAATCAAGCAGAGGATATGTAGAGTTTACAAAATAATTATATTTCTAGTTAAAACCATGTAATTTATTTCAGACAGCAAAAATGAATCTATTTTTAATATAGCCTATTTTCATATAGTGAGAGCTAACCACTCATTCAAGCCGCTGTTGAATAAAGATTTTGTAAACCATCCATCTTAATATTTAATTTTTTGTTTTTTTGCGCGTTTAAAATAAGATGTAGGCACATTTGGACAGATAACCTCTTTAAATTTATCCTCTTTTTTTGTGCTTTTTTCAGCTTCCGTCGGTGGAGACGTATTTTCCTGCGCTGTTTTACGATTATCTGTCATATATAAGTGCTCTTTTGCTTGAATTATGTCATTAGTTTTAGCCATTTGATTTTCCTTCCATCACCAATACCGCATTGACCTCTTCTATCCGTTCAACCGCTCGGTTAATGATTTCAACGACTTTGGCTGAATCATCTTTACTTAATTGCTGTAAGACGATTTTATGCCTTAAGAGTGATTTAAATTTATCCACTGCACATTCAATTTCATTGGCAAATTGATTTCCCGCTTTAAGCTCTTGTGCATAATTTAACTTTAGTTGAACTTCTGCTAAAAGTTCAGCTTTTAATAATAAAAAGCACCGCCCTTCTGGTGTAATGACAAAGCACTTACGCCCTTTATCATTCTCTTTACCTACACCCGCAGTAATAAAGCCTAATTCTTCTAACAATGTTAGAGTAGGATAAATTACCCCTGGACTTGGGCAATAGAACCCTGCCGTTTCCTCTGAAATTTTTTTGATCAGCTCATAGCCGTAATTTATTCCCCCAGTCAGTAAGTGTAGAATATATATTCTTAGCTGCTTAGGGTTAAACATCCGACTAACACTCTTGCCATTACATAAGCAAGGATCAAGTTGTTGTTCGTTTGCCATTCAAATTCTCAGTGATTGTTTTGATGCCAAAACAGATATATCGGATATAATAGTCAATTCTACGAGAAATGCCACCTTTAGATATATCTGTTTTTACACATAACGTGCTAATGATAATCATTCTTAGTTAGATTATACGCATTGGTATAACGTAAAACAGTCATTATTGTGCTGTGAATTATCTGAATCACTTATTTTTACACAAAAAAAAACCAGTCCGCAGACTGGCTTATATTTAAATTAAGTGATTAGCCGATATCCGGTAAAACTTTAAAGACAATCCCCATCTGAACACCAATCACGACAATTCCACATAAAAATACGATTAGTAAACCAATGGGCCCGCCTAATACTTGGTATCGACGCTGGTTTAATGTTCGTGATTTAAATGCCATTGCGCTTGGTAATAATAAAGCAAGGATGGATAAGGCGATTGCAGCATAACCCAGCGCCATCACAAATCCTTTCGGGTAAAACAGTGCAAATACTAAAGGAGGCCCAAACGTCAACAAACCTGTTTGTATACGCCCTGCTGCGTTATCTTGTCGCTTAAATAAGTCGGCTAAGAAGTCAAATAACCCTAACGCTACCCCTAAAAAGGATGTTGCCAGTGCCAAACTCATAAACATTTGTGCAACTAACTCAGTGCGGCCTGATTGGGCGACATCTTTAATCGCATCTAATAAACCATTTAACCCTGCATTCTCTGCCAAAATGCCCACAAACGTCGTTGTTCCAATACTCCCCAATGTCGCGATTTGCCATAAAATATAAGCGATAAGAGGAATAGCACTGCCGATAATAAAAATAACTCGCAACTTTTTCACGTCTCCCCCCATGTATTTCACAATACTTGGAACGCTTCCGTGAAAACCAAATGAGGTAAAAAAGACAGGAATTGCAGATAAAATTAGAACCTTCTCAGTTGGTGCTGCCAATAAATTTTGTTGTTCTACATGTGGCATCATTAGTGCCAAAATAATGACCAGAAAAATAATTTTTGCGGTGAACAATATACGGTTAATAAAATCGACCGATGAAGTCCCAAAACAGACAACCCCACCACCAATCACTGTAAACAGGACTATCCCCATCCAATCTGCCATTTCAACTGCAAAACTGCTTTTTAGATTTGACGTGATGATTTCGCCCGCCCCACTCACATAAGCCGCAGTTAAAGCGTACATCAAGAACATCATGCTAAAACCAGTGATAAATTTACCACCCGAGCCTAAATAACGTTGAGCTACACTACCAATCCCTGTTTCGTAGGATTCATGCTGGTAAACCTCCACTAATAGAAGCGCGGTATAACACATCAAAGCCCATAGAGCTAACAACATGGCTAAACTAACTAAAAAACCATTACCCGCAGCTGCGATCGGCATTGCCAACATCCCAGCACCAATCGTCGTACCAGCAACAATAAAAATACTACCCAATGTGCGATTTTTCATATTGAGATCCTAACAAATTAATTAGAGGCTAATTTATAATTGGAATTTTTTATTTTATTTTCTTCATCAACGAGTTGCTGTAACTTTTCTACAAAAACGGTGGTTAATTCGCCCCAGTAATTTTCGAAATACTCCTTATCACGTAAGCAATGAGTCATTACAGCGGATCGTAAAACATACACTGACTGAACGTTATGCCATTCGCTGTCAGAAAAATTAGCATCTCGACATAAATTCAATGGGTTATCACCATATTCTTCATAAGTGAGTGATGTTGATGAGGTTAAAAAATCGTTTGAATAGGTTCGGCCCGCTGCATAAGAACACAGTTCATAAAGCCGTTTGTTTAAGCGATTTTGCTTTTCTAATGATGGATTTCCTAATTCACGAAACATAAAGTTAATCATATGGAAATCAGGGTCTGGCATCGCAAAAATTGTAAACTTGCGCCCATCAATATTAAATAGCTCGCATTGGTTAATTTTTTCTATCATCCAGTTAGCGGTAGTAATACCCGCAGCGAGGACTTTGCCATACCCCAAAAGATTCAACGGAACTAACCGGTGTGCAGCCCAAACCGCCGCGGCTGTTGCTCCAGCCTTTGAACCTTCCATTATTGATGACCCTAAAACAACATTTTGCTGTTTGTCTGATTTACGGTATTTTTCTTGAACCTCTTCAAAAACATAGGCTGCATGATAAGAAATTAAATCAACAATGCGCTTATCCTTCATGCAAATAGCACCAGCTGCATAAGGGATAAAACCAGCTTTGTGCGGATCAACTGTAATTGAGTCCACTTGGTTTAGTGCTTTAAAACTTTCATAAACATCGGCTTTTGGCCAAGTAACATCTTTGGGGAAGATGCCTTCCTGATGATAACGATGAATAAGTACGTCATATTCCATAAATTGGTTGTCTTCATCACGGAACATAGCACAAACATAGCCTGCATATGCGGCATCGACATGCACATAAAAAGACACACCAAATCGCTCTTCACATTCACAGCGCAAATCAATAACTGCTTTTACATTATCTATAGCGCCTATTTCTGTCGTGCCAACAACCGCAACAACGGCAAGAATAGGCACTCCTTGCTCGATTAATGAAAATACCGTTTCACGCATTTTCTGCACGTCAGTACGATAGCTTGCATCAACAGGCAGCTGCACGATATTTTGCTGACCAAGCCCCAAGATATCCATCGCTTTCATCCATGAATAATGCTTAGATTGGGGTACTAATAATTTACCCAATGTTTTTTGTGGCACACCTGTGCCGCGGGTTGTTAACTCTCTAACCTCCTCAAAAATATTTAATTTTTTTAGATCATCAATAAGATCTAAAACAGCAGCCACCGGTAAATTAAGCAGTTCTTTTTCTGATTTCCCCATTAATAAATGCTGAGATTTTTCATGTTGAGCAATGGCTAATGGCAAGCTTTTCAGGTTTCGAGCTACCCATAACCCTTCATAGTTTGCAACTGTCCCTCCTGAAGTGATGTGCCCCCATGCTCTGTTCACGTCATAACCAAACATTGCGCACAGATCTAACCCAGCTTCAAGTTCTAAGGCAGTTGTCGTCGGCGAAGCTTCTTGTGTGCAATTGTTTTGGTTATACATCATCGCCATCACATAGGCGAGATTTGACACCATCAGTGTATCTGCATTCATATGTCCCAGATAACGGGGGGAAAACCAAGGCACAGACGTACTTTTTAGCTTTGAGGAGAGTTGATTGAGGATCCCTTCAGTTCGATACAGTGTGTCTCTATACTCAGGAGCATAACGATCTACAGCTGTAATGTGCTCAGGGTCTTCCGGATGGTAACTTGAACGCCAATGCATGTGTTCCATAACTGAATATTCCATCATCTCTTTGAAAAATACCGCATTTTCAGATTTTGGACCTAAAAATAGTGCATCTACATTCATTTTTGAATTATTAAAATTACTCATTTCACACACCTTCAATTCACAATTAATTAACATTAATTGTACTTAAGCCTATTCACTTAATATCATTGGAGAGTGCATAACGAACTGTTTTTATATAAAAGACATCAATATATTAATGATATGCATTTAAAAATATCATTTAGGTATTAACTATTGATAAACAGACCGTTAATGGCCAACTTATTTATAGGTATAATTCATTTTTATTTAATTATTAACAAACTAATTAGAATTTTGTTTGGAATTGTGGACGGGCACAAAAAATCAAAAATTATTCAGCTGTAAAGAGTTATTTACGCTAAAAAAGCTTGATAATGTAAATTATTTGTTATAGCAAGAGTTAAATGTAACGACTTCCCATCGACCAGCGGGAAGTCATACCCCTATAACAAGCGATTTCATAACTAGCTATTTAATAGGACTATTTTCCCAATTAAATCACCTGATTCCATATATTGATGAGCTTCTTTCACTTGTGATAACGCATATATTTTGTTAATTATTGGTTTTATTTTACTATTTTGTAACATGGGTAAAATGTGTTCTTTTAACTCTGTCGCAATCTGTGCTTTTTCATCAATAGACCGTGAGCGCATAGTTGAACCTGTATGTGTTAACCGCTTAACCATGAGAGGCATCATATTCAGTCGTTCCGGGTTCCCTTTCATCATGCCAATTTGAATTATTCGCCCAAATTTTGCCGCAACTAAATAGTTTTTTTCCACATAATCACCACCAATAATATCAACCACCATATTTACACCGCGTGATAATGTGAAGTTCTTCGTGGCCTCGACAAAATCATCAGTTCGGTAGTTAATGATGCAATCTACGCCTAAGGTTTTTGCCACATTAGCTTTTTCTTCAGAGCCGACAGTCGTGATCACTGTAGCGCCTATTGCTTTTGCTATCATGATAGCCACACTGCCAATACCAGATGTTCCCCCGTGAATAAGCACAGTTTCATCTTTCTTTAGTTGGCCAATCTGGCACATGTTCGCCCAGACAGTAAAAAAGTTTTCAGGAATGGCAGCGCCTTCAATAAATGATAAATTACCTAATGGCAATGCAATATCTTTATGCACTAAGCAATATTCTGCATAACCGCCCCCTGCCACCAACGCACAAAGTGCGTCACCTAATTGCCAATTATCAACATCGTCTGCTTTCGCCACAACCGTTCCTGCTATTTCCAACCCCATAATTGGAGATGCATCGGCTGGTGGTGGGTAAGAGCCTTTTCGCTGAAAGATATCGGGCCGATTAACTCCTGCAGCTTCAACCTTAACAAGTAAATATCCTGCAGAAATTCTGGGCAACGGTTTTTCAATTAATTGCAATTTTTCAGGGCCACCTGGTTCTATAATATCCACAACGGTCATTGTGGTTGGTAAAGGCTGTTGAACATGAGTCATCATGGTCTCCTTTTTGAGGTTAATTTGAAAAATTGATATTTTTAAATTTATTTTTGTGTTAAATTAATGCTAATAAGTTTAATGAATCGTGCTTTAAAATTGAATTTTTAAGTATTAATTCTAATGATGACTTAAGTCATCTTTTTATTGTTTAGGTGCTAATATTTAATCTATATCAAACATAATATTTAGTAATCTGCGTTAATTTAGCATTAATGTCTAATTTTACTAACTTGATGCCCTTCACTTATCTGGCTATTTTATTTAATTAGTCAATTCTGTCATATATTACTACTTACCAGCTGCCTTATCTTATGTTAAAATTGACTCATATCAATAATTTTAACTTGATTGAGCATTTAATATGATCCCAGAAAAAAGAGTTGTTCGTCGCATCCAGTCTGGTGGTTGTGCAATTCATTGTCAGGACTGCAGTATTAGTCAACTTTGCATTCCTTTTACACTGAATGAACATGAACTGGATCAACTTGATAATATCATTGAGCGTAAAAAACCGATTCAAAAAGGCCAAGCATTATTTAAGGCTGGGGATGAGTTACGTTCTTTATATGCCATCCGCTCAGGCACAATAAAAAGCTACACCATAACTGAAGAAGGTGATGAGCAAATCACAGGTTTCCATTTAGCGGGTGACCTCGTTGGTTTTGATGCCATTATTCATACACAGCACCCAAGTTTTGCACAAGCACTTGAAACATCAATGGTTTGTGAAATTCCATTTGAAACGTTAGACGATTTATCTGGCAAAATGCCTAATCTACGTCAACAAATCATGCGTTTAATGAGTGGTGAGATTAAAGGCGATCAAGAAATGATCCTTTTATTATCCAAGAAAAATGCGGAAGAGCGTTTAGCTGCATTTATTCTTAACCTCTCCCATCGTTTCGCTGAACGTGGTTTTTCACCAAGAGAATTCCGATTAACCATGACCCGTGGCGATATCGGTAATTACCTCGGTTTAACTGTTGAAACAATTAGTCGTCTATTAGGTCGCTTCCAAAAAAGTGGCATGCTTAGCGTAAAAGGCAAGTATATTACGATTGAAGATATGACTAAATTGACTGATATTGCAGGTAAAGTTTCAGCAATTACTTGCTAACTACCCCAAACGGATCACATTAATGGTGATCCGTTTTCGTTTTTTTTTCCAGATTTCTTGCCTATTTAACGCCAATATCTTAGTTTAACTATGTGGAAATATCCGTTTATCGAGAGGACTCCAATATGGCAAACTATAAAAACCTGCTAGTTGCAATTGACCCAAATCAGGATGATCAACCTGCATTAAGACGAGCTGTTTACATCGTGCAGCGTAATGGTGGGCGGATAAAAGCGTTTTTACCTATCTATGACTTATCTTATGACATGACAACATTACTCTCTCCTGAAGAACGTAATGCGATGCGCAAAGGTGTCATTAGCCAAAAAGCGGCGTGGATTAAACAACAAGCCCACTTCTACCTCGAAGCGGGTATTGATATCGAAATTAAAGTGATCTGGCATAACAAGCCTTATGAAGCCATTATTCAAGAAGTTATCAGTGGCGAACATGACTTGTTATTAAAAATGGCTCATCAGACCGATAATTTTGAATCCATTATCTTCACACCTTTAGATTGGCACTTACTCAGAAAATGTCCATCTCCAGTGTGGATGGTAAAAGATAAGGTCTGGCCTGATCACGGCTCTGTGGTGGTTGCCGTTAACTTATCCAATGAAGAATCCTACCATGACGACTTAAATATTAAGTTAGTGGAAAAAACGCGTGATTTAGCGACACGAATTATTAAGGAACAAGAAATTCATCTTGTCAGTGCCTACCCTGTCGCCCCGATGAATATCGCGATTGAACTTCCAGACTTTGACCCTAGCCTGTATAACAATGCGCTACGTGGGCAGCACCTCATTGCCATGAAAGAATTAAGGCAAAAATTCAGTATCGATGAGAAATACACTCATGTTCGCGAAGGGTTACCGGAAAAAATCATTCCAGAAATGTGTGAGGAATTACAAGCTGGTGTGGTTGTACTTGGTATTTTAGGTCGTACAGGTCTATCCGCTGCATTCTTAGGAAATACAGCTGAACACGTTATCGATAAGCTGAAATGTGACCTATTGGCAATAAAACCTGATAGTTTTGTATGCCCGATTAACGCCGCTGATGATGGCGATTAAGCTATCACCTAAAATATAACCTTATAACCCCCATTATTTGGGGGTTTTCTATTTAAAGGTCATGATTGTGGTTGTAAATTTGTATTGAGGATAGGCCACGCCTGCATCGCATTAAAAATAACTTGGTTCAACCTTTCTAACTCAATACCATCACAAGCTTGAATGGTAAAACCGTCAATTACCGTAATATAAAAATCTACGATGGCATGAATGGGAGCATCAGGTGCGACATCACCATCTTCAATCCCTTTTTGCATGCGCTGTAATAAAATTTTTTGGTAACTTTTGCGCTTTTCTTGGACATTCAATTGCACGTCTTCAATTTGCTTAGAGCCGTTCATGGTGGCAGTAATTAACATGCACCCCGCAGGTTTACCCGGTTGAATAAGCTTCTTTGCACTTTCATACATCAATAACTCAATTGCCACTTTCGCCGTTTTCGCTTGCTTAACGATAGATAAAATCGGGCAGGCTTCATTGGTTAAGTAATAATCAATACATTGATTGAATAGTGACGCTTTATCACCAAAGGCACAATAAAGACTGGGCGCAGTGATACCTAGTGCTTGCGTTAAATCACTAATCGACGTTGCCACATAACCATTTTGCCAAAATAATAACATGGCCTTTTCTAATGCGTCTTGTTGGTCAAACCCTTTGGGGCGCCCACGTTTTATCGGTTTCATATTCTCACTTCACCTGTCATCGATACAGTGTAACATAAACATTTTATAACGATCACTATATAAATAATTGACAGCGTTTAAATAAGTATAAAGAATAGCGCAATAATTCTATAGCGGTCACTATAAAATTATATCTTTACACTTTATTCAATTTTCCATGGAAAGCACATGACAACAATTAATTTTTCTTCGCACAATGGTAACTGGCTTTCACTATTATCTGCAACGTTTGCCTGCTTCATTATTGTTACAGGCGAATTTTTAGCCATAAGCGTGCTAAATGACATCGCTCGGGATTTTCAAATATCAACAGGCACAGCGGGCCTGACGGTAACAGTAACCTCGATTGCGGGGATGGCTTCATCCCTGTTCGTGCCAATTTATGCAAAAAATATCGACAGACGCCAAGTATTACTCTTTTTAGTTGCACTGATGATATTCGCCAATGCCATTACCGCGTTTGCATCCAGCTTTGGATTAGTTCTACTAGGCCGATTTGCGCTAGGTATCGCATTAGGCGGTTTTTGGGGCATTGCAGCAGGGCTAGTTATCCGATTAGCACCCAAAAATATGGCAATTACGACATCAGTAACCATTTTCTTTTCTGCGGTAACACTGGTGACCGTCATCGGTGTTCCTTTAGGTGCGTTGTTATCTGACAACTACGGTTGGAGAATGCCTTACATCGCATTAGTTATTGCTGGTATTGCAGCGCTATTGATGCAATATTTTTCGTTACCTTCATTAAAGCCTTCTTCATCAATGCAGTGGAATGAGTTATTACTCATGCCGTCACATCCTATTGCACGTAAAGGGTTGATCATATTCACGTTGATTTTCTTAGCGCATTTTTCAGCTTATAACTATTTTACCGTATTTTTCAAACAAACCGCGGGGTTTGCTGAAGGACAAATTTCTGCATTATTGCTATTTTTTGGCCTTGCCAGTGTCGTAGGTAACATTTTAGCGGGTTACGTGGGGAAATATAACGTTCGCTATAATTTTGCCATCAGTGCATTACTGCTAGCCTTAGCTTTTTTAGCGTTATCTGCCTTCGATTTTAATTGGGCAACCAGCGTAATATTTGTTTTTTCATGGGGTATTGCTGCGGGTATGGTTCCTGCCACAATCAATATGTGGATGCATGTCCATGTGCCTGAATTAACAGAAAAAGGTTCCGCCTTAATTACCTTTATGTTTTTGATTTTAATTACTATCGGTAGCTTAGTTGGTGGGTATGTGATGGATCATTTTGATGGCGGCGTATTAATGGCGAGTATGCTAACCATCGCGGCTCTTGCTTTCTTATTAGTCTTTACCTTTGCACGCGGTTTAACCAATTGCGCTCGCTTTTGTACCAATAAATAATTAAAAAATGGGGTTACTGGCATAGGCCAATAACCCCATCACATTGATAATAGTTACCTAATTCAGTGATTACAACGCACGTAAGATAGCATCGACGCTGTCTTTCGCATCACCAAACAGCATTTGTGTATTTTCTTTAAAGAACAATGGATTTTGCACACCAGCATAGCCGGTATTCATTGAACGTTTAAATACAATCACGTTATTCGCTTTCCAAACTTCCAGAACAGGCATACCTGCAATTGGGCTATTTGGATCTTCTTGCGCCGCTGGGTTAACAGTATCATTCGCCCCAATAACTAATACGGTATCAGTGTTAGAAAAATCATCATTGATTTCATCCATTTCCAATACGATATCATAAGGGACTTTGGCTTCAGCCAATAACACGTTCATATGGCCTGGCAAACGACCAGCAACTGGGTGAATACCGAAGCGGACGTTAATGCCACGTTCGCGCAGTTTAGTTGTAATATCTGCAACTGGATACTGTGCCTGAGCAACCGCCATACCATAGCCCGGGGTGATGATCACTGAGGTTGAGTTTTTCAACATTTCAGCGACTTCTTCAGCAGTGCTTTCACGGTACTCACCCATTTCCTCTTCAGCGCCTGTTGAAGAGCCATCTGTACCAAAGCCCCCTGCTATCACACTGAAAAATGAACGATTCATAGCCTTACACATGATGTAAGACAGAATCGCACCCGATGAACCGACTAATGCCCCTGTTACAATTAACAAGTCATTACTTAGCATGAAACCTGCCGCTGCCGCTGCCCAACCTGAATAAGAGTTCAGCATTGAAACAACCACTGGCATGTCTGCGCCGCCAATAGAAGCCACTAAGTGCCAACCAAAGGCTAATGCAATCACTGTCATGATTAACATTAAGAATACTTGCAAACCAATGCTTTGGGTCTTAACGAAAATCACTAATAAGATAAATGAAACGACTAGTGCCGCTAAGTTAAGTTTATGGCGATTTGGCAACATCATCGGTTTGGATGACATTTTGCCTGACAACTTTCCGTAAGCGACAACAGAGCCCGTAAAGGTTACTGCGCCGATGAAGATGCCTAAGAAAACTTCGGTTAAATGAATGTTTTCCATCACAACATCCGCATGGCCTTCGCTTGCAATAAAGCTGTTGAAACCAACTAGCACTGCTGCTAAACCGACGAAGCTATGCAAAATAGCAACCAGTTCAGGCATTTCAGTCATTTCAACTTTTTTCGCTAAACGAATGCCAATCACGGCACCAATAACCATTGCAACAATCATCCAGCCCACATTGGCACTGTGAGGGCCCAAAATGGTGGCAATGAGCGCAATAGCCATACCAGCTACACCATACGTGTTCCCACGTTGAGAACTTTCATGGCGTGATAGCCCTGCAAGGCTGAAAATAAATAGGATAGCAGCAACAATGTACGCCGCTGTCACAATTCCACTCGACAACATAAGTTACCCCTTACCCTTTACGAAACATTTTTAACATGCGTTGAGTTACTGTGAACCCACCGAAAATATTGATACTTGCGATCAATATGGCAATAAAGGATAAGAAGCTTACCCAGCCGCCACTGCCAATTTGCAGTAACGCACCAACAACAATGATCCCTGAAATCGCATTGGTCACTGACATCAATGGCGTATGCAACGCATGCGTCACGTTCCAAACCACGTAGTAACCCACCACACATGCGAGCGCGAATACCGTAAAGTGTGATAAAAACTCTTTCGGTGCAGAATTTGCAAACCAGCCAAAAAGGATGATAGCTAATGCCATCAAGCCATATTTCAACGCTGGCGACATTTTCTTCTCAGGCGCTTTAACTTTTTCCACCGCTTTCGGTTTCGCCTGCGGTTGTGCAGATACTTGAATTGGTGGCGCGGGCCATGTAATTTCGCCTTGCTTGATAACAGTCACACCGCGAATAACCAGATCGTCGAAATCAATGTTAATTTCGCCATCCTTTTCTTTGCAGAGGAGTTTCATCAAGTTAACAAGGTTGGTCCCGTATAACTGTGAGGATTGTGTTGGTAAGCGACTTGGCAAATCAGTGTAACCAATAATTTTAACACCGTTATCAGTAACAACTAATTTATCCGCTTGTGTTAATTCGCAATTTCCGCCCGTTTGTGCCGCTAAATCCACGATGACACTGCCCGGTTTCATTGATTCAACCATTTCTTTGGTGATCAATTTTGGTGCTGGCTTACCCGGAATCAACGCGGTAGTGACAATGATATCGACCTCTTTTGCTTGAGCCGCAAACAGTTCCATCTCCGCCTTAATAAAGGCTTCAGACATCACTTTTGCATAACCATCACCGCTACCTGCTTCCTCTTTGAAATCGAGTTCAAGGAATTCCGCACCCATACTTTGAACTTGCTCTTTCACCTCTGGGCGTGTGTCGAATGCGCGCACAATCGCACCAAGGCTACCTGCGGCACCAATAGCTGCAAGCCCTGCAACCCCAGCACCGATGATCATCACCTTCGCGGGTGGAACTTTACCTGCCGCTGTAATTTGCCCTGTGAAGAAACGACCAAATTCATGAGCGGCTTCTACGATGGCACGATACCCTGCAATATTTGCCATCGAACTTAGCGCATCGAGTGATTGGGCACGTGAAATACGAGGTACAGCATCCATTGCCATCACGTTGATATTACGTGCTTTTAAAGCATCCATCAGCTCAGCATTCTGTGCTGGCCAGATGAAACTCACCAGTGTAGCCCCTTCTTTTAATAACGGGATCTCATCTTCAAATGGTGCGTTGACTTTAAAAACAATATCCGCAGCAAAGGCTGTGTCACGATCGACAATCTCAGCCCCAGCTTGCTCGTAGGCAATATCATCAAAACTCGCTAAATGACCAGCGTTGTGTTCTACACAAACAGAAAAACCCAACTTAAGAAGTTGGGTGACTGTTGACGGTGTAGCAGCAACACGCGCTTCATTGGCAAGTCGTTCTCTTGGTATACCAATACGCATAATGTTCCCTTTTTAAAGCCTAATGTAATGTTGTTTATAGAGTGCTTGCTAAAATAATGACCATCATCACAGAGAAAAGTCTTATTTTGTGCATAAACAGATTTTAAATGTCCTAATAACCTACTGAAAATATGCTTCTTGATCCATAATTGATCGCGATTCTTAGACAGTAAATGGAATTCACAGTGAAAATCTTAGTTTTAGGTCAATAAAATACTGGATACTTTAAAAATTCTGGTAAATTTAACTAGTCAATAATTATTTATTTCTTATAAAAAGAAAATCATGAGACAACAGGTTCAGTTACGTGTAATAATCACGTGCATGTGATACAACTAAGATTCAGCACGTTTATTATAATAAATTGCGCAAGGCGGAAGGATTTTGTATGAAGCTGAAAACTACGGTCATCGCAGCCGCGGTGTTATCATTAACGAGTATAACTGCTACTCAGGCGGCTGTTGAGTTGACGCCAAAACAGGCTACTGAATTAAAACCTTATGAGCGTATAACAGTCACCGGGCGCTTTAATGCTATCTATGAAGCATCCGATGCCGTCTCCCGTAGGGCTGATAAAATGGGGGCATATGCCTTTTACATTCAAAGCCTTGACGATATAGGCGATAGCGGCAACATGCGTGTTGTTGCTGATGTCTATGCCAAAGATGCACCAAGTGTCGATGAACCAAAACGTCGTGTATTCGGTGGTGTTGAAGAAATGTCTAAAACCGATGCAGCTCAGTACGAACCATTCGATACGGTTACTGTAAGTGGTTTTTACCCTTCTCAACCCGATTTATATGAAGCCATCGCGAAGCAAGCTCTCAAAAAGAATGCAGCTTCATTTTATGTCGTTCGTAATATCGCAATGAATGATGGTGGAAATACACTAGCAACCGCTTATATCTATAAGAAAGATGCGCCCAAACGCCAAGTTCTTAATGAAGAAGCCGTTGTGCCAGCCGATTCAGATGCAGGGCGTGCTCTGTTAGCTGAAGGTGGTGAAGCGGCTAAAAAAGTGCGCATCCCTGGCGTTGCTTCCTCTGAAGAACCAACAACCGCTGTTGGTCGTTTCTTTGAAACATCAAGTAGCCAGCCAGGACGTACTAGCGTAACGTTACCAAGTGGTTATGTAATTGAAGAAGTTAATAAAACTGCTGCTGCGCAGATGGTTCCATTTGACTCAATTACATTCTCTGGTTACTACACCAATACGCCAGAAGTACGTTATCAAATCGCAAAACGTGCAGAAGCTAAAGGTGCAAAATATTTCCATATTACAAGAGAATGGCAGTCTAATGGTGGTAGCGTCACAATTAGTGCCGACCTATTTAAATAATAAATAGTGTACTCTTCTAAAAACCAGCCTAAATCACTAGGCTGGTTTTTTTCACCCATGATTATAGCTCAGTCCCCCCCTCTTTATCTCATTTCTTACCGTCCTTTTTCAGGATTAACACAAGAGTGAATAAATCACCTGATAAAATGCATATTTTCCCATTGCATAACGGCCGTTTCATTCGTAGAATCCACCACTTAAATTATGGTAGTCAAAGTCACTAGATTATTTAAGTCTGCCAGTTAAACTCATTACTACAGTGGCGTTTTAACGTCATTTTAACTTTTGATTGCTAAACACTCAGGATTTACTTTGAAAAATACGTTAAGCCTTACTGCATTAACCGCCCTTGTTCTTAGCTCAATGGTAGGTGCGGGTGTATTTAGTCTTCCTCAGAATATGGCTGAAGTGGCAAGCCCACTGGCATTAATCATTGGTTGGTCTATTACAGGCGTTGGTATCCTATTTCTTGCTTTTGCGCTTTTGTTGTTATCGCGCATACGTCCTGACCTAGATGGCGGGATTTTTACCTACGCAAAAGTTGGCTTTGGTGAGCTTGTCGGTTTTTGTTCGGCGTGGGGTTACTGGCTTTGTGCCGTTGTTGCCAACGTATCCTACTTAGTTATCGTTTTTGCGGCGATCAGTTTTTTCACCGATACCCCTGACAACATTATTTTTGGTGATGGTAATACATGGCAAGCATTGATTGGTGAATCTATCCTGCTATGGTTTGTCCATTATTTGGTTCTACGTGGCGTACAAACAGCAGCTGGCATCAATAAATTAGCTACCATGGCAAAATTAGTTCCCCTTGGGCTATTTATCGTTTTAGCATTTTTTGCATTTAAATTAGATATTTTTAATGCCGATTTTAGCGGCATTGAGCTAAAAATGCCGGTTTGGGAACAAGTCAAAGACACCATGTTAATTACCCTTTGGGTATTTATCGGTATCGAAGGCGCAGTTGTTGTTTCCGCTCGCGCCAGAAACCGCCGTGACGTAGGTTTAGCAACCATATTCGCTGTCAGCTCTGCCTTAATAATTTATATACTTGTCACGTTATTATCGCTAGGAATTATGCCTCGTGCTGAATTAGCAGAAATCAAAAACCCATCCATGGCAACTTTGATGGTTAATTTGATTGGTTCAAGTGGGGATATCATTATCGCTGCTGGGCTAATCATCTCGGTTTGTGGTGCTTACCTTAGCTGGACCATTATGGCCGCTGAAGTACCTTATATTGCAGCGCAATACCAGTCCTTCCCGAAAATTTTCAATAAGCTTAATAAAAATGATGCCCCCTCTTCATCTTTATGGTTAACAAATGGTGCTGTGCAACTGTCACTGGTGTTAATCTGGCTCAGCGGGAGTAATTACAATACATTGCTAACAATTGCCTCCGAGATGATTTTAGTGCCGTATTTTCTGGTCGGTGCATTCTTAATGAAGGTTGCCTTTGAAAGGCACAGTAAAGCCTTGTTGATGGTTGGATTCGTTGCAAGTGTTTATGGGCTATGGCTGTTGTATGCCTCTGGGCTAATCAATCTTATGCTATCTGTTGTGTTATATGCACCAGGGATATTGGTCTTTTTCTATGCACGCCAGCAGCAATCCAATAAAGTCCCATTGAAAGTTATCGAGACTACCATGGCATTCGCTATTATGATTACAGCGCTACCTGCCCTTTATTACTTAGTCGCTTGATAATCACAAAGGAGGGTTTCCGCCCTCCTTACTCACTACCTTTTAATACCAACCACTAATACATCATCTCAACCCTCTATTCACTCAAATCTCCCACTCATTATCCCGCTATTTCCTATTTGTACTTAGTGACTTATAACTGTTGTACTTACTCAAATGCATATAATTTGCATCCAATAATTAGTATGTTGTAACTAAATTGATAATTTGAATCTATTAACCATAAAAAACCGCTTCAGACAATTAAACCCAAAGCGGTTTTATTTATCTAACTTCAAAAATAACGTTAGAGTTTTTGTGACACACTTTCCATCGTTTGAATGATACGCTTGTCTGAAATAGGATATGGCGTCCCTAATTGTTGAGCAAATAAGCTTATGCGTAACTCTTCAATCATCCAGCGAATTTCCTGTACTTCCGGCATATTTTTTTGAATGGGTGAAAGTTTGGCTAGCCATTGTTGCCACATATTTTGCACATGCTCAACTTTACTCATTTGTGCGCGATCACGGTTTGGGTCAATTGCCAATTTTTCAAGGCGGCGTTCGATGCCATTTAAATAACGCAGGACATCAGGTAAACGCTTCCAGCCATGCGCAGTAACAAAGCCTTTAAAGACTAAATTGCCCATTTGCGCTTTTAAATCAGAAAGCGCTAACGCCATGGAAAAATCAACCCGCCCTTTCAAACGCTTATTAATGGCAAACACGGCACTGAGAATTTGCTCAACTTGCTTCGCAATATTAACGACAACATCATTTAGTTCTGCTCGGGCAAACTCTTTGAGTTTCTCGAATTGCACTTCATCCCATACCGCACCACCAAAGTTAGCAATCAGTTGATCGACACCGCAAGCGATACAATCATCAATAAGGTCTAATACTTTTCCATATGGGTTAAAGTACAAACCTAATTTAGACTTGTTTGGTAATTTTTCGTGTAAATATTTAATTGGTGAAGGAATATTAAGCAATAATAACCGACGAACACCACTCCACATGGCTTGTTGCTGCTCAAATTCCGTTTCAAACACCCGAATACCGACGCTGTTTTTTTCGTCAACCAAAGCGGGATAGGCTTTCACCGAATAACCGCCCCGCTTTTGTTCATAGCGTTGTGGTAGTTCACCAAAACTCCAGATATGTAATCCTGATTGCTCAATACCATCGTCAATAACTTCAGAAAGCGTTTCTTGTACTTTTTCCTTTAAGTTATTTTTCAAAACATCAAGATCTTGCCCTTCCGCGACGGTTTTATTTTTTTCACCAATCACACGATAAGTCATTTTTAAATGCACAGGAAGTTGGTCAAGTTGCCACGCATCACGATCAACCGTAACACCCGTCATCCGCCGCAGCTCTTTTTCCAGCTTATCTAATACATTTCCTTCAGGCTCTGAAACACGCTCAAGAAAAGCTGATGCATAATTAGGCGCAGGGACAAAGTTTCTTCTGATAGGCTTAGGCAATGATTTTATTAGCGCGACAATCAGTTCATGACGTAAACCTGGCACCTGCCAATCAAACCCAATATTTTGCACCTGATTTAAAATGGCCAAAGGGATATGTACCGTCACCCCATCTGCATCGGTTCCTGGTTCAAATTGATAACTTAAGCGGAATTTCAAATCCCCTTGATACCAATAATTTGGATAATCAAGCGCAGAAACATTACCTGCATCCTCCTTGATTAACATACTCTTTTCAAAATTCAGTAAGTCAGCTTGCTGCTTTGATGTGGTTTTCCACCAGCTATCAAAATGACGAGAGGAAATCACATCGTTTGGGATACGTTGGTCATAAAAAGCAAACAGGGTTTCATCATCAACAAGGATGTCGCGGCGACGGGATTTATGCTCTAAATCTTCAACTTCTGATAGTAATTTCAGGTTTTCTTTGAAGAATGCATGACGTGTTGACCAATCCCCTTCAACCAAGGCATGGCGAATAAATAACTCACGGCACAGCAATGGGTCAATATTGCCATAATTCACTTGCCGTGATGCGACAATTGGCAAACCATATAACGTCACTTTTTCAGATGCCATCACGGCACCTTCTGATTTTGACCAATGTGGCTCACTGTAGTTGTGCTTGGTTAGGTGCCCCGCTAGAGGCTCCACCCATTCAACATCAATAGAAGCCGCTATACGCCCCCATAATTTTGATGTTTCAACCAGTTCAGCTACCATTGCCCATTTAGGGGGTTTTTTAAACAAACCTGAGCCAGGGAAGATGGTGAAACGTGCATTCCTTGCCCCCGTAAACTCATGTTTATCCGCATCTTTTTGTCCAATATGCGAGAGTAAGCCTGATAATAACGAAACGTGAATACTGCGAAAATCAGCTTCAGCACTGTTAATGGCAAAACCCTGCTCTTTCACCACCTGACGTAGCTGAGTATAAAGGTCCTGCCACTCACGAATGCGTAAGTAATTTAGAAAATCTTGGCGACACATTTTGCGAAATTGTGCATTAGAAAGCTGTGTTTGTTGCTCTTTGAGATAATCCCAAAGGTTTAAAAACGCCATAAAATCTGATTGCTTATCATGGAAGCGACGGTGTTTCTCATCAGAAGCCTGCTGCTTCTCTAATGGACGCTCTCTTGGATCTTGAATCGATAGCGCTGATACAATAACCATCGTTTCACGCACTGCCCCGTGCTTTCGTGCCTCAATCACCATACGCGCCAACCGTGGATCGACTGGCAATTGTGCGAGTTGTCGACCTGTATCCGTAAGTTGATAACCTTTATCTACTTGTTTATGTGGTTTAATACCACCAAGTTCTTCGAGCAATTTCACTCCATCTTGAATGTTACGCTTATCTGGCGCCTCAACAAATGGGAATGCAGCAATATCCCCTAATCCTATCGAAGTCATTTGCAAAATAACGGAAGCTAAATTGGTTCTTAGAATTTCAGGATCAGTAAATTCAGGGCGCGAAAGGAAGTCTTCCTCTGAATATAATCGGATACAAATACCATCCGAGACACGCCCACAACGTCCCTTTCGCTGGTTTGCTGAAGCCTGTGAAATGGCTTCAACGGGTAAGCGTTGAACTTTAGTTCGATAGCTATAACGGCTAATCCGTGCATAACCAGTATCAATAACATATTTGATACCTGGAACAGTGAGCGATGTTTCTGCAACGTTAGTTGATAAAATAATACGGCGCCCACCATGAGGATGGAAAATTCGGTTCTGCTCGCTATTGGATAGCCTTGCAAATAAAGGCAGGATTTCAGTATGGCGTAATGACAATTTGGTAAGTGCATCCGCAGTATCGCGAATTTCCCGCTCACCGCTCATAAAAATCAAAATATCGCCATTACCTTCAACAGATAGCTCATTAACTGCATCAATAATCCCATCAATTTGGTCACGTTCACTATCGTTATCATTCCCCATAATTGGCCGATAACGCACTTCAACCGGATAGGTGCGCCCTGAAACCTCAACAATAGGAGCATGGTTAAAGTGTTTAGAAAAACGTTCAGGATCAATGGTTGCTGAAGTAATGATAACTTTTAAATCAGGTCGCCTTGGCAATAACTGGCGAAGGTAACCTAAGATGAAATCAATATTTAAGCTTCTTTCATGAGCCTCATCGATAATAATGGTGTCATATTGCAGAAGCAATTTATCATTTTGCAATTCCGCCAGCAAAATCCCATCAGTCATTAATTTGACTTGGGTTGTTTCGCTGACTTGGTCGCTAAAACGCACCTTATAACCGACATGAGTGCCAAGCTCGCACTCTAATTCGTGCGCAAGGCGAGTCGCAACCGAACGCGCAGCCAGCCGCCTTGGTTGTGTGTGGCCAATAAAGCCTTGGATACCACGGCCAAGCTCAAGGCAAATTTTCGGGATTTGAGTTGTTTTCCCTGACCCTGTTTCACCAGCAATAATGACGACCTGATGCTTCTGAATCGCATTCAAGATAGCGTCTTTCTTTTGACTAACAGGGAGGTTATCTGGGTAAACGATTTTAGGTGGATTCAGCTTTTTAACCGCAACTTTCTGTTTTGCCGATTCGATATCTGCTTTAATCACATCCAGTACAGCGCTACGTGATTTTTCATCACGAATTTTTGCAATACCTTGAATTCTTTTTTTCAGTAACCACTGATCACGCAGTGAAGTTTGTCCTATTTCAGCATCTAATGCCGTCAGTATGGATTTCACGCTTTAAACCCTTATTTTTAATCAATTATAATGCACGACGGCATTTTACTTCGTCGTTTAGCAACAATATTTCGTTTTAGTTTTTAGTTGTTGTTATTACATAAATAATACCATCAGTTTTTTTGAAAAAGGCTATCTAATTTTCTTCCTATCAATCAGTTAGCTATCACGTATGATTATACGTAAAGCAATATAAATAAATTTAAGGACTACAATGAGTAACGTATTACTATTGAAATCAAGTATCCTGGCAGACTACTCTCAAAGCAATAAAATGGCCGATTACTTTATTCAACAGTGGCAAGAAAAGAACCCTGAGGACACAGTGACTGTTCGAGATCTCGTCAATGAGCCAATCCCTGCCATTGATGGTGAAATTTTAGCAGCTTTTGGCCCTAGTGACACGAAAACTGAGCAACAACAAGCACATTTGAACCTGTCTAATACATTAATTGAAGAAATAAAAGCACACAATGTCATTGTCATTGCTGCACCAATGTACAATTTTACGATTTCTTCACACTTAAAGCATTATTTTGATTTTATTGCCAGATCAGGCCATACATTTAAATATACGGAACAAGGTTCTGTTGGCTTACTGGAAAATAAACGCGCATTCGTCTTAACCAGCCGTGGTGGGATCTATAAAGATACCCCAACAGATACTATGGTGCCTTATATGACGTTATTTTTAAATTTTATAGGCATTAAAGATGTTGAGTTTATTTTCGCTGAAGGAACCGCTTTAGGTACTGATTCAGTCGAAAAAGCCCATCGACATGCTCAACAACATATTAATGACCTTGTTGTCTAAATCAATCATCAAAACAACCTAAGCTACGTTTGTTATACTTTGCGCACTTTCCTAGTGCGCATTTTTATTTTTTCTTAAGCCATTGGCCATTAATACCCCTAACATATTCCCCTGAGCCCGCCCTCTCAACTAATTTTTGTCCTGCAATTCGAGCAACTTCATTTGTTTTAAGGTTATTTTTAGACGCAATTTCGCTGTATTTCTTTTCGCGTTCACCGTTAATTTGTTCTGCCAATTTCACCGCCTCAGCATTACCCGTTTTCACTACCGCTAAATACCCAGATAGCGTTTCACCTAGAACACCCTTTTCTTTTGCTTCATCCACTGTAAGTGCAAATGCAGAAAAGGCACTTAATAATGAACACAAGGCTAATGCTTTTATTATTCGGCTCATTTATCGCTAACCTCCCCGAATAAATCACTGTTCTCTTTGAGTAACTCTTCAACTTGCCTGTCGGCCTTTATCTGTATTTCATGCTCTATTTTCACATTCATATTAATATTAATTGGCTTATCAGGAGTGGCAACTTCCACCCGTAAACACGCCACGAGGAAAAAGGCCATGATGACCACAGCACTTGCTTTTAATGTACCCACATTATTCCTTAGAACCTTCATAGATTCTTTTCTAGCCATTCTTCTAAAGAGCTACCGAATCGTAAACTACGCCACAACTGAAAGATATTTTCTTCATGTTGATAGTTTAAATGCACTTCGCGTTTTTTCTTCTCTTGGGCATTAACCCCTTCCAAGACCGTTTTCATAGTCAGTTGCCCTAAATTGGTAATATTCACATCAGTACGGCTACGTTTTATTTCCAAATACTGTAACCAACCAATAGCTGAACCTGCTGAAATATTATCTTTCTGTATAGATTCCACAAATTGGGTATCTAATCGCAGTGTCAAAGGACCACTGTTTTCCACCCACCCTTGTTTGACTATCCACTCTGGATTATTCAAATAAAACGGAAGTTCACCATTTACTTTACCTGAAACGGCAAATTGAGATACTTTCAGTATGGTAAATAATTGGCTCAGTTCAATTTGATGTAATCGTATTGTTGATGCATCCGTTTGCGGCCAACGCAATAAGTCCATAGAGACATCTCCACCCAACATTTTAAATCCAACGTTCGAGAGCTTCAGTGGTGTCGCATCTGTGGGTGGGTAGGTTCCAACTAGGTCTGCTTTAATATCCGTCAGCTCAAAGAGATTATTAAGCTTTTTAATTCGCAACTCTACAGGAGATTTCTCCCCAAAAGTCCATGTACTTTGTTTCAAACGCCATGGCAATGCAAAATCCAAACCAGCTAACTCACCATCCTTTAGCCAAAGGCTTGTATTTTCAACACGCCAGTGCCCTCCTGCGATAAACCCATCTTCTGGGGTAATTGAAAACGCCGCCTGTGAGAATAGTTTGCCTTGTTTTAGTTCGAGCCCTAGATCAGCAGGTATTAATGTTTGAAAAGCAGTGACTGACTGTTCGGGCCAACGCCCCTCTCCTCTAAGCCGCTCACCATCCCAACGCCCAAAAATAACAATTGGCCCCACGTCTTGTGTGCTTAAATCACCTTTTAATTGAAATTCAGCAGGTGACTTCCCTTTAATATCCACATTCACAGTTATTTTAGGTAAATAACTGTCGGCTCCAAACTGCATTCGATTGCTGGTTAATTGCCATGTGCCATTAAAGCTAGCTTTTGCCTTATCTCTTTGCCACTGTAATGGCTTTGTGAGCTTTAGGCGCGGGGCACTCATCGATAACAAACCATATTTAATTTGACTGAAGCCTGTTGTCAGGTTATTTAAGGTAATCAATGAGTCTTGCCAGCTGCCATTACCCTTAATATCCCAGAGTGCATCTAATGCCGGTAGCTTGGCATTTCCCCAGTAATTCCAAAACCATTTACCATTATCTAAGGTAAATTTATTGGCTTTACCATCAAGGTGGATATCAAAGTTCCCCCAGTATTGCTCTTGCACTTTTAATATTGCTTGCAGCCTTCCAGATATACCCTCTTCACTTAATGACGTTCCTGCTAAGGGCAAACGGATCTCTTTTAGCAAAATTGTCGGAGATGCACGGCCATAAGCTCTTAATAATGCCCCTGATAAGAAAGAAACTTTAGGCGATGTTAATTGCCCTGAAAGTTTCGCAGGCAAATTAATATCAAGTACCATATCGTCATATTTAACTTGCCCATTTAACTTAAAATTAATATCTGTATTTAATAAATCAAGATGCGTTTCTGGTAATGTTAAAACAATATTTCCTTTACCTTTCTTGGCCTGCGTCAACATGTTCAAACGACCAGAAAAAACCATATCGCCTAATGGTTGATTCCAATTTTCAATTTGAAAGCTGACACCACCTGCAACTGGGATCCCCGCATCTTCCCATTGCCACTTTCCTTGCGAAACGGCAAATGTTGATGCAGATAATGCCCATGGAAGATTAAGCAACGTTTTTTGCGAACCTATATCCGTGACAATTAGTGCACCTTTATCATCCAGCCACGCTAATTTTGCTTGTAGGTATGTTTCAGGGTTTAATAATTTAAAGTTTGCCGCCAACACTCCTTTTTGGGGCAATTGACTTGTAATCAGTGGTAATTGGACATCACCTGTTAATGTTACTGTTTGCTGTTGCTCTGGTAAGAACGCAGAAAATTCGCTGATTACAAGCTGTATATCTTTAGTAATTAACGAGGATAGCCTTAGATTATCACCTCTAAAATCAAACTGTAGGGGCGTATTTTTATCTGTCCGACGTAACCAAATACTTCCTTGATAGTCATTCCATGGTTGAATATTTATATTCTTTATCACCAACGAAAATAGCGGGATATTGTCTATCAACTCAGCAATATTCAGTGGCTCACTTGAATTATCTTGCTCAGCTTCAAGTGCGCTTACACATTCGGTAGTAACATTGGCATTATCAACATTCAAATGGAGTGGGAAAATGGAAAGGCGCGCATCACTTAATTCAACAAGTTTGCAATTCTTTGCAGTTAAACTGAGCTCAGATAGACGCAATTGTCCCTGAATGATCCTAGGTTCCGAAAACGATAATTTAAGTGGTTTTGGTAAGTAATGGCTGGCAACAACAGGAAGCCAGCGTGCAATTGTTATCCATAATATCGCTAAGAGAACAGCACTTCCTCCAAAAAACCAGAGTAAAATTTTGCCTGCTCTTTTAAATACCTGCATCAACTGCATCCTTGTGCGATTAGCTCTATACCATTATTGTTGAATTTTAATTCAATTTTTACATTAACCTGTTGTCTAAAAAGCATAAACCATATTCAGGCGTAAACAGATACCTATTTTCTTAATTTCTAGGTGATTTACAAACTTAATTGCCTTATTCTGAGTTTATCTTTTGTAGGTACACCATTTTACCTACTATTTTTATTGGTTCCTAAAAATTGGAGTCTCTTCAATGAAAATTGTTTCTTATAGTACCAAACAGTATGACCGCAAGCACATGGAGCAAGTTAATCAAGGCTCAGAATTTAATTTTAGTATTGAGTACTTTGATTTTCCATTAACTGTTCAAACCGCCAAAAATGCCGTGGGAGCAGATGCGGTTTGTATTTTTGTCAATGATGAAGCGAATCGTGCTGTTTTGGAAGAACTTGCGGCTTTAAATATTCGTATTTTAGCGTTGCGCTGTGCTGGGTTTAATAATGTTGATCTTGACGCTGCAAAAGAGCTTGGAATTCACGTTGTTCGTGTTCCCGCTTATTCGCCAGAAGCAGTTGCTGAACATGCTGTAGGAATGATGTTATGCCTAAACCGCCGGATCCACCGAGCTTACCAACGAACCCGAGATGCAAACTTTTCACTCGAGGGTTTAACTGGCTTTAACATGCATAATCGTACCGCAGGGATCATCGGAACAGGCAAAATCGGGCAAGCGACTTTACGTATCTTAAAAGGTTTTGGTATGCGCCTACTTGCGCACGATCCATACCCTAATCAGGCGGTTTTAGACCTTGGTGCAGAATATGTCGATCTAGATACTTTATACGAACAATCAGACGTTATATCTCTTCATTGCCCCTTAACACCTGAAAATCATCATTTACTCGATGAGGGTGCTTTTAACAAGATGAAAAAAGGTGTCATGATCATCAACACTAGTCGAGGAGCTTTGGTTGACTCTGTCGCCGCAATTAACGCATTAAAATCACAAAAAATTGGTTCACTCGGTATGGATGTTTATGAAAATGAACGTGATTTATTTTTTGAAGATAAATCTAATGATGTGATTCAAGATGACGTGTTTCGTCGCCTTTCATCTTGCCACAATGTGTTATTTACAGGCCACCAAGCATTTTTAACGGAAGAAGCTTTAACTAGTATTAGTCAAACAACACTTAGCAATATCGACCAGGTTAGCCATGGCAAAGCCTGCCCGAATATTGTTAGTGCTTAATTGAGCATTGGATTGATGAAACGTTTAATTCCACTGACCTTATTGGGCTTATTATTAGCCGCTTGCCAAACACATCAAGTTGATGCGAAGAACGACGACAAAGCAATTCAAGATGCTTTAGTTCACCATCGTTATGTTTTAATTGAAGTTGATGGCAAACCCATTAAAGCGAAACAAACTGTTCCTTATATCGCTTTTGGCGAAAAGATGTTTGTATCTGCATCAATGTGCAATGACTTTAATGGATTGGGCAATGTTAATAATGCCAAGATTACCGTTAAAAACTTAAATAAGACTGAACTTGAATGTGTTGATGAAGATTTGTCTAGATGGGATTCGATGCTAAAGCGCATGCTTGCAGAAGGTGCGACTATTAATTTAAAGAATAACCAATTGGTCTTAATTCAAGGGCATTATAAATTAGTGTATTCCCTACGTGATTACGTCAATTAGCCTAACACTCTAGATACAAAACCGTACTCATTAATTAGCTTCAAATGAGTACGGTTTTCATAGACATGCATTCATTCGATTCTACTTTGCCTTATCAAACAATAAATCCACTTTTGCCCTATGTGACATTTTATCCATATAATTATGAATATTGCTGCTAAACGCTAGCCCAACAACAATACTCAAGCTACGTAATGTAGGAAAGATATAAAAATCGTTTATATCAATAACCTCCCTACGGTTTTCTAGCCAGACATCCAATAATGACATTTGAGGGGCGAGCTCAACTAACAAAGTGTGCGTTTCTTTGCGTAATTCCGCAAGGTCACCATAGGATTTCGAGGTTCTCTCTTTATATGCATTTCTTGCTTCATTTGTGCTTATTTCAGGAAAATCAGTTTCAACAAAACGAGGTGTTACTAATTTATATACGACACCAGATACGGCTTTAGACCAAGTTTCAATTTGTGGTGATAAAGCACCTGCCGCATATTTTTTTTCACTTAGTTGGTCAATATAATGCACGATATCTAAACTTTCAGGTAAATAGCTCCCATCATCTTTTTCTAAGATTGGCAGCATTTTTTTACCGATCATTTTAGTAGGCGTCTCATGGTCATCATCCAATAGAACGATTTGCTCTACTGCGATATTTTTTAAGCCAAAAATCATTCTTGCTCTAACGCAAAATGGGCAGTGCTCATAAATATATAGTTTCATTTTTCACCTCACAGATAGTGATAAACACCTGTAGAACCTTAATAATAGTATATGTTAATACACACATTTGTGATTAGTTTTTGTTTTTTAGGTACATTAGTATTTAGTGCACAAAATCCCAATCGAAAAAATAAGGTTATGGCAAAATAGCTATTTTAAAAACAAGCAACTATTCATTATGCCGATAAATAATATTGCTATTATCCTGTTCGAGCAGTTTGAAACCCTTGATGTGATGGGGCCTGTTGAGGTCTTTGGCCGCTTAGAAAACTGTCAAATAAATTTTATTTCACCTAATGGCGCGGCTATGACCAGCTCTCAAGGCGTCACCCTCAATACTCACGCAGTATCGGTTCCTACCTACCAACACATTTTAATCCCTGGAGGCCAAGGCACTCGCCCTCTTTCTATGGATGCGGATTATATCCGGTGGGTAAAAATGCAGTTTGAATATGCTGATACGGCTATTTCTGTCTGTACGGGAGCGGCTCTACTAGCAAAAACCTCATTATTAAATGGGTTACAAGCAACGACGAACAAGCTTGCTTATGATTGGGTGACTTCATTAAATCAATCTGTTCTATGGCAACCGTCTGCTCGTTGGGTACATGATGGTAAGTTTTATACATCATCAGGAATTAGTGCAGGTATTGATATGTCTCTACAAATCGTAAGTGACTTTTATGATGATGAAATAGCTAAGAACATTGCATTAAGAATGGAATATTTATGGAATCAAGACGCTAGTAATGATCCTTTTGCAAAAATCATCATATAAGATGTCTTTTGGTTTTGATATTCTGCCTTACCTAGCATTTATCAAATTATGTTATTTTCTAATAAATATAATCAATTTTTAATTATCCAGATTAGACATTAATGACCAAACTATTAACAATGAATTATCCAAGCATTAACTTATTTAAAAATCAGTCAATTTTAATTATCTTAAAGCAGCTGTAATACATTGGTTTTAATGATTTATTTTTATATTAATTTCATTTTGAAACATTCAATTTGAATTACAAATATAATAAATTGATATCACTAATATTATTATTTTTCTTGATTATGTTAACGAAAAAAGTGAATGCCAAATTTTAATGTCATTATATATTCCACACTAAAAATAATGACTTTAGTTATTTTATTATAAATAGGGAGTTTTATCATAATTATGAACATTAAAACTTTTAAACCATGTTGTTTTTTAATATAATCTAGTATGTAAATAAAAAACAACCATCAAATAATAACCCTTCATGTAAATTGAGGATGTCATATGGACATTCATAGTATCATCGGTATAAAAATAAAAAACCGGAGAAAAGAACTTGGTCTTTCTGGCGCCGACTTAGCTAATAAATTAAATTTAAGTCAGCAGCAAATATCTCGCTATGAGAATGGCATAAATAAAATACCAATTAATCACTTAGTTGATATTGCTGAAGTACTGGATTGCCCTATCGAATGGTTTTTTCACGGTTATGCAAATAGTGCAACATTAAATAAAAACAAACTATCTAATGAAGCCAATCAAGAGTTAAAATATGCAGCAGAGAGCGTTATTGCTCCAACTAAAAACCGCCCCTAACAAAGTTTATCATTAGAAAATCCAGTAACTATAAAAATAACATGGATACCACAGGTACTATGTTATTTTTTATGTTTCTATTTAAGATAAAAAAGCCAATCGTTATATAACGATTGGCTTTTTACAACACTAACTTATGTTAATAAAAATATATTAACCACTGGTTTTATTTTTAATGATAATATCAATGGAAATTATATATCTTAATCATAATTGATATTAAATACCATTTTTGAATTTACTTCTCCGGCAGAAATTGAGCTACCATATTGGTAATAACGCGCCTTATAATTTAAATCAAGATACTTTGTTTGCCGGTCTGATAAAACACCCACTTTAAATTGATCATTGAATATAACTGGCCTATCTGTTTTACGCTCTAAAACTTGTATCCCTACTCCAGCAGCTCCATTTGATGCCTTAATTTGATTGACCAAAACACCTTGCCTATTATTCATTTTATTAGGTATGTCACCCTTAAACGTCATATTCACATTTGCAAAGCCAGAGTAGCTAACCCCACCACTACAAATCAATCTAATATCAAAGTTTTTTTCACCTGCAGTTGTACCAACACCATTGAGCTGGGAACGCTTAATTGGATCCAAATAAACATTTTTTTCATTCCCACCCTCTACTTGGCAAGAAGGAGAAACTATAGTAATTGCTTCAGCATCTAACTTTGTCACTAAAAATGGATCGTTATTAGGGATATACCCATAAGATGTATAGTAACCACTCGCAATAACACCAGATCCCGTAACAGGGGCAGTTTTCACTAAAGTTAAAATAAATTTTGACCCAGCTAAATAGTAGTTATTGTTTTTTGGTGCATAAAATACATCTGGGTATGTCATTCTTACCGCACCTTCACGGTGAAATTTCATCCCAATACCAGGAACATTTGTCTGATAAATTTTATTCCCGACAGGAACTAGTGTCGACATTATTACTTGCGCTGTAATCGCTGAATTCCGAGTACAGTAAGCATAAATGGCATTTGAGTTTTCCCTCATATCCCACGTTTGCTCAGCAATCGTATCCCCAACATTTAGATTGGGATCCACCACGACCCGCCCCATTTGCATGTTAAGCACATATGTAGGAGTTGAAGTACGATTACAATACGCAGAAGCATAGCTTGCAGTAAGAAACAATCCAATTCCGATATACAAGCGATATTGTTTCGTTATTGACATAAACTTTCCTTGCTGTTTCCAGCTTCTAAAGAGAATGAGCACTGCCCATTTTCCCATTTAATGAATGCTTCTTTCGCGGTTTCACTGCTAATAAACACGGTTCCACCTTGCCCAACAATCCCAATTGACTCGCCATTTTTATCTGTTACATTCGCGCCGAATGGTAATGATTTGTTGCCTGGTCTTACGACATTAAACGCAACGTTTTTTTCGACTTTTGTGCCAAATTTCACTTTAACTATGCTGCCTTCATAAGGCACAACTTGCGTTGTCGTATTTTCAAAAACAATGTCTTCTGGACTCCCTTTAGGGTCAATTTCAACATTATTAATACGATAAGCTCTTACATAAGGTGCAATAGCATAACCATTACTGTCTACACGTGTTCCTGGTGCCCCCATAATGGATGCGCCTTCAGCACCTTTAGCTTCAATTAACGCTAATGTCGTTGAGCTGTTCGGTGTCAATGTCACACCGCCCGAGTGCACCAGCATAGAGCCATTAGCACCTAATCCAAACTGGCGGTATCCCTGGCCTTGGCTATAGTTAGCGCTGGTATTTACTAACGAAGAACGGTATCCCGTATTCAAACCAATATTTTTCTCACCGCCATTTGCAACAGAAGTATTTACACCGTAAGTCCAGTTATTCTCTTTATCAAACGCCCCACTCGCACCGACTTGAGTTGAACCAAATTTTTCGTTGTTGAATATTGTATTTGACGTCAAGGTTGCACTCTGACTTTCGCCAAAATACAGTGGATAACTCAGGTTTAAACTTATACGGTCGTCTTTTTTATTATTATTCGTATTATTTGCATAAACTCTCATCAGCGCGATACCGTATGAGAGACGGTCATAGTTATTGTTATAACTCAGTTGATATTGCTCTTCAGTTCCTGATTTATCCCAATAATTAGAAATACGGCCAGTAAAATAAATACCGCCATACCCTTCTGGTAAGTTTTGATTTATTGTATAGCTAAAGCCATTCTTTTCACGACCCAGCGTATTTGCTACGCCACGTTTATCATTATCTATTGCATACAACGCATTATTAATATTGTAATAATCTTTTGTTGAATACCGATAAGCCGCTAATACTAAGTTAGTATCTGTTTGCGTGAACAAACGGCTAAATGTCAAACGATAACTTTGCCCATTATCCGTTTTATATTTAAATGCAGTTCTTGATTGCGTTAAATCTACTGCAACTGCACCAAATCCAGTATTAATACCCGTTCCGACTAAATAAGCTTGGTAATCATCAAATGCTGTTACGCCGCCATAAAGCGTAAATGTATTATTCAAACCATGCTGAATAGTACCTTGCATAATCAAGGGACGATTTCTCAATCCATCAGCATCTGCTTTACCGCTAGCGACTTGGTATCGAGTGAAACCTGGGCGTAATAATTGTGCTAACGATGAATATGGCACACTGAATGTTGTTTCATTACCATCAGCTTCTTTCACTGTTACAACCAAATCATTTCCATAACCGGACGGATAGACGTCCGTTAAGCTAAAAGGGCCTGGAGAAACAGTTGTTTGGTAAATAATGGAACCATTTTGCCTGACTGTTACTAAAGCATTACTCTGCGCGATGCCTCTGATCTCTGGCGCATATGTTGACGTCCCATCGGGGTACATATTGTCATCTGTCGCCAGTTTTGCACCGCGTAAGCTGATACTATCGAATAGATCGCCATCTGTATAAAACTGACCCGCAGTCGCTTTTGATTTTAACCCTGCAATAGGCTTTTGCAGGTAGGTCTGGTTGCTATTCCAATTTGTACCATCATGGCGCTGCCAATTGAGATTACCAATGTGCTTAAGTAACCAGCCATCAAAGCTTAGACCTGCGTTTAATCCAAGGTACGCACTTGCGTTATTACTTCCCTGAGAGCCACTAGTATGATTATCATAATAGTTAGCCATATAGCCTACATTCAATGCTGGGATCCCTGTCTCCCAAAACTGAGGGGAAACATATCCACGGGAAATACGCTGTTCATATATTTGTGGAACAGAAATATCTAAACGTAATGTCGATGAGTGAAAAGTATCTACGATATCTTTTTCATTGTTCCAATCTTTTAGTGGTAAGCAACTATCACTCTCTTGGCTAAGCGTAGGGTTCAGTTTTTCAGTATTAATGCCAAAGTCGGAAAGCATTGCTGGGGTATAACATACTGCCAGTTGACCATCCTTTTGCTCTTCAAAACTAAGGTCATAGCGGCCCTTCCAGTTGTTATTTGTGTAAACATCAACGGAATATTTCCCAGGGCTGATCCCGGAAGAATTGAAACGTGCCAGGTCAACTTCTTCTTTACTACCTATAATAAAACCACTATTAAACTCATAGGTTGTATCTTCTTCACTCCATGCATAAAAAGTAGGTACCATGCATGCAGTAACAAAGCAGGTCACAGAGAGCGTATTGCTATATTTATTTATTAACTCTCGCTGTTTCATCATATCTTCCTATTTAACGGTAGTTTTCACCGCAATATCTGATCCATAATCATTAATATTATTAATTACGATATTACTTCCTGATCTTACTACTTGTTTTAATTCAACAGTTGTTTGACTTTTTGGTTCTAATAAAACGGTTTTATCATTTAACCCAGATTTACCATCTGTTGAAATCTTTGTAACTGTAATATAGTAAGGAGTTGGATTATCGATAATAATATTCTTGCCACTTGATTTAATAACAAGTTGCTCTGGTGCTAATTCACGGCTACCTAGCCCTGTTGGACGATAAAAGAATTTAAAACGAGAGCGGATCGCTAATTGCAATACATTCTGATTCTCACTTTCCTTACCTTTAGCCATAGGAGGAATGTCTAAAATATTTAACCACCACAAGCTTTCTCTATCCTGAGGAATACTTCCTTTATCCATTAATTTGATTCGTAATGTTTGACCACCTTTGGCCTCTACACGTGAAATTGGCGGTGTAATTTGAAAAGGTGTTTTTATCGTGTCTGGCGTCTCTGAAGCATCACCAGTATCAAGCCATGCTTGTGCAATTGCAGGGCGATCCGCGGTGTTGTTTAATTGCACGGTAATTTCTTTCTCATTTCCAGGGTAAATAAACCGTGTACCATTAACGATAATATTATTAGCAAATGAATGCATACTGAAAATGAAGCAGAATATAAATACTATTGCTTTCATTTAAACCTCAAAAATAAAAGCGGCAGCATACCTACCGCTTATTAAAGTAATGTTTACTTAATATTTAAATAATGTCATAGATATAACACTAGTAAATAATTAACTTACAGATCTCTTATTGGTAAGTGATTTCGTAAGTTGCATAGCTTTTAACTTCACCTGTCGTTACAGTTGTAGGTGTCGAAGTTGCATAACCAACGTAATATTGGAAACGAGCACCGTTCTCAACTTTAGTTACATCACCATCAGCTTTTTTCTGTGTCGGGTTACCAGGGATGATTTTGTCTGATAAGTCTGCTTTATCAGAAGTTGAAAGTGCTAATTGGATGTTGCTAGCGCCAGTAGTTTCAGTATTTGCTAAGTAACCTTCTGAGTTACCAGATGCGCCTTGCAGTAAGTTACCGCCAGTCCAGTTAACGTTTAATAACGTTTTATCGATAGCAGAGCCTGTTCCTTTAGGATCTTTAACATCTGCAGCGATACAGTTAGTTACATCGATAACAAATGGTTTTGCTTTCAGAAGTGCATCTGCACCACCAGCACGAACTTCAGTTAATGAAACCGGTGCTAAGTAAACGCTAGCATCGCTACCTTGACCATCAACAGAAACAGTACAAGAAACGTCAGTTACTTTACCGTGGAAATTAACTTGGCCACCGCCAACGTTTGTGCCAGCTGCATTAGCTGTTGATAAACCGATAATTGTAGTTGCAACAGCAGTCAGTAGTACTTTCTTCATTTTCATTTCCTAATATGAGATTTTTTTCTTACGCTTACAGAACTCATTAAGTTTTTGTTTTATTTAGTAGTAAAAAATGAAAACAAAAATCCTATCGTATAATGAATATACGAATATTATGATTTACGTTTCACTTTGAAACCTTCTGTACTAATGCAAATAAATATGTTTCTTAATTAGTCCTACTTAGAATTAATAATCATATGTTCTATATGATTTCGAAGAGAGGATACAGAATAACTTAAATTTTATTAAATCGTTTTTATCATCGCATATCAAATTATTTGATAGGTGATAACTATTGAAAATGATCTATTGATTGAATCGCCTGATGTGTTATTTTCGCTGATTTACACGTAAAAAGTTCAATTTTTAGATATAAAAGTGATTTATAATAACTTTATAGTGAATATGCAATGAAATATTGTCTTTTTAGGTTTTTTATAAAACATTGTTTTTTGGTTTTTATGGATATAAGTGGCATTTACCTTACATTTAGATACTTTTTGTCGCAAAAAATCGATCTAATACATCATATTTAGAATAGTAAATACATTACAAAACATTAATTTAATTTATATGTTTTTAAGAGAGGGATAAGTTAACTAACGACGATTAAAGAAAAGACAATAGCGAATTATTATGCTTAATCCCATTAAAACGCACAATACGAGTATTCAGGGTTTTTTATATTAATAATTAGCTTTGAACGAGAAAATAGCAATGACTTTCAGATTAAGGAATGATTTAAATCCGATTTAATCTAAATAAAAAAATATAACTGGATATTGAAAAATAAATAATTGGGAAAATGATAATAAAATCGCAATAAAATGCTTTATTCATTCAAACGCACAAACGACTAACTCGTCAAAATAAGAGTGTCATCATTAGAATCAATGTAAAAAAATATTATCATTGTTTTTGATATAGGATAAAAAAACCAATCAGTTCGTGTAAAAAACAAACTGTTCTACATCAATTTTCACATTTTATAACCATATGAAAATCATCATGATTTCTTAAAACGAACAACACGTAAAAAAGGGATATTGACCTTCATTTTTAGCATTAAGAATATTCCTAATTTACACATGTAGTGCGTAAGAGTGTGACCTATCACCTTAAACACATCAAAAAAATGACTTAAAAAGAAACAACTCCCTACCCTAAGCTTTATCATAACGTTCTTAAACATATTCAATGCGCACAATAAGCCCTGTTTTCACCTCTATTACATAACATAAAATAGCCAACTACATTTTAGTATTATTTTTTTAACACAATGAGACAATGACCCATAAAAATATTTTACATCAATAATTTACGATAGTCCGTTCTTCGACAATACCAAAAGCCATATGGATCGATAAAAATCTCGCCACATAAGCACTTAAAGTGTTCTACAAAAATTTATGCTTAATTTAGAATGATTATCGAACAGATAGCGATACTACTGTTATCGGCCGATAACAGAAAAAGGTGAGTAAAAGATGATTTATTTTTAATAAAGGTAAAGCAAAAACCAAATAGGCTTTTGCTTTAGGAGAAAGGCTAGTAAATTTATTGTTGATCTCTACGGTATAAGGCCCATTCTTCTATTTTTTCACCTGAAGGTAATGCACAAATACCTACTTGCCCTTGTGCAGTATCCGTAATTTCAGAGGTCCCGCCTAATTTCTCACAGTAAACTGAAGCTGGATTAGCCATTCCAATAGGTTTTGCCACATTCGTTTCTTTAGCGGTACACCCTACAATTAAAATCAGGGCGGAAAAGGCGAGTAGCTTTTTCATATATATCCTTATTTAGGTTAAGTCGGTTCATTCTATTCTAACCGATTAATCTGAGCAATATCCGATATTCATGTTACGACTCATCATCACAATGCAAACATAACCCACTACCGCTGACATACTTATATTATTGTATTTGGATAAAACCTACCGTTGCATTACAACCATGTTAACTTGTGTGAAAATATTTTTTAGAGGTGTTACAGAGATACAAACAAGAGGAGCACAACAAATAAATCATAACACTTTGTTTTTTATGAAAATAAAAATGACATTTCACGGTATGTGAATTTTATAAAAACGGAATATAACAAAATATAATGATATTGAACCACTTTTTTACAGAATATCATTATTTTATTGGTTATGATAAATGCGAATAACAAATCATGTAAGTTCAGCCCATTTCACCATGGGCTATTTTTTATCACAACATACATCAGGATTAACATCCCAATATTTCTACATTAGCCAGTTAAAATAACACCATGAACCTTACTAGACTGCATATTCATTGGAATTAGTATCCATCGGATATTTATGATTTTAACCCAAAAGCTACAATTAGTTTATATTATGATTAAATTACCGAGCTAAATTATTTCTTCTTACGATTATCAAATATAACAATTAAAACCCCTAAACAAGCAATAACAAAACTCCCTATAATGTAATTTTGTCTATCAAATGCGAGGCCTGCATCCTTTACATTCTCACCGTAGACGATAGGAATACTGACATCCATATTATATGATAAAAAAGCAGTAATGAGCCCAACTATCGTTAAAACGACACCAAACGTTTTCATCCTGTTTCCCTTAAATTACATTAATTTAGGATATGTTAACCAACAACCTAGATAAAAGCAAAGTTTATGCTCGCTATTACCTTTTATTTTTTAACAAAAAATGCGTGAATAGCCAACAATATTACACTCAGTTTTATAACGAAAAATGGGTGATTAAAAACCAGACTGATTATTTAAAAATAACCATAAGTGATTAATTAGAAAGCATAGTTAATCATTAATGCATAATGACTAAATTTTTCTAATACAGGGAACTGTGATGTAGAAAAGAGAATATCCAATAACGCAATTAAATCAAGTTCAGGTAAAGATGCTTCCACTTTAGTACCTATATATTTAAAGATTAAAACGACCACACCTTTATATTAATGTTATGGTTCCATTACCGAAATTTCATTTACACAGCGTTGTTGCCAGATTTTCTGAAAATCCTCTTCAGGTATCATTTCGCCTTCAAAATCAAATAAAGGGAACGATAAGATATTTTCCCCATTATGATCTTTTGCAACTTGAATAATAAATTTTTCATACTGGTATGGCGCTTCATCTTTAAAAGTAAATACTTCACCACACACATTTCCAACGATATTATGAGAAGAATTTTTAGCCGCTGCATATAGTTTCACATTTCTAAACTCAGTGGCTTGCGGTTGATACATAAAATTTGCCACCATCAATTTAGCTTGGGCTGTTATATCCAATTGTGGATTAAGATTAAATGAGACACCAAGCACAAATGCAAATAGCACCAATATTAAAAAGCAAAGCGCGCGAAAGACAGTTGTAATCACAACGATAAGCCATTTGTAAAGAACATCATTAAATCCATCTCCTATCTAAGTCAAGATTAACCTCAATATACCAGCCAATTATGCACCATAACCTTATATACAAACAAAGAGCATTCTATTAATAGCGTTCAAAAACACCATAGTCTGGCCTTTCCCCTCTCATAACTGCGCGTTGTTGCTCATGAACAGCTTCTCTATCTATGCGCTTTTGCTCCGATGTACGCGAGTCTTTATGCTGTTTTGGCCATGTCGGCTTATTTGGTTCAAAAGTTGGCGTTGAAGAACATCCCGAGATAATGCATAAACAAAATAGTGAGCATATAAATTTCATATTTTTTCATTATACCGTAAAAAATGGATAAGGAATTTAGCAAATTTGGCGAACAATAACAATTAAATAAGTATTTATACTTAATGGGAGTGAAATATAAATCTTACTTGGAACAATATTGTAATAAGTGTAAAAATTTGTTAGCTTATTTAACTATATATTTAACTTTAAACAATTTAAGTATATATACGAACACCAAACAAAAGGAGTAAACTCCATGCTAACAAAATACACTCTATTTATCGGATTTTGGTCAATTCTAGCACTGGGTGCTGGAATTATTTATTCCCATATTTAATACACCAGCAAAAATAGATTCATTTATCCATATTTTTAACTAACCGCGTGCCTATCCCCAATAGAAAAAGAGGCACGCATCCTCCCTTTCGGTATCCATTTGTTCATTAACTATAAGACCAGCAGAGATAACTTAAAAACCAAGAAAGGGTCTACCGTACCTACTGCAATAAGCGCTGTTAGGCCCAAAATAGCAATCATATTAAGTCTTCCGTTTAACTAAATTACCATCGAATAAATTTGAAGAATGTTATCAACAGCTATGTATCAACGATAATCCTATTGATAACTTTCCACACGCTTAAATTCCCATTATTAAATTATAAAGCAAGAAACAGAGATTGCCATGTTCTCATGTAGGTTATGGTTTATACACATAAACGAGAGGGCACAAGAATGTTATTAAAAAACAAAGTTGCGATTATCACAGGAGCATCATCTGGTATAGGTAAAGCTATCGCTCTTCTGTTTGCTAAACAGGGTGCATCTGTATGTTTAACCGCAAGGCGCGAAGAAAACCTTCGCAAAGTTGCATGTAAAATACAAAGATATGGTGGTAAGGCCATCTATCATACGGGTGATATCTGTTTAGAAGAGACACATCATTCCATCATCGATAAAACACTTACTGAATTTGGTAGGCTAGATATTGCAATAAACAACGCAGGCTCTGTTGGTACTCTAAAGCCTTTAGCAGACTTTACATTAGAAGAATGGTTACAAGTACAAAATGCAAATATTACCGCTGCATTTATGGGGGCAAAAAGCCAAATCCCTGCCATGATTAAAACAGGTGGTGGATCACTTGTTTTTACATCTAGCTTTGTTGGAACTAGCTGCGTTTTGCCCTATATGACAGCCTATGGCGTAGCAAAAACCGCCTTAATTGCGTTGGCTAAAGGGATCACCGCAGATTATGCGACACAAAATATTCGAGCAAATGCTTTACTGCCTGGGGGAGTAAACACGGATATGGCGGGCGATCAACAGCAAAGAGAGTGGGCGGCTAACCTGCATGCTATGAAAAGGTTGGCTGAACCTGAAGAAATCGCTTCAGCCGCATTATTTTTAGCCAGCCCGATGTCAAGTTTTGTGACAGGAGCTGCGCTGTTTGCAGATGGTGGTAATTCCGCCATTAAATAAAAATAATACAGACTTTCAATGAAAAAATAGAGTCGTTAGCCCCTACCCTTTGGTCTGTTCATGATGTGGTCTTCCCAATCAACCACATCAATTTCCCTGACTGCAATGTGCCGCACAGACACACCTTCATTGTGCATTGAGGCTTTCGAACCTGTTTTTAACGGGTGCCAGGCGGGTAAGGTTTTTCCTTCAAGTAATAAACGATAAGCACATGTCGTTGGTAGCCACTCAAAGGTTTCTAAATTATAACGATTGAGTTTGATGCAATCCGCTTCATATTCAAAGCGGTTCTCATAATGCTTACACTGGCAGGTTTTTAAATTTAATTGGTTGCAAGCCACATTGGTGAAATAGATTTCATCAGTATCTTCATCCATTAATTTATGTAAGCAGCACTGCCCACACCCATCGCACAAAGATTCCCATTCATCATCTGTCATTTCATCTAGTGTCTTAACCTGCCAGAACTGCGACATAATACTTATTAATCCTATACTTAAATAACTCGAGTGGTCAGCGAGTGGTCATTAATCGATAGCTTTAACATATCACCAGAGGCCAATGGACCGACACCTTCTGGGGTTCCCGTCAAAATGACATCCCCTGCACGCAATGTGAAGAAGCGGGACATATAGCTAATTAGAGGTAAAATCGGGGTGATCATATCACGCGTTGAACCTTCTTGGCGAATTTCCCCATTGATCTCCAGTGATAGCTGAATATTCTGCAATTCACTTGGATTATTGACAGGAATAAACCCTGAAATTGGGCATGAGCCATCAAACGCTTTGCTTTTTTCCCACGGTTGACCTGCTTTCTTAAATTTTGCCTGTAAATCACGCAATGTTAAGTCCAGCGCAACAGCATAACCAGCGATAGCGCGGGAAACACGGTCTTCATCCGCATTTTTTAACGGCATACCAATCAAGATTGCCATTTCGACTTCATGGTGAACCTCGCCCAAATCTTTTGGAATAACAATTGATTGAGTGATATCACAAAGTGCGGTTTCAGGTTTGATAAAAATAACAGGCTCTTCGGGTACTGCTGAGCCCATCTCTTTGATATGCTTGGCATAGTTACTACCTACACAAACAACTTTGTTTGCTGGAAAATCAAGTAAAGCACCTTGCCAGTCACGATGTTGATACATAAGGGTAACTCCTATTATCGTTATTGTATTTTTTGAGCGATGCCATCGGCCATCAAGCTAACACTCAATGCAAAATAGTATGAGCGGTTCCAATGCATGATGGTACGAAAGTTCTCAGTCACTAAAAATGTTCTACCTTCAGGATCATCCGGAATAACAACCCATGTTTTTACATCCGGTGATAATTGTGCAAATGCAGGTAACTTAACCCCTAATTGCTGCCAGTCATTGACGGTTTTACCTTGTTCTGCTTTAACGCCTTCTAGAGCTCGGTTAAAGTCCGCCGGTAAACTGACTTGATAACCCCATGGTAACTGGGATTGCCAACCTTCTGTTGATAAATAATTGGCGATTGATGCGAAAACATCCGCTTTATTATTCCAAATATCCATCTTTCCATCGCCATCACCATCTGCCGCATAAGACAAATAGGATGTTGGCATAAACTGGCTTTGGCCCATCGCACCTGCCCACGAGCCTTTTAATTGCTGGTCTTCAGGAATATAGCCCTTATCCATTATCTCAAGCGCCGCCAGCAATTGCTTGCTAAAAAGCGCTTCACGACGCCCTTCGAAAGATAATGTGGCGAGTGCTGAGATGACGTCTTCCTTACCTTGTGAGCGACCAAACCCGCTTTCCAGTCCCCAAAGGGAAACGATAAATTGCGGTGGAACACCATATTTTTGACTAATTGAATCAAGCAGCGCCTTGTTTTCAATATACTTATCATATCCCGCATTAATACGTGATTGAGGAAGGACATTTTTCAGGTAGCTTGCTAATGTGACCGTGGCTCTTTTTTCTGGCTGCCCTTTATCCGCTTTTACCACTCTTTCGATGAAGTGAATATTGGCGAAACCACGTTCGATAGTAGCGGGCTTGATCCCTTGCGCAATAGCATGTTCTTTCAATAATTCCACATAAGCAGGAAATTGCGAAGCTTCACGTTTCTCAATAGGGAATGCTTTATCAAGTGCAGCAACTTCTTGGATAATTGCCGCATTTTGTTCCGCAGTAATCGGTTGAGTTGCAACCGTTTCATGTTGTTTCGCCGAGCAACTTGCTAAAAGCAAACCAGCGACTAATGTATATAATAACGTTGGTTTCATTCGTATCCTCCAGAACACAAGGCTTTTCAGGTTTTTCTTAAATTGCGTTAAATATTAAGTTCTTTATGTTCTGAAAGTAGGTCCTCCACCGGAGGCGGGAATTGTAAGTAGTAACCAACTTCTTGTAAGTCAGCCTTAACTCGCGCCAAATCAGCATTAGCAAGCTTTTCACGCTTATCTAACGCAATCATCATGGCGAATTGAGGTGTTCCAAATTGGGCTAATAACTCTTCAGGAACGCGTGAAAAATCATCTTTCTTTTCAACATAAAGATAGGTTTGTTCACGCTTAGGGCTTCTATAAATTGCACAAATCATTATATTTAACTCTTTTTCTTAGTTCATTAGCTTGCTTGAAGAATACAGTAACTATAACATGCTATTGTTTTACAGAATATCTTCGCCCGAGGATTGTTTCGGAAATTTTAATTTGCTGAGTCTAGATAGATGCCACAATCGCCAATAGAACTTAAAGGCAGCAGTTTTACTCTTTCAGTTATTCACTTACACAGTGAAGAGCCTAAACTCATCAAAAAAGCGCTGCAAGATAAAGTAAATCAAGCCCCTGATTTCTTTAAAAATGCCCCTGTTGTCATCAATATTGCAGAATTAACTGCACACGCAGATTTATACAGCATTCATAAATCTGTGGTTTCTGTAGGGTTGCGTATTGTTGGAGTTAGTGGGTGTACAGACCCTTTATTGCGCCAAAAAGCCAATGAAGCTGGCTTACCGATATTAAGTGAAGGTAAAAGCCAGAAACCTGTTGAAATTCAGACTGAGGCAAACATTGCCGCAGTCCAAAATGAGCCGGTTTATCGTAAGACTCGAATTATCAATACCCCTGTTCGTTCTGGACAACGTATTTACGCGCCAAATAGTGATCTTATCGTCACAAGTAACGTGAGTGCCGGTGCAGAACTGTTAGCAGATGGTAATATTCATATATATGGTGTGATGCGGGGTCGTGCCTTAGCGGGTGCTTCTGGTGATATTGAAAGTCAGATTTATTGTACGCATTTGCAAGCAGAGTTGGTCTCTATTGCAGGTGAATATTGGCTGAGCGATCAAATCCCTGCTGAATTTCTCGCCAAAGCAGCTAAACTTCGTTTAGTTGATAATAAACTTAACATCGAATATTTAAATTAGACCTTATTTACAAGGAATTATTCATGGCACGCATAATTGTAGTGACTTCTGGTAAAGGTGGTGTTGGTAAAACCACTTCAAGCGCGGCCATAGCAACTGGCCTAGCACAAAAAGGGAAAAAAACCGTCGTAATCGATTTTGATATCGGTCTACGTAACCTTGACCTCATCATGGGGTGTGAACGTCGTGTTGTCTATGACTTCGTCAACGTTATCCAAGGTGATGCCACACTGAATCAGGCCTTAATTAAAGATAAACGCACCGAAAATCTGTTTATTTTACCCGCTTCACAAACGCGCGATAAAGACGCGTTAACCCGTGAAGGTGTTGAAAAAATTCTTGATGAGCTCGGTGACAATCTTGGTTTTGATTTTATCGTCTGCGATTCACCTGCGGGTATTGAAAGCGGTGCGTTGATGGCACTGTATTTTGCTGACGAAGCAATTATTACTACCAACCCAGAAGTGTCTTCAGTTCGTGACTCAGACCGTATTTTAGGCATTTTAGCCTCTAAATCACGTCGTGCAGAAAAAGGCCAAGACCCAATAAAAGAACACCTTCTACTGACACGTTATAACCCGGGGCGTGTTACCCGCGGTGATATGTTAAGTATGGAAGATGTGCTGGAAATCCTTTGCATTCCATTAATTGGAGTTATTCCAGAAGATCAATCTGTCTTGCGCTCATCTAACCAAGGTGAACCTGTTATTTTAGATAAAGAGTCTGAAGCAGGCCAAGCTTACGACGACTGTGTCGCGCGTATTTTAGGTGAAGATCGCCCTATCCGTTTCATTGAAGAAGAGAAGAAAGGCTTCTTAAAACGCCTATTTGGGGGGTAAATAATGGCTTTATTGGATTTCTTTCTGTCGAGAAAAAAGACGACAGCGAATATCGCAAAAGAGCGATTACAAATCATCGTTGCGGAACGCCGCCGTGGTGATAGCGAACCCGCATATCTTGCTGATATGAAACGTGATATTTTGCAAGTCATCTGTAAATATGTTCAAGTTGACCCTGAGATGCTCTCTGTACAGTTTGAACAAAAAGACGATGATATTTCTGTTCTTGAGTTAAACGTCACGCTACCAGAAGGTGACGAAATTAAAACCACAACAACAGAAAAATAATTTGCAAAGAAGCCGCTATGTTGTATGGCGGCTTGCTTTTACGTTAAATATTCCTCCATTCTTTGGCTCCAAGTGCCAACGTTTCCCTATTGGTTTTATTTATCTAGTTTAAAGTGGATCACTAAACTCACTAGCGGAGATACTCCCTCAGGCCTTTCCCCTACCGATTTATACTGCTTTGTCGCATCAAGCACCGCCTTTCCCAATATCTCACTGCGCTCAGATTTAACTATCGTGGCATTCACCAAATCACCTTGTTGCGTAATTTGAAAATGCACCACAACAGCGCCTTGAATTTGCATCGCTCGTGCTCGCCGTGGATATTGTTTATGACGTCCCAATTCATTGCGCACTTTGGCTAAATACGCGAGCCGAATATCCGTAATATCTTCCCCTGCAACTGAATTTTTCTGCGCACCCGCTTCACCGCTAGCGACAGATTCGGCTTTGTTTTCCCCCAATTTTGCTTGTTGTTCTATTTCATCAGTTCTATCTTTTTTTACTTTTCTCTCCGTTTCAATGCGTTTTTTAGGCTCTGTTTTGCGCGGTTTTTCAGGCTTTGCGGGGGTAATTGGCTTTTGAGACGATTGACCGTCTTTGGCTTTCTCGCTGCGCGCTTTTGCCACTTCAATAACGGCCTTATCGACCTCAATAGGCGAATGAATTGCCCCGCCACTGTCCTCAACAATCTCCTCCTCCTTAGCGATATGTTTCTCAATCACTGCTTGGGTCACCGCGATGGCGATAACCGGCGCATTTATTGGCATCATGATTTTGCTCGAATCACTGTGATTCAATAGGTGGTAATACACCAGCCCACCGTGCAGTGCTAAAGAGCCAATTATGGCAAATAGAAAACGTGAATTCGTCATTTTGCATCCCAATAAAAAGCCCCTTATACCGAGGTACAAAGGGCTTACAGTTAGAACTTACTGGTGACACTAAAGCGGAAAGCCCGCCCTGGTGCGGGCATCATGCTGCGCGTTAGTGGGTCGATGTAATATTCATCCAGTAGGTTTGTCGCAATAAACTCCAACGATAGATTTTTATTTACGTGGAAATTCGCGTAAGCATCCGTCGTAAACACCGCATTCCAACGCATTGGGCTGTTATTTAACGGCATAAATTGATATGGGTATTTATCCATAAATTCCGCTTCGTCTTCATTTTTGGCCGTGCTGTGATAACGCATACGGCTACCAACTTCTAATGTTTCATCTAAGAAACGCAGCCCAAAATTGGCATGAATGCTGTATTTCGGCTGTAATTGGGTACGCAAATAACCACCGGGGAAACCTGCGGTTATGCATTCAGAGCCCCCAAATTCATTTTTAGGATCCATCAACATAAAATTGACTTGGTCACACACCTCATTTTTTAAGCGGTAATCAATGCCAATGTCACCAAAAACAGCCCCGTTATCGTAACGGGCAAGTAGCTCTAACCCCGCCGTATTGTGTTTATCAACTTGGGTAAAGTTTAGGTCCATATCCCGATCAAAGGCATTCGCCACTACAGTATTATAGTAATTGACTCGTAAATCGGCGTGGTTTTGTGCATTCAATAGCTCTTGGAAATTACGTACATAACCCAGCTCTATGGTGTGGCTGCGCTCTGGTAAAAATGTGGGGGCAATATAGTTATCCACTGATCCACCAGAAAAACCGACAGTGCTTTCAAAAATACTGGGCATTCTGACCGTTTCTAAATAACGTGCAAAAATACGGTCATTTTCGGTCACATAAATAGTTGCCCCTAATGCAGGTGCCCACGCAGCATCTTCCTTTCTTTTTGGTGGTCTAAACCGTTCGTCACCCGTGAATTTAATTTCATCCCAGCGGTTTTGCGCATCACTTGCCCTGTATTTTAAGGTGGTGAGCTGCGTGACGGGGTCAATAACCGTTTCTTTTAAATCTATTTCACCGTTATAAAAAGGGTTATTTTTACGGGTAAAGCGTTTATTTTCATCCGCCTGCCATTTAACCATTCGCTTTGTTTCTGAGATCCGAAACTCCAAGCCTTTTTTATTGCCTCTTTTTATCCAAAAATCCGCATACGCTAAAGAATGAGCAGGCATACTTAATGCTTCTTCTACAAGTCGTTCTCGAACAACTGATGGGCCATCTCTTACCTCTTCAAAAGTCTGCCCTTTTCTATCAGCGTAGCTCTGGATTTTTTGGTACTCTTCAGGCGTGAGTAAGCGGTATAACCGAAAGTTCCTTGCCGTTTTTTCACTATTTAAGGCAAACCGTTCATCTTTGGCTGCGACTCGCCTTTCTTTTAAGGTATCTTTCGACCAATAGCTGATATATTGCGCCCCTGCATTAAACTTTAACCAATCTGTGGGCTGCCAATCCAACCTAACTGCGCCGTTATATTCCCTGCGCTGGCCTTCCCGTGGAACGGCTCTAAACATGCCTGATTTAGGGGTAGTGCGTGAGCTATAAACATCAACTCGGCTGTCTATACGCTCATCAATTAAATTGCCCATCAATGTTAAGCTAAAGTCTGGGGCAAGCTGGAATTTATTCGAAAGTGAAACACCGTGGCGGTTATTCAGTTGACTTAATTTAATGCCATCGACTAATGTCCCATCAATATTTGAATTTCTTTTTTTATTTAATTTTTTAAGTTCATAAAGCCAATCCCTATCGAAAGGGTCTCGAGGTTGACCTCCCGCTGTATTTGAATTTAAATCTGTTCTTGTTAGCCAATAATTCAAGCGAAAATCGACCCAATTATGTGCTTCAGACTTAAATGCATAATTTGCATAAAGGGTATTTAGGCCCAAATTGGCTAGTGGCCATTGGACTATTTGGCCATCTAGGTCATGGTAGCGAATTTTTGAAGGCATAATTTCACCGTAATGGCTAGTTGTTTGAATGTAACCAAAGGATAAGTCCTGTCCGTTCGGTAGCATAAAGTTTAGCTTTGCTAGCCATGTCGACATTATATTTGATGTATTACTGACTTCAGTATTAGGAGCATAAATTTTTGCAACAAAAGGCATATAAGGATCGACATTTTTATTAAGATATTGGTGTTCAAAAGATACGATATCTTCGTCATATAAATCAGCCCCTCTTCTGCCTGTAAAATAATTTCCTTGGCTGCGAACACTGTACGCCATCGTAACATTAAATTTTTCTTGTCGTGTACCGATAGCAATACGTGCTGCGTTATCCTGTAAATTAAAAAAATTAGTCCTGTCCTTTGAACGAGGCGTAATCAATACTTCGTGATCCTGAAGCATAATTCCACTGAAATGTTTTTGTTCTATTGAGTCAAATAAACGTTTATCGTCACGGTAATCTATACCGTGATTTAATGAGCCGAGTCTTGGCTTAGTGGTATTACTGCTGGTTTCTAATTTAATATCAAAGCCAAATTTGTCGTCAGGGTTGACGACATCATCAATACCTATTGTACTGATTGCAATGCCGCCCCCTGTTGATGTGCGTACATCACGGTCTAATGTTGCGCTTTTCATTACCAAAATACTGCTAATCATATTAGGGTCGATATAATTACGGTTATTCGCCCCGTTATAGCCCCGCCAAACCGTGATTGCTTGCTCTGTACCATCAACAGTTACAGGAACTCGCCCTTGCCCTTGTATCCCACGGACATTCGGGTCTAATGCGCCACTGTTACGTGCATCACCACTGTAAACACCAACAGCATGGTTAATGGTATCCGCGGGGTTGGTGCCTTTATAACGTTCAACTTCCTCTTTACCAATATAGATGTTTGATTCATCTTTATCGTACTGTTCATCCGCCTTTTTTTTATCCCGCTGTTTAATCGTATTGGCTTTGTCATTAACCTGAATGGCACCAATATCTTCACGTAATTGTGCAGATAATACGCTTGGCATACAACATAGGGATAACCCTGTCGCGATATTGATCGCTATGACTGTCTTTACTTTCATTATTCCTTCCGGTGAAAATTAGAATCGCTTAATAAAATTGACACCGACTTCACTTTGCTTAAAAGAATAAATAACATCCGCTGTGCTTTTGTTTAGTTGATTATTAAAATAGATAGAGGGAGTAAATTTAAATATTTTGTTACTTCTGAATGTTATCTGCGTATTTAAATACCAATTATGGTCTTCTCTTCTTACATTAATGCTTCTGTCAAATGACTTAAACTGCGTATTCTTATACCCCGTACTTATTAATAGCTCGAAGAGATCATAATAATTTAAAATATCAGCTTTAACGCCCTGTTGTTGATAGCTGTCACTCGATAACCTTTTATCCCTATTCACGCCATGAAAGCTTAATGATAATACTGTACTTGGGGTTATTATATGTCGCCCCATTAGAAAGTAAGACACTTCAAGGCCATCATTAAAATCATAATTAGCAATATGGTAATTTTTATCGACTGATAAATAACCAGACAGTGCCACTTGTTCGTCTAACGAATAATCTATTGCCGATTTAATACCAATACTTGCATGTCGAAATTGGTTATCACACCAGTGTGTTTTGAACACAGGGAATAACTCCACTTTTTTAACGTCATCCTCAAACTGATAACCCCCACCAATAAATAGGCTACTTCTCCGGCTTGTTATATCTTTCATGGGCTCGATGCCTGAACCACCCAGTAGCCATTTTCCCGAATGTTGCTGGTATATTGGGTACCGTTTGGAAAGGTCAACGCTATACTGCCATTTTCCACCTGCTATCGGTTTACTTCCACTGCCCATACAGATTCGATAAGCACAATGTTGTTTATTTTTATTTGATGCCTCATTTAAATTCAAATTATAACTGGAACCAAACTTGATTGCGCCTTGCCAACTGTTTTTATTCTGTAAGTAGGTTATTTGCTGATTAACAAACTTTTCTATTCTTATCGGTAATTTATTTTTGTAACTAAGGCGTATTCCTTGGTATACCGATAAAGCGTCTTGGTCACGTTTAATATCAAATAAAACCCGCGCTAGCTTTAATTCAACAGCGAGTGTATTTGGTTTGTCCTCTAGTATTTCCTGATAAAATAAAATTGCCTTATCATAATTTCGCTTTATTATTTCTTTTTCGGCAAAAATAAATTTCACCAAGTTTTTATCATGCTGTTGATAGCGTATATACTCATCAATTATTGCATCAATTTTTTTGAGCTCTTTTTTACGCAGGAAATCATAAAGGAGAAAACCCATTGCGTCGATGTTTTTTTGATTATTTTCTTCTAAATAATGAGAGTGTTGTTGATTGTGATTATTTGCTTTATTTAAAATATCAACAAAAGGTTTATTTTTTTCAGGTTGAGAAAAAACATAAAAAGACAAACATGATGATAAAATCATAATAAAAAAATTAATTCCAATTTTAATAGTATTAAACATAAATAGTTTACCTTTATAAAATAAAAAGTAGGCAACGCATTGTGCCTACTTTTTACTCTTACATATTTAAGATTGGTTATTTAGTAATAATTAGTTCGCTTTTTTGCCACCAAATGCAGTATCTAACTCATGATTATCTTTGAACGAGGTGATACCGGCGACATGCTCCACATTCTCCCCAAAGAATTGTCCCATGCTTTCCCCTAGAAGAGAATCATGGGAAATGGCTTCGGCTGTACCCTTAAATTTACCATCTTCAAAAACATCCCCTTCCATGGACTGCTTTAATTCATTCCCCTCCAGTAAGCCCACATACGACTTCTGACCAAAGTCGACATTAAAGGTACCTGTTAACTTACCTTCACCATCAAATTGGTTAACCCCCTCGATGTTATAAACCGCGCTTCCATTGGTAGGAACTTCGGTGCTCGCATTGTTACCTGAAAAATAAGCAGTATGTGTGCTGTCGCCATTTACCCCAGCTTGTGACCAATCCCCATAATAGATTTCAGCATCTGCAACTTGGCTAAATTGAAATTTACCCATACCGCCGTGTGGGCTTCCACCACTTTCTAACAGATATACATTATCGGGCTTCTGTGTGACCATATTCTTTAACCCTGAAAAAGAAATAGTTTTCCCATCTTTCATTCCTCTATAACCAATACCCGGTGCACCAGCAACCCCACCATGATGCCCCCCCGTTGCCTCAGTTTTATCGATACGAATATCGACAATCTTTTCACCCTCGGTATAACTTTGGCTTTGCTGTGATGTGGCCTCTGCAAATACACTGGTAGAAGCCCCTGATAATGACGCCATGAATACAACTAATGTTAATTTTTTCATTTGTATTTCCTTATTTAGGATATAACGAGGTGGATCCTCATATTAATGACTAACTCTATTTAGCCATTCCATTAAACCGAGAACGAGTATATGAAAATGATTTTTATTTACAAATAGGCTAATTATAATTTGAATCTAAATAATTAATTCAAAGAGAGTTTTAATTCACTTCTATTTCAATAAATTAATTTATAGCCGCATATTATTAATGGGTATAAGCTAAAATCCCAAGTTAATATTTTACTTAAAAAGATAAATTTTTAAGACTAAGTTCATTTTAAAGTTTAAAATTGGTTTATTAACAAAAAAGATTCATAACGTCTGTCTTTTTAAATAAAAATGGGCAAATACTATTTGCCCATTGAATATAATTACTTTATCTATAACTTAATTTTTAACGCCACCAAATGCTGTATCGTATTGGTGGTTTTCAGGGAAGCTAACCATGCCTGCGACCTGTGCAGCATCTTGCCCAAATAACTGCCCAGCGCTTATGCCTTCGGCTTGGTCATTAGCAAGTGCAACACCTGAAAATTTACCGTTCTCACCAATTTCACCACTAAGTTCGATTTTAGCAAACTCCCCGTCTAATGAGCCCTCATAAAGTTTTTTACCAAAATCCACAAGATAAACCCCGGGCATTTTCCCAATACTTTCATATTGGTTCAGCCCCATAATGGTATAACTGGCTTGGCCTTCTGTTGGGATTTCACTTGTTGGTTCTTTGCCCGAATAAAAAGCGGTATGCTTAGGATCAGTAACCTCACCAGTTTCGGACCAATCACCATAATAGATATCTGCATCAGCAACTTGTGAAAAATTAAACTTACCTATGCTGCCGTGATGCTCCGCAATTTTATCGAAAACATAAACGTTACCAGACGCTTTACTCGACAGTTCTTTTAAACCAGAAAATGCGACTGTCACCCCTTCGGTAATAAAGCGATAGCTAATACCAGGATCACCCTCGTTTGTATTTACATCACCTTCATATAATGTTTTCCCGACTTGAATATCGGTATTTCCATGCTGATAACTTTGGCTCTGCTGATATAGCACTTCGGATATCCCAATTGATGGAATAACCATCAATGAAGCAATTGATATTACGGTTGATATTTTCTTCATATACTCATCCTTTTCTATAATCAGATTGATATTATTTCAGATTAACTTCTGTTAGCTTTTCCATTACATCGAATCGAGTATATTAAGGTGACGTTAAAATACAAATATGCCTTTCATTATTTACTTTTTAATAATTTAAGTAAGCCAACCGATAGCTATATGAAAACCAATAAAAATAAGAAATAAAAAAAGGAATAACATTAATTATTCCTTTTTTAGCATGCCATTTTCAGACTAAATTTAAATTACAAATTCGATAATAATTTAGTGAGTGGTTCCGCCAGTAATTTACCCCGCCAACCTGCTAATAATTCAGGCGGGGTGCTGGAAGATTTAATTCCCCAGTGAATAGATAATAACTGATTTATTTGGCGTCTTGATGCTAATAGCTCCGCATTAAACTTTTCATTTTCAGCAATATCTTTAACAACCTCTTTAATTTCTTTGAAGACATTTTTATATTGGCTTTGTTCAGTAATATTCGCTACCGGTGCTGGGTATTGGCTTGCATCAAGTTTCTTAGCTTGTTCAACAATGCTCAGCAAACGCTTGCCATGGCAACGAATTTCTTGCCCAGTCAAACCAAGGCTATCTAGCTCACCAAGGGAAGTCGGTAGGAAATGAGCAACTTTCCATAAATGTTCTTCTTTCACTACAAAGTTAATTGCCATGTCCCGTGCTTTGGCTTGGTTCAAACGCCAATCAGCGAGCAGTTGCAAACAAGCAAGTTGCTCGTCACGTAACTGCCACGCATTACGGATATTTAAGTACGCTTTTTCTGGTTTCAGCGCTTTTTGGCGACGAGCAACCACACGCTGGCATTCATCTTTCGCATCGTCTAAATACCCCGCCTCCGTAACCTTCTGCATGAGAATTTCAGCTAATGGCAATAAATACAACACATCCGCAGCTGCATAGTCACATTGTTTCGCACTTAACGGACGTGCTAGCCAATCTGTCCGTGATTCACTTTTGTCCAGTTCAATACCAAGGTGCTCTGCAACCAATGATGCAAAGCCACATGAAATTGGGTACCCCAGAAAAGCCGCAACGATTTGAGTATCAATCATAGGCTCTGGTACACAATCAAAATCGTGCATAAACACTTCAAGGTCTTCACTACCAGCGTGTAAAAATTTAAGCTGGTTTGGATTCGTCAGCAGCGCTTTAAAAGGGCTGAAATCCGATATTGAAAGTGGGTCAATCAACGAAACTTGCTTTCCATCATACAACTGTAGCAAACCTAATTGAGGATAGTATGTTCTTGTACGAACAAACTCAGTATCCAGTGCAAGCCAAGGTGCATCGTTAGCTTCTTGGCATATTTGAGCGAGTTCGCTATCTGTGGTCACTAAACGATAATTCAAAACACGTTTCTCTTTGTCTATTTTCATTACAGAGACGCCGGTATAAACCGGCGTCATCTATTCGTTATATTTATACATTCTAAATCACTTTTAGGCGGGTGACTTATTTCTTTTCAATTTTTCTTCATCGCGTAAATCTTTTCGTAGAATTTTCCCAACGTTTGATTTAGGCAATTCTTCACGAAATTCAAATATTTTAGGCACTTTATACGCAGTTAATGAACGACGGCAAAATGTTTTTAGCTCATCCCCTGTCAAATTCGCATTTTTCGTGACAATAAAAACTTTCACGGCTTCCCCTGTGCTTTCGCTTGGTACGCCAATTGCCGCACACTCAATCACATCAGGGTGAGTTGCAATAACATCTTCAATTTCATTAGGATAGACGTTAAACCCTGAAACAATGATCATGTCTTTTTTGCGGTCGACAATGCGGATGTAACCTTCACTGTCGATTTCTGCGATATCGCCTGTTGCAATCCAACCATCAACGATTGCCTCAGCGGTAGAATCTGGGCGGTTCCAGTAGCCTTTCATCACCTGCGGGCCTTTTACCCACATTTCACCGGGCTCACCCAGAGGGACTTCTTGGCCTTCATCATTAAGAAATTTCACATCAGTTGATGGAACTGGTAAACCAATACTACCACTATATGCCGTGAGATTATATGGATTCCCCGTCACCAGCGGCGAACACTCAGTTAGGCCATAACCTTCAAGTAAGTGTTTGCCGGTCAATTGTTGCCACTTTTCAGCCACAGCTTTTTGCACTGGCATCCCACCGCCTACCGACAACCTTAAGCGTGAGAAATCCAACTTTTGAAACTCAGCATTGTGGATCCACGCATTAAAGAGTGTATTAACCCCCGTAATTGAGGTGATAGGATAACGCCCCAGTTGTTTGACGGTATCAGGCACATCTCGAGGATTGGTGATAAGTAAATTAACCCCCCCTACGTTGATGAAAAGCAAGCAATTTACGGTTAACGCAAACACATGGTACAACGGTAACGCTGTCACCACGAACTCAGCGCCAAATTTCAATACAGGGCCATATGCGGCTCTTGCTTGTTCTAGGTTAGCTAACATGTTGCGATGAGTTAACATCGCCCCTTTCGCCACCCCAGTGGTCCCCCCAGTATATTGCAAGAAGGCCAAATCACCGCCTGAAATATTGGGCTTAATATATTGCATCCGATAGCCGTAATGCATAGCACGGCGAAATGAGATAGCATCGGGTAAATTGTATTTTGGTACTAAGCGTTTTACGTATTTAACGACAAAATCAACAATTGTCGCTTTCGGCCGCGATAGTTGATCCCCCATACGGGTTAAAATCACGTGTTTAACTTTGGTGTTATAAACGATTTTTTCAAGCGTAGAAGCGAAATTCGAAACAATGACAATCGCAGTTGTGCCGCTATCATTAAGCTGATGTTCTAGCTCTCTTGGGGTATAGAGAGGGTTCACATTCACCACAACCATTCCCGCTCGCAATATTCCAAATAAAGCAATTGGGTACTGTAATAAGTTAGGCATCATTAAGGCAACACGGTCGCCTTTTTTAAGTCCCAGTCCATTTTGTAAGTAGGCAGCAAAAGCACGGCTTCTTTCTTCTAATTTCCGATACGTCATCACTGCGCCCATATTAATGAAAGCAGGCTGATCGGCATATTGAGAAACCGCATTTTCCAGTAACTCTGCTAAAGAAGCGAAGCGATCAGGATTGATTTCTTCCGGCACATCAGCAGGGTAATTTTTTAGCCAGATTTTTTCCAAAATGTTGCTCCTGAATTTAGTGAAGTTATTATACCCAACGTCTCCTTAACAAATTATTAACTCATTGTACCAGTTTGAAAAACAGACAATGTCAAGGTTGAGAGGTCTATCACTAAATAAATTTTGTTCCTTCAAGAAAAAACTGGGCGACATACGCCGCCCAGTTTTCTTAAATTTCGTTAATCAGATATAAATCTGCATAAGTTATGCCTAATTATACACTGATCAAGATTAATTTTGGAGATGTTATCAGAAGAATCTGCAATCAATTCAACTTGTAAGCATGAGAATCAAAGGTTAATGAGGGATAAAGCACCTTTTAAAGCATTATTTACGTATTTTTATCTAATGCTAGATAACGTGGTGAGGTCTGGTATGAAAAAGCAAAAAGCTGACATTCAGTATATGAATGCCAGCTTTGAAGATGATTGAGGTTTATTCAGTTAGGTAAGTATGGACTTGTGCAGGACCACCTGGATAGCCATAACCATAACCCCAAGGGTGATTATAGTAGTACGGGTCACCATAATAGCCGTAGCCCCATGGGCCTGATGGTGGGATCATCACGCTTTGTGCGACATTCCAACGCTGGAAGCCTGTCACATCTAAAGTGACATATTTATAAGGGACTTGCCCAACTTTCCCCTGCTGTTCTCCGGTAATTTTCCCAACAACAGTCACATAACGGTTCGTAAAGTCGCTTGGCTCACGGAAACCGTTAATATAAGCATAAATACGACCAATAGATGGCGCATTGAGTTCAGGTGCAGCGTCGTATTTACTTAGTGCCATCACCGCAATTTCTAAACGTGTCCGTGTAGGCTCGTTCGCCACGGTGAGAACTTTACCGCCAAAACGCGCTTCCTGACCAATATACATTTCAGGTGCATTTTGTACGGATGTTAAGTTATCTGCTGGGTTTTGAACTGACCCTTGAATTGATGCAGGTATCGAGACGCACCCAGTTAGTGCTAATACGCTTGCAACAAAAAGGCCTTTCAGTGCATTACGGCAGTTCAATTCAATGTTCATAGACTACCTCCGATTAGCAACAGTATAAATTCAGGTCATACGGTTTAAAATAGTCTGTAGCAAAGAAGACACGATATGTTAAATCGAGTAGATGCAAATAGGATACTTGTTAATCATATCCTATATTTATGAAGGATTCGATGTGTTTTTTTATCCATCAAAAAAAGGCTATCTGTAAAAAAATAGCCTGCTCATTTTGATGATTTTGCCGTTAGACTTATTCGCGACCTGGAAGTTTTTTCCACGTCACTTCATTACGTAAATAGGTCGGTTCCACGTTTTCAACCGCAACAGTTTTACCTTGAAGCCATAATTGCGCAGCAATAGGTAGCATATCTTGTGCATCAGGCAGAGTTATTTGGCTGTTATTGATGAATTCATTACCGTTTAACAACGATGGATACGCTTCCCACCCTGTTCCTGCATAACTCCATTGCCCTGAAATACCTGAAAATTTAATTTTAAAATCATCGGGTAATAAGACAGCTTCCGTTTCTTCGCCCTGCCAAACACCCTCAGCAGTACGTGAATACTGTGCACAATAGATTTCAGACATACGGGCATCTATCGCCACCAACACATTTGATTGGTTGGTTGTACGAAATACCCCTTGCGCCAAGGTCATCAGTGATGACACGCCAATCATTGGTAAATCAGCGCCGAGTGCTAAACCTTGAGCAATGCCCACGCCAATACGCACACCAGTAAAACTTCCCGGCCCGCGGCCAAACGCGAGTGCATCCAGTTGATTTAAAGTGACTCCCGCCTCAGCTAACACTTCCTCTACCATCGGTAAAACTTTTTGCGTGTGTTCACGAGGCGAAATAGCAAAACGTGAGATAATGTCATCGCCACATAATAGTGCGACAGAACAGGCTTCAGTTGCTGTATCAACAGCAAGAATATGACTCGACATGCCTAAACTCCGGCAAATTAACAGATTTCAATTGAAAGATGCGGCTTATACTAGCATAAACCACCGACAGAATTGCAGAAAAACACACAGTTATTTCGCCGCTGCCTGCGCCCTTTTTTCCGCGAGAAAATTTATCGCTTTGGTTAAGCTGCGAGTTCTTGGTGATGGTGGCAAGCTGCGCAAAAATACTTCACCATAAGGACGCGTGACTAAGCGATTATCGCAAATCACTATCACCCCGTAGTCACTGGTATCACGAATTAAACGCCCCACCCCTTGTTTTAAGGTGATCACTGCATCGGGTAGTTGCACATCCGCGAATGGATCACCACCACGCAGTTCACAATCCTCAATACGCGCTCTTAATAGTGGGTCATCGGGCGCGGTAAAGGGCAGTTTATCGATGATCACACAGGTTAACTCATCACCACGCACATCGACGCCTTCCCAAAAGCTACTCGTCGCGACTAACACCGCATTACCTGCGGCAATAAACTGAGCAAGTAGTTTATTTTTACTGCTTTCCCCTTGCATCATCACGGGCAGGGTCAACGAAGCTTTAAACTCTTCAGCCAGCTCCCGCATCATTAAATGAGACGTACAGAGGAAAAAACAGCGCCCCTGATTTTTTTCGATCAAAGGCCGCAACATAGTTGCTAATTTCTGAGCACTACCCCGTTGATTTGGCTCAGGTAAAAAACGCGGGACACACAGCATCGTTTGGCTTTCATAATCAAAGGGGCTAGCTAACAACAACGTTTTCGCTTTAGTGAGCCCTAAACGATCCGTAAAATGGCTCAATTTTTCATTCACAGACAGCGTCGCAGAGGTAAACACCCAGCTCGCGGGCGTACCTGCTATCATTTCGCTGAATTTATCTGCAACCGTAAGGGGTGTTAATGCAAGTAAAAAATGACGACCATAACTTTCAAACCAATAGCTGTAGCCGGGGATAGTGACATCTTTTAAACGATTCAATCGGTTACGGTAAATAGTCACACGCTCAAAAATAGAGTCTAAACTTTGGGAACGCCCTAACGACGTTTTAATTACCTCATAACAAAGTTCTAAGGAATCATCGAGCAAGGTTAAGGCACGCTGAACTTCATTCAGTTTTAATAAATCACGCAAATTGCCACGGAAACTGTTCTCCCCCAGATTCAAGCGAAAATCTAAAGTGCTCTGTGTCAGCCTATCCGCACTTTTTTGCAGTTGAACTTGGTCTTTTAATTCCGTGCGATAAGTCATTATCATATCACGAGCAAGATCGAGCAATTGGCGGCTACTGAGCTGTTGACCAAAATATTGGCTAGCAATATCAGGAATTTGGTGGGCTTCATCGAAGATCATGACATCGGCTTGTGGGATCAACTCCCCAAACCCAGTGTCTTTAACAACGCGATCCGCCATAAACAAATGATGGTTAACCACCACAACATCCGCTTCAAGTGCTTTGCGGCGCGCTTTTAACACAAAACACTCTTGGTAACGCGGGCAATCACTGCCAAGGCAGTTGTCGTTGGTGCTAGTCACCAGTGGCCAAACTGGGCTATCTTCTGCAATGTCATGACAAGTGCTGGTATCACCTAACTCAGATTCAATAGACCAACTGCGCAATCGCACCACGGCGGATAAAATTTCCGGCTCTAAGCTCCCGCCACCTAGTGATTGCTGATCTAACCGTTCTAAGCACAAGTAGTTTGAGCGACCTTTTAGTAAAGCTGTACGCCCGGTGTAATCCATCGCATTAATAATCGTTGGCAGGTCACGGTGATAAAGCTGGTCTTGCAGTGCTTTTGACCCCGTGGAGACAATCACTTTTTTGCCGCTTCTTAACGCTGGTACTAGATACGCATAGGTTTTCCCTGTTCCAGTCCCCGCTTCTGCAACTAAAACATGCTGTTGTTCAATGGCCTCTGTGACTGCATTAGACATCGTCACCTGCGCGGCACGCGGTTGAAAGCCTGAAATTGTTTTAGCCAAGAAGCCGTCAGCAGAAAAGTCGTCGTGCACTACAAAAACCTATTTGTCAGCAAAAATAAGACGCTCACTTTACCATGAGTTATTCGTCTGTGCTGTTCTAATTATGGTTTCATTGATCAAGCGATTTTCATCCCGCCCGCAAGCTGCTATCCTTGAACAGAATAAATAATAAGGAATAATTATGACTATTAAACGTATTGACCCCGATAATCGTTGGTCTGAAGCTGTTATTCACAATAATGTGATTTATTACACCAGTGTTCCCGAAAATTTGGATGCCGATATTGTTGCTCAAACCGCAAATACACTAGCCGCTATTGACGTAATGTTAGAGCGTGTCGGTTCTGATAAAAGTAAAATTCTTGATGCCACTATTTTCCTTGCGGATAAAGCTGACTTTGCGGGGATGAACCAAGCATGGGATGCATGGGTTGTCGCAGGTAGCGCCCCAGTTCGTTGCACTGTTCAAGCGCTGTTAATGAAACCTGAATACAAAGTTGAAATCAAAGTTGTTGCGGCAATTGATTGATCAAAAAAGGCAACTTAACCGTTGCCTTTTTACTAAATAGTTTGTGGTGTAGCTAGGCGGCAATCGCACAATAGTATGTGACTAGGGTTAGCAAGTGCAGCCAACAACGCTACACCGCAAAATATGACGCGCATTAAGACATCTTAATTAACACCATCCCTAACAACAATAACACGATTCCACCCCAGCCTTTATAATTTAGGCGCTGATTAAACAGTATCCACCCTGCTGCCACTGTTGCGATGATCCCGAATGCGCCCCAGAGCGCATAAGCGATGGATAATTCTATGCCTTTTACCGCTTGTGCGAGAGAGCTAAATGCCCCCAGTACGGCCACCAGCGAGAGGATCCCAAGCCAATATCGTTTAAAGCCATTCGACATTTTTAACAAGATATTCGCGATGATTTCCAATACAACGGCTAGGATCAAAAACGCAGCATGCCACCATTCAAAATGACTGGCCATATTACGCCTCCGACTTAGCTTCGCGTCCAACTAAAGCACTTGATTTGGCTGCGTTGACCGCCTGTTGAGTAACTTGTTTTACTTTTTGAGCCGATTCGCGAACTGTCGCTTTTTTGGTTCCTGATTTAATCAGGCCGATACCGGTGATCAGTAATACTAATCCACCTATTTTCATTGGTGATAATGTTTCGCCAAACCACATAACGCTGAAGGTAGTAATAAACAGAATACCGATACCTTCCCAAAGTGCGTAAGCAACACCCAATGCGACTTTTTTTACCGCGATAGCAAGAAGAATGTAAGAAGTGGCTATCATCACGTACATGACCACCATACCAGTAAAATCGCCGCTCACACTGGCGTGTTTCATTGATAAGGTACCAATAACTTCAGTTACGATAGCTAATACTAAAAATATCCAATAAATCATTATAATATCTCTCTATGTACAGCCGCGTCACAGCCTGTTTTTTGTACAAATCATACAAACAGAAAGCGTTAACGCAGTTGCTGAAAATTCAAATAAAAACAATACGATGCTGAGTTTATTCAGCGAAATGAATATTCGAGAGAGACGCTATAATGCACCACACCAGTAGTGTTCACTGGAAAGGATAGCTGAAAGGAAAAGCCTGTGTGTCGTTCTTTTTTGGGACTTGCTGATCTTGCCGCTAGTTGAGCTAAGCATGATATCTTATTCTTTTCATCAGGCGGACATCCACCCAATTTACTCCGAACCCTCATGTTGATAGTTGATTACAGCTTATTTTTAGCATGCCTTTTTTATTAAGTCAATGAATACAAACGTCTTTTATATTGCATAGAAATATGCATAACTATTCATTAATATGCTAACTAACCCTAGAGCCATCAAGCTTCAACCGAATAACCAACCGAAATTTTGACATTTTCCTTTAGTGTTTTTTAATAAAAAAATTTATTTTTACCACTTTTTTGACTTTGCTAACCCAATGCGTGCGCTGTTTGATCTTTCACATTGACAAGCTAAAGGAACAAGCTTCTTATAGTAACCATATGATTGAGTTACACCAAAGAGAGAGACATGAACACCTTCAGCCTAACCTCCAATAGCTTTCAAAATGCCGCAGACGCAACGCCACTCCCTTATGATGTCGTTTCCATTCAATCCCAAGTGATTTATGGCAGTGTGGGAAACAGTATCGCCGTTCCCGCGCTGACCAAGCAAGGTTTACGTGTTGCTGCTATTCCAACCGTCGTATTAAGTAATACCCCTCACTATCCAACCTGTTATGGTGGTGAGTTACCGGGGGAATGGTTTCGGGGCTATTTAAACGGTTTTGTGGAACGCGGCAGCTTAGACTCCGTTAGGTCAATTTTAACCGGTTATTTAGGCTCCCCAGACAAAGCGCGGGATTTAGCGGATTGGCTGGCAAAAGTGCGAGAACAACGCCCAACATTACCCGTAATTGTCGACCCAGTCATGGGGGATGAAGATAGTGGCTTTTATATTCCACCTGAAATTGCGGATGTCTATCGTGACAAGGTGATCCCATTAGCAACAGGCATTATCCCGAATAAATTCGAATTAATGACCTTAAGTGGGCAGCAGGTTAATAACTTAGACGACGCGATTATTGCCGCTCGTAGCTTATTAAAAGGCCATACGCAATGGGTCATTATTACCAGTGCTTTCCAACCTGATGACGATAATATTGAAGTGGTCTGTGTGACGAAAGATGATGTCGCTGTAATTCGCCATAAACGTTACCCTGTCACACCAAAGGGAACAGGTGATTTATTTGGGGCGGAACTGACAGCACAACTCCTTGCTGGCCTATCCGTCCCTGATGCGGCGAAAATGGCGTGTTTGCGTATCGAACAAGGGATCATCCATATGGTAGCAACGGGTCGCAGTGAATTAGTGCTTTAACTCATTTCGATGTGCCATAAAAAAAGCCAAACTCAGAGTTTGGCTTTTATCAACTAATTGCGTTTAGTTATCGATTATTCAAACTCATTCCAAGAACGACCATCGCGGGCAATCATTGCGACGGAGGCAATTGGCCCCCATGTTCCTGCTTGGTATGGTTTTGGAGCTTCGTTATCCATCGCCCATGCATCCATGATGGAGTCCACAAATTTCCATGCTTCTTCAACTTCATCACGACGGACGAATAACGCTTGAATGCCCCGCATTGCTTCAAGCAACAGGCGCTCATAGGCATCAGCCAAGTGAGTTTGGTTGAAGGTTTCAGAGAAACTTAAGTCCAGCTTCGTGGTTTGTAAACGGTGTTTATGATCAAGACCCGGCGCCTTGTTCATAATTTCGATATCAATCCCTTCATCTGGCTGCAAACGGATAGTCAGTTTGTTTTGCGGTAAATCTTGATAGCTTTCAGAGAAAATATTCAGTGCAGGTTTTTTAAAGTAAACAACCACTTCTGAACATTTTGCTGGTAGGCGTTTACCTGTACGTAAATAGAAAGGTACCCCTGCCCAACGCCAATCGTCGATATCCACACGCAGTGCAACGAATGACTCCGTCATGCTTTGCTTGTTAGCGCCCTCTTCTTCAAGGTAGCCCGGCACTTTTTTACCTTGAACAAAACCAGCCGTATATTGCCCACGCACCGCTTTTTCACGCACGTTAGTATGGTCAATACGACGTAATGAACGTAATACTTTCACTTTTTCATCACGAATACGGTCAGTGGTTAAATCTGCAGGTGGTGACATCGCAATCATCGTCAGGATTTGCAGTAAGTGGTTTTGGATCATGTCACGCATTTGACCTGCTTGGTCAAAATAACCCCAACGGCCTTCAATCCCAACTTCTTCTGCAACGGTAATTTGCACGTGATCGATTGTGCGATTATCCCAATTATTGATAAATAACGAGTTTGCAAAACGCAGCGCTAATAGGTTTAAAACGGTCTCTTTGCCCAGATAGTGGTCAATACGGTAAACTTGGCTTTCGTCAAAATATTTTGCCACTTCGTTATTAATTTCTTGGGACGATTCCAAATCAGTACCTAGTGGTTTTTCCATCACTACGCGATTTGGTTTTTTGTTTAATTTTGCGTGACCAAGACCTTGGCACATTGCACCGAATGTACTTGGTGGCATAGCAAAGTAATGAATGGCAGGATGTGAGTCTTGCTTTAGCATGTCTGCTAAACGCACAAAACTGTCTGTTTCGTTAACGTCTAAATTACAGAAATCTAAGCGGGCACTGAGTTTTTCCCACAATGCTGAATCGAGTTCTTCTTTTAAGAATTTGTCTAACGCTTCTTTAACGAATTCGACATAATCAGCTTGTGTCCAATCTGCACGGCCTACACCGATGATTCGGGTATCAGGGTGGATGTAACCCGCCTTTTCCAACTGATATAAAGAAGGAAGCAGCTTACGACGTGCGAGGTCTCCCTTGGTACCGAAAATAATTAAGTCACAAGCTTGAGCAGCATTATGTACCGCCATATTGGTTCTCCTCAATTTGCGGAATCTAAGGCCTAACTAGGATAGACCTTATTGTAATTTTGTTAAAATTAGCCCTAATTCCGCTAATGTACCCTGTTGCTGGTGTTCAGTAAATCTTCATGATACTGATCACAGTTTTTATGCTGAAAAAAGCAGCATATCATTGTTCTTAACTGTCATTATACACTTTATGCCATCCTACCTGTAAAACTTACTCGAAAACTGAAAGGAGCCAGCTTTAGTAATAAAATGACAAAAAAAGTATTCAACTTACTGAGGTGAAAATTAGATACGCTTCAAAGTTTCACAAAAAAGCTGCCATTGATCACCTGCATTCAGATAGCCTACTTACCCTACATAGTATATTTTCACTCTAAGTGATTGCCTCACGACAGCAAGCTATAATCAAACATAACATAGCGTGATGGCAGAAAAATTTCTCCTTTTGATGAAATAGGCGCTTTTGCTATATGAATATTTTAGAACAAATGAAAACCAGCCTCGATTTTTTAAGTAAATCGGAGAAAAAAGTGGCTGAAGTGATTTTAGGGATGCCACAGCGCGCTATTCATCTCAGTATCGCGGCTCTTGCACAATTAGCTGACGTTAGTGAACCTACCGTTAACCGATTTTGCCGGAAAATGGACACCAAAGGTTTTCCAGATTTCAAACTCCGCCTTGCCCAAAACCTTGCTAATGGCACGCCCTACGTTAATCGACATATAGAAGAAACAGATACGGTAAACACCTACACCCACAAGATTTTTGAGTCTGCGATGGCGGGACTTGACCATGTAAAGCACACACTCGATATCAGTGCAGTTAACCGCGCTGTCGACTTGCTCACCCAAGCGCGAAAAATTAGTTTCTTTGGCTTCGGCGCATCCGCCGCCGTGGCTCACGATGCGATGAATAAGTTCTTCCGCTTTAATATTCCTGTCATGTATTTTGATGATATTGTCATGCAACGCATGAGCTGTATGAATAGTACTGAAGGGGATGTAATTGTGTTAATTTCCCACACAGGAAGAACCAAAGCCCTTGTCGAGATGGCTCAGTTGGCACGGCAAAATGATGCAACTGTTATCGCTATCACCTCAGAAAGTGCCCCTCTGGCACAAGCCGCGTCTTTATCTATCATTATTGATGTTCCTGAAGACACAGATATGTACATGCCAATGGTTTCTCGAATGGCACAACTTGCTGTTATTGATGTCTTAACAACTGGGTTTACGTTAAGAAGAGGTGAAAAATTTAGAGATAACTTGAAGCGCGTCAAAGAAGCCTTGCGTGATTCGAGGTTTGATAACGTCTAAAGCTAAAACTGGCAGGATAAAGTGTCTTTCTATGCTTATCGGGCTTTAATAGTTTTACAGACCTGATAGCATTAAGAAATCCGCAGTATATAATAGCTGTGTTCGTGTCAGCATCCCTATTTGCAGTAAACAGGTTTCGAAATGGGGTGAAATGGTTTCACCCTTTTATCAACGCCATTACAGGTCAACGGAGTCATACATGTCTAGACGGCTTAGAAGAACTAAAATTGTTACAACCCTTGGTCCAGCTACCGATCGTGATAATAACCTCGAAAAAATCATCAATGCAGGTGCCAACGTTGTTCGCCTTAACTTCTCCCACGGAACTCCAGAAGACCATCAATTACGCGCTAATAAAGTACGTGAAATCGCCGCTCGTTTAGGCCGCCATGTTGCGATCCTCGGTGATTTACAAGGTCCAAAAATTCGTGTTTCTACGTTTAAAGATGGTAAAGTTTTCTTAAATATCGGTGATAAGTTCATTCTTGATGCCAACTTAGGCAAAGGTGAAGGTGACCAGCAAAAAGTCGGCATCGACTATAAAGGGTTACCTGCTGACGTTGTTCCTGGCGATATCCTGCTACTCGATGATGGCCGTGTTCAATTAAAAGTCCGTGAAGTACAAGGTTTGCAAGTCTTTACTGAAGTGACTGTGGGTGGCCAATTATCAAATAACAAAGGTATCAATAAATTAGGCGGTGGTCTTTCCGCTGAAGCGTTAACAGACAAAGACAAAGAAGACATCAAAACCGCAGCGAAAATTAACGTCGACTACTTAGCCGTTTCCTTCCCTCGTTCGGGTGAAGATCTCGATTATGCACGCCGTTTAGCTCGTGATGCAGGCTGTGAATGCCAAATTGTCGCAAAAGTTGAGCGTGCAGAAGCCGTCGCAAACGACCAAGTGATGGATGAAGTGATCATGGCGTCTGACGTTGTAATGGTAGCGCGTGGTGACTTAGGTGTAGAAATTGGCGACCCAGAACTTGTCGCTGTTCAGAAAAAACTGATCCGTCGTTCACGCCAATTAAACCGCGTGGTTATCACTGCAACCCAAATGATGGAGTCGATGATAACTAACCCAATGCCTACCCGTGCAGAAGTCATGGACGTGGCGAATGCGGTGTTAGATGGCACGGATGCGGTGATGTTATCCGCAGAAACTGCCGCAGGCCAGTACCCGGCGGAAACCGTTGCCGCCATGGCACAAGTTTGTTTTGGCGCAGAAAAAATGCCAGGCTTAAACGTGTCTAAACACCGTTTAGATGCTGAATTTAGTAGCCCAGAAGAAGCCATTGCGATGTCAACAATGTACGCTGCTAACCATCTGAAAGGTGTGAAAGCGATTATTGCGATGACTGAATCAGGCCGTACAGCACGCATGATGTCCCGTATCAGCTCTGGCTTGCCTATTTTTGCTATGTCCCGCCATGAAAAAACACTGAACCAATGTTCACTGTATCGCGGTGTTACCCCTGTGTTCTGTAGCACACACACTGATGGCATTGAAGCTGCGGCGGAAGCAGTTACCCGTTTACGTGATAACGGCTATTTAATGAGTGGTGATATTGTCCTCGTGACTCAAGGTGACCTAATGGGCACAGTAGGAAGCACAAATACTTGCCGTATCTTAGAAGTCGAATAATCTTCCTTCTCTAGAGTTAAGTTATAAACATAAAGGCAGCGGTTACTCGCTGCCTTTATCATATCGCTGTATTCAAGACTTCACTTGTTTCCATTTTGCATAAGCATCGCTGATCACTACAGCGATTTTATCGTAATTTTCCCAACTATTTTTAACATGATATGTAGAGGGGAGTTCACCTTGCAAAATGCGCTCATAATCATCGAAATACCCACCTTCTTCTGCGGCGTAATAGAACTCTGTGAATTCGTTACCCTCATCATTTAAATCTTCACTGATAAATTTTTCATCACACATGGAAATTAAGAATTCACGACCATCCAATTTACGCGCTTTAACCAAGGTAATTTCATCTTCCGATTCGTCAAGATGAAACTCACCCACTAGATCATTTTGAATGACCCACGTCAGGTAAAAACCGATGTGTGTTCCACCGTTTTCAGTTGGGAGCCCTTCTGGGTAATCGCCACCATAGTGCCAATCCATACGATCAATTGCCATTGCCTTTTATACCTTCATTATTATTTATCAATAAGGATTACTATACAGGGTTAAATTCATTTAATAGATAGGAAATTCGGAGGGAAAATCATGTAGTTCTGCACTTAGCGGCTTGCTAAATGCAGAAATCGTTATTGTTAATGGTATTGTAGGTTAAACTGTAATGTGCCGTTCGCCTTACCCGCTTTCGTTGCTAATTGCGTTTGTATATAAGCGGCCTCTAGAGGAACATTATACAGACCCGCCGTACTATTTTTTTCGACTAAAGTCATCATCTGATTCAACTTGATTGGCTCGCCTTTATATTTGACTTGAATAGCGTAACCTTGCGCTGTATTAATGTCACTTAAGTCGTTCAATGCAATAGCCCCTGGTGTTTGGCTCGCATCTTGTGTCCCAACAAACGTCACCCTAATTGCGGAAATAGGGTCGCAATCGAGTTGTATTTGAAGGTTTTTTTTACTATCTGGGCTCGTTGATCCCACACCTGAAAAGGTCGATTTACTGACACTGCCAAATGGGACATCAATATTTTTATTTTTAACCTCACACCCGCTGGAAATCACTTTTACTGGGCCCATGTTGACCCATGGTTCTGTTTTTCCATATGTATCAGAGGTAATAAAACCATTATTGTATAAAATAAGCATTGCAGCCGTGACGCTAGGTAATGTTTGTGTTTTAACATTTTCCCCCACTTTATAAAAATCGGCTCTTAACTGTACGGAATAGGATGCTGAAGATGAATTAATGCCGCAAATTAATCTGTTACTAAGATTACCATCTTTAGTATTCACACCATCCACATACGCACTTCCCGAACAAGGCGATGTTACTGTGCCATGAAGTACATAGCCTACACCTGAGCTGTTAATTTCCCTCACATAGCCAACGCCAGGGATTTTTCTTGATGACGCGGTAAGCCCGGTAAGATAGATCCCCACTTCTGTTCGACCCGTTACATTCCACCAAACCCACGGTGTGTAACTTCCCAAATCAACCGAGTCAATAAAACTGCCAACGGGTAAGGTTCGAGGGACATACAGGGTTTTTGCAACATCTTTTGTTCTTGTCACAAATTCAGCTCTATATTCTGCAAAACCAAAGTGTGAATATAAAAGCGCTGGAATACAGAATATTAAACCCAATTTTTTCATGATAGCTCCTATTCACACACGCGTTCTATAAACTGAATTTTGTCACTTTCTAGTGATAATGAAAGCGGTACCGTACATTGTTGAGATGGCGTATTCCCCCATTTCACCTTAATAATACTTTGCTCAGGTACTCCGCTTAAATACACTTCACCATCATTCGCAACAATGCCGCTAGTCATTTGTTTATCACTTTCAAGCACAAAAACTTGTGTACCAAATGCAATCGGCTTTTCGTTATTAATTAACCTTAATAAGATTCTTGCGCCGCGTTTTGCTTGGAAATTAGCTAATACAATGGCACCTTGAGTCGGGACAACTGTCGTTGTATTGATTGCAACATCATTATTTCCTGTCAGTGTAGCTGTATCTACACTCACCTTATTACGCTCATAGCGTGTCACAGTTGGAATAACGGCATAACCCGATGCATCCGTATATAAAGCTTGGGAGTTATTCACTTTAAGATTGTCGATGTCTTCAGCTTTAACTAATACCGCTGAGTCATAAATTGTCCGTGATGCCGTAATTCCGCCAGAATGTAATAACAATGCCCCCGTTGCCCCTAAATCTACTGAGTTATATTTAGGGTCATAGTTGTATCCAGCACTGTATTCCCCTGCTGAAACAATATAGTTAGCACTTACCGAATTACTGTACTCATTTCGACTATGGTTATATCGTTGAGTAATATCGTACTGAAGATTATTATCTTCTAAACGCGTACCATTAAAGCTAAGTGAACTCGTGGAATCCCCTTTTCGGCTGGTGTTATAGCTATAATTAACCCAATTATTTTTCTGGCCAATTTCAAATGGAATGCTCAAATTCACCGAAAGCATCTGATCATTCGTGTTAGAGTAATCTTGCTTTGTATATGAATAAGCAACACTGTAATTCATCGCGTTGTAGTTTGAGCTAAAACTCATAGTCAGATTTTTATCTGAACCGCCCTTATCCCAATAATATTGTTGATAACCATTAACGGATAAATAGCCAATCCCATCCAAAGATTGTGAAACAGAGGCTTGAAACTGTTGCTTTTTCCTCCCCATATCGTAAAAATAATTATTCGATGAAGAAAAATCATAGTAATTTTTTGTTGAATAACGATATGACGCTAAAGAAAAAGATGTGCCTGTACCTGGTAGGTACTTTGAATATTGAACTCGATACGATTGCCCGTCCGCTTTTGTTTTATCAATTAATGTTGTCGAGGCTTGAGTAATATCCGTTGAGATAGCACCAATATTTCCTAAATTGACACCCGTCCCCATTGTATAAGCTTGGTAATCAGGGGAAACCAAAAATCCACCGTATACCGACATATTATAAGGCAAACCATAAATAGCTGAAGCTTGTGCAAAACTCGGTTTTCTTCGTGCATTATCAACATTATATTTACCAATATCGACACTGTATTTTAGGGCTCCCGCCCTTTGCATCATGGGTACGGCTGAAAATGGTTGAATAAACGAACGAGTCGTACCATTTGCTTCTTCAATAGTGACTTCTAAATCACCACTGTAAGATGTCGGATAAAGATCATTAATCGAAAATTCACCTGGTGGCACCGTCGTTTGGTAAATGACACTGCCATTTTGCCTTACCGTCACAATCGCATTTGTCTGTGCAATTCCCGTCACAACTGGCGCAAATCCACGCTGACTCTGCGGTAACATGCTCTCATCTGACGCTAATCTAACCCCGCGAAACGGGTTACTTTCCATCACACCATTATCAGATGATGTTTCGCCAATCGTTAAACGGCTTTTTAGTACTCGAATATCCCGCTCTAAATAAGTTTGTAAGTTATTCCAATGGCTTTCGTCCATTGTTTTACTGTATGTACTATGGTTTCGTAACCGCCATGCATTTAAATTAATACCGCTTCTCAAACCTAAAAATGAGTTATTATTATTGTCTCTGTCTTTATACCAATACTTGTTATATCTCGCTGTATAATTAACGAATGCGGCATTAATTCCGTCGTCCCACTCGCTGGGTTCAACGTAGCCTCGACTTGTGTTTTCCAATCCAATTTGAGGAATACTTAACTGCAATTGATTAACTTCAAAATGATAACCCAGTTTTGCACTCGGAATAAGAGTCTCTATGTCTTTCACATATTCACTGTCATTCATATCTGCAAATTCTTGGTTAACTGTACTTTTAACTCCCCATTCTAATAACATTTTTTTGGTCACTTCAGGGATAAGTTTTTTCATTTCGTCGTCGTAAACAAAGGTTATACTTTTATTTTCAACTAAATTATTATTTATATAGACATCGACAAAGTAAGTGCCTGGGAGTTGTCCACCTACTTGTGAAAGGTAACCTAAGCTATTAACATCGGCTACTTGGCTTTCAATGCCTGTATTAATTGCATTAATATCAAATATATCTTCGGAAATCGCACTATTTGCATAAAGTATCATGCTGATAGATATAAATATTTTAGAATAGGATAGCTTTATTTTCGCGCAGGCAACTGACATTTTTATATACTCTTACTTGGTTTTTTTCTCAATAATGGCACCGTAGTCATTAATAAATTGCACCACTATAGAATTATCATTATTCGTATTTTTCTTAAGAATATAATCGTTGTTAAATGGGTAAATTAAATTTTTGCCATCGACCACATTACCATTGACTAAAATATTTTTTATCGATAAATGGTAAGGTGTTTGATTATTAATCATAATTCCATCTGGTTTTTTTACTAAAAGAACCTTTTCGAAATCGAATGGCTCAATATCTTTTGAGCGTAAAAACAATTTAAACTGTGAATTGATGATTATCTGTAATTCGTTTTCTATCCCACTATCCTTTGGGGGTATAGATTTGATATTCAATAAATACAACTTTTCAATATTAGTGCCTATTGGTTCACCAATGTATGAAATACGAGCTGAACCATTTGTATCCGGTTCAATCCTAAATAGAGGTGGCGTCGCTATAAATGGGGTTTTTCCTTCACCATCATACGGTGATACCCAACTTTGTATTAAAAATGGTTTTTCTTTATCACTATTATAAATCGGAATATCAATTTCACGTTTATTCTCTTCATAAACAAATCGTGTTCCCCCGACGCTAATACCCGCTGCGTAAGAAAAATTGGACATAGTGAACGCAAATAAAAGTACTGAAAGTAATATTCTTTTCATAAACACAGCCTGGAATTAAGAAGAAATAGAGAGTGGCGAACGCCACCCCCTAATAGTATTAATGGTATTGAATACTATAAACTGCACTACTGTTTGCAGGACCTGCGGTTGCAGCACCTGTTGCTTTATAACGAGCTACATAGTCTAAATCGACTGTTGCACCATCAAATTCAACTTCTTTTGAATCTTCAAACAGTTTGATTTGTGTAGTTGCATCTTTTTCAAATAAAGCGATACCCACATTTTTAGCAACACCCGCAGCTTGGTTGATCGCAAGAATATCACGGTCAGCCGTATCACGAGTACCACCAAAGCGTACAGTCACTTTAGAGTTTGCAGGGCAATCAATAAGTTTAATTGTAAAGTCTTTTAGGCCAGCGACTTCACCTTGTGCAGCTAAGCTTTTTGATGAAACTTTCCCAAGGTCAACATTTAAATTTTTAGAGTTACTATCAACTGTACAAGCGATATCTGTTATTTCTCCAGTAAAGTTAATTGTGCCTGAAGCAAAAGCAGTTGACGCAGATGTTACAGCTAAAGCTACCCCTATTACAGTTAGGGATTTTTTTAGAATACTCATAATGGTTCCTATAAAATAGATCTTTAATTATTAATTACTACTTAATGAATAACTTCATTACTCATATTAGGTGTGCTAAAGAAATATACCATTTACCTTTAGTTAAGTTAACAAATTGATACATTGAATTTTTTGAAATTACATCTAAAAACTTTATGTTTTATTTTGAGTAATCAACAAATGAAGAATTTATTTATTTTAAACGTTGTCAATAAGATAATATTTTAAAATATCACTCACTATTGAATTTTTATTCAAATACATATAAAAGCGATATTTATTGCTTTTATTTGCAATTCTCAGCTCTTTTAGTGAATTATTATTCAGCTCATTCTGTATTAAATTTTTAGGTAACCATGAGTACCCAACTGAATTTTCAGTTAATTTTACTGCTATTTCAACATTCACTACGTTAATTGTCTGGATGCTTTTTTCAACTTCGCCAAAAGCAGGAGTCAAAACAATATGAGTTGTTTTTTCCAATAAATTCAAAACATTAGATTCGTCACATGACTGTAATTTATGCTCTGGGCTAGTCACTAAAATAGCGTCAACTTGCTCTAAATAAATTGGATTTAAAGATTCAATGTTATGATGAGTAATAAGCAAATCATAATTTTTTAGTGATAATACATCCGCTCTTTCTAAGGGTATCCTTTTAAAATCAATATCATAATCCTTTCTTAGCCGTGTAAACTGCCCTATTTTTTCAAGCATTTCATCACTCTGATATAATGAGTCCATAACAATGTTAATTTTCCCATTACCATCATAATTCAATGATTTAGCTAACTCCTCTAATGAAATTGCCTTATTTGTAACCTCCCTAGATAACGCTAGAAGCTGTTCGCCCTGCTTAGTTAATACTGCACGGCGCCTCTCTCCTCTCTAAAGAAAAGATCTCAAGTTCCAATGTTTGCTCTAATTTGCTAATCGTATAGCTTATTGATGATTGTGTTCTATGCAAAATTTCAGCTGCTTGAGCAAAACCACCATAGTCAACGACAGCTTGTAAAGTAATCCATTGGTCTAATGTCGTTCGGGTTTTTTCCATAATCTCTCCAAGTATTAGCCTGAAGTTATTCTTATTATTCCAGTAAAATATAGCAACATATTTTAAATGCGTTAATAGGTATTTATACATAGCGACTGATTAACAAACATATGTTTAGTTTTCTTTAAGTTATTTAACCTAAAACTTAAAACATTAGTTTTTAAATGGTCAATTATTTCTTATTTATCAAAAACAAATAAATCATAGAATAATTAATGTAATTTAATTAATTTCAATCACAACAAATCAGAATAATAAACTTTAATCTTTTATTTAAAAAACAAACAATATAAATAATTTTTTTATTTTATAGTATTTATTTTTTCTTTTTTTATTTCTTCTTTACAAGATTAAATTACCGTCTATATTTAATCATGAAAAATAGTCTAATCATAATAATGATAGAATATACCCTATTCTGACCTACCCATAATAGTCAGTCATTTTATGATGACAATTTGACATTAAACACTTCACATTTAAAAAAAATCACATAAAAAATGACATATAGCGCAATTAGCAACGGTAGAAACTATTTATTATGCAAGTCAATTTAACCATTCTTATCTGAACAATCATTTTCCGTCAAATTTACCCCGTATTTTTAGAAAGCTGTATAACGACCATTTTTTGCCCATCGTGATAATAGATATATGCAAGGAGGCTTCCACCAGAAATTCTCCCTAACTAAAATCTTTCTCATCGATAACTCATGCTCTTAGCGCCAGCAATTCTGCTTAATAAAGCGATTTTAAATACACGTTATAGGTTATAAATAAATGTTAATTTTTCATTTTATTTTACAAAATCAATAAATATGAAATGTTACATTAGCCATAAATATGTTAAACATTAAACAGTAACATAGATGAATCTTATCAATTCATCAAATAGATAAGGTTTATTTACGCTTTAAAGGCGTTAGACAGGGGAGATCTGGTATTTTATTCGAGAAAACAGATTGTCTTATAGAAAGGAAACGGCGACAGTTGAAAATATTTTCTTATTTTTCAATTAATTAAGTAAATCGTGTCCGCTGAACTATTTTAGTGATTTTTTTAAATTTTAGAAGTATGTCTAAAAATAAAATTTTTAACCTAGACTCCCAAACTTTATCTTAAATTTTAATATTAAAAATCTATATTTTCATAAGCCATAAAAATACGCTAAGCATTTATAGCCAGATTTTTAGCGAAAAAAAACCACCACAATAATGTGATGGCTTTCTTTTGCAGCACTAGTACTGTTGCCGAGCTATCGATACAGATCCTTGCGTTGATAAGGCTCTATCTCCCCTTCTTTACGGGTTTTCAATAATTTTAAAATCCATGTATATTGTTCAAGACTAGGTAACACAAGGTTTTCAAGCTCTTCATTCATCCTACGTGCGATATATTCATCATCTTTCCCATCGATATCATCCATTGGCTCACGGATATAAATGTGTAATTGATGAGTTTTATGATCATACACTGGAAACAAAGGTACAATTTTAGCTTTGCATACTTTCATTAAACGCCCAATAGCAGGAAGCGTTGCTTTATATGTACCAAAAAAATCAACAAATTCACTGTGTTCCTCACCATGGTCTTGATCAGGCAGGTAGAAACCCCAGTAGCCTTGCCTGACAGAGGCGATAAATGGCTTGATCCCCGCTTCTCGCGAATGAAGGCGCCCACCAAAATGATAACGTGCTTTGTTCCATAGGTAATCTGCAACAGGGTTCTTTTGATGATGGAACATCGCAGCCATTTGCTGGCCCCTCGCTGCTAATAACATCGCAGGTGCATCCACCGCCCAACCGTGCGGTACCATAAAAATCACATTACTTTGTTGCTCTTTTAACCGTTGGATGATTTCTTCATTATGCCAATGTGTGCGTTCAAGTGTCTTATTCGCCCCTCGAAGGCACAACTCAGCTAATATAACAAAAGATTGAGGAGCTGTTTCAAACATACGGTCAACTAAATCTTCTCGTTGTTCCTCTGTATATTCAGGGAAGCAATAAAGTAAGTTGATTTTTGCACGGCGGCGAGCACTTTTCGCTATTCGCCCCACCCATTTACCTATTTTAGCCAACATCGGGTCACGAACTTTAACTGGAGTATAAGCAAGCCCCGCTAATACAGCGGCTCCCAACCAAACACCCCAATATTTTGGCAATAAATAAGAACGGTGAAATGTTGGCACATAGCCTTTTTTACTGTCTGTGTCTTTATTTTTATTCATACTGCACTCAAGTGAATAATGGCTATATTTTTATAGCTTAAAATAATGATTTATGGAAGCATTTCAAAGAAAACTGGCAGATACAAGTACCTGCCAGTTATGAGAAGAAGAATGTATTACAGCTTTAGTTGAGGTTTTGTTTCTTTAACTAACGCTAAGTATTCTTTACGCTCTTTACCTGTTAACCCGCCTGAACTTGGTAGTTTAGCAGTTAAAGGATTAACGGCTTGCTGATTCACCCACATTTCAAAATGCAAGTGTGGCCCAGTTGAACGCCCTGTATTGCCTGACAATGCGATGCGGTCACCACGTTTAACTTTTTGACCTGGCTTAACCAGTAACTGGCGTAAATGCATATATCGAGTCGTATATTGTCGACCATGACGAATTGCAATAAAGTTACCCGCAGCACCACTGTATTTCGACACAATCACTTCACCATCACCAACCGCTAAAACAGGCGTGCCAACTGGCATTGCAAAGTCCACGCCTTTATGTGGTGCAACACGACCTGTAACTGGGTTAACACGGCGAGGGTTAAATTGGGAAGAAACTCTAAATTGTTTCGCTGTTGGAAAACGCAAGAAACCACGTTCTAAACCATTCCCTTCGCTATCGTAGTATTTACCGTCTTCAGCGCGGAACGCAAAATAACTTTTGCCATTAGTTTGCAAACGTACGCCAACAAGCTGACTTTGCTCACTGCGGCCATTGAGCATTTCACGGCTCATTAACACACTGAATTTATCGCCTTTTTTCAGTTTACGAAAATCCACTTGCCATTGCAGCGCTTTGATAACTTCACGGCCTTCATTACGTGTTAAACCCGCTTTACTGGTGCTTTGTGCGAAAGAACCGTCAACAGTGCCTTTTAAAACACTGTTAGTCCACTCACCTGTGCGAATTTGTTTAACTTCTTCGAATTTATTTGTCACACCGACACGGTTAAATACTCGTGTTTCACGGCGATTCACTTCCCATGTTAACGATTCTAATTCACCTTGCTCGGTCAAAGACCAATTTAGTGTTTGACCAATTTTTAAGTTTCTGAGTGATTTATGTTGATTCGAAAGTGTTGCAACATCACCCGCTTCAATACCAAACTGAGTTAAAATTGTCGTTAAGTTATCGCCGCTTGCAACAACATATTCATGGGCCAACGGAACTGTCTCACCCCCAGCAGCATCTACTTCTGCTTCGGTATCAACCACACCCTCATCAGGCAGTTGATCACTACTATCTTGGATAATGTCATCTGTAGCATCTGTAGAGGGTAATAATGCAAGAGGAATGATGGTATCAGGCGTACCATCATAGTCAGAAGTGGTTGGAACATGGACTGGCCGCCAAATTGCGACGGCCATGGTAGCGACTGTAAGTGTACTTAACACAATTTTGTGAGTTCTAGACAGGCTACCATACACCTGAGCCAGACCTTTGGCCATTTGCTGCACTTAAAAAATTCCTTCTATTTTTAATTCAGGCAACTGGCGTATTGTTCTGACAATTTTGTCAAAAACTGCATGTAGCTATCTGGTCCAAGAGCCAGCCCAATTCCGAGTGGGTCGAGAGTTCCCATTTTGACTCCCGTATTACGTGCTACACTTTCAATCACAGCAGGCCTGAATTGTGGCTCAGCAAAAACACATTGTGCTTTGTGCTCAACCAATTGAGTTCGTATTTGATGTAATTTCTGCGCACCAGGTTGTATTTCTGGGTTTATCGTAAAATGCCCTAGAGGGGCCAATTGATAGTGTTTTTCAAAGTAGCCATAAGCGTCGTGAAAAACAAAATAACCCTTGTTTTTAGCTGGCTGTAAAATATTAGCAATTTTCTGATCATTTTGCGTCATATTTTCTCTGAATTTACGAAGGTTTACGTCTAGCTTATCTTTTTGGTCAGGATAAAGCGCTACTAAACGATCGTGAATGTCCTGTGCGGCAAAATTTGCTATCTCTGGGGATAACCAGATGTGCATATTATACTCACCATGGTGATGATGTTCGTGATCCTTGTCATGATTAGCTTCATCCGTGTGTTCATGGTCATGTTCATCTTCATGAGACTCGGCCATAAGTAGTGGTTTAATATTTGCCTGTTCCGCTAGCGCCAGACGTTTATTCTGAGGTAACGTATTGATAGGCTTCTGTAAAAACATTTCTAATTCAGGTCCAACCCACACAAATAAGTCTGCTTGTTTAATTTTTTTCAGATCAGAGGGTTTTAATGCGTAATCATGGGGTGAGGAGCCGTCTGGCAGTAAAACTTGCGTCTCTGTCACGCCATCAGCAATACCGGATGCAATAAACGCCAGTGGACGAATTGATGTAACGACATCTGCATTGGCTGTTGATACCATTGTTGCGCTTAATACGGAGGTTGCCACCGCCCCGAAAATAAATTTACGGGCAATGTGTTTCGATTTATGTATCATAGCAGTCTTTTTCCGTGATTTTAATTTTGAAATGTTATAATATAACACAACATGATTTCTGCAAGATGTTTTTCATATGCAACCATTACTGACTTTAAATAAAATTTCTGTTTCATTTGGCGATAAACAGGTCCTCAAAGATGTCTCCTTTGAACTTAATAAAGGCGACATCGTGACGCTTTTGGGCCCAAACGGTGCGGGAAAATCAACGATAGTGCGTGTTGTTCTGGGGCTTCTTCCCCCAACATCAGGCTCAATTAAACGAGCCTCAACACTTGCTATTGGCTATGTTCCTCAAAAACTGCATTTAGATACAACGCTTCCCCTGACAGTAAAGCGTTTTATGTTACTCAAGTTAGGCGTTCGCCAAGAACATCTACTGCCTGCTCTTGAGCGTGTTAATGCCACCCACCTTCTAGACCAACCGATGCAAAAGTTATCGGGCGGCGAAACACAGCGTGTTTTATTAGCACGTGCTTTACTTAACAAACCTGACCTTCTTGTGCTCGATGAGCCTGCACAAGGCGTTGATATTACGGGGCAAGTTGCTCTTTATGATTTAATCAACCAATTAAGAACTGAGCTTGGTTGTGCCGTACTTATGGTTTCCCACGACTTACATTTAGTGATGGCAAAAACAGATAAAGTACTTTGTATTAATGGCCATATCTGTTGTTCTGGTGCACCTGATGTCGTGTCCAATCACCCTGAATTTGTCGCTATGTTTGGCTACCGTGGTGCACAACAATTAGGGGTATATCGTCATCAACATAACCACCAGCATGATTTAGAAGGTAATGTTATTAACGGGCACCAACACAGCAAGGACTGCAAGCATGATTGAGTTATTATTACCTGGCTGGATAGCAGGCATGTTACTTGCTATCGCCGCGGGGCCTTTAGGCTCCTTTGTTGTTTGGCGCCGCATGTCCTATTTTGGCGACACTTTAGCGCACGCTTCTTTATTAGGTGTTGCCTTTGGGTTATTACTGAATATCAACCCTTTTTATGCTGTCATTACCGTTACACTTTTACTTGCCTTAATCTTAGTTTGGCTCGAAAAGCGCCCACAACTTGCCGTTGATACATTACTCGGAATTATGGCTCATAGCTCACTATCACTTGGTCTAGTGGTTGTCAGCTTAATGGCCAATGTCCGTGTTGACCTGATGGCTTATTTGTTTGGTGACCTACTTTCCGTTAGCTATGACGATATTATCACGATATTTATTGGTGTGATTGTCGTTTGCGGTTTGCTTTTTTATCGTTGGCGGGCGCTTTTATCCATTACCGTTAGCCCTGAGCTTGCTTTTGTCGATGGCATCAATATTCAACGCCTGCGTTTATTGCTGATGTTAGTGACTGCGTTGACTATTGGTATTGCCATGAAGTTTGTGGGTGCGCTGATCATTACTTCACTCCTGATTATTCCAGCCGCTACCGCTCGTCGTTTTGCACGTACACCTGAGCAAATGGCTTTTGTCGCCGTAATAATTGGTATGATGTCAGTCACTGGTGGCTTAGCCTTCTCGGCATTTTATGATACCCCCGCAGGTCCCTCTGTTGTTTTAGTTTCTGCCGTTCTGTTTGTACTCAGCTTAACAGTTAAAGCAAAAAACTGATTGATAACTCTAAAATTTTCTCGTGCCGTTGTTTAAAACAAACAACGGCATTTTTATTTATATTAAACTAATTAATATAAATAGTTTTTCCTTTGACCATCTTTCATACTCAAAACTAATATTTCAAATTACAGGATAGTAAAATGAAGCAAGCTCTCACGCTTTTAGTCTCTCTAGGATTATTTTCAGCATCTGCAAGCGCAATAGAATACTCATGTCAGTTAGAAAATAATAAATTAGTTAGCGTTGTTGTTGAGAAAGGCAAAACACCCATTTATCGCTATGGAACCTTAGGGAAAACTGAGATCACCCTACCCGCGAATGCCAAAGGTAAAAAGAATATTTTTGTCGGGCAGCGTTATTTTGCTAATGGTGCAGACTCAGTTTACATCCGCTTTCAAAATGGCAATTATAATTATGTACTTTACCAAGGTGAAGGGAAAGGCTGGTACTTTGACGGGCTGGTTGTTTACCAAGGAAACAAAATTATTAATAAAAAATCCTGTAAATCTGAAAATAACCTAGACCTGCGCAGTATTATGAATTATGGGCTTCCTGAAGATATTGGAAATACAGATGTTGATTATGCCCTGAATCCAGATATTCAGTAGTTTTTATTTAACATGTTGATTTTTCTCCCTCTGAAGAGAGGGAGAAAAAGAAATTACACTTCTTTTGGTGTTAAACCAAAATGATTATAGGCATGTGCCGTCGCCATTCGCCCTCTAGGGGTACGTTGAATAAAACCTTGCTGGATTAAATAAGGTTCTAAAACATCTTCGATTGTTTCGCGCTCTTCGCCAATGGCTGCGGCTAAGTTATCAACACCAACAGGTCCGCCCATAAATTTATCGATAATCGCGACAAGTAATTTGCGGTCTAAATAATCAAAACCTGCAGCATCCACATTGAGCATGTCCAAGGCTTTGTTTGCGATAAGTTCATCAATTGAGCCATCCCCTTTAACTTGCGCAAAATCACGTACACGTCGTAACAGGCGATTTGTAATACGCGGAGTCCCACGAGAACGCATCGCGACTTGCATCGCCCCTTCTTCTGTAATATCGAGCCCCATATACTGGGCACTGCGTTTGACAATATGTTGTAAATCCGCAACCTGATAAAACTCAAGCCGCTGTACGATGCCAAACCGGTCACGCAGCGGGGAAGTCAACGACCCTGCCCGTGTTGTAGCGCCAATTAAGGTAAAGGGTGGGAGGTCAATTTTGATAGAACGTGCAGCGGGACCCTCACCAATCATAATATCTAATTGGTAGTCTTCCATTGCAGGATAAAGAATTTCTTCAACCACGGGGGAAAGACGGTGAATTTCGTCAATAAAAAGCACATCATGTGGCTCTAAATTGGTTAGCATCGCGGCTAAATCACCCGCTTTTTCCAGTACTGGCCCTGACGTTGTTCGCAAATTTACGCCTAATTCGTTGGCAACAATCCCGGCAAGTGTCGTTTTACCCAGCCCTGGTGGGCCAAAAATTAATAGATGGTCAAGCGCATCGCCCCGCATTTTGGTCGCTTGGATAAAAATCTCCATTTGATCTTTTACTTGCGGCTGACCAATATATTCACTAAGTAGTTTTGGCCTAATCGCACGATCAATGGCTTCTTCATCCGACTGTAAAACTTCAGCGGTAATTAGGCGATCTGCTTCAATCATCTCAATGGCCTCTTAATCAGAGTGCTGCACGTAGGGCATCACGGATCAATGTTTCCGAATCACTGCCCGGCTTCGCGACTTTACTCACCATACGGCTAGCTTCTTGTGGCTTGTAGCCCAATGCAATCAATGCAGCTGCCGCTTCTGCTTCAATATCAGCGGTACTTGGCACTTTGCTATTAACATCTGGCAAGTTGATATCGCTGGTTTGATTGAATAAGTCACCATTCAACCCTTTGAATCGGTCTTTCATTTCAACAACTAAACGCTCAGCTGTCTTTTTGCCGATCCCCGGTAATTTAACCAATGAAGCAATGGCTTCTTGTTCAATAGCAGAGACAAATTGTTGGGCAGACATGCCAGAGAGGATGGCTAATGCAAGCTTTGGCCCAACACCATTTACTTTAATTAACTCTTTAAACAGCGCTCTTTCTTGCTTATCGTTAAAACCATACAGTAATTGGGCATCTTCGCGTACAACAAAATGTGTGAAAACAATGGCTTCTTGGCCAATATCAGGTAATTCATAGAAACACGTCATAGGCATATGGACTTCATAGCCTACGCCTTGCAGTTCTAATAAAACTATTGGTGGTTGCTTTTCTAATACAATGCCACGTAAACGACCAATCACATTGAATTCCTCTATTATGGCCTAAGCCGAAATCTGTTTAGCAAAACGTTATTAATAGTGCTGTTTATACCACAAAAAAGGCTGGATGCATATCCAGTTGCAAGCTATTTGTTTTCATACCATCGGCTTTCGGACAAACTCTACCTTAGCCGCCCACGCGTTAATACCAAACGCGGATCGCCCACTTTTAATAAGTTCTGATTAAAGTGACAGTGCGTAATCGCGATCGCCAGTGCATCCGCCGCATCAGACTGTGGGTTAGCGGATAGCTTAAGAATCGATTTAACCATATGTTGTACTTGACTTTTTTCAGCCGCCCCAGTGCCCACAACCGTTTGTTTCACTTGACGAGCCGCATATTCAAATACAGGAATGCTTAAATTTGCTGCTGCGACAATCGCCACCCCGCGAGCTTGGCCTAATTTGAGCGCTGAATCTGGGTTTTTTGCCATAAAAACTTGTTCTATTGAAAGAACATCTGGCTGATATTGGGTGATAATTTCCGAGACCCCCGCATAAATACGTTGCAGACGACTTGGTAAATCATCAACTTGTGTGCGAATGCAGCCACTGCCTAAATACAGTAATTGCCTGCCTTGTTGGCGAATGACGCCATAACCGGTGACGCGAGAACCGGGGTCAATTCCTAATATAATTGCCATAAAGAATCGATTTATGCCTCTTAATATTTATTGCTCGTTATTCATGATATTACTTAGCAGCATAATACTATCTATTTCAATTAAATAGCCATTTGATTCTTCGTGTTAAGCAAGGGATATACAAAAAGTATAGAAGAAGAAAAAACAAAGGCGTTAGAGAAAGCAGGCTGCGTCAGCCCGCTTTCTCTACGCGGAGGGACTAAATTACAGATGTAAAATAGTACGCCACTGATTACAGTGTCGCTGCAACTTCGTCAGAAATATCACCGTTATGGTAAACTTCTTGAACGTCGTCAGAGTCCTCTAACATGTCGATAAGGCGCATCAATTTTGGCGCTGTTTCTGCGTCAAGTTCTGCGGTGATCGATGGGATCATCGAAACTTCAGCCGCTTCGCTAGTAAAGCCTGCTGCATCTAATGCATCTTTAACAGTACCAAACGTCTCAAATGTGGTGTAAACATCAATCGCACCATCGTCATAAGTTTCAACGTCATCAGCACCGGCTTCAAGCGCCGCTTCCATCAATGCGTCTTCATCCACACCCGGTGCATACGTAATCACGCCACGTTTGGTGAATAAATAAGAGACAGAACCATCCGTTCCTAGGTTACCACCTGTTTTGGTGAACGCGTGGCGCACTTCAGATACGGTACGGTTACGGTTGTCACTTAAGCATTCAACCATAACGGCTGTACCACCAGGGCCATAACCTTCATAAATGATGGTTTCCATATTATCATTTTCATCATTACCCACACCGCGTGCAATTGCACGGTTTAAGGTGTCACGAGTCATGTTATTTGATAATGCTTTGTCCACTGCGGCACGTAAACGTGGGTTAGTGCCAGTATCGCCACCACCTAAACGTGCAGCGGTGACGAGCTCACGAATAATTTTTGTAAAAATCTTACCGCGCTTAGAATCTTGGGCTGCTTTACGGTGTTTGGTATTGGCCCATTTACTATGACCTGCCATGAAATATCTCCAAAAACGTCAATACAATAATTAATTAGCAAATTCTAAAATAGCCTGACTGTTACTCCATGATTTAGTGAGTTTCGCCGCTTCATTTGGGCTTAACCAACGAAATTCAGTATGTTCAGTCAGTAATGGCATGTGTTCTTCATCAAGCACCATTTTAAACCAGTGCTCTTTGCAATGCGTTACATCAGGTGCATAACGATGCCTGAAATGCGGAAAAATTTCAAAGATGATGCTATGGGACAAGTCTTGTATATCGTTTTGTTCGATGTCAAAACCTGTCTCTTCTTTGATTTCACGACACGCCGTTTCATACGGTTTTTCGTTAGATTCCAGACTTCCAGTCACGGACTGCCAAAAGTCTGGATCATCTTTACGCCGTAGCATTAGCACCCGACCGCTTGTTTCAGCCACAATAATGACTAATACCGATTCAGGGCGCTTAAATGCAGTCATTCGCCGTTTTACTCTTCGTCTTTCGCCACAACAGCAATCGCCAGCTCGGTCAATGAGTCTGGATTTGCATGGCTTGGCGCATTGGTCATTAAGCATGCCGCAGCCGTTGTTTTCGGGAAGGCAATAACATCACGAATGTTATCTGTTCCAGTCAACAGCATCACTAAACGGTCAAGGCCAAATGCTAAACCTGCGTGTGGTGGTGTGCCGTATTTCAGCGCATCTAATAAGAAACCAAATTTCTCACGCTGGTCTTCTTCATTAATCCCTAAAATGCTAAACACAGTTTGTTGCATTTCATTGCGGTGGATACGCACAGAACCTCCACCCACTTCATAACCGTTGATCACCATATCGTAAGCGTTGGCAACTGCGTCTTCAGGTCTAGCAGCCAGCTCTTCTGGCGAGAAATCTTTCGGCGATGTGAATGGATGGTGCATCGCTGTTAAGCCACCTTCCCCATTTTCTTCAAACATTGGGAAGTCGATAACCCACAGAGGCTGCCAGCTGTTTAAGTTTGTCAGTTCAAAATCACGACCCACTTTCAAGCGTAGTGCGCCCATAGAGTCGGTAACGACATTTTTCGCACCCGCACCGAATAGAATGATATCGCCATCTGCTGCACCAGTACGGTCTAACAGTTGGTTAATCACCTCTTCACTGAGGAATTTCGCCACTGGGCTTTGAATACCTTCTAAGCCTTTAGCACGCTCATTGACTTTCATCCAAGCCAAGCCTTTCGCACCATAAATACCGACAAATTGGCCATATTCGTCAATTTGCTTACGGGTCATTGCTGCGCCACCCGGCACTTTTAATGCGGCAACACGGCCTTTCAGGTCATTCGCAGGGCCAGAGAATACTGCAAACTCAACATCTTTAACGATATCAGCAACATCCACCAGCTCCATTGGGTTACGAAGGTCTGGTTTATCTGAACCATAACGGCGCATCGCTTCTGCAAACGTCATGATTGGGAAGTCGCCTAAATCGACGTTTTTCACATCTAACCACAGGTTGCGGATCATGCGTTCCATGATTTCGCGCACTTGCTCTGCGGTCATAAATGAGGTTTCAACGTCGATTTGGGTAAATTCAGGTTGACGGTCAGCACGTAAATCTTCATCACGGAAACATTTTACGATTTGATAATAGCGGTCAAAGCCAGACATCATCAGTAACTGTTTAAACAGTTGTGGAGATTGTGGCAGCGCGTAAAATTTACCTTTATGAACACGACTTGGGACTAAATAGTCACGAGCACCTTCAGGGGTTGCTTTGGTTAACATTGGCGTTTCAACGTCAACAAAACCTTCTGTGTCCATGAAGTTACGAACAAAGCTGGTGATTTTCGCACGAGTACGTAAGCGCTCAGACATCTCTGGGCGACGTAAATCTAAATAACGGTATTTTAAGCGGCGTTCTTCCGTATTCGTTTGGTTGCTATCAAGCGGCAATGGTTCTGATTTATTGAATACATGAAGCTCTTGTGCAAAAATTTCAATTTCCCCAGTCGCCATATCTTTATTTTTCTGGCTATCTGGACGCGCGCGTACTGTCCCTGTGATTTGGATACAGAACTCATTACGCAGCTCTGACGCTTTTTCAAATATGTCTTTACGATCCGGATCGAAGAAAACTTGAACGATGCCTTCACGGTCACGCATATCGATAAAAATCAAACCACCTAAGTCGCGACGGCGGTTTACCCATCCACAAAGAGTGACCTGTTGGCCTTCGTGAGCGATGTTTAACTGCCCACAATAATTAGTACGCATACAATATCCTTTTACTCAGCTGTTGTGCTTTTGCTTGCTGCGGGATTTTGGCATTTTGCTGAACCCTATTGGCGAAACACGGGCTGAAAATTCAGAATGTCAAAAAGGCAGACATTATACAGGAAATTCTGTTAGACAAATAGTTGCGAATACCGCTTATCGCCTAAATCATTTTGTTTTTAATCATATTTTCATCAATTTTACGATGATTAATCAATCCCAATAAAATTATCAACCCTAGATAGGAATAAATGAAGAATATGGTTGAATTGATTTTAAGGGACTAAAGACGCCATGTATATATTGCAGCAAAGGTTTATTTCTATATTTACTTACTGCTGTACAAAAAGAATACAAACCTTGCGCCATATGACATTTGCCCTATTTTTTATTCTAAACAACGTATTCATTTCGGTTATTAGGTCGATTTAGGAATTGTTACCTTTTTCTGTTTGCTATAATCCCGTCAGCTAGGTAATAAACCTAATTAATCATCGTCTGCCGCTTAAGGATTGCACATGAAAAAACTGTTACTTGCTTCATCTATGCTGATGTTACTGGTTGGATGCCAAACCGCGAAAACCGCAGATATTGATAACAATAAAACATTTTATGTTGATTCTACACTCGCAGACTGTGTGGGTGTTGCCCCAATGAAATGTATGAAAGTTAAAGAAAACCCGAATGATGACTGGCAATTATTCTACAGCTCTATTCAAGGTTTTGAATATCAGCCGGGCTTCTCTTATATCTTACAAGTTAAACAATTTGATGTACCAAACCCACCAGCAGATGCACCTAGTATCCGCTATGAACTTGTAAAAATCGTTGAAAAGAAATAAATTTTAATTCTTGATAGTCATTAAGTAGGTCTATTACCCGCTTAATGACTTTATTTTATGACAACCAAATTGATTAAAATAACCATCGAAAATAACAAGAGTGGCGAAATTATGAGTGATAAAATTATTGATAAGCTTGGGTTAATTGCCTTATCTGAAAATAAAGTTGCCATGGTGCGTTCTTACAATAAAAGCTTATTTTACATCCCGGGCGGGAAACGGGAGCAAGGCGAAAGCGATGAGCAAGCTTTATATCGCGAGACTGAAGAAGAATTAACGTTACAGCTAGATATCTCCACAATTCGTTTTTATGGCGAATTCTTGGGGCTAGCCGATGGGAAAAAAGACGGGACGCAAGTGCGAATTCGTTGCTACTTTGCAGATTACCAAGGAAAACCACAGCCCGCCGCTGAAATTGCGGAATTAGCATGGTTTACCAGTGAAGATTTACCACGTTGCTCCACAACCGCCGCCGCTGTTCTCACCCAACTTAAACAAGATGGTTTAGTCAAATAACCCTGCGTGATTACCCAAAAAAGTTGTGAATTCATTTGTCGAACGGCATTTTAGGATTTACAATTTACAAAATATCGTCAATACCCATTACTATAACTTATATTTTTAGGTGTTTTCATAATTTGATTCGTTTTATGGTGGAGTAAAAAATGGTCAGCTCTTTGTACGCTGTACTGGGTGCCTTACTGCTGCTTAGATTATCCTTAAATGTTGTGAAGCTACGTAACCAGTACCGTATAGCCTATGGTGATGGTGGTTTTTATGAACTACAAACCGCAATCCGTGTTCATGGTAATGCCATTGAATACATTCCTATTTCCCTTATTTTGTTGCTTTTAATGGAGATGAACGGTGCGCAAGTTTGGATGATCCACATTTGTGGCCTAATTTTAATTGCAGGTCGGTTACTTCACTCTTATGGCTTAAAAAACCATGACCATTCTTACCGCCGCTCGGGTATGGTTGCTACTTATCTTTCGATGGCATTAATGGTTATTGCGAATACTTATTACCTACCGTGGCTACAAATCGTGTCATTCAATCTTTAACCGCTTTCTACGGCACAACCTAATGTGCCGCCTCATTATTTCATTCTCAATGGATTGATTTTCACTACGTCACCTTTCTGGTACAATCCTCCACTACTTTTGTTTGCTTATTAATACAGAACTTATGTCCAGTCAGGATCCTAACCATAAAGACAGTCTTTTTTCCGCACCGATTGCTAATCTTGGTGATTGGCAATTTGATGAAAAAGTCGCCGAAGTTTTTCCCGATATGATCCAGCGCTCTGTGCCGGGTTATTCCAATATTATTACCATGATTGGCATGCTTGCAGGCCGTTTTGTAAAACCAAGCAGTCACGTCTATGATTTGGGCTGCTCATTGGGTGCGGCAACGCTTTCTATTCGGCGCAATATTGCCGTTGAAAATAGCAAAATAATTGCTATTGATAACTCCCCTGCAATGGTGGAACGATGCCGGCGCCATATTGATGCCTACCGTGCAGAAACCCCTGTTGAGGTTATCGAAGGTGATATTCGCGACGTCAATATTGAAAATGCATCAATGGTTGTGCTCAATTTTACTTTGCAATTCCTTAACCCTGATGACCGCTTGTTATTGCTCGAAAAAATTTATCGTGGATTACAGCCTGGTGGCATTTTGGTACTTTCCGAAAAGTTTAATTTTGAGGACAACGAGATAGGTGAGTTGCTATTCAATATGCACCATGATTTCAAACGCGCGAATGGCTATAGCGAGCTCGAAATCAGCCAGAAACGCAGCATGCTAGAAAACGTGATGTTGACTGACTCCGTTGAAACTCACAAAGCACGCCTAAAACAGGTTGGGTTTAGCCACTGCGAAGTGTGGTTCCAATGTTTTAATTTCGGCTCACTGTTAGCGCTTAAAGGGGTTTAAAGATGATTGATTTTGGTCGTTTTTACCAACAAATTGCCATTGGCCCATTAAGCCATTGGTTAGAAACCTTACCTGCGCAATTAGCCGAGTGGAAAAAACAAGGTTTACACGGTGGTTTTTCCTCATGGGAAAAAATGCTCGATAATTTGCCTGTTATGCACCCAACTCATCTGGACTTAGTCAACAGCGTGACCGCAACTCGCGAGCCTGAACTTACCTCTGGCGAAGTACGCCGTTTGAATAATATCCTTGAGCAATTAATGCCATGGCGTAAAGGCCCGTTTTCCCTTTATGGCGTCAATATTGATACCGAATGGCGTTCCGATTGGAAATGGGATCGCGTTTTACCGCATATTTCATCACTAAAAGACCGATATGTGTTAGATGTTGGCTGTGGCAGTGGATACCATATGTGGCGTATGTTAGGGCAAGAAGCCAAACTTGTTGTCGGCATTGACCCTACAGAGCTTTTTTTATGCCAATTTGAAGCCGTTAGAAAGTTATTGGTGGATGACCAACGGGCACATTTATTACCCCTTGGTATTGAACAACTTCCTGAGTTAAAAGCCTTTGATACCGTATTTTCTATGGGGGTTCTGTATCATCGTCGTTCCCCACTTGATCACTTATGGCAATTGAAAAACCAGTTGGTAAGTGAAGGTGAATTAGTGCTTGAAAGCTTAGTGGTTGAAGGCGATGAATTTCAATGCCTTATCCCAGGTGACCGCTACGCCCAAATGCGTAATGTCTATTTTATTCCTTCCGCTAAAATGCTTAAAGTATGGTTAGAAAAATGCGGTTTTGTTGATGTGCGTATTGTTGACCAAGCGGTGACCTCGTTAGAAGAACAGCGCCGAACGCAATGGATGAAGACAGACTCACTCGCCGAATTTTTAGACCCGAATGATCAAACTAAGACCATTGAAGGTTACCCTGCTCCATTACGTGCAATTTTAGTTGCACGTAAGCCATAACAAATAACGTGCCTATCGGTATAACCAATAGGCACATCTAATCATTCGAACATTACATTGTTATCTGCCATAAGTTATAAAATGCAACTCGCCCAGATAATTCGGCAACGATCACCGCTAGTGCACAAATCCCCAGTATGAAAACCGAATTACGGCCTCGGTATAACAGTGCAGGGTAAATAAAAAGCATCACCGCAATAACCACTAACTGGAATGCCCAAAAACCAGCTTGCTCACCACTAAGCTCAGGCCCTGTTTCACCGAGAAATGAGATATAGGCGGCTCTTGTGGCGAAAATAATCACTGCACCAAGCAGGAATGCCATCGAACCAAGTCGCTGTGCCCCCATTAAAATCGCCAGTGCCCCACCGCCAACAAACAGTGTCATCCACATTTGTAGCGTTGTGAAAACTGTAAACCAATTAGCAACTGTTTCAATGTTATAAACTTGCGGTATTGACCAAGTGAATGCGAGTCCAAAAATAATTGCGCCCACATTACACACTTCGCGTAGCATCATATTTTTGACAAACAACGTAAAAAAGACAATACCCGCACCAAAGGCAACAAAAATCCCGCTTAATAGGGCTTCGTTACTCATTGGTGAACGCCCTACACCTAACAACATATTAAAGAAGCGCAACGGTTGCCCCACATGCAAGCTACCAATAATTAATGCAATAAGCATCAACACAAAGGCCAGCATGTTAGCGCTACGCAGTTGTTCACTGCTTGACCAACCGACTCGTTTGCTTAAATAAGCGAACAGGTAAAGCCCTGCTGCGGACTGACCAAACACCGTAAAAAAGACAAGAGGAAGTTCGTGCATGTTAGACCTCCGCAGGGTTTTGTAATGTGCCGCTTTTATCACCCGATGGCTTAGCATCTTTATGTGGCTTAATGACGATATTGGGATTTGTTAAACTTGGGTCTGGCATTGGGGCAATCCCACTGATTTTGCCATGGCGTTCTCGTAACACGTTAATATCATCAAAATCTAACGCACGTTGCGGGCACGACTCGACACACACAGGCTTCATGCCTTTTTCAACCCGTTCATAACAGCCATCACATTTGCTCATCAACTTTTTCTTTTCATCATATTGCGGCGCACCGTAAGGGCAACGTAATTCGCAATAACGGCAGCCAACACAAATGGTTTGGTCGACAACCACTAAACCATCTTGCTCTCGTTTATGCATTGCACCCGTTGGGCACCCCTCGACACACGTTGGGTTTGAGCAGTGATTACATGAGATTGACAAATAATAGCTATACACATTTTGTTGCCAAATGCCGTCTTGTTGCTGCCAACTCCCTCCACCAAATTCGTAAACACGGCGAAATTTAGGGCCAAGGTCTAAATCCTTTTCGTCTTTACAGCTCACCTGACAGGTTTTACATCCCGTGCATTTGGTCGAGTCAAAATAAAAACCATACTGTTTCATTTGCCACTCCTTATGCGCGTTTCACATCAACGAGGTTAGTATGTTGAGGATTGCCTTTCACTAAAGCCGAAGGCTGTTGAGTTGTTAACGTGTTAATACAACCGCCAATATCAACCCCTTCGCTATCGAGTTCACGCCATGCCCCTTGCGGAACGGCAATCACGCCCGGTAGAACCCTCGCAGTCACCCTCGCCTTTATTTTGATACGCCCTCTATCATTAAAAATCTCAGTAATATTTCCATCTTGAATGCCACGAGTCGCTGCATCAATTGGGTTTATCCAATATTGGTGGGGTACTGCCTCTCGTAATACGGCAACATTAAAGTAAGATGAGTGAGCATGGCCTTTATCGTGAAAGCCTGTCATTTGTAGCGGATATTTTTCCCTTGCTTGTGTATTTTCAACCCCTTCGGTATTCACACAATATTCTGGTACGGCAGGAATGCGTTGATCATCTGGGTATTCCCACTCTTGGGCAATCTTCGCCAAACGCTCAGAATAAATTTCAATTTTACCTGATGGTGTTGGTAGTGGGTTTTCTGTTGGTGCATCTCTAAAAGACTTCAAGGCAATATAATCTGCACTGTTCGCCAGTTTTCTATCGACAATCCCCATGTCATTTGTTTCTTCAAATGTCGGTAACTGCGGATTTTTTTCTCGCATTTGGTTATAACAATGCTCTATCCACTGCTCATGCGTTCGCCCTTCTGTAAACTGGTCTTTGATTCCTAGTTTTTCAGCAATATCTGCTAACACATCATAAGATTGGCGACATTCCCATAAAGGTGTAATGGCATTTTGCAAGCGTATGGCATAATGATATGCCCCGCTGGCATAAGAGTTATTGATTAAATCATTTGATTCAACGCTGCTCACATCCGGTAAAATTAAATCTGCATAGTTTGTGGATGGCGTCATGTGAATATCCCACACAAGAATAAATTCACAGAGTGATTCATCCGCCAAAATCTTATGGGTTTTATTTAAATCTGAGTGCTGATTTCCCGTCACATTACTGGCGTAATGCCAAAGAAATTTCACATTAGTTTCGAGTTTTTCTTTGCCTAATAATGTGGCGTTTTTCGCCGTCATTTCGGTTCCACGGGAAATGGCATCTGTCCACATAAAGCACGGAATTTTGGTTTTTACAGGGTTTGGAATCGCAAATCCAGGAACTGGGTAAGCGACATTTCCGCCCCATCCCCCTGCATTCGTCCCTGCCCGTCCAATATTCCCCGTCACAATAGGCAACATCATCACTGCTCGCGCAGCTTGTTCCCCTGAAGCCGTTCTTTGTAGGCCCCAACCTTGTGAAATCCAAGCCGCTTTGGCTGTTCCTAACTCACGCGCCAATTGGATAATACGTGTTGGTGATACCCCTGTTATCTGGCTCGCCCACTCAGGTGTTTTTTCGATTCCGTCGTCACCAAGCCCTAAAATATAGTCTTTGTATGATGCATTTTCAGGGGATGAGTCAGGTAATGTTTTGCTATCCCACCCAACACAATATTGAGCAAGAAAGGCTTCATCCGTTAATTCTTCTTTAACTAATGTATGGATAATGGCAGCAACTAGTGCACCATCCGTGCCGGGGTAAATGGGTACCCACTCCGCCCCTAACGTGGTCACACTGTCGGTTCGACGAGGGTCAATAATAATCACCTTGGCTTTACTTTTTTCTAACGCTTGCAAGGTTTCATAAAATTGCCCACCACCTGACATCCGTGTTTCCGCAATGTTGTGCCCAAACATAACGACCAGATCACTATTGGCAATTTCAGATAACAAGGAGTCATCCAGCTTGCCATACACATAGGGGATCACGCCGTTTATCTGCGCCGTTGAATACGTTCCATGTTGATCAAGAAAACCACCTAATTGATTTAACAGGCGTTTACAGGCATTCCGCCCTTGTAAATTAGCCCCTGTTGAACCAGAACCATATTGGTAATAAATCGCTTCATTGCCATATTTATTTATTGTTTCTTTTAATTTTTCAGCAACGATAGTCGTCGCTTCATCCCAGCTAATACGCTTGAATTTGCCTTCTCCTCGCTTCCCTACACGTATCATCGGGTATTTTATTCTGTCTGGATTATACGTTTTCCAACGTACCGAACGCCCCCTTAAGCATGGGCGTATCTGATGCAAACCAAATTGACTATCGTCATACATCGTTTCATTAGAGATGCGCGTAATAACATCGTCTTTGACATGCACTTTTAGTGGGCAACGACTACCACAGTTAACTAAACAAGCGCTATATTTGATTTTTTCATTTATTTCATCTGGCTGAGTTTTAACGATTGGTGCGGCTTGTGTCATGAAGGGTAATGAGATAGAACTTGCGACAGCAGTTGCTGTTGCGGCTGAAGCAGAAGCTTGAATAAATCGCCTCCTGCTTAACGTTTTCTTTCCAAAGTGATTAATCATTACATTGCTACCTTCTAATTATTATTAAATTAACTAAAAAATATATTTTTATAATAATAAGATAATAGGCATGTATTTCATGTGGTTAATTGATGTGCATCAACCAAGGCGAGTTTGTGAATATGTTGTCTACATAAACCAAATAATCCACACATTTTATTTGATTTTGGCGCATAATTGACTATTGCAAGGAAGATAACTAATAGAGAATATTTATAGAAATTATAGCGTTACTACTTTTGTTTGTGGGAAACCCAAATTGTATTGAACAAAAGAAAGAGAAACCTAAAACAGGTTTCTCCTTTACTTTCTTATGGTGCACTGTACTAAGCCAACACTTTTTCCGTGATAGAAATAAAGTCTTTCATGGCTTCCACTGTTGGCCCATCAACGCAGTAATGCGTGAACTCATCCGTTTCGCTATTAGACGCCATCGTCACGCCGACCTTGCGGTAATTCATGGTTGAAGGCACTGTTTTGCCCGCTGAGCTATGTACCTCTGCTAGCCCAATCTCCATAAACTTGCTTAAATTAGCTAAACGAACCCCTGCTCCCGCCATAATTTTTGGGCCATTGATTTCTTGGCTTTTTTCGTGCAATTCTTTTAATAATGGCAAGCCTAATTCAGCACTTTGCTGTTGGCCTGAAGTCAGAATTCGCGCCACGCCCAATTCATTTAGTTGCTCTAAGGCAAGGAGTGGATTAATACACATATCAAACGCGCGATGGAAAGTAATATTCATTCCTTTAGCGATTTCCATCAAGCCATGCATGCGGTTAATATCAATACGCCCTTCGCTATCAAGAATACCAATGACAGCCCCCGGAAACCCCATTTCCTTAATCATGATTAAATCTTCACGAATAACGTCAAACTCACTGACGTTATAGCAAAAATCACCACCACGAGGACGAATAATAGGATGAACTGGAATGTGAAGTTTTTCCCTTGCTAATTTCAGATAGCCATAGCTTGGTGTTAAACCGCCATCTGCAGCACCAGAGCATAATTCGATACGGTCAGCCCCGTATTCTTGCGCCACTTGAGCACATTCAATTCCGAAACAGCAAATTTCCAGTTTTGCCATGATTACCTCCAACTGTGGTAATAAAGCCCATGCTTTAAATTCCCCTAATACAAATAGATAGGGGTAGAATATTCATTGTTGATTCCGTTTCGAATAATGCCATTTATTAAAAAATGTTATCGGATGGATATCACACCCCGAAAAAAACACTGGCATTATTGATCAATAACGTTAATTGCATCACTTATTTTTCACTTTCAATTATCTTTTTTAGCGAAAATGGATGGTATTTAACGGTTATGCTGCCATTTGATACTGCCAATGTTGGATTAGGCAATCGTTCTTGCTGACCTTTAGGTTGACTCACTTTTATACTAAACCCTGCAGGTAACAGCTTAGGTAACAAGGCTCGCGCAGTTTCCTCCAGTTTAGTTGGCGGTACATCAATCACCATTTCAATGTGTTCCCAGCTTTCTTGTGGGTATTTTTTATCTTTAGGAAACGGTAATTCGATAATAAATACGTCTTGCCCAGCAATTTGCAAAGGTTCGTCAAGCTCATACAAGCGAATTGGCCTGCCATTGATGATGTTATCGGAAATAAGCTGACTGCATTGCTGTAACCCCTCATGCCAACGCAAGGCAGTTTCAAGGTGATGACAACGCATTGAAATGTGGTCAATAACGTAATCCGTTAATGATAAATCAAGCACTCGCGCCATTGCTTGTAATTGGTCGGTAAATTTAGGTAAGTCTTCCCATAAATCGTTTAATTGTGGAACGTCACAAAATGGCAGCACAACAAAAACCTCTTTTTATCTACTCATTCGCTAAACAATGGCGCTGACTGTAGCATGACTCCCCCAAAATATGGTATAAAACCTGCCGATTTTTCTCTTCCACCTTTTAGTTCTTCGCATGTGATGGCACAATGTGGTAACTATGTTGGTAATTTAAGGTAATTCAGTGAATATTCAGGCGATTCTTTCAGATAAAATTAGTGCTGCAATGCTTGCAGCGGGTGCTCCAGCTGACAGTGATGCGCTCGTGCGTCAATCCGCTAAAGCACAGTTTGGTGATTATCAAGCCAATGGCGTGATGGGCGCGGCTAAAAAACTGGGGATGCCACCACGACAACTCGCTGAACAAATTCTCACTCACTTAGATTTAGACGGCATTGCCAGCAAAGTTGAAATTGCAGGGCCTGGCTTTATTAATATCTTCCTTGAACCTTCGTGGATTGAAAAACACGTTGAAGAAGCGCTTGCATCCCAACGTTTAGGCCTTGCACCAGTAAAAGCCGAAACCATTGTTATCGACTATTCCGCCCCTAACGTAGCAAAACAAATGCACGTAGGTCACCTGCGTTCAACCATTATTGGTGATGCAGCAGCGCGCACCCAAGAATTTATCGGCCATCGCGTGATCCGCGCTAACCACGTTGGCGACTGGGGAACCCAGTTCGGCATGTTGATTGCCTATCTTGAAAAAGTGCAAAATGAAAATGCCAATGATATGGCGCTGGCTGATCTGGAAGAGTTTTATCGCGAAGCCAAAAAACACTATGACGAAGATGAAGAATTCGCAGTGCGCGCACGTGGCTATGTTGTAAAACTGCAATCTGGTGATGAATACTGCCGTGCAATGTGGCGTAAGCTCGTTGATATCACGATGAAGCAGAACCAAGAAACCTATCAACGATTAAACGTGACGTTAACAGAAGATGATGTCATGGGTGAAAGCTTATATAACAGCATGTTACCGGGTATCGTCGCGGATTTAAAAGCGAAAGGGTTAGCCGTTGAAAGTGAAGGCGCAACGGTCGTTTTCCTTGATGAATTTAAAAATAAAGAAGGCGAACCGATGGGCGTCATTGTCCAGAAGAAAGACGGCGGCTTCTTATACACCACGACTGACATTGCTTGTGCGAAATACCGTCATGAAACACTTCATGCTGATCGCTCACTCTATTATATCGATTCACGTCAGCACCAACACTTGATGCAAGCTTGGACTATCGTCCGTAAAGCAGGTTATATTCCAGAGTCAATGGCTCTCGAACATCACATGTTTGGTATGATGTTAGGTAAAGATGGTAAACCATTTAAAACCCGTACTGGCGGCACTGTTCGCCTATCTGATTTGTTAGATGAAGCCGTTGAACGTGCGCAAGCACTGATCCGCGAGAAAAACCCTGACATGCCAGAAGATGAGTTACAGAATGTGGCAAATGTCGTTGGTATCGGTGCCGTGAAATATGCGGATCTGTCGAAAAATAGAACCACGGACTACATCTTCGATTGGGATAACATGTTAGCGTTTGAAGGAAACACTGCACCTTATATGCAATATGCGTATACCCGTGTTGCCTCTATCTTCAAAAAAGCCAACTTAACGCAAGCAGATCTCACGCTACCTATTTCACTGCAAGACCCGCGTGAAATCGCACTAGCAACACGTTTATTGCAGTTTGAAGAAACCATTCTCACGGTTGCACGTGATGGCACCCCACACGTTATGTGTGCTTACCTGTACGAACTGGCTGGTTTATTCTCTGGTTTCTACGAACATTGCCCGATTTTATCAACAGAAGATGAAGCCGTACGCCAAAGCCGCTTAAAATTAGCCGCGTTAACGCAAAAAACCTTAAAAACAGGTCTAGATACACTAGGTATCGAAACCGTCGAAAGAATGTAATTATTTTTTCGTTATTTGATTAACAGCTCGCCTCCGTGGGCTGTTTTTCTTTTCGTCGCGTAAGTAACTTTTGCGTCAAAGTCTGTATTTCTTCAACGTTTTCATTCGCACAATTTTGTAAGACTAGATTCCACTTACACAATGTTTTTGCTTTTTCACAAAGTTCAGGGTCATGCCCTAAACGTTTATTATCCTTTAACCACCTAGCCACACTAGCCCAATCCCACAAAGGTGAGTTGCCACTTAAACGTTGCACTGGAGCTGGAAAATTGCCTTTGCCTCTCGTTCCATCTTTTAATAATGCAACCGCTTGGCGTGTTAAACCTGCTAACTCTGCAATATCACTTAAACCAACCAGCGTGCTATCAACGGATACCACTTGCATTGAGATTTCGGCGCTCTCAATATCAGCAATTGCCGTTTCAATAGCTGCATCCAGTGAACTTGCCTCTCTATCAAACTCTAAATAAACGGAATTACCATAGTAGTAAACCAAGGCATCATCACAGCCTGCCGTAAATAAGGCATCTTCTAAGCCCATCGTATCTACCGTTACCCCAGAAAGTGTTAATGTGAATGTGTGTTGCGCCATCAAAGCTCCTTATTCTGTTTTTTATCTAATAAGCGGCCTAAGCCGCTATAATTATTTCGAAAGTGCAATACAGTGATCCACTTTCCGGATGATCTGCTTGGCATGGTTTTCCATTACTCTTGGTGTTGACCAAACGCTCATCATATGTGTTTTGTGCTCATCAACAGCGTTACCACAACGTAATTTACAAAATGTATGTGATGAACTCCCTGCACTCACCCAAAACCAGCCGTTAGCAATCGCATATTCAATGGCTGCTTGAACATGCTTATTCGGATGTTTTTTCATCGCCCTCCGATAAATACACTATAACCAAAAACGTTGACATTGGTCAACGCTCTATTTATGCCAATTTCTAGTGGCCTCCTACGCTTTATTGATAAAAAACAAGCGCGCATCAAATATACCGTAAAACAAACAATGAAGGTTATTTTTATCAATAAAAACAATTACTTGATATATAATAAAATAATCATGATATTATTAATTGAGGAATTATTAAAAGAGATGAAAAAATTGGAAATGGATAGAAAATACAATGGGGTTTAAAACGATAGAATTTCGAGACAAAAAAGCCCAAATTAATGGGCTTTTATGAAATTTACTTATTTTTTAACGTATTATGCAATGCTTCTCTTCATAAAATCCCGTGGTCGGAAACCCAGCACATATAAAGCAACAAAATAGCTTCCAGCTCCAACAATCACCACGCCAATTAAACGCAGCATACGCATTAGCATATTGCCTTCCTGCCAAGATGGCATAAAATGCAACACACCAAACAGCACTGCGCCCATCACCACTAACGCGATGAATAATTTTAATAGGAAACCTTTCCAACCCGCGAGTGGTTGAAAAATATCTTGCTTGCGTAATTGCCAGTACAGAACACCCGCATTAAAACAGGCTGCTAGGCCAATAGATAATGCTAAGCCCGCATGCTGCAAAGGCCCGATAAAGACTAAGTTCATTATTTGCGTCAAAATTAAGGTCACAATCGCAATTTTAACGGGTGTACGGATATCTTGGCGGGAATAGAAGCCTGGCGCTAAAATTTTCACTAAAATCATGCCTGTTAAACCCACGCAGTAGGCAATCAATGCATATTGCGTCATTAGCGAGTCATGAGCCGTAAAGTTACCATACTGGAATAATGAGACAGTCAACGCTTCCGATAAAATGGCCAAACCAAGGGCACACGGTAATGCTAATAACAGACAAAGACGCAGCCCCCAATCCATTAATTGACGATATTCATTTTGGTTTCCGCTCGTAAAACTTTTTGCGAGGGAGGGCAGTAAAATTGTTCCCAATGCTACGCCAAGCACACCAGAGGGTAACTCCATCAATCGGTCCGCATAATACATCCACGAAACAGACCCTGACTGTAAGAATGATGCAAATATGGTGTTAATAATTAATGAGATTTGTGCGACTGACACGCCGATAATCGCAGGCCCCATCATTTTCATCACACGCCAAACACCGCTATCATGAAACGAAAGGCGCGGTAACACTAACATGCCAATTTTCTTTAAATGAGGAAGCTGATACACCAATTGCAGCACGCCCCCTACTAACACCGCCCACGCTAGCGACATAATTGGCGGGTCAAAGTACGGCGCGGCAAAGGCAGCAAAAATGATCATGCTCACATTCAGTAATGTGGGGGCAAACGCAGGTACTGAGAAACGGTTCCACGTATTGAGGATTGCCCCAGCAAGGGAGGCGAGTGAAATCAGAAAAATATAGGGAAATGTGACTCGCAGAAGGTCAGTTGTTAAAACGAATTTATCCGCATCATCCGTAAAGCCGGGAGCCGTTACATAGATAATCCAAGGTGCCGCAATCATACCCAGCACGGTAACTATTGCTAAAGCAAGGGTTAGCATTCCTGCAATATAAGCGACAAACGTGCGAGTCGCTTCTTCACCTTGTTGATTTTTATATTCTGCTAATATAGGAACGAACGCTTGAGAAAAGGCCCCTTCGGCAAAAATTCGACGTAACAGGTTTGGCAGTTTAAACGCCACAAAAAAGGCATCGGCAGCGGCGCCTGCGCCAAATATCCGAGCAATAATGGCATCGCGAATAAAGCCAAGGACCCGAGACATCATGGTCATTGAGCTTACTGCTGCCAGCGATTTTAATAAATTCATGATTGATAGACTAAAAGTAAACAATCGCATCAGTTTAACAGCGCGGGCAGTCACTGACTACGATTGAAAAGTAAATTAAGAGTTTACGCTTTGTTCGTTGTCCACGAATTATCCGTTAACGCCGTTAATACATGATCGCGCCACTCGCCGTTGATTTGCAGATATTGCCTTGCATAACCTTCACGTTCAAAACCAAGCTTGGTCAATAGATTACCGCTACGCATATTATGCGGCATATAGTTCGCCATGATACGATGTATTTTTTGATGTTGTTGCATATAACGAGTTGCTTGGGTTAATGCTTCAAACATTAAGCCCTGCCCCTGCCATTTTTCGCCCAGTGAATACCCTAAATAACACGCATGGAAAGAACCACGTAGGACATTACTGAAATTTGCCACGCCCATCACTTCGTTTTCTTCTTTATCTAATAAAAGAAAATGATAAGCACTACCTTCGCGATGCATTTCATTCATCACTTGCAAACGGTTTTGCCAACCCGCGGGCTGATAATGGGAGTTATCACGCGTTGGTTCCCAAGGGATAAGAAAGTCTTTATTCAAGCTGTAATAGTCAGCTAGGCGATAATTATCTCGCTCATAAGTCAAACGAATAATCATTCTATCAGTGAGCAGGCGTACCTTGGGTACATTTGAGCGATAACCAAACATCGTTAACCCTTTATTAGTTTAAGAGAGCTAGGCTTCCTAGCCGTGCGTGTTAACCCGTAACTTAGGCAATAAAGTGTAGCACTCTCTATTATTGATGAGCATCTAAAATCAACCATTTAGCGAGATGAATTCGCTTTTTTTCATTTTCAGCTATTCAAGTTTGCAGGGTAGCTAAGTGTCGCCAACAACGCTGCAGTGTAAAATATGACGACTTAAATAATTCAATGGCCTAAATAATTTGTATTGCAGCTAGGCGGCAAACGCAGCTATCCCTATGAGCATACAAAAGTATGTGATTAGGGTTGCTAAGTGCAGCCAACAACGCTGCGGTACAAAGTATGACGGCTATTGTATCGATAAAAATAAATCATCGATCATCGAGCATATCCTCGATAAAAAAATATCATCTATTGCCCTCTATTATACTGATATTATTGATAAGTAACATTATAGAACATTCCCCCCTTAGCTATTTTTTTAATGGTGTGTCATGGCACAGGTGTCACGGGCAAGAAGCCTTGGTAAATATTTTCTTTTACTCGACAACATGTTGGTTGTCCTCGGATTTTTTGTCGTTTTTCCTTTGATTTCAATCCGGTTTGTTGACCAGCTAGGTTGGGCCGCCGTTGTGGTTGGCTTTGCATTAGGCCTACGGCAATTTGTTCAACAAGGCTTAGGCATTTTTGGTGGCGCCATTGCTGACCGATTTGGCGCTAAACCCATGATTGTTATCGGCATGCTTTTGCGTGCAAGTGGCTTTGCTGTGATGGCGGTGGCTTACGACCCTTGGGTGCTATGGCTATCTTGCGTGCTTTCTGCCCTTGGTGGCACGCTATTTGACCCTCCCAGAACAGCGCTGGTTATCAAACTCACTCGCCCCTACGAACGTGGTCGTTTCTACTCACTTTTATTGATGCAAGACAGCGCCGGTGCTGTTATTGGTGCCCTAATTGGTAGCTGGCTGCTGCAATATGATTTCCACTATGTCTGCTGGGCTGGTGCCGCCGTATTTATCATTGCCGCTATCTGCAATGCATGGCTACTCCCCGCTTATCGGATCTCAACAGTGAGAACGCCAATCAAAGAGGGTATGAACCGCGTTTTAAAGGACAAACGGTTTGTCACCTATGTTGTCACCTTAGCGGGTTACTTTATGCTTTCCGTTCAAGTGATGTTGATGTTCCCAATTGTTGTCAATGAATTAGCGGGAACACCGACGGCGGTGAAATGGATGTATGCCATTGAAGCAGCTATTTCCCTCACCTTGCTTTACCCCATTGCACGCTGGAGTGAAAAACATTTTCGTCTCGAACAACGGTTGATGGCAGGCTTATTTTTAATGAGTTTAAGCATGTTCCCGATTGGGATGACAACCTCCCTGAATATGTTATTTGCGCTGATTTGCCTGTTCTACTTAGGCACCGTGACAGCTGACCCAGCAAGGGAAACACTCAGCGCATCACTTGCCGACCCTCGTGCACGTGGCAGTTATATGGGCTTTAGCCGCCTCGGCCTCGCCCTAGGTGGTGCCGTCGGTTATACCGGTGGCGGTTGGATGTACGACATTGGTCATCAATGGAATATGCCACAATTACCTTGGTTTTTATTGGGGATTATCGGTTTTATCACGCTGTGGGCATTGCATAAGCAATTTAACCGTAAAAAAATTGAAACAGTCATGTTGAGTGGGCAGTAATGCGCTAAACTAGCGGTATTACTGTAAAAGGAGTCATTATGAAAAAGTTTTTATTGGCCACAATGATTGGTTTCATCACTCTAATAACGGGCTGTAGTCAATTATCTGAATTCAGTATTAGTGAGTCACAAATCAATAGTTACCTTGCTAATAAAGTGAAGTATGACCACAAAGTTGGTATTTCTGGGCTTGCTGATGCTGATATCCAACTGGTGAATTTAAAATCTGAAATCGGCCGCAGTGAACCGGGGAAAATCGCCTTAAATGGGGACGCAACGGTTAAGTTAGACTCATTAATCGGCAAAGCTGAAGCACAAATTAGCTTAACCTTAACAGCTCGCCCTATTTTTGATGCTAAAACTGGGTCTATTTACTTAAAAGAGCTGAATATTAGCAACTATAAAGTCACTCCAGAAAATATGGATACCGCTATGTCAGCTGTGATCCCTTATCTGAATAGCTCCCTTGAAACTTTCTTCGAAACGCAACCAGTATATGTCCTCAATCCAGATAACGGCGCCGCTGAAGCGACCGCTAAAAAATTGGCCAAAGGACTAGAGATTAAACCGGGCAAACTGGTCATCCCATTAGTGGATTAATTTTCACCATAAATTTTTTCGATTAAGAAAAGCATTAAAGGCAACAGGGAAATCTGTTGCCTTTTTAATTCAATCAGAAATATTAATCGACACAGTTTATTACTGCATCAAAGCAAGCGTGACAGCATCACTTTTGTATTATCTACCTAACTTTCACATCAAATCCGTCTTTAACTCAGACTATTGATGAAATGATCCATCTGTACAACCGCTGCCTTGTGTTTTTCATCAATTAGCTCAGGCTGTGTTGCTACACCATCAATGGTTATTGTCGTCGTATCTGTGATGCCAATAAAATCGAGTAATGTGATTAAATAAGGTAGCGCAAAATCATTCTCCCCTGAGCGGTATACACCACCACTTGTATTAATGATAATGGCTTTCTTACCTTGAATAGCACCTACACGCCCTGTTTCTGTATAGGAAAAGGTTAACCCTGCTCGAATGATTAGATCAAAATAATTCTTTAGCTGATTAGGCAAAGAGAAATTATACATCGGCGCAGCAATGACGATAATATCACTGCTTTTTATTTCATCGATTAACGTATCCGATACCGCAATAGCCTCTATTTGCTTGCCGGTCATCTCATGAGCAGGAACTGTGTAATAGGCCGCAAAAATATCTTGATCCATGAGTGGCAAAGCATCTTGAGCGAGATTTCTTTCTTTTATTGTGTCCAATCTAAATTTTTTTGCCCATACATCTTTAATCACATCTGCAACACGGGAAGAATGGGATTGGTCACCATTTATCGATGATTTTAAAACTAATAACTTTTTCACTCAGAGCCCCTCTTATTCTACGGCTGAAACAACAATAATTAGCAATCTACATGATTAAACGGCTCTATATTATCTGGGAGAACTGACAGTTTTTGGCAGGAGTATGTTGAGATATTAAAAGAAGTTGGCAATCTTAGGTAAATCAGTGGCCTTAAAAGCCACTGATTATATGTTCATCATACTAACGAATTAATTTTCTTTAGTATCGGAGTCTAATTCATCTCGCAGTGCAATAACTGCATCACGGGCGATTTGGGCTAATGTGCGATAAAAAGCTGTCGTTGCATGGGCTTCAACTTTCCCTAAAAATGCGCCATACCAGCTAAGAATGTAGCTATCAAATAATTCTTCTTGCGCCGCGGTTTCATCTTCTGCGGCTTGGTCTTCTAACCAAGACGCCGCCAGCAATAACGCACCAAATGTGCTTACTGGCGCATCCGTTAAGGTCATTCCTCTCACCGTTAAAAACTCACGGATTTCGGCTTCAGTGACTTCTTCGTCATAATCATTGGCAAGCATGGATACTGTTGCATTTTCACCGACAAACATGGCTTGGTAGTCAGCGCTAAGCGCATTGATATCCATCCCTTTCGCCATACGTGCCCACAATTCATCCTGTTCCAGTGGCCAAGACGCTTTCAATTTATCCTGCGCTATCAATTCCATCAGTGGTTTGACGAGATCATCATTAGCGCTGCGTTGGAACAATGTCCCTAAAATACGGCAGACGATTGAGAATTCGTTCATATGAGTTTTCCTATTTAATATTCAGTTGCGGCTCAGCTCTTAAGCTAAGTATACCGAAAAAACAGGAAACGTATTAGAGAAGAAAAACACAAGGAAATTGCAAGCTAACAAAAAGCGGGTAGCTTGCAATCAATTTAGAGGTGATTAATAACCACGTTCCATATCAACCACTCCAGCAGGGGCTTCCCCCGCTTCAATGCGTTTGATATTACTGACAATCATATCCATAGCTTCTTTGGGTTGCGTAAATGCAGCCACATGTGGCGTAATCGCAATACGCGGATGCGTCCAAAACGGGTGCATTTGGGATAAAGGCTCGCTCGCAAATACATCTAACGCAGCACCCGCGATTTGCCCTGCATCCAGCGCAGAAAGTAAGTCTTGCTCAATTAAGTGCGCACCGCGGGCTAAGTTAATCACATAAGCACCTTGTTGCAATTGGTTGAACAGCTGTTGATTTAAAATCCCAACCGTTTCTGGTGTGCTCGGCAATAGGTTTATGACCACGCGCGTCCCCGAAAGGAATGCTGACAACTGGTCATTACCATAATAACTTTTTACGTCAGGGATTTGTTTCTCGGAGCGGCTCCACGTTCTGACATGAAAACCAAAGCTAACTAAGCGCTTCGCAACAGCTTGACCCAAAGCGCCAGCCCCCATCACACCAATCACAAACTCTTCGTGTTGATATGCTGGCAGTTGCTTCCATTGGCGCTGCGATTGCAATTGGCGGTATTCATCCATACGGCGAAAGTATGCAAGGGCCTTAGCACAGGCATATTCTTCCATTTGAATCGCCATCCCCGTGTCCTCCAAGCGCATGACAGGCACACCCGCTGGCAATGTTCCTGGCTTATCTTGTTCTTGCTTTAAGATAGCATCCACACCTGCACCTAATGCAAAAATACCTTTTAAATCATTGCGCCCTGCAAGGCATTCATAGGGTGGCAGCCACACCATGGCGTAATCTGCGCTTTGGTTGTCCCCTTTTTCCCATTGGCGAATATTAGCTTGTGGTAATCTAGCACGCATGCCTTCAATCCATTGTTCTGAATTAAAGAATGGATGGTAAAATAAAATATTCATGGCAACTCCTCTTAGGTTTCTAACAGAGTGTGCGCAATGGCGTTTATTTTCAAGTCCATACCGCAACCAAGATCACATTCATTGAGGATTTTGTTAACTGGCTAACGATTTTTATGATTAATACTTGCAGTTCTTATTAACATTAAAAAAATGATTTGCCTTAGCCAGCAACAATTAAGATTAGATATTAATCAAATTGATTTTTATTTAGCTAAACGGTAATAAAAGTAAGAAAAAGAATAAATAGGGAGTTGACGCAAGGCGCTATTTTCCCTATAGTAGCGCCCCGTTGCACAGCAGGATTTATCTCTGGTATGCAACGGATTTAGAAAAAACGGTGAGGTGTCCGAGAGGCTGAAGGAGCACGCCTGGAAAGTGTGTATACGGCAACGTATCGAGGGTTCGAATCCCTCCCTCACCGCCATTTTTTTTTCTAGTTTTCCTCTTCTTTTATCTGTAACTTCCCATTGTTTTGACCATTCTTTTGTTCAATACCGATGCCTTTCTCATGATACTCACGACTAATATCGTTCCATAACTCTGCATTTTCGACTCCAGCCACTTTTGGATCGAACACTGGATCTACACCTAATTTTTCCTGTCTTTCATAATCTCGTAGTGCTCTTAGTGCGGGTTTAGAAAGAAACACTATCGCGATTAGATTTAGGTAACTCATGCTGCCAAACCCAATATCGCCTAGACTCCACATCAAACTCACTGATTGCACGCTGCCCATAAAGACAATAATTAGGAAAACAAATTTAAGTACCAGTTTTAGTACGGGGTACGCTAATTTGCGGTCAAGGTAAACAATAGTGGTTTCAGCGATATAGTAATAAGCCATTAGTGTGGTGAATGCGAATAAGAACACGGCTATCGATACAAACCCTGAACCTGCAGAGGTAAATACGGTAGAAACTGCCATTTGTGTCCATGCCGTTCCCGCTGCAACACCCGGTATATACTCCACCAGCGCCGTTGCTGAACCATCAGGGAACACATTGTACATATTAGTGACGAGGATCATTAAGCCTGAGGCGGTACACACAACAACGGTATCGATATAGATTGAGAATGCTTGAATAAGCCCTTGTTTGACAGGATGACTCACTTCTGCGGCAGCCGAACTGAATGTTGCCTCACCCGCCCCCGCCACATTGGAAAATACCGCACGTCGAACACCCCACGATACCGCAGTTCCAACAATCCCACCAAAGACCGCATCCATACCTAATGCACTTTGGAAAATTAAATTAAACATCGCGGGTACTTTTTCATAGTGGCTGCCCAAAATAATCACCATCATCACCAGATAAGCTATCGCCATCAAGGGAACAATTTTATCCGCCGCACTCGCGATACGTTTTACGCCGCCAAAGATAAGCCATGCCATTAATACCGTGACAATCGCCCCTGTCGCCATAGGAGGAAGATTAAATGAAGTTTGGAAAGAATCCGCAATCGTATTAGCCTGAATACCCGGCACTAAGACACCATAAGATAAGCAAATCACAGCGGCAACAATAATGGCAAATGGCTTAAGCTTTAACCCTTTTTCAATATAATAAGGAGAACCACCGCGATATTGCCCATCTGAACGCTGTTTATAGATTTGGGCAAGTGTAGATTCAATAAAGGCACTCGCACCACCTAATAGCCCCATGACCACCATCCAAAAGATAGCCCCTGGGCCGCCGGCGGCAATTGCTGTTGCAACCCCTGCAATATTACCAACCCCAACACGGCCTGATAATGCTAAGCAGAAGGCTTGGAAGGATGATATTCCCTCTTTTGATGCTTTATTTTCCTTTAATAAACAAACCATTTTGATGAGATAGCGAAATTGCACGCCACGTGTTGCTAAAGTGAAGTAGAGTCCTACGCCCAGTGATAAGAACACCAGTGCATTACCCCAGATGTAACCAACGATGGTATTAACGATGGCTTCCATTTTGTACTCCTTCGTTATTGTAATTGTTTATTGTGTGTTTGCAGGGTAAAAAAAACCTGAGCTTTTTAGACTCAGGTCAACGTAATTTATTGATGAACAAACCAGATAACTTTGGTTTGGCTATACTGCTCAAAAGCCTCTAATCCATTGTCTTTCCCGCCAAAACCAGATTGACGAAAACCACCAAATGGTGTGGTAATATTGCCTTCACTAAAGCCATTAACCGAAACGGTTCCCGCATTGATTTGGCGAGCAACCCGCATGGCTCGGTGAATATTTTGGCTATAAAATGAAGCGGCTAATCCATATTGTGTATCATTTGCGAGCGAGATAGCCTCTTCTTCCGTTTCAAATGACGTCACTGCTAAGATAGGGCCGAAGACTTCCTGTTGAAACAACGTCATATCTGGCGTCACATTATCGAAAATAGTCGGTTCGATATACCAACCAGAACCTATCTCATGGTGAATTGTGCCCCCAATAACAACCTTTCCCCCCTCTTGTAGAGTGGTCGCTAAAAACGATTTCACTTTATCAAAGTGTGCTTTTTCGACCATTGGCCCGATTGATACATCAGACTGCCTCGGGTCTCCTACTTTCCATTCTTTTGCTGCAACTGCCAGTTTATCCAGCAGTGCTTGTTTAATATTTTCATGCACAATTAAGCGAGAACCACAGCTACAGTTTTCACTCATATTCCAAAAAGCGGCGGCCATGATATGGGGAACGGCCGCATCAAGGTTGGCATCCTCAAAGACAACCTGCGGGCTTTTCCCACCACATTCGAGGACAATTTCTTTTAAGTTGCTTTCCGCTGAATATTTTAAAAATAAGCGCCCCACTTCGGTTGACCCTGTGAATGACACCACATCCACATCAGGGTGACGACCCAATGCTTCACCCACTTTTTCGCCCAATCCGCAAACTAAACTTAATGCACCTTTAGGTACACCTGCTTCATAGGCCAGCTCAACCATTCGGTACGCGCTCAATGAGGTAAGCTCCGCAGGTTTAACAATTACTGAGTTGCCAATCGCAAGGGCAGGTGCAACTTTCCATGCAAACATTTGAGCAGGAAAATTCCATGGTAAAACCGCACCTACAACCCCAATGGGTTCCTTTACTATGAGCCCTAATTCTTGTTGGCTTGTTGGCGCTATTTTGCCAAACAGCTTATCAACAGCTTCGGCGTACCAATAAAAGGTTTCAACCGTTGCGGGCATATCGGTATTGATACACTCGGTAATGGGTTTACCCGCATCAACGCAATCGAGAGCAGCGAGTTCTTCACTGTGTTCAGAAATTAAATCAGCCCACTTGAGCATTATCTCTTTGCGTTCTTGGGGGGAAAGAGCACTCCATTCACCACTTTTAAACGCATCCCGCGCCACTTTCACAGCCGCATCAATATCTTGTGCCTCACCATCAGCGATATATCCGATAAGGCTATTATCAATTGGTGTGCGGTTTTCTAATTTAGCTTGAGAAGCCTTCACTCCATCAATTAAATTACCCGCCCACAACTTCCCTTGTTTGGCGAGGTCAAAAACCTGCTGTTGATTTAGTCTCATTTCATACCCTTACCGTTTGATTAATTTGACAAATTCATCTTTAGCTTCAGCAGCTAAATTGGTTAATGGCAAACGCACAGGGCCTGCGTTAAACGTGCCATTTAAACAACCTGCTTTGGCTTTTTGGTTATAATCACCGGATTCCATGGAATAAATTCCTGAGTATATTTCATTCATGATTTGTTTCGCTTCTTGCCAGTCTCCCTTTTGGGTTGCCTTAAAAATAGCGACTTGCTCGGCAGGGAACACATTACCCGCACCTGCTATCCAGCTTTTTGAACCCCAAAAAAAGAAATCAACGGGTTGGTCATCACAACCACAAATCACCTCAAAGTTGTTAAACGGTGTCTGTAATAGCCGTAAGGCACGGCTAAAATCTCCACTACTTTCTTTAATGGCAACGATGTTGTCGATTTCCGCCAGTTTAACCACTGTTTCATATTCAATTTCGATACCAATACGTGCAGGGAAGTTATACATAATGATCGGTAACGTTGTGGCCTCTGCGACTTTTTTATAATGGCCATACACCCCTTGTTGATCAGGTAAACTATACGGCGGTGGTGATAGCATTAAACCTTCATATCCAAGGTCTTTAGCTTGTTTTGCGCGGGCGATCGCACCTTCCGTTGATAAATCATTAATCCCTGCAATCAACGTTACGCGCCCCTTCGCAATTTTGCTCACGGTTGATAAAACGGTTTTGCGCTCCTCTTCATTTAACGCGTAGTATTCCCCTGTCGTGCCACAGACCACTAACCCCGTGACACCTCGCTCAATAAGTTTTTCAGTTAAATCAGCTAATGCACTAATATTTAATGAGTAATCATCATGAAAAGGGGTAACTAAAGGGACCAGAATGCCATGAAAATTCATTTGAATTCTCCTTAGAATTATAAAAATCGCTCAATGGAAAAAGGGGTGCAGTCGATAGCTGTCGGCTGCTCGTGAATAAAACTATTGACAAGATCAGCGGTGATTGCCGCCTGTGTGAGCCCTAAGTGTTGGTGACCAAAGGCAAAAATATATGGGCCTTTATTATCAATGACAGGCAATGAATCGGATGTTGACGGGCGAAACCCCATCCACGGTGACGATTGTGCGTCATTTAACGGAGCCTTTAACATGGGGGCCGCCAATGGCAAAAAGTGGCGAGCTCGCTGCATATTTGCAGGGCGCTTTAACCCTGCATATTCAACAGTACCAGCAAGGCGTAAACCGCCCGCCATTGGTGTCATAATGAAACGCCTGTCCATACTGGATACAGGAATGCTTAGCCGCCCTTGTTCTTGGGGTAGCATTAAATGGTAGCCTCGCTCTGTTTCAAGTGGCACATTAATACGGCTGACCATTTTGACTAATGACTTAGAAAATGCGCCGCCTGCGATAACCACTTTTTGCCCTATAAATTTCCCTTGGGTTGTGGTGATAGAGGCTTCTTTATTTGATGTCGAGGATATCGCAGTAACTTCACAGTCAGTCAGAATATCTCCACCCAACTCAACAAATGATTGAGCAAGTTTTGAGTGTAACTCTGCTAAATCAACCACATGCCCTGTATTGGGGAAAAATAGCCCCCCAAGTTGATTCGTCGCAAGTGCAGGTTCGCGCTCAAGCAACTCCGACTGATTGATGACTGAGTTGTGTACGTTAATTTTTTGTAAATACTCGCCATGCTGATGGAGCTTTTCAAGCGTTTCCTTTTTTTCAGCCACTAATAATGACCCCTTCATTTTAACGAGGTCATCAAGTTGCCATTTTTGAATGAATGCTTGCCATGAGCCAAAAGCCGCACTATTTAACGACATTAATGTTTGGTGAATATGGGTAAACGGCTTATGACGCATATTACCTAATAGCTTTAACATCCAAGGCGTGAGAGGCAATAAGTAACGCCAATCCAGACGCAATGGGCCAAGTGGATCGAACAACATTTTTGGAATCGATTTCAAAACAGAAGGGTCTGCAATGGGGAAAACTTGCTCTGTCGCAATGTGCCCTGCGTTACCAAACGATGCCCCTGAGCCAATGTCATTTTTATCCACCAGCAGTACGTCAGTACCATTCGCTTGAACGGTAAGCGCAATGCTTAGGCCAATCATTCCACCGCCGACAACAATCACTGAATATTGACGCTTCATCGCCATCCCCTTACGCAACCGAAATACCGAAACGGAATGGGTCTTGCTCATCAATAAGCAGAGTATTTTGCCCGCTAATGTAGGCATTTCCGCGAATGGTTGGGATAATGCCGTTTTCATCCGCAGGCTGGAAGCTCCCTTGAAACTCACTACCAATCACACTGGCCTGATGCCAAATTTCACCTGCTGCAAGTTTTTTATCCGCGGCTAAACAAGCTAATTTGGCACTGGTACCTGTGCCGCACGGAGAGCGGTCATAAGCACCACCGGGGCATAACACAAAGCTTTGGCTATTTGCTGTTGGGTGTGAACCAAATAATTCGATGTGATCAATTTCTTGCCCGTCTTTACCGAATATTCTTTGGTCAATAAGTGCTTGTTTAATTTTCAGGCTCACTTCCGTTAACGATTTAACCTCTTTAAAATCAATCTTAACGGGTGAATTCTCCACAAGGAAAAACCAATTCCCGCCCCACGCAATATCCCCTGTGACCATGCCAATATCAGGTACATCAACCTGCACCGCTTTACGGTAACGATATGAATACACGTTCTGGATGCTTACACTGCCATCTCTGTGCAGTTCCGCCGTGACCTCCCCTACAGGGGTTTCAATCAAATGCTTTCCGTATGAAATTTTCCCAAGAAAATGTAAAGAGGCGACTAAGCCTATCGTTCCATGTCCGCACATCCCAAGATAGCCTTCGTTATTAAAAAAAATCACGCCTGCCGCGGCTTGTGGGTTTTGTGGTTTACACAACAGTGCGCCGACCAATATGTCATTACCACGCGGCTCTAGAATGATTGTTCTTCGCCATTCATCATGCCTATCACGAAGTATCGCTAAGCGTGCTGCCATGCTTTCATCACCTAACGGTGGAAACCCAGCAATCACTAAGCGTGTTGGTTCCCCTGCGGTATGGGAATCTATTACTTCAATTTTAGAATATTTAGATTGCATTGATTAACACCCTATTAATTATAATTTGTTAATAGATTGCTTGATTTTTGTTAATCAATCTTGATATCTTTCCATCGAACTTATGCGTTTTTCTGCACAATCTAAAAATATTTAAGAAAATTAGTAACAATAATTTAATATTTGGGAGCGCAGCATGATCAATTTAAATAAGTTATTATTAATTAGTCAGGAAAACATGCTTTTTCCTGTTGATAACATTGACGTTTTACTCAACTATCTTGGTTTAGTCATGCCGCTAATTAATACTCTCCCCAATGTGACTTTTTTTGTGAAAGACCATAATGCACGGTACTTACTCGCCAATGATAATTTGGCAACCCGCTGTAAAATGAAGGGAATTAATGATGTGATTGGTAAAAGTGCAGAAGAGTTATTTCACGCAGAATTAGGGCAAAGCTATAGTTCACAAGATTACCTTGTGATGGAAAAGAAAATCAGTGTGATAAATAAGCTTGAGTTACATCTTTATAAAGCGGGGTTACTTGGTTGGTGTTTAACGACAAAAGTACCGATATTTAACACGCGCAATCAAGTGATTGGTGTAGCTGGGATTTCTGTCGATTTACAGGATATTAAATCCGTCAGTCCAAAACTGAATAACCAGCTCAACCTAGTCGAACGTTATATTAGTGATCATTTTGATACCGCAATTAAAATCACGGAACTTGCCGATATTTCAGGGCTTTCACTTTCACAATTAAATCGCCAATTTAAAGCTATTTTTTTAATTACCCCTCAACAATATATCCAGAAAAAACGCCTCGAACATGCCATTGAGTTATTAGAAGATGACTTTTCAATCACCGATATTTCGATAAAGTGTGCTTATACCGATCACAGCGCTTTTTGCCGAAAATTTAAAGAAATGACCACCATGACACCCAGTCAGTTTAAACGCATGCGTTCATCGATTGATAAACAAAAAATAATCGCGTGATCGGGCATCTTATTGTTCATTTACCATTTTTACTTAATATTAAACTTACTTGGTTTAAGTTTTGTTGATATATTATTTTTCTTTTTATTTCAATGTGTTAGGAGATAAAATCACCATTTTACCTTCGCTATATTCCTACGTGAAATATCTTAACTTAAGATAGCTCTTATTGCGGCTGTTGATGAATAGCGTATTGATATGTCACAAAGAAAAGCACTCTTGCATGGCATATAAAAGGAAAAAAAATGACCATTTATGATCTGAAACCAAAATTTCAAGATCTGCTTCGCCCGATAGTCAGTAAATTATTTAATGCTGGAGTCACGGCTAATCAGGTGACGTTGGCTGCACTAATACTCTCTGTGACTGTCGGATTAGTTTTGTTTTTCTTCCCAAACCCACATCTGTTTATTTTATTGCCATTTGTGTTGTTTATCCGTATGGCACTCAACGCGATTGATGGCATGCTAGCGCGAGAACATCACCAAAAAAGCCACTTAGGCGCGATACTCAATGAGTTAGGTGATGTCGTTTCTGATGTTGCGCTATACCTACCTTTCGCCATTATTTTCCCTCACGCAATGTGGCTAATTTTACTGATATTATTTCTTTCATTACTGACTGAGTTTATTGGCGTTACCGCACAAGCAATAGGCGCTTCTAGACGTTATGACGGCCCTATTGGGAAAAGTGACCGCGCCTTTATTTTTGGTGCCCTCGGTTTATTCGTGAGTATTTTCCCGCAGCTACTGCTTGCAGGCTGGGTAAACTATCTCTTTGTTATTCTATCTTTGTTGCTACTTTATACCTGCTATAACCGTATTCGCCGTGCATTGGATGAACTTCGCACGCTTTCGGATAATAATTAAGGAATAATTATGAACGCTCAGACAGATTATCTGACGCAACGCCCTGTTTTAGAATCACAATTTACGACCAGCGATCACACGCCGCTTTTTTATCGTCATTGGCCAACACAAGTGCCGACGGATAAAGCCATTATTCTATTCCATCGAGGTCATGAGCATTCGGGTCGTGTTGCTCATCTTGTTGATGAATTAAACCTTCCTGACTATGCCATGTTTGCTTGGGATGCGCGCGGTCATGGGCGAAATGAAGGCCCGAGGGGCTATAGCCCTTCCCTTGGCACATCGATACATGATGTGGATGAATTTGTTCGATATGTATCCTCCCAATATCACATCCCTTTAGAAAATATCATTGTCATTGGGCAAAGCGTAGGCGCCGTGTTAGTTTCAGCATGGGTACATGACTATGCGCCAAAAATTCGCGGAATGGTTCTGGCCTCACCAGCTTTTAAAGTTAAACTGTATGTTCCTTTTGCACGCACAGGGTTAGCTTTGATGCAAAAAGTGCGAGGCTTGTTCTATGTGAATTCTTATGTAAAAGCGAAGTTTTTAACCCATGATGAGCAGCGTATTGATTCGTTTAACCGCGACCCACTGATCACTCGTCCTATTGCCGTTAATATCTTACTCGAATTGTATAAAACGGCGGATAGAGTTGTTGCAGATGCCAGCGCAATTACCCTGCCAACTCAGTTGTTTATATCTGGCAGCGACCATGTTGTCCATCACCGTCCACAGCATCAATTTTTTGAGCGTTTAAATACACCAATCAAAGAAAAGCACGTCTTACCCGGCTTTTATCACGATACTTTAGGTGAGAAGGAGCGCCATATCCCTATCGAAAAAATACGTGATTTTATTGGTAAATTATTTAGTCTCCCTGTTTACCGACACGATTATCAGTATGAAGATACATGGAGCACTAGCGCAGAAAATTACCGCAAACTGGCGACGCCACTACCAAAATGGTGCCCAAAAAACCTTGCCTTCAATATTATGAGCAAATCAATGAGCACTTTGGGTAAAGCGTCTGAAGGAATTCGCATTGGCTACGATAAAGGTTTTGATTCAGGCTCAACCTTAGACTATGTTTATCGTGACAAGGCCGAAGGCAAAGGCCTATTCGGGCGCGTAATTGACAGGCAATACCTCAATAGCATAGGCTGGCAAGGGATCCGCCAGCGAAAAGTGAATATCGAAAATACCTTACGCCAAGCTATCCGCGACTTAACCGATAATAATATGCCAGTTCGAATTATGGATATTGCAGCGGGTCAAGGCCGCTATATCTTTGATGCAATTAACGATTATGGCAAAGTCGAATCTGTTCTCTTACGTGATTACAGCCCAATTAACGTAGAACAAGGCCGTTTACACATTAAAGAGCGCTTCCTCGAAGATAAAATTCGTTTTGTTGAAGGTAATGCCTTCGACGCTGATGATTTAGCCTCCGTGACACCAGCTCCTACGCTAGGTGTTGTGAGTGGTTTATATGAATTATTCCCAAGTAACCAATTAATTAAAGCTTCGTTAGATGGGTTATCCAGGGCAATACCTTCAGGTGGACTACTTATTTACACTTGCCAACCATGGCACCCCCAAGTGGAAATGATTGCCCGCGTTTTACCCAGCCACCAAGGCGGGCAAGCTTGGGTGATGCGTTGTCGCAGCCAAGGCGAAATGGATGCATTAGTCGACGAAGCGGGTTTCGAAAAACTAAACCAGTCTATTGATAACTGGGGAATATTCAGCGTATCAATAGCAAGACGTCGTTAATTTTTTAACCTACCATAGAGGTTGGTTGCCGTTAATGCAGCCAACCTCAAGCTTGCTAATATTGGCTATCTCTATTGCTTCTTTTTATCAAAGCCCCTATGTTGTCAGTTAAATAGATATTTTCTTTCTACAAACAAGTAATTGCAGTACACACGGTTTCCCCTTAGATGTCTTTTAAAGCACAAAGGAATATTGAAAAGGACAATGACAGCCCTTCAGCAACCCACTAAGCCATTATCTAAACGACAAATTCTGTTGTTTGGCCTATTGTGGCTGATATTTTTAGCGCCATTTTTCTTCCTCACTTATGGGCAAGTCAATAATTACACAGCTACCTTAACCAATGTGCCCTCCTTTGTGTATGCATGGGAAAAGCACATCCCATTTGTGCCTTGGACCATTATTCCCTATTGGAGTATTGACCTATTCTATGGGTTATCATTATTTATCTGTACAACGCGGCATGAGCAAACAATCCATGGGCTACGGTTAATTGCCGCTTCCGTTTGCGCCTGCGTTGGCTTTCTCTTATTTCCGCTTAAATTTAGTTTTCCACGTCCCACAACAGATGGCACTTTTGGCTGGATGTTTGACAGTTTGGAACTGTTTGACCTGCCATTTAACCAAGCCCCTTCATTACATATCATTTTGTTATGGCTCCTATGGTTACGTTTTCGTGCTCATACGCCAACACAATGGCGTTGGTTGCTCCACGGTTGGTCGATATTGATTTTAGTTTCTGTCCTCACTACATGGCAGCATCATTTTATTGATGTTATTACTGGCTTTGCGGTGGGTTTGCTTGTCAGTTACTTGTTACCTATTAATACATGCTGGCAATGGCACTACACTGGGTCGCCACGTAGTTTTAAAATGAGCAAAAATTACGGCCTTGGCTCAATTGCTTGTTTTGTAATCGCTTTTTTAATTCAGGGTGCTGCTTGGGTGTTGCTATGGCCCGCGATTGCTTTGTTGTTTATTACCTTCGGTTACTTAGGCGCTGGTGCCAGTGTTTTTCAAAAAACACCCGATGGCAAGATCTCCCCATCCGCCGCAATTTTATTGTTACCCTATCGCCTCATTGCTTGGGGAACCTATCATTACTTTGCTAAACATTGTCGGCAACCCAGTATCGTGAACCAACATATCGTTTTGGGAGGCCGCCCGCTTTATCCTTTGCAAACTGCGGGGGTTTTCGACATGACTTGCGAATGGCCTCGCAATTCTTTTAGCGAAGGGCTGAAATATTGTAGCCAGCCACAAATCGATTTGTTACCACTAAGCGCTGATGATATTGAGCAATCTGTGCATATGATGGATAGCTTGACCCAGCATGGTGCTGTCTATATTCATTGCAAGCTGGGCTATTCACGCAGTGCCACCGTTGCTGTTGCATGGTTAGTTCACCATGGTGATGCTCAAACAATAGATAAGGCCGTTGAAATGGTTGAGCACGCGAGGCCACAAGTTATTTTAAACCCAGCAACTAAAGCGCAATTGAATAATTGGTTTACGCACTATCATTCAAATAGGAAGCAAAAATGAACCAACTTACCGATAAAAACTGTGGCGAAGTCATTCAGACACTGACACGAAGTTGGTTCTATTTAGCGATGGGTTCTGTACTGAGTTTGATTTTTCAGTTCAGCCTTTTTTTAGGAATAAATAGCGGGAAATACTATTTATTTATCAGCATTATCTTATTTGTTATTAGCCATTATTATATTTATCGCTTGTGGCTTGATAACCATTTTTTCAAAATAATTTATCAGCAAGGAACGACTGAAACCTTTGATTATGCACTAAGTTTCTTTATGCCTAAAAAACTCTTGAACCGAACAATGGAACAGCGTTGGCAAGGTACAAAGACCTTATTTAACCGTGCTCTCTTGTCTGTTGTTATCCTTTGGGCATGGCTATTAGTGACTGTAATAGCAATATAATAACACTCGTCTAATATTAATTTTTAAATCTATAATTTAGTATTAAAATAAATAATAAATCGCGTTAATTTATTATTTACCAAACAGATTCCAGAGCAGCTTTAATATATATAAATTTATATTGATTTTATTTACCTCGTAAATTAGATGGCTTTTACTTTTGTTACTGAAAACGTTATGATAATTAGCGTTTCATTGATACATAACAGATTTTTTGAGCTTAGCTAAGCGTATCCTTATAGGTACATTTTCGTTTATTTTTCACCCTGTTATTTGGTAGGGTATAATGAGTACAAAAAATATTAATAGGTTGCGCCCTTTTAGCGCATTAATCGATTCATGTTGGAAAGAAAAATATACCGCAGCACGGTTTATAAAAGACCTAATTGCGGGTATAACCGTTGGGATTATCGCCATTCCATTAGCCATGGCCTTAGCGATCGCCAGTGGCGTTCCCCCTCAATATGGCCTCTATACCGCAGCGATTGCGGGTATTATTATCGCTATTACGGGTGGTTCGCGTTATAGCGTTTCAGGGCCTACCGCTGCGTTTGTGGTTATTTTATACCCTGTATCGCAACAGTTTGGCCTCAGTGGCTTATTAGTTGCCACGCTGATGTCGGGTGTTATTTTACTGGCGATGGGTTTTGCCCGCTTTGGTAAATTTATTGAATATATTCCCGTATCAGTGACTTTGGGCTTTACTTCAGGTATTGCCATCACTATTGCCACCATGCAAATCAAGGATTTCTTTGGCTTGCAGATGGAACACGTTCCTGAGAACTATGTTGATAAACTGATTGCCATTGGTAATACGTTCCCAACGTTTCAATACAGTGACACACTGATTGGTTTATCCACACTGCTTGTCTTAATTTTTTGGCCTAAGTTAAAGTTAAAATTCCCGGGTCACTTGCCTGCGCTTGTCGTCGGCACATTTGTCATGTGGGTGCTTTCATTATTTGGGATGGAAGTCGCCACGATTGGTTCTGAATTCAGTTATTTTCTACCTGATGGCACTGAAGGGAGTGGTATCCCCCCTATTTTGCCGCAATTTATTTTACCGTGGGAACTTCCTGGTAGTGCGCCAATTAGTTGGGCAATGATCACCGCGCTAATGCCTGCGGCATTTTCGATGGCCGTATTGGGCGCGATAGAGTCGCTACTGTGTGCCGTTGTACTTGATAATATGACAGGTAAAAAGCACCATTCAAATAGTGAGCTGATTGGCCAAGGCGTTGGTAATATTGCAGCACCATTTTTTGGTGGGATCACCGCAACGGCAGCAATTGCCCGCTCCGCAGCAAACGTCCGTGCGGGAGCCACATCCCCTATTTCTGCCATTATTCACTCAATTTTAGTGTTGCTGACCTTACTGGTGCTGGCACCAATGCTCTCTTACTTACCACTAGCGGCAATGTCAGCATTATTGTTGATTGTTGCGTGGAATATGAGTGCTGCTGGGAAAGTGGTTTATCTTATCAAACGTGCACCTAAAGATGACATTATCGTTCTTCTGTTATGTATGTCTTTAACTGTTCTATTCGATATGGTCATTGCCATTACTGTGGGTATCGTGTTGGCATCACTGCTATTTATGCGCCGTATTGCGAATATGACACGTTCAACACAACTTGCTGAAACGGATGAAGAAAATAGCCGATTAGTCGTGCGTATTAATGGCCCACTATTTTTCGCCGCCGCAGAACGTATTTTCGATGAGTTGCGCGTAAAAAGTGCAGGATATGAAACCATCATCATGCAATGGGATGCAGTACCCGTGCTGGATGCTGGGGGATTAGAAGCCTTTGAAAAATTCATTGATGCCGTGCGTAAAGACACCCATGTGATGGTTTGTGATATTCCATTCCAACCACTAAAAACCTTGGCTCGCGCTAAAGTAGCCCCCATAGATGGCGTATTGAGCTTCCATAACTCCATGGATAACGCATTAGAAGCGGTTAAAACCATTGAACAAAATAAGCAATCAAACGTTAGTCATGATGCTGAGATAGCATAATTGAATGTCCGCCTCGCCACCACAAAGCAATGTGGTGGCGAGTTACCCTTTATTTTTCTTTATTGTTCGCCCAAACAGAACATTTCATTACCTTCTTTTTTTCCTTTATCGCAGGCCAGAGCCCTTAATTTCTTTGCTTTTTGTTGATCAAGGGTCACGGCACCTGTGTTATCTTCAGCAAACTTAAAAGCCGCCATCCATTCTGCGTACCCTGCATATGTCATTGCATCGGCTTTATCAAACCATTGCTGTGCTTTTTGCTCATCCATGGGAACACCTTTTCCGTCAAGATAAATGATCCCAAGCATCAATGGAGCGGCAAAATAGTCTTGGTTATTAAGCTCAACCACCTCTTCCAGCAATTTAATGGATTGAAGGTAATCTGTATTACCAGCAATTGGGTTAATCAATGATTCCGCTAAACTGATTTTGCCTTTTACACTGCCTTGTTCAACGGCTTTTGTTGCAAATTCCCTTGCATTAACAAACTCTTGCTTAAAATAGCTATCACTTAGCAAACTAATTTCCGCTAATAAGGCATATCCTTCTGGATTGCCATTTTTAGCCGCTGCATTTGCCCATAAACGCGCACTGTTTAAGTTTTGTATTACACCCAAACCTGAGTAATACATTTGCGCTAATTGATATTGAGCCGAAGCGTCGTTATTCACTGCTTTTTCTTTTGTCTGCGAAAAAAGCCGTTTGTCTTCAGGGGTAAGGTCTAGCTGTGCAATAGTTTGAAAAGAAAGGATAAATAAGGAGATAGTTATAAGCGTTTTTTTAAGGGTAAGTTTCATGAATGCTCTCAATTAAGCGGCGATAATGCGGAACCTTGCCCGCCATGTTGTAAAAAATATTGGTATAAATTATTCATGCCAACCCAATGGTTTTCACACCACTGCGGTGCGAGTAAAGTCGGTTTTCTGGCACTGGCACTAATACGATGATAAACAATGTCTTTCGGTGTATAACGTACCATTTCCCCCGCAATAGCAGTGTACTCGTCTAACGATAATGTTGATAAACGCCCTGCTCGCCAGCTTTTTGCCATCACACTACCTTCAACTATATGCAAAGGATGTAGCTTGATACCATCTGTACCACATTCAAGCACCTTCTCTAAGGTTTGCATATTCATCTGAGCATTCTCACCGGGTAGGCCGCAGATTAAATGCGTACACACCTTTAAGCCAAGTTGACGCGCCTTTTGTGTTGTTTGTTGGTAGGCATCAAACCCATGACCGCGGTTAATCCGATGCAATGTTTTATCATGAGCACTTTGTAACCCAAGCTCGAGCCAAATTTCATAACCTTGTTGTTTATACTCACTTAATAGCGATAAAACGGACTCAGGCACACAATCAGGGCGTGTACCTACGCACAAGCCAATGATATCGGCTTGTTGCAATGCTTCTTCATACAACTGTTTGAGTAAATGCACTTCTGCATAGGTGCTGGTATAGGCTTGAAAATAAGCAAGATAGCGTTTAGCGCGGGAAATACGGGTGATTTGGTCTGATATTTGTTCACTAATGCTTTGGCTAGACTGACTCTCATCGGAAAAAGAGGCCACATTACAGAAGGTACAGCCCCCTCGACCAAGGGTGCCATCGCGGTTTGGGCAACTAAAGCCCCCGTGTAAGGTAATTTTATAAATTTTCTCGCCATATCGGCGCTGGAGGTCAGCGCCGAACATGGAAACGACTTCAGTGAGTTGCATTTACACCAAACTTAACGGCTAGTGTCTAACTCAGGGAACCCTTTCACCACATCATCAATAGCTTTCATTTGCTTGAGGAATGGTTCCAGTTTATCTAAAGGTAATGCTGATGGGCCATCACAACGTGCATTATCTGGGTCTGGATGTGCTTCAAGGAATAACCCTGCAATGCCTACTGCCATACCTGCTCTCGCTAATTCAGCAACTTGAGCGCGGCGACCACCTGATGCTGCACCGAATGGGTCACGACATTGTAATGCGTGGGTCACGTCAAAAATCACTGGGCAGCCTTTAGATGATTGCACCATGACATTAAACCCAAGCATATCAACAACTAAATTATCATAACCAAAGTTTGCACCGCGGTCACACAGAATAATTTTGTCATTACCGCCTTCGATAAACTTCTCAACAATATTTCCCATTTGGCCTGGGCTAATAAACTGTGGTTTTTTGATGTTAATGACAGCATCCGTTTTTGCCATCGCAGCAACAAGATCAGTCTGGCGTGCTAAAAATGCAGGTAATTGAATGACATCAACCACTTCAGCAACGGGTGCGGCTTGTGAAGGCTCATGCACATCGGTGATAATTTTTACACCAAAGGTTTGTTTCAGCTCTTGAAAAATTTTCATCCCTTCTTCAAGGCCTGGACCACGGTAAGAGTGGATAGATGAGCGATTCGCTTTATCAAATGACGCTTTAAACACATAAGGAATGCCCAATTTTTGTGTCACAGTGACATAGTGCTCACACACTTTCATTGCCATATCACGAGATTCAAGAACGTTCATTCCACCAAACAACACAAACGGCAAGTTGTTCGCGACATTGATATCACCAATATTGACTACTTTCTGTTGCATACTCTTACCTTTAAGATTAAGACAGGCTGCCTGTCATTGCGTTAATTAATGTAATACGATTGGATGGTTATCCAATGAATAAATTTGAATTTTGATCATTTCAGATACGGGGTCTTCTGGGCAGTGTTCAATAAAATAATTGAGGTCACTTAATGCCACATGATTGCAATCTAAATGCGCCAGTATCAGCCCGCGGTCACGAATCTCATAAGGGTCTTCAGGGTCTAGCGTAAGTAGCGTTTCGCAAACCTTTAACGCCATCTCCATTTTTTTCTCTTCCATCAAAGCCGCTTTTAACGTATCAAAAATTTTGCGAATAACGATACTATTCTCAGCAACATCGAGTTGGTCTTGGAAAAATTCAGAAAAAGGATCCACCGTGCCTTTTAGCCACATATTCAATGTATGTAGCGATAGCGACTCACCGTTAGCTGGATTAATAAACCACGGTTTTCCATCGCTTTTTTCAGTGATAATTAATAACTGAGTAGGGAAAATGGCAGGCCGAATATCAATATCTAAATGCTGAGCGATATACAACAAAATGGCGCCGAGAGTGACAGGCGTACCTTGTTTGGAGGTTAATACTTTATCAAGCCAAAGCATATCGGATAACGCATAGACACCCTGTGCAGGGCCAAATGACCATTGTTGATAAAACAATGAAATCAATTGTGCCACTTTAGTTTCATTATCCGCATGTAAATCGATGGTCGATTTTGCAGATACAACAAGGCTATCTAATTGAGCTTGGACCTTCATCAACGGGAAATCATGACGGATACATTGAGAAACGGTCATAATCCCTTCACTTAAGGGGAGCTGATTAAATTCAATATTCACTATGGTCTTCATTACATTCCCACTACTGTGCCCACTTAACCATTCCATTGACCGAGTGAAACTCTTTCTTGCCCACCATAATCGAGACACGTCTCAATTTGGGTGTACCCATGTTTTGCAAATAAATCACGCACAGCAGGACCTTGAGTCCAACCATGCTCAAGAAGCAACCAACCTTGATTTTTAAGATAGTTTTTTGATTTATCAATGATATATGCTAAATCAGCCAATCCTTCATTTTTTGCAATTAATGCGGTTGCTGGCTCAAATCGTACATCACCTTCACTTAAGTGGTTATCATTTTCATCAATATAAGGTGGATTACTCATAATCATATCAAATTGTTGAAATGATAGGGAAGCAAACCAATCACTTTGCATAAATTGGGCATTAGCAATATTCAAACGTTGTTGATTTCGTTGCGCTAATTTCACTGCTTCAGGATTGAAATCAATGCCAATAACGTGGCTGTTGGGCAACTCGGAGGCTAATGCCAAAGCAATCGCACCCGTCCCTGTGCCTAAATCCAATAAATGACAAGGTTGATTTGTTAAACGTTTTAATGCTTGTTCGACCAAACATTCTGTGTCTGGCCTTGGAATTAATGTGGCAGGTGAAACATAAAGTGGTAACGACCAAAACTCGCGCTCGCCGATAATATAGGCAATTGGCTCACCTTTCTCTCGGCGTTGTAATAGCTGTTCAGCTTGCTGCTGTTCTAACGCGCTAAGTTCAGTCTCACTAAAAGCAAAAAGGTAGGTACGGCTGCGACCCGTGGCATACTCAAGCAGGATTTCTGCATCCCGCTTTGCGCTATCGCTTGCAGACAGCCTGTTGACTGCCTGCTTTAGCCATTCGCTATACTGCATTATTCCTGCTCAGAAAGTGCAGAAAGTTGGTCTGCTTGGTATTCGTTAATGATAGGTTGGATTAAAGCATCCAATTTACCTTCCATCACTTCATCCAGACGGTATAACGTCAAGTTAATACGGTGATCGGTAACGCGACCTTGCGGGAAGTTATAGGTACGAATACGGTCTGAACGATCCCCTGAACCCAGCAAGTTACGACGCTCTGACGCTTCAGCCGCATGGCGCTTGTCCATTTCGGCTTGGCGAATACGCGCACCCAACACTGACATCGCTTTCGCTTTGTTTTTATGTTGTGAACGCTCGTCCTGGCACTCCACGACAATCCCAGTAGGAAGGTGAGTAATACGGATTGCCGAGTCGGTGGTGTTAACGTGCTGACCACCCGCACCTGATGAACGGAAAGTATCAATACGCAAATCCGCAGGGCTGATTTCAGGTAACTCAGCTTCTGGCAATTCAGGCAAAATCGCGATAGTACACGCAGAGGTATGAATACGGCCTTGAGATTCAGTCTCAGGAACACGCTGCACACGGTGCCCACCAGATTCAAACTTTAAGCGCCCATAGACGCTATCACCGGATATTTTCGCGATAACTTCTTTATAGCCGCCATGCTCACCATCACTGGTACTCATTAACTCAACACGCCAGCGGTTATTTTCTGCGTAACGGCTGTACATACGGAATAAGTCACCAGCAAAAATCGCTGCTTCATCCCCACCTGCGCCTGCGCGAATTTCCACGAAACAGTTATATTCGTCATCAGGGTCTTTTGGAAGTAACAACAATTGTAATTGTTGTTCGAGCTCTTCATTGCGCGCTTTGGCTTCTTTTAGCTCTTCTTGAGCCATTTCTTTCATTTCAGGATCGTCTAACAACATTTCTGCGGTTTCGATATCATCCTGAACAGTGCGCCATGCACTAAAGCATTTAGCCACATCCGATAATTGAGCATATTCTTTTGATAAAGCACGAAAACGGTCTTGATCGGCAATCACACCTGCATCTGCAAGGTGCGCTTCGATTTCTTCGTAGCGTTCTTGTAATGCTTCTAGTTTTGCGACAATAGAAGGCTTCATTCGTTATATAAGACCTATGATTAAAAAGTGGTTATTGATGGTCCAGCCCTAAGCTGTCCCTAAGTAGATTTAGACGCTCAACATCGCCATTTCCCGCTGCTTGTTGCAGCGATTTGGTCGGAGCGTGAATAAGGCGGTTGGTAAGTTGCTGCGATAACTGCATAATCACTTGCTCAGGGTCAGCGCCTTGCCGAACAGCCGCTAAAGCTTTTTCGGCCATATTAGCTCGGATTGCCTCAGCTTGCTCTCGGTAATCGCGAATTGTAGACACTGCGGCTTGTGAACGCAACCAATCCATAAAATGGCTGCTTTCTTGTTCAACAATAAACTCCGCTTCAACCGCTGCTGCTTTACGTTGCGCTAAATTTTGCGCAATGATGGACTCAAGGTCATCAACAGTATACAGGTACACATCGCGAAGTTTTTCAACATCTTGTTCGATATCGCGCGGTACAGCAATATCGATTAATAACATGGGCTTACTGCGGCGAATTTTCATTGCACGCTCAACCATGCCTTTACCAATAATTGGCAGCGGGCTGGCTGTCGAACTGATCACAATGTCAGCCTCTGCCAAGCGGCTATCAATATCCGCTAATGAAATCACTTGTGCGTTAACTTCATTGGCGAGCAGCTCCGCACGCTCACGTGTTCGGTTGGCTATCATCATCTTTTGCACACCATGCTCACGCAAATGGCGAGCCACGAGCTCGATAGTTTCCCCTGCTCCGACTAACAAAATATTCAAATGTTTGAGTGATTCAAAGATTTGACGAGCCAGAGTACAAGCTGCAAACGCAACAGACACTGCATTCGCACCAATATCCGTTTCGGTTCGCACACGTTTTGCGACAGAAAATGATTTTTGAAAAAGGCGTTCTAGTTCACTGGATAACGAATGGCTATCTTGTGAAAGTGCAAACGCTTTTTTCACTTGGCCTAAAATTTGCGGCTCACCTAATACCAAGGAATCCAAGCCACTTGCCACTCGCATTAAGTGGCTAACGGCGTGGTCATCTTGGTGCCAATACAGGCTAGGTTGTAAATCTTTGGGTGTAATTCCGTGAAAATCGCACAACCATTTAATCAGCTGTTCTTGCGCTTTGTCTTGCGACTCAAGGCTCAAATACAGCTCGGTTCTATTACATGTAGACAGCACAACGCCGCCATTCACTTGAGGTTGTTTAAGAAGGTCCTCAAGTGCATGGTCGATTTTTTCAGGACCAAAAGTCACCCGCTCACGCAGGGCGACTGGTGCTGTTTTATGATTGATGCCTAAGGCTAATAAGGTCATTGCGCTTTACGACTTGCTCACATTGCTTACATTGCTAATTATTTTTTCAGTAACGTTATACTCATTAATGAATAGAACATTACTGTTATTTATATTCGTCTATTGTAGATGATCCTCGCGACGCTTTCTACGCTTCACAAGGTTCTATCATTCAGAAAGATGACCCACCCCAAAAAATAAACGAAAAAAACATGTTTTAACGATTATTTTTCATGGTTGAAACCATCGCCTTACTGATTTTTATTGTGAGTAAATTATTAATCACAACGCTAACGACTACAATAACATGTATAAAGAATGCAATTATTTCGCACAGAAAGCAAATGGTGATGCCCTATTGCTTTAATCAACTTTAAGGTAAATAACCCTATTCTGATTGATTCGATCACCAGATTAGCGCACAATTTTAATTATCTATGCGCTACCTTATGTATAACCTAGCGTAATTCGCTTTAATTTATGCTGTTATCTGTGCCCTAAAACGTTGAGATTGACTATGCAATTAACCCAAGTTTTGTCGCTTACTTACCCTGTTAAAGGCTTTTTCCGCCTCTTGCCTCTCTCTTGCCTTCTATTAACCGCTTGTGTCACTACATCACAAAATACCACGAAAGGCACAGGGTCAGCGTCTGATGCACAATGGAAAGCCCACCAGCAGGAATTAAACCAACTGCGTGATTATCAAACTCGCGGGTCATTCGTTTATAATGGCGGTGAAACCAAAACCTACGCAAAATTTTTCTGGCAACAATATACACCAGAAAAATACCGTTTATTGCTGACGAATCCGCTGGGAAGCCGTGAATTAGAGCTTACCGTTGAGCCTGATTTGGCGCGTTTAACCACCAAAGATGGGCAAACTCACATGAGCGATATCCCTAGCGAGTTAATCTATCAACTGACTGGCATGGAAATTCCGCTGGATGATTTAACAGCTTGGTTAGTGGGGTCTCCGGGACGGGCGACGGATTTCACCTTAGATGAAAATCACTTATTGAAAAACGTGACGTTTGAACAAAACGGGGAAAAATGGGTGTTAAATTATATTTCTTACGACACCAAAACCTCGCCGATGCTGCCAAATTACCTTGAACTACGCCAAGGTGAACGTTTAATCAAACTAAAAATGGACAGCTGGACACTGAAAAAATGACATTAACTTGGCCTTCTCCTGCTAAATTAAATTTATTCTTATATATTACGGGCCAGCGCCCAGATGGCTATCATGAGCTACAAACACTGTTTCAATTTTTAGATTATGGCGATGAAATCACGATTACCACACGCCATGATGACCAACTGAATTTAGTGACTGAAATGGCAGGGGTTCCTCCCGAAAAGAACTTAATTTTGCGGGCAGCCACATTATTACAACGCTATTGCCGTGAAACGCTCAATTGGGCTTACCCCCTTGGTGCGGATATCGCGATTGATAAAATTCTCCCGATGGGTGGCGGAATTGGCGGTGGTTCATCGAATGCAGCAACCACATTGATTGCCCTCAATGAACACTGGGGTACACAAGTGTCCGATGCGGTTTTAGCAGAACTAGGCAAAACGCTCGGTGCTGATGTGCCCGTGTTTGTTCGTGGCCATGCAGCGTTCGCCGAAGGGATTGGTGAAATATTAACCAAAGCTTCCCCTAAAGAGAAATGGTATTTGGTCGCGCATCCCGGAATTGAAATATCAACCCCGACTATCTTCACAGATCCGCAATTAAATCGAAATTCTCCAAAACGCTCTCTAGCCGCATTATTACTGGCTCCGTACGCAAATGATTGCGAACCGATCGCAAGAAAACGTTTTCGTGAGGTTGAACAGCTTGTTTCTTGGCTGTTAGAATATGCTCCGTCTCGCCTAACAGGAACAGGCGCATGTGTTTTTTCTGAATTTGAAACACAAGCGGATGCCCTTAAGGTGTTAAATAAAGCCCCATCGTGGGTGCAAGGGTTCGTCGCTCAAGGCGTTAACGTATCCCCACTGCACAATTTCCGCGCTGGGATAACCCGTGTATTGCACCAATAAGTAATGAAACAACGCTCATTGCTATTGGTCAACAATATCTCTCTGGACGCAAGCCTGAGGTTTTTCTCGTGCCCGATATGAAGCTTTTTGCTGGTAACGCTACACCGGAACTAGCACAACGTGTTGCTAACCGCCTTTACACTAATCTTGGAGACGCGGCTGTTGGTCGTTTTAGCGACGGCGAAGTCAGTGTTCAAATTAATGAAAATGTTCGCGGTGGTGATATTTTTATCATCCAGTCAACTTGTGCACCAACTAATGACAACTTAATGGAACTGGTTGTTATGGTCGATGCCCTGCGCCGTGCATCTGCTGGTCGTATTACCGCTGTTATTCCTTACTTCGGTTATGCAAGACAGGATCGTCGCGTACGTTCTGCCCGTGTACCAATCACCGCTAAAGTTGTTGCCGATTTTCTGTCCAGTGTTGGCGTTGACCGTGTTCTCACCGTTGACCTTCACGCAGAGCAGATCCAGGGCTTCTTTGATGTTCCTGTTGATAATGTATTCGGTAGCCCAATTCTTCTGGAAGATATGCTTCAGAAAAACTTGGAAAACCCAATCGTTGTATCTCCAGACATCGGCGGCGTGGTACGTGCTAGAGCTATCGCAAAACTCCTGAATGACACCGACATGGCAATCATTGATAAACGTCGCCCTCGCGCAAACGTTTCTCAAGTCATGCACATTATTGGTGATGTTTCAGGTCGTGACTGCATCTTAGTTGACGATATGATTGATACCGGTGGTACGCTGTGTAAAGCGGCTGAAGCACTGAAAGAGCGTGGTGCTAAACGTGTGTTCGCATACGCAACTCACCCGATTTTCTCAGGCAATGCTGTAGACAACATCAAAAATTCAGTGATTGATGAAGTCATTGTTTGTGACACTATTCCACTGTCACCTGAAATCAAGGCGCTGCCTAACGTTCGCACCTTAACATTATCAGGCATGCTGGCTGAAGCTATTCGTCGCATTAGCAACGAAGAGTCAATCTCAGCAATGTTCGAGCACTAATTTCCCGTCGGGTTATTCATGTTCTTACAGTGATGGAATAAAATCACAGCCAAAAATTAAGCCCCTACAGTCATCTGTAGGGGCTTTATGTTTTTAGCGCGTATATACAATAGATACCTATTTCTATGGCTGTTTTTTATTCACTCAACCTCTACGCCATAAAAATAACCAACTTCTTTGTTGTGAATGCTTGAAAAAACAGACACAAAACCTATACAGCTAGGCGACCTTGACGTTAAAAACATCGACTATCACCCAGCTAACTATCACCTAACTATCACCCAAAATTATCGCTGACTTATTAATAAACTAAATAATTATGGGTAGCGGTGATTATCTTTACGACCGTAATGTTTTAATACCCAGTAACGGTCTGCAACTTTCTCACGTCCCCCGACTCTCGCACCAACTAGCCACACCATCGCACCCACGAAAATTCCGAAGAGTGAGCCGTTAGTAACAAGCTCTGATAGGCCAAAGTTGATCACATGGGAAAATAAGTTTACCCCAATGCTCCCAATCATCACGACCATTCCTAATCCCATGAGAACATTACCAATTAAATGAGCACTTTTCCGTTTCATATCTACCTCCAGTATCAGTGGACTGATAAGCAAGCATCTGTAAATTAATTCGGTGATTCTTTATATTTATGTAAGGATTATAGTGCATTAAGTAAAATTTTTTGCGATAGGCATCACAAGGTACGAAGTTGACCGTAATATCTACCCATAAAGTGCTTTTTATCAAAAAAACAGAAAAAACGAATAGTTTCTATCGCAATTATAATTGGCGTGATGTTTTTATCGGATTTTTGTACATCCTCCCCATCACAAGGTAAACTAGGCGATTAATTCCATAAACTGACAGTGAAATAGTCGCCGTGAGCAAAATTAAATTAATTGTTGGCCTTGCAAATCCGGGGGCTGAATATGCGCAAACCCGTCATAATGCAGGGGCATGGTATGTTGATTTGTTAGCTGAACGCCACAATCAACCCTTAAAAGAAGAACCGAAATTTTTCGGCTATACCGCACGCATTAACCTTGGTGGTAATGATATTCGCTTATTAGTACCGACCACCTTTATGAACCTCAGTGGGAAAGCCGTCGCGGCCATCGCAAATTTTTATCGTATTAACCTCGATGAAATTTTAGTTGCCCACGATGAGCTTGATATTCCACCGGGAGTGGCAAAAATGAAGCTTGGTGGCAGTAATGGCGGCCATAACGGGTTAAAAGACATTCAGAGCAAATTTGCCAATAACCCAAATTTTTACCGCTTACGCATTGGCATCGGTCATCCAGGCGATAAAAACAAAGTTGTCGGTTTCGTTTTAGGTAAGCCACCGATGTCTGAGCAAAAACTGATTGATGAGGCCATTGACGAAGCAGTAAGGTGCACTGACATTCTGTTATCTGATGGAATGGACAAAGCGATTAACCGTTTACATAGCTTTAAAGCGACTGCATAAGAGTTCATTTCATCAAAATCGACTTTTTGTGTATAATCAGCGCCAATTTCTAAACATTGGGTGCAGCACTCGCCTGCCCCTCGCTATTTAAGGTGAGAAACATATGGGTTTTAAATGCGGTATCGTTGGTCTGCCAAACGTGGGTAAATCCACATTATTTAATGCATTGACCAAAGCCGGCATCGAAGCAGCCAACTTCCCTTTCTGTACAATTGAACCAAACACGGGTGTTGTGCCAATGCCAGACCCACGTCTTGATCAATTAGCTGAAATCGTGAAGCCACAGCGTATTTTACCAACCACCATGGAATTCGTGGATATTGCAGGCTTGGTTAAAGGCGCATCAAAAGGTGAAGGTCTCGGTAACCAGTTCTTAACTAACATCCGTGAAACCGAAGCTATCGGCCACGTTGTACGTTGTTTTGAAGATGACAATATTATCCACGTTGCTGGCCAAGTTAACCCCGCTGAAGATATTGATGTTATCAATACTGAATTAGCCTTAGCTGACCTTGATACCTGTGAACGTGCTATTCACCGCGTACAAAAACGTGCTAAAGGTGGCGATAAAGACGCGAAAGCGGAATTAGAAGCGTTAGAAAAATGCCTGCCACATTTAGAGCAAGCAGGCATGCTGCGTACATTGGATTTAACCACTGAAGATAAAGCCGCAATCCGCTATTTAAGCTTTTTAACGTTAAAACCAACCATGTATATCGCGAACGTCAATGAAGATGGTTTTGAAAATAACCCATTCTTAGACAAAGTGTATGAAATTGCGCAAGCCGAAGGCTCTGTAGTTGTGCCAGTGTGTGCAGCTATCGAGTCTGACATCGCTGAGTTAGATGATGAAGAACGCGACGAATTTATGGCAGATTTAGGCATCGAAGAGCCAGGCTTAAACCGCGTTATTCGTGCTGGTTATGAGTTACTAAACCTGCAAACTTACTTCACCGCAGGTGTTAAAGAAGTTCGTGCATGGACAATCCCTGTCGGTGCAACTGCGCCACAAGCGGCTGGTAAAATCCATACTGACTTCGAAAAAGGTTTTATCCGTGCTCAAACCATCGCATTTGCGGATTTCATTCAGTACCGCGGTGAACAAGGTGCAAAAGAGGCAGGTAAAATGCGCGCAGAAGGAAAAGACTACATCGTTAAAGACGGTGATGTCCTGAACTTCTTGTTTAATGTGTAAGTCAATACTTTACTCCCATACTGTTTCATAAAGCATCATTTCATAATAAAACAGCATAAAATTCATAATATTAACTGGGTTTTATGCTGTTTTTTCCTCAAAGTATCCTGAAGATAATTATTGGCCCCCACACTAGATATACCTTGGCAGCATGGGTATTTAGTTATCTATCGTATTGGTATTTCCTCATATCGCACAAAAAAGCGACTCATGACGTACTCTACCTCAGATAAATCTCGTTCATCTCTCATTCATTAAATTTTTTCAATATTTAATTTGCTTTTAACCTTCTTAATCTGTTGGCGTAAGTCTAATTTTCATCACTATCACCAAAGTAACATTCAAAATATGACCTGCAATTAAAGGATAAATAATGAGTCAAGATGAAAAAAAGAGCATATTCAACACTGTTTTTGTGAGTTTGATGAGAAAAAACGAGTTGCTTGGGAGTGTACGACTGAACACAAGTCACTGAATGCCAAAGCTTACCTCTATGTCCCTGCCACCAAAGTGGTTCCTGTCATTTTTTTACCCGGTATTATGGGGTCTAACTTACGTAGTAAAAAGGATAAAAAATCAATCTGGAGAATTCGCAATAATAAATTTGGAATGGCAGTAGATGCGCTAGGTTGGCTTTTCACTTCAGGCAATAATCGAAAAAAGCTACTCGACCCAAAAGAAACAGAAACTGATCCACACAGAATGTCGATAACAATGATAAAGAGTCGACTTATTTTGCTAACTTTCGCCAACAACGTGGCTGGGAAAGCGTATTGCAATTTTCGTATGCAGAGCCTCTCGACAAATTACAAAAAGAATTGCTGATATGGGAAGATTATTATAACCAAGCGCGAAGTGATGGTATCGCCACTGTCGATGCAGCAACGGAGTATTTTAAAGGCACTGGCAAAGGTTCAGCGTCTATTTTTCAACATATTTTAGACAAGAAATTGTCACCTGATGATGAAAACCCGCTTTCGCTTCAAGAAGCGGCTAAATTTCGCAGCTTGCTGCTTCCGCTTCATGCTTTTGGTTATAACTGGCTGCAAGACAACGCACAGTCCGCACAAGAACTTGCCGATTATATCGATAACGTGTTGAAAATGTATAATTATGATACCAATGGGCGAGTCGGGCATGGACTGGCATTTGAAAAGGGGCATGAGAAAGTCATTCTGGTAACCCACTCAATGGGCGGGCTAGTGCTACGTTACGCCTCGGAATTATTAGCCACGCCATACAAAGATAAAATCCTCGGGATTGTACATGGTGTAATACCGGACTTGGGGTCACCCACTGCCTATAAAATGATGAAAATTGGTGAACATTCTATACCAATGGGGTTAGTGCTGGGTATGAGTGCTACGCGTTTGATGTCAGTATTAGCGCAATCCCCAGCGCCATTACAACTTTTACCATCAGCAAACTATAACCACGGAAAACCGTGGTTACGAATTGAAAAAAAGAGCACATTTTGTCAAACAGTAAGGTGGATAAGTTACAGCCTATCTGTTAGATGCGGTTTGAGTGTAAAAACATGACTCATCGCCCTGTTGGCTTGATGTTTTTCTCATTCAAGCCTATCACTCATTTTTGCTAATCAGCACATTCATTCATCTCTACCAGCCAACCGAGTTACTTATTCGCTTATCAAAGAAACTCACTGTATTTTTTCAAATTAACCCATTAAGTAAGTTTAAAATAGTCTTTATATATTTTTTTAGTATAGGTAGCTTATTCAACCAATCTAATATGTAACATAATTTATTATGTCAATAACTTTGGTCATTAGCTTTAAAATAACACCAATAGTGAGTAAATACTCTTTTATCTCTCGTTATTTTTTACACAAAAAATAAGTGAAATTATTTTTTGTTTAATTTTCACTCTAAAAAACAATATCAATTCTTATTATGTTTTTTCTTATTCGAAACACTTACCAATTTTCAATTAATAAGAGATATTTTCCAACGCATTCTCTTTTTACATAAATTATCCCACAAACACCCTTTATAAGAGTAAATTTATTAATCTATAATTCTAAAAATCATTTGAAATCTAATGTTACAAATTAATTAAAATATTTATTTGATAACTTTATTATATACCCAAAAAAAACTAACCATCTGTTAATTAACACTATTAATACTTTCATTTTAGCTATTCCTCTAAAAAAACCTTTTTTATCATTATCCAAATATTGATAAGAAAAGTTGATTTGTATTTTAAATCTCTATATAAGTACAAAAACGCACTAAGTTAAATTTACATTATTTAAACTCAACCATTTACCAATATTAAACAGATAATATACGTGAATCAGTAAAGGAATTTCTCTTATGTCAGACAGTTTTCAAAATGAAGTACCAAAAGCAAGGGTCAATATTAAATTAGATTTACACACGGGTGGAGCACAAAAGAAAGTTGAATTACCGCTAAAGTTATTAGCAGTTGGCGATTATAGCCACGGACAAGATACGCGCGCTTTATCTGAACGTGAAAAGGTAAATATCAATAAAAATAACTTCGATAGTGTATTGGCGGAACATAATCCAACCGTCAACCTCACGGTTAAAAATACACTTGCAGGGGATGGAACAGAAGAAAGTATCGCCCTCTCATTCAAAAATATGAAAGATTTTGAGCCTGAACAAGTGGCTCGCCAAATTCCTCAACTTCGCGCCATGTTGGCCATGCGTAACCTGTTACGTGACCTCAAATCCAATCTGCTCGATAACGTTACTTTCCGTCGTGAACTCGAAAACATCCTTAAAGACCCAACGTTAAGCGATGAATTACGCGAAGAACTGGCTCAACTGGCCCCGAAAAAAGACTAATTTGGATATAACACAGGATTATGCTGATGTCAGTGAATAACGAAACAACCTCAAATAACACCACAACTGTACTGGACGATACAACTAACCACGGTATCTACGCCTCTTTGTTTGAAAAAATCAACCTCACCCCTGTAACACAAATCAGTGATATCAATGCGTTCCAAGATAACGCAACACTCGCTGATACAACCGCAGATGAGCGCGTCACTGTTGCCGTTCAAGTGTTTCTTGACCGCTTAAAATCATCGGGTCAACAGGTTGAGCGCTTAGACCGCAACCTGCTCGACCACCATATTGCAGAGCTCGATAAACAAATTAGCCAGCAACTCGATGAAGTCATGCACCATACTGAATTTCAACAAGTTGAGTCCACATGGCGGGGCTTAAAATTCTTAGTGGATCGTACCGATTTTCGCCAAAATGTGAAAATTGAACTCCTTGATGTCTCAAAAGATGACTTACGTCAGGATTTTGAAGATAGCCCTGAGGTCATTCAAAGCGGTTTGTATCAGCACACTTACATTGCGGAATATGACACCCCAGGTGGTGAGCCAATCGCCGCGATGATTTCAAACTATGAGTTTGACAGAAGTGCGCAAGATATCGCCCTATTACGCAGTATTTCCAAAGTTTCAGCCTCTGCCCACATGCCTTTTATTGGCTCTGTTGGCCCGAAATTCTTCGGAAAAGACACCATGGAAGAAGTCGCGGCTATCAAAGATATTGGCAACTATTTTGACCGTGCAGAATACCTGAAATGGAAAGCGTTCCGTGACTCTGACGATGCGCGCTACATCGGCTTAACGATGCCGCGCGTGTTAGGCCGTCTACCTTATGGCCCAGACACTGTACCAGTTCGCAGTTTTAACTATGTTGAAGAAGTCAAAGGCCCTGATCACGAAAAATATTTGTGGACAAATGCAACCTTTGCTTTTGCTGCAAATATGGTCAAAAGCTTTGTTAACAATGGCTGGTGTGTGCAGATCCGTGGCCCACAAGCAGGCGGAGCGGTTAAAGACCTCCCTATTCATCTGTTTGATTTAGGCACTGGCAGTCAGGTAAAAATCCCCTCTGAGGTAATGATCCCTGAGACCCGTGAGTTTGAGTTCTCTAACCTCGGTTTTATTCCACTGTCTTACTATAAAAACCGTGATTACTCATGCTTTTTCTCTGCAAATTCAGCGCAAAAGCCTGCTCTTTACGATACTCCTGATGCCACTGCGAACAGCCGTATTAACTCGCGCTTACCGTATATCTTCTTGTTATCACGTATCGCCCATTACTTAAAATTAATTCAGCGCGAAAACATCGGTACTACCAAAGACCGCCGTTTACTCGAGCTTGAGTTAAACAATTGGGTACGTGGGCTAGTCACTGAAATGACTGACCCGAGTGATGATTTACAAGCATCTCACCCACTGCGTGATGCAAAAGTGGTTGTGGAAGACATTGAAGATAACCCTGGTTTCTTCCGTGTGAAACTGTACGCCGTTCCACACTTCCAAGTTGAAGGCATGGATGTTGATCTCTCTTTAGTTTCACAAATGCCAAAAGCAAAAGCGTAAGAGGACTGTCTGGTGAAAATCTACCGTCCTCTGTGGACTGATGGTGCGTTTTTGACACCTCAGCAATTTCAGCAGCAAGCCCGCTGGGATAGCCACATTACTGATGTTGTTGCCGGTATGACGATCGCCTCCCCTTGGGGGGTGATCAGCACCGAGTTCGACGAAAGTGCGTTAACCATTTCACGACTCAGTGCGCAGAAAATGGTAGTACGCCTACCAGATGGTACGCTGATTGACAGCACGCTTTCTGATAACCTTCCGCCTGTCGTCGATCTCAGTGAACATGCTGATAAACAAGTGTTAGATATTGTTATCGCGCTTCCCCTGTTACTGGCAAATGGCGGGAATTTGTTATCCGAGGCGAACGCAGATCGTCCTCGTCGTTTTGCACAAGAGTGGGTCAACGTTCAGGATTTAGTGGGCCACGAACAAACCGATATTGCGGTATTGCGCCATGCGGTCAGTCTACGATTTGCGCACGATGAAAACAGCCACTACATCACTTGCCCTGTCGCACGGTTAGTTCGCAATGCTCAAGGTGGCTGGGTGTTTGACACCACCTTCATTCCGCCGCTGTTAAGCTGCCAAGGTAACCAAGAACTCGTCGCCCTACTCACTGAATTTATGCATCGCTTAGTGGCAAAACGCCGCCGTTTAATGACATTACGCCGTGAAAGTAATGAAAAAATGGCGGATTTTGCGGTGGCTGATGTGTCTCTGTTTTGGTTGCTCAATGCGTTAAATAGCGCCGAGCCTGTGCTCAATGAGCTACGCTCATCGTTGAATCGCCACCCTGAGATGTTGTATCGGGAGCTGGTGCGTTTGGCGGGTGGGTTACTCACATTTTCCCTCGACCATCACATTGAGAGCATTCCTGAATACCAACATGCGAAACCAGAAGCGGTTTTTCCGCCGCTGTTCATGTTGCTCAATACCTTGTTAGAAGCCAGCTTGCCCTCACGCATCGTCACCATTGACCTTGTCAAAGAAGAACCTTTCTGGAGAGGCAAGCTGCATGATGGCCGCTTACGAGATAGCGCAGATTTCTATTTGTCCGTTCGTTCATCGCTACCAACACACGTATTAGCCACACAATTTCCATTGCTATGTAAGGCTGGGAGTGCTGATGACGTTGCAGATGTGGTGAACGTTGCGCTAAACGGTATTCCTCTGCGTGCATTAAGCCACGTCCCAACTGCTTTACCACTGCGACTCGAAAACCAATATTTTGCCCTTGATTTATCAAGCCCTGCGGGTATTGCCATGTTGGAGTCAGGAAATTGTTCGTTTTATGTCCCAAGTACGCTCGGGGATATCCAGCTTGAATTATTCGCGGTGGTTCATTCATGAGTAAAAACACAGCAACACAAATCCTCGACAATATTTTTGCCGATACATGGTTAATGGTATGCCAATTGCAGCACGGCGTGCAGATCAACAACGGTGATGACCTTTATCATCATGCCTGCCAACTTATTGATCATACACGTCAATTGCTTACTCAACATGGGTATGATGAGCGCACCATAGAGCATATGCTCTATGCCCAATGCGCCTTGCTTGATGAAAGCGTCTTGAAACGCAAAAAAGGTGACTTCGGTTACCAAGCATGGGTTCAATCACCTTTACAAGCACGTTATTTCAATACGTTAGATGCAGGCGAGCAAATTTGGGATCGCTTGCGAGGTCTACTCTCAGAAGCCGCGCCCAACCAAGCCGCCCTGACCTGTTTTTACCGTATTTTAACCTTAGGTTTTGTTGGGAAATTTCGCCGCCTCGACCACCCCGAGCGCGAGCAAATTGTGGTTCAGCTCAATGCCATGCTTCCTCGCTTTCAGTCCATATCTAAACTGCCTTTGGTCATAAAACCGAAACTGCGCTTTAGCCGCCGCCGTTTATATTGGCTTAGCTGGCTGGCGGGGGCGGTAGTGATCTTCGCTATGTGGTGGGGTTTCTCAACCTCACTCGAGCATTTACTGCAACAATGGATGCCTCAAGGACAGTAATGCAAAACTCGATTAAATTCGTGGTCATCTTACTGGCAACCCTGCTTTTTTTGTGGTTAGTCTGGGGATTCTGGCCGTTAGGAAACACCGTTTCCCTGTTTCTCAGCGCGTTGGCTATTGTCATCGCAGGCGTTGCATGGTATTGGCGTTTTAAACAGCAACAACACTCCAAAAGCCTTGAAAAACAAGTTAGTACGATGTTACCACCTGCGTCATACCAACAAGCTATTGTACTGGTGTGTGGGCAATCAGAGGCTTTGTTTCCTAACGGGTTAACCCACCGTGAAACGTCCCAAGCGTGGTATGTGTCTATCACCTCTCCCGTCATGTTACTTGATGTGACACAAACCGTGGTTGAAACCTCGCCAGTCCAGCTTGGGCAACTCTCCGTGTTATTTGCGGTATTGCCTGAACAACTTGTTTTACAAGAAACATTGACCCAAGAGATGCTTAATTGGCGACGTGCCATTAGCGAAAGTCGCAGCAAAGCGGGTGTTCATCTGCCATTTTGGGTTTCGCTATATTTGTCCCCCATTCAGCAGACGGATCCTTATGCAAAATACCGACATGAGGAGCGCCCTTGGCTGACCTTACTCAATCACCAGCGTGAGTTTCAAGTCGAGCAAAATGGCAGTTTAGTTCAACCTTTATCCGAGTGGGTTCAGCAATTTTTTACCAGCGAGCATCAACAACTTCACACCATGTTAGGCTTTGATTTCTTGCTGGATTGGTTGCAACAAGTATTTACCCCGCAACTAACCGTGGAACAAGCCGGCGTGCGTAAGCTAGTGCCTTCCGCTTGGGCGATACAATTCATTCCCATTACCAGCGTGGAAAATAATTCATGGCAGCAATTTATTACGCGAAGAACAGGCTTAGCACCACTCACATCGACGCAAAATGTGCCACTTTTACCCCTGCCCGATATTTTACTCACACGCTTACACCACGATATCAGCCTGAACCGCTATGAACGTTTAATGGGTGCCGTTGGGATTATCTGCGGTCTGTTTTTAGTGGGCGCCTTAAGTGGCAGTTACCACAATAACCGCCAATTAGTTCGCCATGTTGGTGAAGACACCGCGCGGTTTATTCAACTTTCGGATACGCCGCTAGCACCAAAGCTAGTGACTTATCAACAACTTCAAACCGATGCCGTTCAGCTATCCCATTGGCAACGTGAAGGTGTGCCCGCGGGATATTCACTAGCCTTATACCAAGGTGGTTATTTATTACCACACTTGCATGCTTTACTAAGCAGTTGGGCACCTCCCGCCCCACCTGCCCCCGTCATTGTGCAAGAAGCCCCTGAGATGGTAAGCCTCGACAGCCTATCGCTGTTCGATGTCGGCCAATACACCTTAAAACCGAGCGCAACCAAAGTGTTAATCGATGCGCTGATCCACATCCGCGCAAAATCCGGTTGGCTAATTGTGGTCTCGGGCTATACCGACAACACAGGTAACCCAGTAAACAATCAAAAACTATCACTGCAACGCGCCGAATCTGTGCGTGATTGGATGATACAAACCAGCGACATAGCACCTTCGTGTTTTGCGGTACAAGGCAACGGGCAAGCTAATCCTATTGCCAGCAACAACACCGCAGAAGGACGCGCGAAAAATCGCCGGGTCGAAATTCGTTTAATGCCCCAAGTGGATGCTTGTCAGGCATCGAATGAGTAAAAACGTGTCCCTGAAGGACAGGGACACACATTTCACTATTATGGAGAAGTAATTTATGGCTATTCCTATTTACCTATGGCTTAAAGATGATGGCGGTGCGGACATCAAAGGTTCTGTCAATGTACAAGACCGTGAAGGCAGTATCGAAATCGTGGCTCAAGACCATAACTTGTATATCCCAACGGATAACAACACTGGTAAGTTAACCGGCACGCGTATTCATACGCCTTTCATTTTCGTTAAAGAAATTGATTCCTCTACGCCTTACTTATACAAAGCGGTCACCACTGGCCAAACGCTGAAAAAAGCCGAGTTCAAATGGTACCGCATTGATGATGCAGGCCAAGAAGTTGAATATTTCAACACCACCCTTGAAAACGTCAAAGTCGTCAAAGTCGCGCCAAAAATGCACGACGTTAAAGAGCCAAGTAAAGAAAAACATAACCACCTCGAAGAAATCGAGCTGCGTTATGAAAAAATTACGTGGACCTTTAAAGACGGCAACATCATTCATTCTGATTCTTGGAATGAGAGATCAACCGCTTAATTTTCGCATTGCAGGCGCTTGTCGCCTGCTTTTTTTATTTTTCCCACACACAAACCCAATAACACAAATGCTTATGCCCCTATGCGAAAGGGAAAGGGCGGTAGCGTACCTCGGCCCCCCTTTTCACGGTAAATATCAAATAGCCAATTTGTAGGAAGAAGAGAACATGGAAAACTCCCCCGTTATGCTGTTACGTCGTTTAAACCCTTTTTGTGCCAACGCATTAGAAGCTGCGGCTTCCTTATGCCAAACCCGTGCGCATGCAGAAATAACGATTGAGCATTGGCTACTTAAACTCCTCGAACTTGGTGAAAGCGATATTATGGTGTTAGCACGTCGCTATGAGTGGGACATGACCGCATTATGGCAAAGCTTATTGGATAGCATTGAGCAGCTCCCCCGCTCTGTACATAGCCGACCACAACTTGCCAAGCCCTTATTAACGTTGATCCAACAAGCGTGGATTAATGCCTCTTTAGATGAAGATGTGGAACATATTCGCAGCGTCCATTTATTAGCCGCAATCATCAAACAGCCAGCATTGTTACCTAACGAAAACTTATGGCCACTGATGACCTTGAGTGCCACCCAATTACAGCGATTACGCCCTTTACTGGATGCGCAGTCCGATGAACGACCTGAAGTACAGCAATTGGCGGTGCATAACAGCCCTACCCATGCAGAGCCTGCCAACCAAACCGATAACAACCCGCAGGCCGCATCTGGCGTGGCAGGTACACCACTCAATGACGCCTTACTTGCCGTTTTAAACAAATTTACCCTTGATGTGACCGAAAAAGCCCGTGAGGGTGCCATCGACCCCGTGTTTGGTCGTGATGACGAAATTCGCCAGATGGTGGATATTCTCTCCCGCCGCCGTAAAAACAACCCTATTTTAGTGGGTGAACCGGGTGTCGGGAAAACCGCATTGGTCGAAGGGCTGGCCTTGCGTATTGCTCAGGGTAACGTCCCTGTTAGCCTGCAAACCACCGCATTGCGCACCCTCGATTTAGGCTTATTGCAAGCGGGCGCAGGGGTTAAAGGGGAATTTGAACAGCGCCTTAAAAACGTGATTGAAGCCGTGCAGCAATCCCCAATCCCTATTTTGCTGTTTATTGATGAAGCCCACACCATCATTGGCGCAGGCAACCAAGCTGGTGGTGCCGATGCAGCCAACTTGCTTAAACCTGCCTTAGCCCGTGGCGAATTGCGCACTATTGCCGCCACAACATGGTCTGAGTATAAACAGTATTTTGAGCGCGATGCCGCATTAGAACGCCGTTTTCAAGTGGTCAAAGTGGACGAGCCTGACGACGAAAAAGCCTGCCTAATGTTGCGTGGCTTAAAGTCCCGCTACGCCAAATACCATGGTGTGCATATTACGGATAATGCAGTCAAAGCAGCCGTGACGTTGTCACGTCGCTACCTCACTGGCCGCCAACTGCCCGATAAAGCCGTCGATTTGCTGGATACCGCCAGTGCCCGTATTCGCATGAGTTTAGACACGTTACCCGAAGAACTCACCCGCTTAACATCACGCCAACAAGCGCTATCACTGGAGCAGCAAGCTATTAATGACGATATCGCCATTGGTAACACTGCCAGCCAACCCGCCCTTGATAAACTGGCTGCAGAAGAACAAGACATTGAACAGCAACTGGCGGATATCAAACACCGTTTTGAGCAAGAAAAAAGCTTAATTAGCCAATTAATGACTTTACGAAGCGAAGAAAAAGACGTCACTGAGGTACAAGGGCAATTAGACCATTTGCAACAAGGTAAACCGCTGATTTGCTCTGATGTGGACGTGCGCACTGTCGCAACGGTGATAGCAGACTGGACTGGCGTGCCCCTTTCAAGCCTGCTCAAAGATGAACAAACGGGCTTACTTGAACTCGAAAATAACTTAGCCCAGCGTGTGGTGGGGCAAGAAAGTGCCCTTATCGCCTTAGGGCAGCGGCTACGTGCCGCTCGAACAGGCTTAGCCTCTGAAAATGGGCCACAAGGCGTGTTCTTATTGGTCGGCCCAAGCGGTGTTGGGAAAACAGAAACCGCGTTGGCACTGGCAGACCAACTCTTTGGCGGTGAAAAAGCCCTCGTCACCATTAATATGTCGGAATACCAAGAAGCCCACACGGTCAGCCAACTTAAAGGTTCCCCACCAGGTTACGTGGGTTACGGGCAAGGCGGCGTGCTAACCGAGGCCGTCCGCAAGCGCCCTTACAGCGTGGTATTACTTGATGAAGTGGAAAAAGCCCACCGCGACGTGATCAACCTGTTCTACCAAGTGTTTGACCGCGGTTTTATGCGTGATGGTGAAGGGCGTGAAATCGATTTTCGCAACACGGTGATTTTAATGACCGCCAATTTAGGCAGTGATTTGTTGATGCAACAACTTGAAGAATTCCCTGAGTCCAGCGACAGCGAGTTGCATGAATTACTGCGCCCCACACTGCGCGACCATTTCCAACCTGCCTTATTAGCCCGTTTCCAAACCCTGATTTACCGCCCATTAGGGCCAACTGCCCTGCGCACCATTGTTGAAATGAAGCTAGGTAGTGTCATCAAACGCCTGCAACTGCATTACGGTTTAACGGGGTACGTCGAAGAAGCGCTGTACGACACGTTAGTCAGTGCCTGTCTGCTACCCGATACTGGCGCCCGTAATATTGACAGCCTACTCAACCAGCAAATTTTGCCCGTCCTTAGCCAGCAGTTACTGATGCGCCAATCCACGCAGCAGAACGCTCAATCCATCACTCTCGGTTATGATGAAGAAGAAGGTATAACCCTGAGTTTTGACGATCAGGGAGTCACATTATGAGTATAACTGAAATTGCCGAAGCCCTGTTACCCGGGCAAAACCGCTACCAACTTGACGTGCAAGGCTACCAAGGCTTGTTGGACGTGGAGCACTTCACCGGGGATGAAGCCGTTAGCGACACCTATCGCTACGAAATCACCTTTACCAGTACCAATAAAGACCTGCAACCCGAGCAACTGCTGCGCCGCTATACTACGTTGACCTTTAACGCCCCCGCTACCACCATGTTAGGCGTGCCAACGCGCACCGTCACCAAGCGGGTGCACGGCACCGTAACGGATTTCCAGCGCTTATCGGGCTCTGCGGACGAAGCGCGCTACCAACTGGTTATCGAGCCATTTTTCGCCCTGCTGCGCCACCAATTTCGCACCCACCGCTTTTTTATCAACCAATCAATCCCCCAAGTGGTAGAGCAAGTCCTGCGTGATCACAACTTTAAAGGCTGGCAATTTGAATTTACCCTGAAACAAAAATACCCCAAGCGCCTGCAAATCAACCAAATTAACGAAAATGACAAGCAGTTTATTGAGCGTTTGCTTAGCGAGGTGGGGATTTTTTATCACTTTACGTTGCAACCCGACACCCAAACCGAGGTGATTAACTTTACCGACAGCCAGCGCGGCTATATTTACGGCAAATCCCTGCCATTAAACAGCCCATCGGGGCTCAGTGATAACCACGCCGACAGCGTTTGGGGCTTAGCATTGCGCCACCAAGTGGTTGAAAACAGTGTTTTTACCAAAGATTACAACCCGCTGATTGCCGATGACCCACTGGTTTCCAGAGTGGTGGATAGAAGCCACGGGGAAAATGAGACGCCGAGATACGGTGACGTCTACCACTACAAAGCGCGCCACCTCACTCGCGGGGACAAATATCAGCCCGAGCCTGAAACCGCGAACTTTTGGGCACACTTAGACCTCGAGCGCTTTCTGGCATGCCAAACCTTATTGAACGGGAAAACCACCGCCCCCGATGTGGTACCGTTGATGGTGTTAGAAATCACTGATAATTCGCCGATTTCCACCCTGCCGACGGTATTTCAATCCCCCGTGTTATTAACCCGTTTGCACTTTGCTGCCAGCCGCGCCAATGCGCTCATCGTGACATTTGATGGCGTGCCGTACACGGAAGCCATCTGCTGGCGCCCTGAGCTAAAACCCCGCCCAGTGATTTCAGGCACCTTAACCGCTCGTGTCACCAGCCCGATTGAGAGCGACATCTACGCCCGCCAAAACGAAAACGGCCATTATTGGGTTAAGTTTGACGCCGACCGTGACGACAAACCCGCGGGGTTTGAGAGCATGCCCGTGCGCCTTGCCAAGCCTTACGCGGGCAGAACTTATGGGATGCATTTTCCGTTAATTCAAGGCACCGAAGTGGCGATTGCCTTCCACGAGGGTGACCCCGACAGGCCGTATATCGCCCACGCCCTGCACGATTCCGTCCACCCCGACCATATTACGGAGCTCAATCGCACCCGCAACGTTATTCGCACCCCTGCCAATAACAAACTGCGCATGGAAGACCGCCGCGACGAAGAGCACATTAAAGTCAGCACCGAATACGGCGGTAAAACCCAGCTCAATTTGGGGCATTTGGTGGATAGTGAGCGGAAAAAACGTGGCGATGGCTTTGAGCTGCGCACCGACAGCTGGGGCGCCATTCGGGCGGGTAAAGGGCTGTTACTGACCGCCCAAGAACAAATAAAGGCCAATGACCAGCAACTCAACATCGATGAGATCAAACAACAACTGTCCGATGCATTAACTATGGCAGAATCGCTCTCCAGCCTTTTAGACAAAGCCCAAATAGAACCACTAGACAACCAAACACAAGAGGCATTTTTACAAGGGAATATTGAGCAGCTACAAGAGCCCGTAATTCTCGCAGGTGCCCCTGGGGGTATTGCAGTTTCCACTCCCAAACATATTCAACACAGCAGTAACGGTAACCAAATCTACACAGCCGCAGGCAATACCGAGATTTCATCATTAAAACGCATCGTTTTATTTGCTAAGAAAAAAGTGGTGTTATTTGCTCATGAGCTGGGCATGAAGCTAGTTAGTGCAGCGGGAAAAGTTGAAATACAGGCCCAAACAGATGCCATCGACATCATTGCCAATAAAGGACTGCATATTACAAGTACCGATGATGAAATTATTATCAGTGCAAAGAAAAAAATAACCTTACAAAGTGGTGGGTCTTATTTCACGCTTGAAGGCAGCAAACTTGAACACGGAACCAGCGGTGATTTTATCGTTAAAAGCACTAACCTTAACTACATTGGCGCTGCAACCCTCAATATCCCTTACCCTAATTTTACTGTTTGTGAATCTGTGGCTTCTGAGGCTGCACACAATGGTTCAGCCATCGTCCCATTAGGTTAAGGAAAACAAGATGCCATTATACCAACCACAACATCAGGCTTTAGGGGAACACCAATATGCCATTTTTGACAAACTGTCGTCATCGGAACTTATTGACCAATACCCCACGTTAGACATTGTTTCAGCGCATTTACAACCACAAGCACACTTATACCCTGCGCTTCTGGGAGTACATGAACTGCCATCTGAGGACTGGAACCGATTTACCACAGACATCACTCAAAATGAATTGCTCTCGACCCCACCTAGCTGTCAGCTTTTTATCAAAAGTGAGTTGCCCGCAAAAGCGTTGTGCGATGAATTAGCTCGTGCACTATTGATAACGGATAAAGAGCAGCGAAATTATGTATTACGTTATTATGACCCACGCGTTTTATTTCACCTATCTTGGATGCTAACGCCTTGGCAACTGCAAACTGTATTAAAAGCCCATGCTGCGCCTACGTGGACTTATTGGTTAGAAGAACAATGGCACACATTGCATTTTTCAGACTATTTCCATTATCAAAAAAATGATCCCATTGATTTACCTGTAGATAAAATTAATCGAATTGGGTTAATTAATCAGTTGCTTAGTAAACTTCCGCGGTTCCATTCATTAGAAGAACGGGTGGCAACAAGCCAAAACATGGATGCCTTACTACAACAAGCGGAAAATTGTGGACTAGTTGATGCTCAAGATGTACAGGCCTTTGTGTGGCATGCCTTAACCTACAATTGTCTGTTTTGGAAGCATCACGATATTCAAATGTTATTGTATAAAGCGAAGCTCAACCCTGGCTATTACTGCCGTGTGACCCGCGGTTGGGATAAACAACACTGGCAAAAAATTCAATCTACGACGCCACAATGGGTATCAAACAAAGGAATGCATTTATGAGCCAAATGAACAAACGCCAAGGCTGTAAATTTTGTACCCGTACTGGCCTCCCGATTTTGCCTGTTCGCCCTGCAATTATGTCGCAGCACGATATCTTACCCCTGTTACCCGATAACATTCACGTGCCCGTTCCCGCGCAAGGGGAAACCGCCTACACCTTACGGCTAATGCGTTCGGGGTACCTCAATATTTGGGATGAATTTGGCAAGGCGTGGATTAACTACTTTGTCACCGAGGGCGGTTTTTACTACCCACTTCCTGAAAATGGCGATGTGCCCGATGACGTCGCATCAGGTAAAATCAAGCCTTGCATTGACCAACCTGCTGAATTAGCAAAAGCCTCCCTAGTCACCTTACCGATGATGCCCCAAGGCATGAAAAATGGGCTGTTTTGGTTTGCTTGGTCAGAAGTGAAGTGGACACCTGCGGTTCGCAAGCAGTTCGAACAACAAACCCACCGTGAACAATATATGCAGCCCTTTGATATGGACACGTGGCTCAATAGCCAACAAGCTAGCCAATCGTTACCCTTGGAACAACTTGAGAATACGGTGGCGGAATACCATCAACATGCCAGAAAAAGCCAAATGCGCGGCTGGTCAACCACGTTATCATCCCGTGCAGTGGACGGCCTTATCACGTTGTCTTACCAGTTGGCGTCACGATTAACCCCGACCGCTTCTGGGCAACAAATCGAAACAACCGCAAACCAAGAATTACACCCTAATGGTGCCATGATAGTGCTGCAAGACCCGACAGGGATTTTGAAAGACCTCTCCACATTGATTGAATTTGAACTTAATAAAAATGTGTATAAGCGGCCTGATATTGAACGGCAAGTGATGTTATATGCATCAATTGACAGCTTAGAAAAAGGAATGAAAAGGCAGTTTAAGCTAAACTATGACTCAAACACCCAACTTGGTGAAAAATATATACAGAATGATCCAAGAACATTACTTTTTACGTTAAAAGAACCCGCCCAAAGAACATGGTATAGTGAATTACGAGAAGATCAGCTTGAGAATAAAACACAAGAATTTTGGGCTGATTATCAAAAGTACTATGATACGAATAAGCTTGAAGCATTTAAGACTACATTCAATGATATATTGAAAGAATATGATTCACGAATTGTATCACCGCGCACTGAACTCTATCTTAACTGGTTTCGCTCACCGATATTCACGCATTACTTTACTACACATTTTGATTCCAATGATTTATTCAGTTGCCTTGCATACACCTCAACCATAAATTATTGCATTACTAATATGCTAAATAAAAAAGGCACATTGGATTTTTTCAATGAATCATTATTCAAGCCTTTAACGGATACAAGTAATATTCTAGGACGCGCACTGGCTATTAATCATGAACAATTAATACAAAAAATTAATACCTCAACGAGCCAATCTATAGATTATATTTCTTTACCTTGGAACGGGCTTGTTGACGCAGTTAATGAAGTCATTGAAAAATCGAACCCAGCAGCCCAGTCTGTCATTGGGCTTTACCTTGCCAATATTTCTGCAGCTATTACAGGAAGTATTAATAAAACACTCACATCAAAAAAAGTTTTTGATTTTATTGTTGCACTTGGTATCTTTCAAAATCGTGCATTAATACCCGTGACTCAGCATGCAGAAGATAAATACTTTATAAAAGCGATTGTGAAAGTCTTGATGTCAATAAATAGCAGTGGAGTAAAACCTAATAAAGATAGTATTGAAAACGAAGTAAAAAAAATATTAAGCCGCCGAAAAAAACTGGGTTTTTCTGATGATGAAAAGCGGATATTAACTTATTTTATCGATACTGACCCCAAGAATTTAGAAAAGATTAATCAACTATCTGCCAAAGAAAAGGCTCAAGAATTATCTAAACTCATGCTATCTAGCACCGAAGCCAAAGCCCATAGCCTAGATAAATGGCAAACAAAAATAACAAGTGGTACAGGAAAAAACATCACATTAATGGGCGGTGGAATATTGTCAGTAATTCTACAATCAGCTGCAGTTTTAACCGCGGCTGATTTTGGAAACAAAAAGACACTCAGTGATGAACAACTGGAAGAGAATAGCAAATTTTATGGTGGAGTAGCAGGTATTATATCGGGGTTATTTAGTGTTGTTGAAACTGGTGTACAAGGCTTTTTACAACAAAATAGTGTATTGAATACTTCTGTATTAAAAAGATTAAAAGGTGCTGAAGCCTTTTCGAACCTTGCTAAAAAAGGGCTTGGCCTTATGGCAGGGGTGGTTGCAGTAGCTTTTGATGCTTATCATACCTTTGATTCATGGAATAAAGACCATACTGGGTTAATGTTTGCTTATGGAATATCAACATTAGCTGATATGTGGCTTATTTATGTGATCTTTGCTGCCACACTAGGACCTGTTGGGTTGGCTATCACGCTATTTGCTGTTATTGCCGCAATAGGTACGGCGATTTATATTGCCGTTGAAGGGCAGGATAATCTTCAAAAATGGTTAGAACGCTGCCTATGGCGCTATGAACCAAAAGAGCGACCGAAAAGTACACTCCCTGAAATTTATCCAACGATGGAAATGGAATTAAATGAATTAAAACGGGCATTAGGATAAGGATAACATTATGGATATCTACGGGTTACACCCCAAATTTAAGCTTAACCGCCCTCTTACTGAACAAGAACGTGAAGGGCATCTTGAGCAAAATAGGCGCCTTACGCTGACTAACGAGGAAGTCATTCCTGACTTGACGGTCATTCAAATTAATTCAAATTATTTAGAATTAGTGGATAAATTTTATTCCGGCCGTGGTTATATGAGTTTTCTATCTCTATGCTGTTCATCTATTTGTTTTGGCGGTGTTTTTTGGTTAATTATACAAACCTTTCTATTGCATGATTATTCTTTTGAAAGAATATTTGCTATTTTATTTATTTCTTTAATTCTACTTCCTCTGAGTGGATTCATGGTGTATTTACTGAAAACCGAATGGTTTGCGTGGACACATTATCCCATTCGATTTGACCGTAAAAATCAATTAGTTCACGTAACTCGGACTAATGGCTCTGTATTTACCATACCTTGGCAAGATATCTTTTTTACGACTGGCTTAAATTATACCAAATCCATTCGTAATGATTATTATATTAGCGGTCATATCCTTGCAGACGATGGTATTACAATTGTCGATACTTTCTGTCTACCGTTATCTCACCCTAAATTACACGCTGTTATCTCTCATTGGGAGTTTATCCGTCGCTATATGGAAGAAGGCCCTAAAAACCTTATTCCACAAATTGATTTTTGCTTACCCATTGCGAATAGAAAAGAGCCCTATCGTTTTACTTTCTTTTATTTAATGTCCTTATATAAAGGTGCGCCGATTGTCTTATTGCCTCTCCTTGTACCACTGGCGTTTTTATTTAGCATTCCCCGCTATATTGGCATTCTGACCAGTCGCCGCGCTGTCTGGCCTGAGTCTATTCAAGCACTGTGCTCCGTCGATAAAGACGACCCGTATCGTTTAGATGCGTCCACCAATCCCAAAAGCTTGTGGGGAGCCTTTTTTTAACGATGGAACTGGAAAACCGTACATTGGCATTAGGACAAGATTAAGATGGATATTTACGGGCTACACCCCAAATTTAAGCTTAACCGCCCTCTTACTGAACAAGAACGTGAAGGGCATCTTGAGCAAAATAGGCGCCTTACGCTGACTAACGAGGAAGTCATTCCTGACTTGACGGTCATTCAAATTAATTCAAATTATTTAGAATTAGTGGATAAATTTTATTCCGGCCGTGGTTATATGAGTTTTCTATCTCTATGCTGTTCATCTATTTGTTTTGGCGGTGTTTTTTGGTTAATTATACAAACCTTTCTATTGCATGATTATTCTTTTGAAAGAATATTTGCTATTTTATTTATTTCTTTAATTCTACTTCCTCTGAGTGGATTCATGGTGTATTTACTGAAAACCGAATGGTTTGCGTGGACACATTATCCCATTCGATTTGACCGTAAAAATCAATTAGTTCACGTAACTCGGACTAATGGCTCTGTATTTACCATACCTTGGCAAGATATCTTTTTTACGACTGGCTTAAATTATACCAAATCCATTCGTAATGATTATTATATTAGCGGTCATATCCTTGCAGACGATGGTATTACAATTGTCGATACTTTCTGTCTACCGTTATCTCACCCTAAATTACACGCTGTTATCTCTCATTGGGAGTTTATCCGTCGCTATATGGAAGAAGGCCCTAAAAACCTTATTCCACAAATTGATTTTTGCTTACCCATTGCGAATAGAAAAGAGCCCTATCGTTTTACTTTCTTTTATTTAATGTCCTTATATAAAGGTGCGCCGATTGTCTTATTGCCTCTCCTTGTACCACTGGCGTTTTTATTTAGCATTCCCCGCTATATTGGCATTCTGACCAGTCGCCGCCCTGTCTGGCCTGAGTCTATTCAAGCGCTGTGCCCTGTCGATAAAGACGACCTTTATCGCTTAGATGCCTCGATGAACCCTAAAAGCTTGTGGGGAGCCTTTTTTTAAGGTTCATCAGAGATAAAAACAAAATAGTTTTAATTTAAATATAGAGATGCATTTATGAGCCAAATAAACAAACGCCAAGGCTGTAAATTTTGTACCCGTACTGGCCTCCCGATTTTGCCTGTTCGCCCTGCAATTATGTCGCAGCACGATATCTTACCCCTGTTACCCGATAACATTCACGTGCCCGTTCCCGCGCAAGGGGAAACCGCCTACACCTTACGGCTAATGCGTTCGGGGTACCTCAATATTTGGGATGAATTTGGCAAGGCGTGGATTAACTACTTTGTCACCGAGGGCGGTTTTTACTACCCACTTCCTGAAAATGGCGATGTGCCCGATGACGTCGCATCAGGTAAAATCAAGCCTTGCATTGACCAACCTGCTGAATTAGCAAAAGCCTCCCTAGTCACCTTACCGATGATGCCCCAAGGCATGAAAAATGGGCTGTTTTGGTTTGCTTGGTCAGAAGTGAAGTGGACACCTGCGGTTCGCAAGCAGTTCGAACAACAAACCCACCGTGAACAATATATGCAGCCCTTTGATATGGACACGTGGCTCAATAGCCAACAAGCTAGCCAATCGTTACCCTTGGAACAACTTGAGAATACGGTGGCGGAATACCATCAACATGCCAGAAAAAGCCAAATGCGCGGCTGGTCAACCACGTTATCATCCCGTGCAGTGGACGGCCTTATCACGTTGTCTTACCAGTTGGCGTCACGATTAACCCCGACCGCTTCTGGGCAACAAATCGAAACAACCGCAAACCAAGAATTACACCCTAATGGTGCCATGATAGTGCTGCAAGACCCGACAGGGATTTTGAAAGATTTACCAACATTAATACAGTATGAGCTGGATAAACATGTGTATAAACGCCCTGATATTGAACGGCAAGTGATGCTTTATGGGGCAATAACCAGTTTAAAAGCCGGCATTCGAACTGACTTTGAAAGAGTCTATACTGCCACCACACAGCATAATGATAGATTAGTGAAGGGGATCCATGAGTATATTTTTTCAGCGAATGAGCCCGTAACAGAAACCATCTATACACCAGGTCGAGATAGTCGAATGGCGACAGAAGCCGATGCCAACTGGGCAAAGTACCAACTGTATTATGATGAAGATGCCGTGAATGACTTTGGACTTGAATTTCAACAAATTTTGGCAAAATACAATGAGCGTGTTGTCAGTCCCCGCACGAAACTGTATTTAGATTGGTTTCAATCCCCTATATTACTGCACTATTTTCAGCAACATTTTGACGCTGAAGATTTACTCAGCGGGATTGCCTATACTGCAATCGTTAGTTATTGCATTACCAACATGTCAGATAAAAAAGGGAGCTTGGATTTTTTTGCGAGCGCCTTGACTCACCCGCTTTCTGATACATCTAACCTCTTAGGACGTGCTTTGGTACTGAACCAAAATACATTAGCACAACAAATTGATGCCGCCACGGAACAACAAAAGATTGAAATTTTGCCGTTACCATGGGCCAAAATCGTCCAAGATTTAGCGGTTAATAAAATAACATTACCATGGGCTGGGTTAGCCGATACATTTGCCCAAGTCATTGAGCCTCAACGTTTAGCCTCAGAGTCTGTGATCATTATTTACCTTAGTCGACTCGCTACCGCGACAATGAAAACATTCGATAATGTCATGGGCTCTCAAAAAATGTATGCCTTTGCTGTTGCTATGGGCGCCTTTCAAAATAAAGAGATTATACGTGTCAGTGTTAAAGCCAAATTTAGTCACTTTGCTAAGGATGTCTCGGAGAATCTAATTCGACTCAGTGACCACAATGGAAATCTCAATGAATCAGAAATTCGCAGGTTAGTTCATAGTGAGCTTAAACGCTTAAAGGTGTCTGGATTACCAATGGAGCGTAATCATATATTAAATTATTGTGTTGATATCGATATCAAAGAGATGGAACGCGTAAGGCAGCTGCCAACAGGCAAACAAGAAAGAGCACTAAGCAAGCTATTAAGGCTCCCCAGCGATACTGAAAGTGCAAATTTAGCTCGCTGGCGAACGAGTATCACCACTGGCGCTGGGAAATCAACCCTTGTTGTTGGCGCAGGTGGGTTGTCTATAATTTTACAAAGTTTAGCCTTATTACATTCGGCTGATTTAGGTGATAAAAAAACATTATCTGATGACCAACTAGAAGCTCAGAGCCGTTTTTGGTCTGGTGTTGTGGCAGTTGTTAGTAGCTCAGTAAGTGTATTTGACCAAGCTGCACAACGGTTTGCGCTGTTACCGCGGCTTCAAACCCTGCCAACGTATAAAACGCTGACAATGGTAGGGGTTTATTTGGGGGCTGGGGCAGGAATCGTGGCTGTCGCATTTGATATTTTTCATGCAATTGATGAATATGATAAGAATAATTACGGTTTAGTTGCTGCATATACATTATCAGCATTAAGTGGAGTATGGCTTATTGCCGCTATATTATCGAGTACAGTTCCAATTTTCGGAACAGTTATTGCAGTGCTTATTGCCTTAGGCACTGCAATTTTCATTGCCTACCAAGGGCAAGACAACCTGCAAAAATGGTTAGAACGCTGTTTATGGCGGCGTGTGCCACAACATATCCCTATTGAAAAATGGCCAGAGGTTTACCCCACAATGTGGATGGAAATGGACGAATTTAACCGCGCATTAGGACAGTAAATATGGATTATTACGGCTTATTCCCTAAGTTTCAATTAAACCGCCCCTTGAACGAC
>NZ_JBEBNT010000002.1:0-421177 GCF_040396775.1 Providencia sp.
TTTCATTCTTGAGCATCAGCCCAGTCATTGTGCGTTGTATTTATGGCACTTTTTACCATCGCTAATCAATAATCCACTCAGTAACTAACTTGTATATTTATGGCACTTTTTACCATCGCTAATCAATAATCCACTGAGCAACTAACTTGTGTATTTATGTCACTTTTTATCACCGCTAATCAATAATCCACTCAGTAACTAACTTGTGTCTTTATGACACTTTTTATCACCGCTAATCAATAATCCACTCAGTAACTAACTTATGTATTTATGGCACTTTTTACCATCGCTAATCAATAATCCACTCAGTAACTAACTTGTATATTTATGGCACTTTTTACCATCGCTAATCAATAATCCACTCAGTAACTAACTTGTGTCTTTATGTCACTTTTTATCACCGCTAATCAATAATCCGCTCAGCAATTAACTTATGTATTTATGGCACTTTTCACCATCGTTAATCAATAATCTGCTCAGCAATTAACTTGTGTCTTTATGACACTTTTTATCATCGCTAATCAATAATCCACTCAGTAACTAACTTGTGTCTTTATGGCACTTCTTATCATCACTAATTAATAATCCGCTCAGCAATTAACTTGTGTCTTTATGACACTTTTTATCATCGCTAATCAATAATCCACTCAGTAACTAACTTGTGTCTTTATGGCACTTCTTATCATCACTAATTAATAATCCGCTCAGCAATTAACTTATTTATCTATGGCTCTTTTTACCATCGTTAATCAATAATCTGCTCAGCAATTAACTTGTGTCTTTATGTCACTTTTTATCACCGCTAATCAATAATCCACTCAGTAACTAACTTGTGTCTTTATGGCACTTCTTATCATCACTAATCAATAATCAACTCAGCAACTAACTTATCTGTTTATGGCACTGTTGTTGCATAAGTGAGGTTGATAAAGATTAGCGGGTATTCTTGTTGTGGGCGCTGCCTTTTTAGCGTTGGTCATGTTTGAAAATGACTCGCAGATATTCTTGTTGTTGGGGCTGCCTTTTTCAGAGTAGGTAAGGCCTGAAGATGAAAAGATAAAGCCAATCATAAGACAATCAGTAGTCCATTTAGCAATTAACTTATTTATCTAGGCATAGAGTCTCTAAGACTAAATGCTTGATCATTCCATTCCATATAATCTTGTTGAAACTGTCTAACAAAACTTTCAGGTGGTTCATTAGAGATGGCAACAGATTGATTTATAAATAACCCACCTAAAAAAAGAACAGAAAATAAATACAATGCATAAAATCGATATTTGGACATGTTCCCTACCTGTTCAATCCAACATTTAACTATGTCGTTTATATCATACTGACTAGAATCTTACTGCTTTGATTTTTTCTCAAATCAATTAATTGCTGAAAACTCAAATGGCTAAGAACAATTCCTGTCGATTGAATAGATCCACTATCCGCACCGGTTACTTCCGTTCTGTTTTTCACCATTCTTAAATGCTGTGCACCATTTTAAGCGCATCGTCTTGATTACGCGTAATCACCTCACGCCAAACTTACCCTCTTTCACACCCGCAAATAAACGACGAGCGGCACCAGTTAAGTCACGCGTATCATGAAAATGCGCACGGCCTATGCCTGCACCATTACATCGAGGGCAATCCGGGGTAGGGCCTAATGTGTCATCGTAACAATAACCACCCGCATCTTGCGGAAGTAGTTTACTTGCTGCCATGGCTTTTTTCACTACATCATCATATTCGACCGCATCACGCCACTGATAATTAAAGCTAAAGCCCCAACAGTGACGACAACACAGCTGGCGATATTCAGTTAGCTCATTAACGTTTGTAGTCGAAATATCCCACCTCATTTTTAATACAGCATCTTGGGTTATTTCGGTTCTGCCTTCACATTCTGCTAGCGCGTCGCGTATAGACTCTTTTGCGCAATGAACGATTAATTAGTGCTTTAAGTTATTTAATTCATTTGTTCACGGCTCCATATTTTTTCTCTGCGCTTTCTTGCAGGATATTTTGCTTGTATTGTTGCTATCAATTCTGGCTTTATCGCAATTATGCGCCTCATAATGACTTTTTTGTTTACTAGGAATACCGTTTAAGAATTATGTAGGTAGATTGGAGCGTGAAGATAAAGTTATCAGGTAGAATATCTAGGCTGGCAGGGAAGGTGCTAACGATAATAATAGTCGCTGGATAGATGATATGGTTGAGTGAAAGATGCCGTTTACTAAATTTGATAAGCCATAACAGGGTGTATTTGGTATACTGAGTCTCAAGTAGAAGTTATAAAGCATAAAATTTATCATTTATTGGAAATAATGTAGGAAGTTGAACTTGGCGAAAAGAACCTATTCTGTTCGATATATTGCAGGTCAACCCGCTAAACGTATTCAGCCGACGCCTGTTCATATGCTAGGGGAATCACTCCCAATTGGCTTACCTTTGTTTGCTGCTGGTGAAACACTGGATGTTGTTATATGGAATATTTACAAACAACAGCGACCAAATTGGAAAACAGCTTTAAGTGAGTTAGTTAAAGATCGTAAGTTGATCTTATTGCAAGAAGCTCAGATGTCTCCTGAATTGATTTCTTTTGCCGCTTCACAGCAACTTATTGCTGATCAGGTTCCTGCCCTGCCTTTTTCTCCTCATCCGTCGGGGGTAATGACCCTTGCAACAGCGCATCCTATTTATTGCTGTCCGTTACGAGAAAAAGAACCATTGCTTCGACTCGCTAAATCAGCATTGATTACTGTGTATCCCTTGCCAAATGGGAAGCAATTGATGGTAGCAAATGTCCATGCTATCAATTTTAGCTTTGGCGTTGATGTTTATACAAGACAATTGAATAAACTCGGGGTTCACATTGGTAAACACGTAGGGCCTGTTATTTTAGCCGGCGACTTTAATGCATGGAGCCGACAGCGAGTGAATGCATTAAAACGATTTATTCGTAGTGTTGGGCTAAAAGAAATTACCTTTGATGAGGATTTACGGACTAAGGCTTTTGGTAGACCATTAGATTATATTTTTTATCGAGGGCTTAAAGCTATTGATAGTAAAGTGTTAATTACAGATGCTTCTGATCATAACCCGATTATGACTCGGTTTGATATTTCCAGATAAATAAGATTTTCACACCTTATTTTTATTTGTTTTTATTGTAGATTTTATTCATATATTGATATGGAGAATATCTCTTTGAAAACGACACTGTTAGTTGTTTTATTATTGCCCCTTCCTCAGTCTGCAAGTAGTGCTAATGTAGCCTTAGCCAAACATGCAGAAGAGTTACCCCGTTTAGTTATTTATGACCCTGCATATCGACAAATAGCCTACCCCAACGGGGATGTTCCTGAAAACTATGGTGTTTGCTCTGATGTCGTTATCCGTAGTTACCGAAAAATAGATATCGATCTACAAAAATTAGTACATGAAGATATGAAATCGAATTTCAGCAAATATCCAAGCCAGCGTATTTGGGGGTTGCGTAAAACGGATACCAATATTGACCATCGTAGAGTACCTAATTTAGAAGTGTTTTTTTCACGTAAAGGGAAGGATAAACCTGTTACTAAGGACACAAAAGACTATGTGCCTGGCGATATTGTCACATGGCGATTAGACAATGGAAGACCACATATTGGTATTGTAACTTCGGTAAAAGCGGCAGATAAAAAAAATTATCTAATTATGCATAACATTGGTTATGGCCAAGTTGCGGAAGATGTTTTATTTAAATGGAAAATCATAGGTCATTATTCTTATTGATATTTCTTAAAACAAAAATAATTACTATGATGATAGTTTATATTATTAATTTGTTCATGGGTATTTATAATTAAAAGTGATTAATTTTTCTTGTTGTTTATGACATTATATTCAGTTAATTGTATTGTTAATTATTGTGGTTAAACTATATTTATAAGATGTTAATTTATAAATCTAATTAATTTATTGCTACCCATTTTAATTATTTAGTTTGGAGATTTTATGATAAATATAGTGATAGTTGGTGGCGGTACCGGTGGTACTATGTTAGCAAATATATTGTCCCGAAAACTCAATAAAGAAATTTTCTCCAAAAAAATTAAAGTTACTCTGATCACCGATAATCCCATTCATTATTATAAACCTGCCTTTATGTATGTTGCATTTAATCTATTTTTTAAAGACGAGTTGATGAGAGACCAAGGCTCATTATTGCGACCTGAAATTCAATTAGAGATTGATAAAATTGAATCATTTGATTTTAAAAATAAAGAACTACACTCTAGAAGTGGAAAAAAATATAACTATGATTTTTTAGTTGTCGCTACAGGGTGTGTACCGAGACCAGATAGAATTGAAGGTTTGAAAGAGATAGGTAATCATTTTTATGCTTATGATGCCGCGAGGAAATTAGCGGATCAAATTGCTAAGATTGAAAAAGGGCGTATTTTTATTACCGTTTCATTTCCTGAAACACCAAACGTACCTCACCAATGTGGAATAGCACCAATGGAAACAACATTGATGCTTGATGAGTTTTTACGAAAACGACGAGTACGGGACAATATTGAAATTGTTTATACCTATCCAACAGTTTCTCAGCTACTTAGAAATTGTTTGTTTTTACAACAGCCCGTGTGTGAAGCGATACCTGAAATTTTTAATATTAAAAATATCAAGGCACAACGTGGTTTTACTTTAGGTAAGGTTGACCCAGATAAAAAAATTGCTTATTCGAAAGAAGGTGATGAGCAACCGTTTGATATTTTAATTAGCACGCCTCCAATTACTGCGGTTGAAGCGGTAGTGAATACGAATTTAAGTGAACATAAAAATGGTGAAGGCTGGTTGCCAACAGACCATGAAACGATGCAAGTGTATGGCATAGATGGTGTTTATGTTATTGGTGATACGGTTGATTTGCCGATAAGTAAAGCAGGGGGAAGTTGCCATAATCAGGCTGCGATAATTGCTGATAATATTTGTGGTGAGCTCACATATGGATACCCTGCAGCAATTTATGATGGGCGTGTTCAAGCGGTTGCACAGATGGGACTTAATGCAGGAATGCCATTACAGTACGATTATAAACACGATGTAATTCCGACTCCTGCAACGAAAGTGGGTGGATTATTAAGAAATGGTTTTAATCGAGGAATATATTGGGCTGCTATTCGTGGTTTAGTGTAATAGGGGAATAATAATGTCAAATAATGATCAACAAGCAAAACTTCTTGAATTACTAAATAGCGAACCAGCGAACCATTTAGCAGAAAAAATAGCCCCATTATTATATTTACAGCGGTTTGATAATATTGTTGATTTATTGTCTTTATTGTCTGATCTCGTAGATATCATGGATACGGGGACAGTAGAAAAATTAGCAAACAGTTTTGAAGATACCTTAACGCCAGTATGGGAGTTAGGTACGGCCTATAACATGGCAAAGATGGAAGCTAAATATTCAGACAAAGCACATAATTTTCGCTCTGTTTATAGTTTATTAAAAGATCCTGATACATTACGTGGAATTAGTACCGTTTTACGAACTTTACAAATTGTTGGTTCTCGATTGAATAAGACCCAGGAGGGGTAATATTTTGGAGGTGGTATGATTTTAGATAAATTGTATTCTTTTGATACTCGCATCATCCATAATTACTATGATCCTGTAAAAAACTTAGGTTCATTAACTGCACCTATTTACCAGACATCAACTTATGTATTTGAGAGTGTAGAAGAAGGTGCTGCTTGTTTTAGTGGGGAGTCTGAGGGGTATATTTATACTCGTATAAATAATCCAACATTAAGCCTTTTAGAAAAACGTATCGCAGATTTAGAAGGGGGAGATGCGGGGATTGTTTTTTCTTCGGGTATGGGGGCGATAACATCAACACTTTGGACATTACTGAACCCAGGTGATGAGCTATTGGTGGATATGACAGTATACGGCTGTACTTATGCCTTTTTTCATCATGGCTTAGCGCGTTTTGGGATAAAGGTTCGTCATATTGATATGAGCTCACCTGAGAATATCGCTCGTGAGTTAACCGATAAAACACGCATTATATTTTTTGAATCACCGGCGAATCCAAATATGCGTTTGGTGGATATTAAAGCAGTGAGTGATATTGTTCATCAATATCGACATACTCATCAACAGGAAATATTCACGATAGTGGATAATACCTATTGCACGCCTTATATCCAAAGGCCATTAGAATTAGGGGCTGATATTGTTATTCATTCATTGACTAAATATATGAATGGTCATGGTGATGTGATGGCAGGTGCTGTGGTCACGACAGAAGCTTTAGCGAAACAAATTCGATTGGTAGGGTTAAAGGATATGACAGGGGCTTGTTTATCACCTCATGATGCGAATCTTGTATTACGAGGAATGAAAACGTTGCCTGTTCGAATGGAGCGTATTGTCGAAAGTACGCAAATTGTGGCGGAGTACTTAGAATCACACCCCCAGGTAACTCAAGTGATGTATCCTGGACTACCTAGTTTTGCCCAATATGAACTCGCCCAGAAACAAATGAGATTATCGGGCGGAATGATTGCGTTCGAACTTAAGGGCGGGTTAGAAGAGGGTAAACAATTTTTGAACCGTTTAAACTTGTTTGCCCGAGCAGTCAGTTTGGGGGATTGCGAATCTTTGGCTCAGCACCCTGCAAGTATGACGCACTCAACGTACACCGCAGAAGAGCGCCAACAATACGGTATTAGCGACGGATTAATTCGCTTATCTATCGGGTTAGAAAGCCCAATAGATTTGATTGAAGACCTTAAACAAGCATTAGCATAATGAAAAAAGCCCAATATCATGAATGGTATTGGGCTTTTGACTATCTGACCAAAAAATTATTTTGTTTGAAATTGACGCATAATAAAAAATGTCACGCTGAGTATCGCAACCCACGCAAACCCAACCAACAACGCCACTTGCGTATCTTTAAAGAAGCCTAGTAATGCAATAACGAACACCATAAAGGCGATTGTAATCGCAGGACCTACAGGCCAAAATGGCACAGGGAATTTCAGTTTTTTAACGTCTTCTTTGCTCATTTGGCGGCGCATCGCGACTTGGGAGAGTAGAATCATCAACCAAACCCAGACTGTTGCGAATGTTGCAATTGAAGCGATAATGACAAAGATTTTCTCTGGTAACAGGTAGTTCAGGTAGACACCCAATAACATCACCACTGACATCACGAGAACGGTTACCCATGGCACACCATTTTTCGTTAGCTTGGTAAAGACTTGCGGCGCTTGTCTGTCTTGTGCCATGCCGTACATCATGCGGCCTGCACCAAAAATATCACTGTTAATTGCAGATATTGCTGCGGTGATGACCACCACGTTTAAAATATTAGCGGCAGATGAAATATTTAAACTGGAGAAAATTTGCACAAACGGGCTGCCGTTTTGACCAATTTGGTTCCATGGATAGATGCACATTAGAATGAATAATGTTAATCCATAGAATAATAGAATACGAATTGGTACTGCATTAATGGCTTTCGGGATGGTTTTTTCTGGGTTTTGTGCTTCGCTGGCAGTGATCCCTATCACTTCAATCCCACCGAATGCGAACATAACAATGGCAAGAGAGGCAATCACCCCTGAAATACCATTTGGCATAAAGCCGCCATGCTCCCACAAGTTTTGGATACCGACTGCATGGTCTGTTTCTTGGCCAAAGCCGTAAAACATCAAGAATGTACCGCCAATAATCATCGCAATAATGGCAGATACTTTAACGATGGACAGCCAAAACTCCATTTCGCCGAAGATTTTGACGTGACATAAATTCAGTGCACCGATAAATAGTACGATACTTAACACCCATATCCATTGGTCAACGTCTGGGAACCAAAATCCCATATACATCCCAAAAGCGGTGATATCTGCTAAGCAAACAACCAGCATTTCAAAGACATAGTTCCAACCCGTTAAAAAGCCAGCGAGGGGACCCATATAATGGCTGGCGTAGTGTGAGAAAGAACCAGGGACAGGATGATGCACGGCCATTTCGCCTAAAGCGCGCATGACCATAAATACGGCAGCACCGCCAACCATATAGGCCAGCAGAACGGCAGGACCCGCAGCTTGAATTGCGGATGCGGAACCATAGAATAAACCAGTCCCAATCGCTGACCCTAAAGCCATAAAGCGAATGTGCCTGACACTCAGTCCCTTTCTGAGTTGGTTTGTTTGACTACTTTGCATGTCTTTTCCTGTCTTTTCTTAGGAGATATCGTTCCGAATGTAGTTTCGGTATTGTTTATTAAGTTGGACGTACATTATTGAACCCAAGGTGGCTACATTATCACAAACTCCCTTGTTCGTGAGATAGATATCTGCAATATAATGTCCACTTAGTTAACTAATTTAGGAGTGATATGAAATACCCAATTAATGAAATCTTCCAAACATTGCAGGGAGAGGGGGTTTTTACAGGTGTTCCAGCAGTTTTTATTCGTTTACAAGGCTGCCCAGTAGGGTGTAGCTGGTGCGATACCAAACAAACGTGGGAAAAAGAACAAGACAAACAAACCACCTTAGGTGATATTGCATTAAAGACGCTTGATTCAGATACATGGGCAATGGCCGATAGTGATGCATTGATTCAATTAATGAAAGCTAAGGGATTTATCGCAAAGCATATTGTCATTACAGGGGGAGAACCTTGTATTTATGATTTAACACCACTGACTGAGTCATTAGAACAAAGTGGTTATCAATGCCAAATTGAAACCAGCGGGACTTATCCCATTCAATGCTCAGAAAAAACATGGGTGACGGTTTCCCCAAAAGTGGGCATGAAAGGCGGGCTTGAGGTTTTGGCCCAAGCAGTTAACCGAGCAAATGAGGTGAAACATCCAGTTGCACGGGAAAAAGATATTGATGCACTTGATGCTATTTTAGCCTTGCGCACATCAGATAACCTACCAGTTGTTGCGCTGCAACCGATCAGCCAAAAAGTGGCGGCCACAAAATTGTGTATTGAAACCTGTATTCAACGCAATTGGCGTTTATCGATTCAGACTCATAAGTATTTGAATATTCAATAATTGATACCCCAGTCATAAAAAGTGATATGGCTGGGGTAAAACAGCATTAAATAATCATATTATTTAAGCTTCCCCGCGATAAACACAACCCGCAGTGCAGGTTTCTTTCACTGTGACCGCGCTGAGTAATGGTAAACGCGGCTTAGTTTGTTGCCAAATCCACTGCGCTAAAACTTCACTGGTTGGATTCTCTAAGCCTTCAATATCATTCAGATAATGGTGATCTAGCTGTTCCCAAATCGGTTTGAATATCCCTTTGACATCAGAAAAATCAATGATCCAGCCACTGTGTGCATCGACTTCACCGGTAATTTCCAAACGCACCATGAAAGAATGCCCATGAAGACGCCCACACTTATGCCCCTCTGGGACATGGGGTAATTTATGTGCAGCTTCAAAGGTGAAATCTTTATAGATGGTTGTGCTCATTAGTGGCTCCTTAATGTTAATAAACAGCGTATTGTACTGTATTTTTTGAGTAGATTGTCGTTATTTGCCAAATTATAGTTAACCTGTTTTATCAATATGATCCATCGGGTAATTCATTTAGGCTTTTTAGTTATGATTTATGGCTATCGTTTCTTATCCCGTTATTGACGGTTGTTATAACCTAATCGTATACCCTGCGTATTGGAGGTAACACGGCATTTTTTGCTTTGTTACCTGAATTATTTAGGGGAACGATTGAGCGATAGGGTGTAGATCTTTTCCGAGTGAGTGGTTGCACTAATTAGCCCACTTCACTCGCTTGTGAGAAAAATTCAAAGATGAGCGACACTGGGGTTACAGGATAATGACAAAAAAACAGCCGCCATTAGCATTGCTGCCAATATCAACTGAGCAATTAACACGTTTACAAACTGCGGTCGACGACTTTTCATCCCATCAGCTCGCGTGGCTGTCGGGATATTTGTGGGGAATGGTAAACCAAACGGCAACCGCTGATGTGTCTGCGAGTGCCTCTGTTGCGGCTCAAGAAACTGTGACAATTATTTCTGCATCGCAAACGGGCAATGCGCGCCGTTTATCGGAACAGCTTAGAGAGCGTTTAGTTGGCGAAAAAATTAATGTCAATTTAGTGAACGCAGGCGACTATAAATTTAAGCAAATTAACCAAGAAAAACTATTGGTTATTGTGGCATCGACTCAAGGAGAAGGGGAACCAGCAGAAGAGGCTGTTGCACTCTACAAATATCTATTCTCGAAAAAAGCCCCTGATTTATCACAAACGGAATATGCAGTATTTGCGCTGGGCGATTCTTCCTATGAAAAATTTTGCCAAGCGGGGAAAGACTTTGATTCACAACTTGGCTTGTTGGGCGCGAAATCATTGTTTGAGCGTATTGATGCGGATGTGGAATATCAATCCATTGCCAATGAATGGGTTGATAATTTAACCCGTATTTTGAAAGAACGCGTACCAGCGCAAAGCGACAGACAGCTGCTGTCTGCGCAAGCGGGTAGCGTGAACGAAATTCACACATCACCGTACAGTAAAACGGCGCCATTAACGGCATCGCTGCTCAGTAACCAGAAAATCACTAGCCGAGATTCACAAAAAGATGTGCGGCACATTGAAATTGATTTAGGGGATTCAGGCCTGCGTTATCAACCTGGGGATGCGCTGGGTGTGTGGTTTGATAATGACCCTGCTTTAGTGGATGAGCTGGTGGCACTATTGTGGCTGAAGGGCGATGAAGACGTATTTATTGGAACCCAACGCCACTCTTTGCGTGATGCGCTGATTTACCAATTAGAGTTAACACAAAATACCCCTGTGATTGTGGAAAAATACGCTCAGCTTTCTAAAGACGATGCGCTGTTATCGCTGGTCAGTGATAAGCCAGCTATTTTGTATTACGCACAAAATACGCCAATTGTGGATATGGTGCGCCAAGCGGCATCTCAGCCAAGTGCTCAAGAGTTTATTGATTTACTGCGCCCATTAACGCCCCGCTTATATTCCATTTCATCGTCTCAGTCAGAGGCCGAAGATGAGGTTCACGCAACAGTGGGGGTCGTGCGCTATGACATTGATGGGCGCCCGCGTACTGGTGGCGCATCAGGCTTTTTAGCTGACAGACTCAATGAAGGTGATGAGCTACGTATTTTCATTGAACACAATGATAATTTTCGTCTACCTGTGAACCCAGAAACGCCTGTCATTATGATTGGGCCTGGAACGGGTATCGCCCCATTTCGTGCATTTTTACAGCAGCGGGATAACGACGGTGCAACGGGTAAAAACTGGTTATTTTTCGGTAACCCCCATTTTGTTGATGATTTTCTATATCAAGTGGAATGGCAGCGTTATGTGAAAGATGGATTATTAACGCAAATTTCTTTGGCTTGGTCACGTGATCAACAACAAAAAGTCTATGTACAGGACAAGTTGCGTGAGCAAGGGGAAGCGGTGTGGCAATGGCTGCAAGAAGGTGCGCATGTTTACGTTTGTGGCGATGCAAACCGTATGGCGAAAGATGTTGAACAGGCTTTATTGGATATCATCGGTCAGTACGGCAACATGGACGCTGAAGCCGCCGATGAATTTTTAAGTGAGCTGCGCGTAATGCGCCGTTATCAGAGGGATGTTTATTAATGAGCAATGAACAGCAACAAAAACCCTTAATCGTCGAAGGCAAATTGGCCGATAGCGAACGTATGAAGCAAGACAGTAACTATTTGCGCGGTACCATTAAGGAAGACTTGAAAAATGGCTTAACGGGTGGCTTTGATGGGGACAATTTTTTATTGATCCGCTTCCATGGCATGTACCAACAGGATGACCGCGATATTCGCGCTGAGCGGGCAGAACAGAAATTAGAGCCTCGCCACGCGATGATGTTGCGCTGCCGCTTGCCGGGGGGAATTATCACGCCAAAACAATGGCTTGATATTGATAAGTTCGCCTCAGAGCACACGTTATATGGCAGCGTGCGCATTACTAATCGGCAAACATTTCAGTTTCACGGCATTCTTAAAGGGGATGTAAAACCTGCCCACCAGATGTTAAGCCATGTCGGATTGGATGCACTCGCCACAGCAAACGATGTTAACCGTAATGTGTTATGTACATCTAACCCAGTACAATCAGAGCTACATCAACAAGCTTATGAATGGGCAAAGAAAATTTCTGAGCATTTATTACCGCGCACCAGTGCTTACGCTGAAATTTGGCTAGATAAAGAAAAAGTGGTGACAACGGATGAAGAGCCAATTTTAGGGCAGACTTACTTACCCCGAAAATTTAAAACCTCGGTGGTGATCCCGCCGTTGAATGATGTAGATTTACATGCCAACGACATGAATTTTGTGGCGATTGCCGAACATGGTGAGCTGATTGGCTTTAATGTGTTGGTGGGAGGTGGTTTAGCGATGACTCACGGTGATACCGCAACATTTCCACGCTTAGCCAGCGAATTCGGTTTTATTCCATTAGATAAAACGCTGGCAGTTGCTGAGGCGATTGTCACTACACAGCGTGATTGGGGTAATCGTACCGAACGTAAAAATGCCAAAACTAAGTACACTTTAGAACGTGTTGGCGTCGAAACGTTTAAAGCGGAAGTTGAAAAGCGCGCAGATGTGAGTTTTGAAGCGATCCGCCCTTATGAATTTACTGAGCGCGGTGACAAAATTGGTTGGCTCAAAGGGATCGACAATCGTTGGCACTTAACGTTATTTATTGAAAATGGCCGATTGATTGACTTAGAAGATAAACCGCTGAAAACAGGCGTTGCAGAAATTGCGCGTATTCACCAAGGCGATTTTCGCTTAACGGCTAACCAAAATCTTATTGTGGCGGGTGTGCCAGAAAGTGAAAAAGCAACCATAGAAGCTATTGCGAAAGCCCATGGGTTAATGAGCGATGCGATTACATCACAGCGTGAAAACTCAATGGCTTGTGTTTCCTTTCCAACATGTCCTCTGGCGATGGCCGAAGCCGAACGCTTCTTGCCTGAGTTTACGACCCAGGTTGAAAACATTATGGCGGCGCACAATGTAGCGGATGAACATATTGTTTTACGTATCACTGGTTGCCCTAATGGGTGTGGAAGAGCGATGCTGGCGGAAGTTGGGTTAGTTGGAAAAGCGTTAGATAGGTATAACCTACACCTTGGTGGCAACCGCATTGGAACCCGTATTCCTCGCATGTATCGCGAAAATATTAGCAGCGCAGAAATTTTATCCATCCTTGATGAGCTGATTGGCGATTGGGCGAAAAACCGCTTAGCACAAGAGGGATTTGGTGATTTTCTGATCCGTACTGCGGTGGTGAAACCGGTACTAAATTCTGCCGTGGATTTCTATGAGGTTAAGGAGGCGGTATGAGCCGACTTGAGCTTTCAACGTTACAGGGATTAGATAAAGCGCAGCAAACGGCGTATTTATCTGAGTTGAATACCCAACTGGAAAATAAGACTGCGCAGCAGCGCATAGAATGGGCGGTAGAACATTTACCGTCGCAATTTGTCTTGTCATCCAGTTTTGGTATTCAAGCGGCGCTTACCTTGCATATGGTCACGCAGGTCTTGCCTGATATACCTGTGATTTTGACCGATACGGGTTACCTTTTCCCTGAAACGTATCAGTTTATTGAGCAATTGACGCAGAGACTACACCTGAATTTGCAGGTGTATCGCGCTAAACAAACACCCGCTTGGCAAGAAGCAATTTACGGGCAGCTTTGGACGCAAGGCATTGAAGGGATTGAGCGTTATAACCAATTGAACAAAGTGGAGCCCATGGAACGAGCCTTAAATGAGCTACAGGCGCAGAGCTGGTTTTCAGGGTTAAGGCGCGAGCAATCCGCAAGCCGTGCAAATTTATCCGTGCTTGGCATTGGCAAAGGGATTTTTAAAATCCTACCTGTTATTGATTGGAATAATAAGCAAGTTTATGAATACCTAACAAAGCATAACTTGCCATACCACCCGTTGTGGGAGCAGGGGTATCTCTCTGTTGGGGATACTCATACAACTCGCAAATGGGAAGCGGGTATGAATGAGGAAGATACGCGTTTTTTTGGCCTGAAGAGGGAGTGTGGGCTTCATGAAAACTAAATACTCGTCATCCCCGTCATATTTCAAACCGCAGCGTTGTTGTCCGCACTCAGCTACCTTAGTCACATACTTGTGTATGTTCCTAAGGATATCTTCGTTTGACTCCTAGCTGCAATTTGAACTATTTAGGGGAGGATCCCACATGTTGTTCAAGGGGCAGGGTTGTTGGCTACGTGGATTCGCGCTAGTCACATACTTATGTTAATACTCGTCATACTTCAAGCTGTCGCGTTGTTGGCTGCGTGCATTCGCACTAGTCACATACTTGTGTATGTTCCTAGCGACTCATTTACTTGCCGCCTAGCGACAACATGAATTATTTAGAGTATAGGTTATTCGTAACCCAAGCTATGATTTTAGTTTAGAGTCTAAATAGTTATAGAGTTAATAAAATATTTGTTTAATTACAAAGGGATGTTTGTATTTAAAAAAAAGATATCTATTTTTTTTATGAATAATTAATAAAAACAAAGTTTAAGTTAAGTTTTGGTTATTTTGTGTTTTTTTTTGCCTAATGTCTTGTCTGTTAGTGAATGTTTGGCTTATTCCTTTCAGTTACAAGTCATATTTTTTTAGCATTTCAAACCTTAACTTTTACACCATATAGTCAATTTTATGTTTCATATAATTTGTTTGTATAACGATGGGTGAGCAAGATGGATTATTTACCGTTATTTGTCGATGTACGTACGCGCAAAGTGGTGCTAATTGGCGGTGGTGTAGTGGCTGCGCGCAAGGCCGAATTGCTCATCAAAGCACAGGCTAAGCTTGTGGTGATCTCCCCGTCGTTATGTTCTCAATTACAGACGCAACATCAAGAAGACCACTTTGAGTGGTTGGCGCAAGAGTACCGTTCCTCGCTATTGGATGACGCATTTTTAGTGATTGCAGCAACGGATGACGCGCTCCTCAATGAAACCGTGTTTTACGATGCCAATGAGCGCAAAATTTTTGTCAACGTGGTTGATGACCAGCCGCTGTGCTCGTTTATTGTCCCTTCTATTATCGACCGCTCACCGGTGATTGTGGCGATATCCTCTGGTGGTACGGCTCCTGTGCTGGCGCGTTTACTCAGAGAAAAGCTGGAAACTATGCTGCCATTGTCATTAGGCAAAATGGCGGAAATTGCAGGGCGCTGGCGGGGGAAGGTCAAAGAGACGCTAAGCAATATGCGAGAAAGAAAGCGTTTTTGGGAAAAAAGTTTCAGTGGGCGTTTTGCTTCGCTAGTGGAAAAAGGGCAGTTAAGCGAGGCAGAACAACAACTTGAGCGCCAACTTTACGAACAAGATAACCGCGGCGAATTGACTCTAGTTGGTGCTGGGCCGGGTGATGCAGGGCTGCTGACACTAAAAGGGCTACGAGTATTGCAAAGCGCGGAAGTGGTTTTATACGACCATTTGGTGAGCGAGGAGATCCTCGAATTGGTACGCCGTGATGCAGACAAAATTTGTGTAGGTAAACGGGCGGGGAACCACAGCGTTTCTCAAGAAGAAACCAATGAAATGATCGTGAAATTTGCTCAGCAAGGTAAAAAAGTCGTGCGACTAAAAGGTGGCGATCCGTTTGTTTTTGGGCGTGGCGGTGAAGAGTTGCAAGTTGCTGCAAAGGCGGGGATCCCCTTCCAAGTGGTACCCGGTGTCACCGCCGCAATCGGCGCGACGGCCTATGCAGGTATTCCGCTCACCCATCGAGAACATTCGCAAAGCATCACATTTATTACTGGGCATTGCCGTGAAAATGGCGCAGATCTGGATTGGCAGGCATTGGCGCGTGGTCAGCAAACGCTAGTAATTTATATGGGCACCGTAAAGGCGGCCAATATCAGTGAGCAACTAATTAAATTTGGCCGCGCGAGTGACACCCCTGTCGCCGTTGTGGGATGTGGGACACGGCGTGACCAAAAAGTGGTAACGGGTCAATTACATGACCTCGATGCGCTTGCCCAACAAGCCCCTGCGCCTGCATTGATTGTCATTGGCGAGGTCACGGCTTTACATAACGAGCTCGCATGGTTTGGTTCGCAAACAGAAGAAGATATCCGCTGGCGCAGTGCTGTGCTGGAACTGGCTTAATGATGGAGGTTATTGTGAACGAGAAAAAATTGACCCATTTACAGCAATTAGAAGCAGAAAGTATTCATATCATTCGTGAAGTTGCTGCTGAATTCGCGAACCCTGTGATGCTGTATTCCATCGGCAAAGACTCTTCTGTGATGTTGCATTTAGCGCGTAAGGCCTTCTATCCAGGGAAATTACCATTCCCATTGTTGCATGTGGATACAGGGTGGAAATTTCGCGAAATGTATGAGTTTCGCGATGCGACAGCGCAAAAATACGGTTTTGAATTATTGATCCACCGTAACCCTGAAGGGGAAAGATTGGGGATCAACCCCTTTGTACATGGTAGTGCAAAGCACACGGATATTATGAAAACCGAAGGCTTGAAACAAGCGCTCGATAAATACGGTTTTGATGCAGCTTTTGGTGGTGCTCGGCGTGACGAAGAAAAATCCCGCGCAAAAGAGCGGATCTACTCATTTAGAGACCGATCTCATCGTTGGGATCCAAAAAACCAACGACCTGAACTTTGGCACAATTACAACGGGCAGATCAATAAAGGGGAAAGCATTCGTGTATTCCCACTGTCAAATTGGACAGAGCTGGATATTTGGCAATATATTTACTTGGAAAATATCGATATTGTTCCGCTATATTTTGCGAAAGAGCGCCCAGTGATCCAGCGAGACGGCGCCTTGTTGATGGTGGATGATGACCGCATTGACTTAAAAGTTGGTGAAGTGATCAGCAAGCAGCAAGTGCGTTTTCGAACGTTAGGTTGCTGGCCACTAACGGGGGCAGTTGAGTCCCAAGCACAGACATTGCCTGAAATCATTGAAGAAATGTTGATTTCGACCACCAGCGAGCGACAAGGGCGGTTGATTGATAGTGATCAGTCGGCATCCATGGAGCTAAAAAAGCGCCAAGGTTATTTTTAATTCGCAAGATAAGATGGGGAGCAAATGATGGCACAAGTCGTTTATAACGAATCAATCGCGCTGCAAATTGAGCAGCAAGGCGGCGTGGAACCTTACTTACTTGCGCAGCAACAAAAAGGGCTTTTACGCTTTCTCACCTGTGGCAACGTGGATGATGGGAAAAGTACATTAATCGGGCGTTTATTGCACGATACTCGCCAAATCTATGAAGATCAGCTCACAACACTGCAAAGTGATAGTAAGCGACTGGGAACGCAAGGGGAAAAGCTCGATCTTGCCTTGCTGGTAGATGGCCTTGCCGCAGAACGTGAGCAAGGGATCACCATCGATGTGGCATATCGCTATTTTTCGACAGAAAAACGCAAGTTTATCATCGCAGATACCCCCGGACATGAGCAATATACCCGCAATATGGCGACAGGTGCATCAACTTGCTCACTTTCTATTTTGTTGATCGATGCTCGAAAAGGCGTGCAAGAGCAAACGCGTCGCCACAGCTTTATTAGTACACTGCTGGGGATCCGCCATTTGATTGTTGCGGTGAATAAAATGGATCTGGTGGAATACAGTGAAGCTGTATTTAACAAAATTAAACAGGATTACCAACAGTTTGCCACTGAGTTACCTGTTGAATTAAATGTATGGTTTGTGCCGATTTCAGCCCTTGATGGTGATAATATCGTTAACCCGAGTGAGCAATTACCTTGGTACCAAGGGGAAACATTACTGTCTATTTTAGAAAATGTGCAGGTTGAGCAAAAGGCCTCCGAGCAAGCGCTGCGTTTCCCTGTGCAATATGTGAATCGACCCAATTTAGATTTTCGCGGCTACAGCGGCACATTATCGTCAGGGATTGTCCAAGTTGGGCAGGCAGTGAAAGTACTGCCATCGGGGGCAACGGCCAAGATTAAAGAGATAGTGACATTTTCAGGCCAGCAGGACTTCGCTATCCCCGGTGAAGCCATCACGTTGGTATTGGATGATGAAATCGACATTAGCCGCGGTGATTTAATAGTCGCAGAAAACGAAAACCTGCAAACCACACAACATGCGTTGATTGATGTGGTGTGGATGGCGGAACAACCCCTTGTTCAAGGCCAGCAGTTAGATATTAAAATTGCGGGAAAACGCAGCCGTGGGAAAGTCGAAAACATTCAATACCAAGTGGATGTGAATAATCTCACACAAAAAGTCACCACGGAATTACCATTGAATGGCATCGGTTTAGTGGAATTTTCCTTTGATGAACCTTTGTTGTTGGAAAACTACCAACGCAACGCTGACACAGGTGGTATGATTTTTATCGATAGGCTGACAAATGTGACGGTGGGCGCAGGGCTTGTACGAGAAGCGCAGGAGCCAGTTTTTGAGGCAGCGGGGGAATTTAGCGAGTTTGAAATTGAGCTTAACCAGCTGATCCGCCGACATTTCCCTCATTGGGGCGCTCGGGACGTACTGGGTGGAAAATAATCCAATGACTCAAGATAACAATATTGTGTGGCATCAGCACGCGGTGACTCGCCCTTTGCGGGAAAGCAATAATGGTCATAAAGGGGCTGTATTGTGGTTTACTGGGCTATCTGGGTCGGGTAAATCGACACTGGCGGGGGCGGTTGAACACCAGCTGGCTTCGATTGGCGTGAAAACTTACTTATTGGATGGTGATAATATTCGCCATGGGTTATGTCGCGATCTTGGTTTTAGTGAGGCAGACAGGCAAGAAAACATTCGTCGAGTGGGTGAAGTTGCTAAACTGATGGTAGATGCGGGGTTAGTCGTGGCAACCGCGTTTATTTCACCTTTTCAATCGGATCGACAAAGTGTTCGTGAATTATTTGAAGCAAACCAATTTTTTGAATTATACGTTGATACGCCTGTCGACGTGTGTGAACAACGTGACCCGAAAGGGTTATATCAACAAGCGCGAGAAGGTAAAATTAAGCAATTTACGGGGATTGATTCCCCTTATGAAACACCCTTAAGCCCTGAATTACGTCTCGATGGGCAGCAACCTATCTCCGATTCCCTTTCTCAGATTATTGCATTATTACTGCGCAATAATATCATTCAAATGGATTATTAATACCACTTAGCTATCATCTTAAATCCCGGTTTTTTATTTTTAGTGATAAAATAAGGTGATAGTTAAGGGTTACAAACTCGATTTATTCTGACTTTTTAATATAATTTTTTGTCACAGTAGCGCGATTCGCTGAGTTATGGGATGATTAGCACATCATTTCAGGGGGCAATATGGGTAAATTAACGCTACTATTAATCGCGATATTAGCATGGTTGCAGTATTCCTTATGGTTAGGCAAGAATGGCATACATGATTATGTCCAAGTCAAAGACGATGTTGCCGCACAGGAAATTGTTAACTCGCGCTTGAAAATGCGTAATGAACAACTATTTGCTGAAATTAATGACCTCAATGATGGTCAAGATGCAATTGAAGAACGTGCGCGTAGTGAACTCGGTATGATTAAACCGGGTGAGTCTTTCTATCGCATGGTAAAAGAAAGTAGCAACCAGAAATCAGCTCAATAATATGAATCCTAAAATAGTGCGCCCATTTGCCTGATAATTTCTGATGTAAGAACCAAATAATGACAAATCCAAGTGTTGCCCCACAAATTGTTGCACTGATCCCAGCAGCAGGTATCGGCAGTCGTATGAATGCTGATTGCCCTAAGCAGTATTTACCCGTCGCGGGCAAAACGATTATCGAACATACTATTAGTGCATTGTTAGCGAATAACACCGTCAATACGGTGGTTATTGCACTGAGCGCTGGTGATGATTATTTTCAGCAACTTGATATTGCTAAAGACCCTAGGGTTACCGTCGTCACGGGTGGAAAAGAGCGTGCAGATTCTGTTTTAGCAGGGCTTAATTACCTTACATCACAACCCGATTATCATGATTGTTGGGTACTGGTGCATGATGCGGCTAGGCCTTGTCTTCACCAACACGATCTCAACAACATTATTCAATTAGCAACGGAACAAGGTTGCTGTGGCGGTATTCTTGCCGCCCCTGTGCGTGACACCATGAAACGTAGTGTAAAAACTTCCGTATTAATCGACCATACCGTCGAACGTGAGGCACTATGGCATGCATTGACGCCCCAATTTTTTCCGTTGGAACTCTTACGGAACTGTCTAAGTAAAGCCTTGAAAGAGAACGCCGTGATCACCGATGAAGCCTCAGCACTTGAGTATTGTGGCTATCAACCTGTTCTCGTGCCAGGCCGAGCGGATAACTTAAAAGTTACGCAGCCTGAAGACCTCGCGCTGGCGGAGTTTTATCTTTCAAGAATGAATAACTAAGGAAAAATAATGAGAATCGGACACGGTTTTGACGTACACAAGTTTGGTGGCGAAGGCCCTATCGTAATTGGCGGCGTGCGTATTCCCTACGAGCAAGGTTTATTGGCTCATTCAGATGGTGATGTGGTGTTACATGCGTTAACGGATGCCATTTTAGGTGCTGCGGCACTGGGGGATATTGGTAAATTATTCCCCGATACCGACCCTGCTTTTAAAGGGGCGGACAGCCGTGTTTTATTAAGGGAAGCTTTTTGCCACGTGCGTGCTAAAGGCTATCGTATTGGTAATATTGATATCACTATTATGGCGCAAGCCCCGAAAATGCTGTCACATATTCCCCAAATGCGCGTGAATATTGCTGAAGACTTAGAATGTCATATGGATGATGTGAATGCGAAAGCGACAACAACAGAGCAATTAGGCTTTGTGGGTCGTAAAGAAGGCATTGCGTGTGCCGCCGTTGTCCTTTTAGTGAAAGATAATAGTAATGAAAGCAATGAATGTTCAGTACCTGCATGGTAAGCCTCTTTCTTCAGGGACATTAAAAAGTATTCCTGAAGATTTTATCGTGAAAGAAGACCTAGGCTTCGAGTTAGATGGCGAAGGCGAGCACGTGATGGTGCGTGTGGAAAAAACCGGTTGTAATACGCTATTTGTGGCAGAGCAACTTGCCAAATTTGCCAAAATTTCAGCCCGTGTTGTTAGCTATGCGGGTTTAAAAGATAGACATGCGGTGACGGAACAGTGGTTTTGCTTGCAAATGCCAGGCAAAGACACGCCTGATTTTTCTGCGTGGCAATTAGATGGCTGCCGTGTGCTTGCGGTGACGCGACAAAAGCGTAAATTACGTATTGGTTCCCTGAAAGGAAATCAATTTGAAATCACGTTGCGTGATATTTCAGATGCCAATGACGTTGAGCAACGTATGCAAAAAATTGCCAATTCTGGTGTGCCAAACTACTTTGGTGAGCAGCGTTTTGGGCGTGATGGGCAAAATTTGACCCAAGCTTTGCGCTGGGCTAACCAAGAAATTCAAGTTCGTGAACGCAATAAACGCAGTTTTTATCTATCAGCAGCACGTAGCGCCATGTTTAATCATGTGGCGAGCGAGCGAATTGCCCAAGGAACTCTACAGCAAGCGCTGTTAGGTGATGCCCTGCAATTAACGGGGCGCGGCAGCTGGTTTGTGGCAACACAAGAAGAGCTACCATCATTACAAAGCCGTTTGCTATCATCCGAATTGAGCGTTACAGCACCTTTACCCGGTGATGGTGAATTAGGTACACAAGATGATGTACTGGCTTTCGAAACGGCATGTTTGGCAGAATATCAAGCATTTATGCCACTGATGCAGCGCGAACGTGTTTCGTCGGCTCGCCGTGCTATTATTGCTAAACCGCAAAATTTTGTGTGGCAATGGTTAGATGATTCGACGGTAAAACTGATGTTCTTCTTGAATTCAGGCTGTTTTGCGACCAGCGTTGTACGAGAAATTATTAATCAAAATGGGCAGGATAATGTCGATGCTAAAGATTTTATTGAGTAATGACGATGGCGTAAATGCGCCAGGAATTCAAACTCTTGCGGCAGCGCTGCGCCAATATTATCATGTTCAAGTGATTGCACCTGACCGCAATCGCAGTGGTGCATCTAATGCACTGACATTAGATAGACCGCTAAAAATTCAAACATTAAGTAATGGAGACCTTTCTGTTCAAGAAGGAACTCCAACTGACTGTGTCTACATCGGCGTGAATAAAGTTGTTCGCCCACGCCCTGACATTGTCGTATCGGGGATCAACTGTGGTCCTAATTTGGGTGATGATGTGATCTATTCAGGCACCGTAGCAGCAGCAACGGAAGGACGTCACTTAGGGTTGCCGTCGATTGCTGTTTCGCTAGATGGTGAAGTTCATTATGAAACGGCGGCAAAAGTGACTTGCGACATTCTTGCCATGCTACAAAAGAACCCGTTACGTGCAGGGAATATCCTAAATATCAATGTGCCTGATATCCCATATGAAGAACTTAAGGGCATCAAAGTGACGCGTTGTGGTAGCCGTCATGCTGCGTCAGAAGTGTATAACCTTGAAGATCCTAAAGGGAATATGCTTTACTGGTTAGGGCCTGTTGGCGAAATTCGTGATGCTGGGCCGGGGACAGACTTTGAAGCAGTCCAAAATGGTTATGTTTCTATCACACCATTACAGGTCGACTTAACGGCATATAAAGCGCATACGTTAGTCGAAGAGTGGTTGGAGAAATCAGGAGTGACAGTAAAATGAAAACAGGGCTCATGAAAGAACTCTTGGCACAATTACGCCAACAGGGAATTCACGATGAGCGCCTATTGGATGCAATTTCACAGGTTCCGCGTGAACGGTTTGTGGATGAAGCGCTCTCACATAAAGCCTACGATAATATCCCGTTACCAATTGGTCACGGGCAAACTATTTCACAGCCGTATATTGTGGCAAAAATGACGGCATTACTATCGTTAACAGCCAATGATAATGTGTTGGAAATCGGCACAGGTTCGGGGTACCAAACTGCGGTGTTAGCGCACCTTGCACAGCATGTGTTTTCAGTTGAACGGGTTAAAAGTCTGCAATGGACGGCAAAGCGACGGCTGAAACAACTAGATTTGCATAATGTCTCTACACGTCATGGTGACGGCTGGGAAGGTTGGCAATCGAAAAGCCCATTTGATGCGATTATTGTTACCGCAGCACCGACAGAAATTCCGACGCTGTTGTTAGGGCAATTAAAAGATGGCGGCCGTATGGTATTACCTGTGGGGGATAAAGAACAGTCACTGAAATTAATTACTCGACGTGGTAATGACTATCACGCAAACGTTATTGAAAAAGTGCGTTTTGTTCCACTTATTGCGGGTGAGCTGCTTTAACCTATTTGCAATGGTAATTCTTCATTATAAAGACAGATTAATTTTTTATAATGATGTTAAATAAAATGCCATTGCAAAAGTTTTACTCACTCAAATAGCAGTAAAACTATTCCAAATATGATATTTTACCCATCTAAAATTGAATCAATGGCTTAAACTATTAAGTCATAATCTCAAATTGTTATCTTTTTGATATATTTAACTTGTTCACTATTTTGTATTTCTGCTTTAATAAGTGAAATATTTTATGGTAACTCTATTACTGACATAAAACTGAATTGTCGCGTCAGATTTTTCTTCACGGGAGAAGAAGCATGAAAATTGTTAGCCCTATAAGCAGAATTCGATGGGCAGTCATCTTTTCATTTAGCGGAGCGTTATTGGCTGGCTGCTCTACGCCATATCACCCAGCAGCACCTATTTCGAGTGTGAATGATAGCCAATCGCGCCAGCCAGTGGCTCAAAGGACGACGTCTACTGCGCCAAGTAATACAGGGATGAGTACGGCAATGCCGTCATCGCGCCCAAATTTATCAAGCAATACCAATAATCAACCAGTAAACCGCACGTCAGCACCAGTGAATACTAGCACTGATGGACGTATTGTTTACAATCGTGATTATGGCAGCATTCCTAAAGGCAGTTATAACGGAAATAGCTACACCGTTCAGCGTGGCGACACGTTATTTTATATCGCTTATATAACCGGTAATGATTTCCGTGAGTTAGCATCGAAAAACAATATTCCTGAGCCATACAGCTTAAATGTTGGTCAGGTTATTAATATTGGTAACACAAATGTGAACTCGAACACGCAATTGGCGTCAAATTCATCAAATAGTCACCAGCAACCGGTTGATCTTCGAACAACTAATGAGTATCCTGCAAATAGTGGTGGTCAAACTTCCGGTAAAATGTTGCCGAATAATAAGAAACCTGCAACGCAAGTTTCTACGACAACAACGGCAAATACAACTACTGCACCAACTGCTTCTACGGCAGCAAGTGGCACAAATAATTCGTCAATTAAATGGCGTTGGCCAGCAGAAGGGAAAATGATTGAAGGTTTCTCTGATGCTCAAGGCGGGAACAAAGGGGTGGATATCGCGGGTTCCCGAGGTCAGTCTGTGCTTGCTTCTGCGCCAGGAAAAGTCGTTTACGCAGGTAATGCTCTGCGCGGATATGGAAATCTAATAATTATAAAACATAACGATGACTACTTGAGTGCTTACGCACACAACGATACGTTGCTTGTGCGCGATCAACAGGATGTAACTGAAGGTCAGAAAATAGCTACGATGGGTAGTACTGGTACAAGTTCAGTTAGACTACACTTTGAAATTCGTTACAAGGGAAAATCAGTAAACCCGTTGCGTTACTTACCGCAACGATAAACTGGGCAGAGTGCTTTGACATTCTGTCCGCATTATCTAGGGTAGGAGTCACTGATGAGCCAAAGTTCGCTGAAAGTTAACGAGTTATATAATGACCTTGACGAAAGCAATTTAGACGACGCTTTTGATGAGAGTCAGTTTAAAGAAGAAGATCTGGTTTCTGAACAGGAAGAAGAAATGGATTTACTCCAGAACACGAGTCAACGTGTTCTGGATGCTACCCAAATCTATCTAAGTGAAATTGGATTTTCACCACTCCTCACCGCTGAGGAAGAAGTTTTCTATGCTAGGCGTGCACTGCGTGGCGATGTTGCTTCACGTCAGCGCATGATAGAAAGTAACCTTCGCTTAGTTGTGAAAATATCTCGCCGTTATAATAACCGAGGTCTTGCTTTACTCGATCTGATCGAAGAGGGTAATCTTGGGTTGATTCGTGCTGTTGAGAAATTTGATCCAGAAAAAGGATTCCGTTTTTCGACGTATGCGACGTGGTGGATCCGTCAAACGATCGAGCGCGCTATTATGAATCAAACCCGAACAATTCGCCTTCCAATTCATATCGTTAAAGAACTCAATATTTACCTTCGTACTGCACGTGAATTAGCCCAGAAGTTGGACCATGAGCCAAGTCCTGAAGAGATCGCTGAGCAGCTAGATAAACCTGTTGAAGACGTCAGCCGCATGTTGCGTTTAAATGAACGTATTACATCTGTTGATACGCCAATTGCAGGGGACTCAGAGAAATCTTTGCTTGAGGTATTGTCTGATGATAATGATTCAGGTCCGGAAAATACAATTCAAGACAACGACTTAAAAGATAATATTGTTAAGTGGTTATATGAATTGAACCCAAAACAGAGGGAGGTTTTAGCACGGCGTTTTGGGCTTTTAGGTTATGAGGCAGAAACTCTTGAAGAGGTTGGGCGCGAAATTGGGCTCACTCGTGAACGAGTTCGTCAGATTCAGGTGGAAGGTTTAAGGCGATTAAAAGATATTTTACATGGTGAAGAGCTGACCTTAGAGTCGCTATTCAATATGTAGAGTGTTAATGAGATAAAAGATAAATAAAAATCCCTATAAATGAAAGTTTATAGGGATTTTTTTATTGACCAGAAATCGCGCTAATTAATGGGAACACCGCTATGAAATTTAAAATCGTCATCAGGTGTTGAAATTAATTCAGCTTCAATGACTCCAAAATAATTAATCCGATCAGTAATATCTTGTTTACTAATTAACTGAGCTAACTGTAAATAGTCTTGATAGTGCCGAGCTTCTGACCGCAATAATGAAATATAGAAATTAGCCAGTTGTTCATCTAAATAAGGCGCTAATTTTGCAAACCGTTCACAAGAACGCGCTTCAATATAAGCTCCAATAATCAGTTTATCGACTAACGTTTTAGGATCATGTGGGTCAATATGGCTAAATAAGCCTTTTGCATAGCGCCCCGCCGTGATGCCATCATAAGGAATATTGCGCTCGTGCATAATTTCCAATACTTGGTAAAAATGATGCAGCTCTTCTTTGATTAGCAGTACCATTTTATCAATCAAATCTTGGCTATAAGGTGATTGCTTACGTGCCAGTATCTGTTTGGAAATTTGGTTTTTATTTCTTAAGGTGTGAACATCCCCGATCCTATCGTAAGCAAAGGCCTCATAAGGCTTAAACCACTCAAGTAATGTGGCGGCGCTGTCTTTATCCACGGCATATTTGCGGATTAAAAATAGGGCACTTTGCGCCGCTTTTAGCTCACATAATAAGTGGTCTTTAAGGATAATCGGCAAGTTTTCAGGCTGACTGGCTTTTTGCACCCATTCATCAGGGGTTTCGCACTGTAAAAATTGCCGAATTGGCGCAAGTAGCGCCGCATACTCATCCATACTAGCTATCCATATCCTTTAAACGATACAGCCAATCAAGGGCTTGGCGTGGGGTTAGTTTGTCTGGGTCAATGCCTTCTAATGCGACCAATACTGGGGATGGCTCAGCTTCTTCTGCCGTTAAGAAGCTCAGTTGTGCGCTATCCACATGGCTGGAGTTGGCATTGTTGGAGATAACTTCTAGCTCCTTTAGCTTTTGCTTTGCACGCTTAATCACGTCTTTTGGCACACCCGCTAACGAGGCAACCGCAAGACCATAACTCTTGCTCGCCGCACCTTCTTGAACATTGTGCATAAAGGCGATGGTATCACCATGCTCAATGGCATCGAGGTGGATATTCACAGCACCTTCCAGTTTTTCAGGTAAGGTTGTCAATTCAAAATAATGGGTTGCGAACAATGTCATTGCTTTGATTTTATTGACTAAGTTTTCAGCGCACGCCCATGCAAGGGACAGCCCATCATACGTTGAGGTGCCGCGACCGATTTCATCCATTAAGACTAAGCTATGTTCGGTCGCATTGTGCAAAATGTTAGCCGTTTCAGTCATTTCCACCATGAATGTTGAACGCCCAGATGCAAGGTCATCCGAGGCACCGACACGGGTAAAAATACGGTCAATCGGGCCAATAACTGCTTTGCTAGCAGGTACAAAGCTACCGATATAGGCAAGCAGAGTGATCAGTGCAGTTTGACGCATATAGGTACTTTTACCGCCCATATTTGGCCCTGTGATGATCAACAAACGGCGCTGTGGGGATAATGAAAGCGGGTTAGAGATAAACGGTTCACTGAGTACTTGCTCAACCACTGGGTGGCGGCCTTCGGTAATTTGAATACCTGTTTTTTCAGTGAGTTGTGGGCAAGCATAGCCTAGTGTTTCAGCGCGCTCAGCAAGGTTGGTTAAGACATCAAGTTCTGATAATGCCTCTGCACTGGTTTGCAGTGCAGCAAGATGTGGAAGTAGCATATCAAACAGTTCGTCATACAATGCTTTTTCGATGGCTAATGCTTTGCCTTTAGAGGTCAGAACTTTATCTTCATGCTCTTTGAGCTCAGGAATGATATAGCGCTCAGCATTTTTTAAGGTTTGGCGGCGTACATAGTGGATTGGTGTTAAGTGGCTTTGACCACGGCTGACTTGAATATAATAGCCATGAACCGCGTTATAACCCACTTTTAGGGTATCGATACCCAGTTTTTCACGTTCACGGATTTCTAAGCGGTCGAGGTAATCTGTTGCGCCATCAGCTAAAGCACGCCACTCATCGAGTTCACTATTGTAGCCTGGTGCAATCACACCACCATCACGCACTAATACAGGCGGTGCATCGATAATCGCAGTTTCCAATAAACTTTGCAGCTCATCAAATTGGCCAATTCGGCCTTGCAGCTCTGCTAAATAAGGGCTGTTGGATTGACTCAGGAGCTGATGAATATCACTATATTGTTGGAACGCATGGCGCATACGAGTTAAGTCACGTGGGCGTGCCGAACGCAGTGCAAGGCGAGCAAGAACCCGTTCTAAGTCGCCAATTTGGCGCAGAAACGGTTGTAATTCAAAACCTTGTTTCTGCAAAGCACTGATCGCTTGTTGGCGGTTATTCAATACTTGAATATTGCGCAGTGGGGTATGTAGCCAGCGTTTTAACATGCGGCTACCCATTGGCGTTACGCACATGTCTAAAATAGACGCGAGCGTATTTTCAGTGCCACCTGCGAGGTTTTGGGTGATTTCTAGATTACGGCGCGTTGCGGCATCCAAAATGACATTATCATTTTGTTTTTCCATCACAATACTGCGAATATGCGGCAATGAAGTGCGTTGGGTATCTTTGACATATTGCAGTAAACAACCCGCGGCGCGCAGGGCTTTATGGGCATTTTCTACACCAAAACCGATTAAATCTTTAGTGCCAAATTGCAAGCCAAGCTGTTGTTTTGCCGTATCTAGTTCATATTCCCACAATGGGCGGCGGCGTAAGCCTTTATTGTGTTCAATCAGTGACATACTGGCGAAATCTTCAGGGTACAGAAGCTCCGCAGGGCGGGTGCGTTGTAATTCGGCTTGTAGGGCTTCTTCATCTGAAATTTCGCTGATAATAAAACGGCCCGACGTGATGTCTAATGTGGCAAAGCCATAGCCTTGAGCATCTTGCCAGACAGCGGCGAGTAGGTTGTCTTGGCGTTCGTTTAGCAATGCTTCATCAGTGATGGTGCCCGGCGTGACAATGCGTACCACTTGGCGCTCAACGGGACCTTTGCTGGTCGCAGGGTCACCAATTTGCTCGCAGATTGCGACAGATTCACCCATTTGTACGAGTTTAGCGAGGTAGCCCTCGGCTGCATGGTGCGGCACACCCGCCATTGGAATAGGCTGCCCCGCTGATTGCCCGCGTTTTGTTAAGGATATATCCAGTAATTGCGAGGCTTTTTTAGCATCATCGAAGAAGAGTTCGTAAAAATCCCCCATACGGTAAAACAGCAGTATGTCTGAATGTTGTGCTTTTAGTTTTAAATACTGTTGCATCATGGGTGTGTGGGATTCGAAGCTTTGCGTATCAGTCATAGTATTGTCTATTCTAACGTATTGAGTTAACGAAGTTCTGTGAGCGAGTTTAACGTTCACTTAAGGGTACAAAATACCACAGATCCCATCAAATGAGAGTAGGCAAACGTGTTACGCATGGATTTCCCTATGGTATTACGCCAAGGTGATAGAGGGCAACTTGAGTTTGGTGATAAAGTGTCTGAAATATTGATGAGAAGAGAAAAAGAAGTTGATGACTAAGAGTGAAATCTATGTGGAAATGTTATTTTGGGTGTTACCTCATCTCAGAAATATGCAAACTCAAGATAGCAAGTTCAGGCTAGAAGATATGTCCTGCTATTACGAATCTGAATTGGTTCATAATCTGCCAAATAAATTATTGAATGACGCGTTTACCACGAATGATATTGCATTTTTAAACAATCAAGCTAAGTATTACCACGATAAATGTAATACGAGTATCAGCATTCTTTATAATAGCAATTTAGCCTTGATTAAAAAGCTGTTTGAGCTTGTTCCAAATGAATTGAAACCACAACTTGAATGGATGGGACCATTGTGAGTAAAACTGAGAGGTTAAAAGGCACTGCTCATTTGAAAGGAATTGTTTACCTGATTTAGCAATTAGTTTTGTTTTTATTCCATGTAGACATGTGCCATGATGGCGGATGTTAGTCATCGCAAATACTTGGCTGAAGCATTCGATCGAGTACTTTTGTAGGAAACAATGATTGAGTAGTACGCTCACCTATATACGACTGGGGTTGTTAAACATGCTGTAACTCCCTCATTTGCTTGCACGATTAAATATAACATTCTGTCACCAGCAACTATCCCAAAAGCTTGTATCCCGTGCACTGGGATACTCCTTAGCGCCTAATTATAAACCGGAGAAACCATGGCTAATCCCTACCGCGAACTTATCACAACCCCCGGTGTCATGGGGTTAGTCATCGCGAGTTCCATTGCTCGCCTGCCGCAGGCAATGTTCGGCATCGGCATCATTACTATGTTAGTGCAACAGACGGGTCTTTATTGGCTGGCTGGTTCGGTCGCTGGGACCTTTACCTTGGCGAATGCAATTGTCGGTCCGCAAGTCTCGAAACTTGTTGATCAGCATGGCCAGAGCCGGATTCTCCCCTTTGTGACTGCCTTTAGTATTGGTATGTTGCTGGCACTGATAATTGCTGTTTATATGAGTGCTCCGACTCCACTACTTTTTATTCTTGCTGCACTGTCGGGCACGATGCCAAGCATGCCTGCTATGATAAGAGCACGCTGGACACAGCTTTTTCGCGGCAAGCCGCAATTACACACGGCCTTCTCTTTGGATACAGTTCTCACTGAACTCGCGTTTATAATCGGCCCACCACTCGCCATTGGCCTGAGTACCAGTTTTTTCGCTGAGGCTGGACCTCTTGTTGCCGTATTGCTACTGATCACTGGCGTGACAGCATTTCTTCTACAACGAGAGACAGAACCGAAGGTCGTCGTAGGCGTCAAGAGGAACACAAGTTCGACCTTGCTTATCCCTGGCGTTCGTACCATTGTTCTGGCATTACTGGCAATGGGCGTCATTGGCGGCTCCATTGATGTTGCTGTGGTTGCCTTTGCCAACGCACAAGGTTCGCCAGCATCTGCCAGTTTTATCTTAGCTGCCTATGCGCTAGGCTCAATGATTGCGGGCCTGACATTTGGTGCATTAAGGATTTCCTTATCCATTGAAAAGCAGTTCTTCGTGGGGGTACTGGTAACTTCCATAACAGCTGTATTGCCTATTTTCTCACCGAATGTCTATATCCTTTCCATGATGCTCTTTGTGGCAGGTATGTCATTTGCACCAACGATGGTCGTTGTTATGAATCTCGGTGCGATCATTGTTCCGCCGTCTAGGCTCACCGAAGGACTCACTTGGATGACGACGGGTATCAGCATCGGTGTAGCGCTCGGGAGTGTCCTCGCGGGTATGGTCATCGACGTCTATGGTGCACGGTCAGGGTTCAGTGTCGCCATTATTTCGGGATTGGTCATGGTGGTTATCGTGCTTTTGGGACTACGTACACTTCGTGCCACGTCAGCGGTTGGCGCCGAACCTACCTTCCAGTAATTGCCCGATCAGGCCGCTCAGGGGCATGCACCCAATCATTAGATTGATTTTTATACACATACATATAAATTGAGGTAACTATCCAAACAGAAATAGATATCTTGCTCAGGAAAGAATAACGTGTATGCAGATACCAATGCTCCACACAGAACGCTTGCTATTGAAGCCATTAGTAGCTGAAGATGCCTCACAAATTCAGACTCTTTATCCACGTTGGGAAATAGTTCGTTATATGGTTTCTTCAGTGCCATGGCCCTATCCTGAGAATGGTGCAGAGAATTATGTCAATAATGTTGCCCTACCTGATATGGAAAAAGGGCTTGCTTGGTTCTGGACTATCAGACATCGAGAGACAACTAACGAGCTCATGGGTTTGATCTGCTTGTATGACGTTGAAGATAATAACCGAGGGTTTTGGCTAGCCCCTGAATACCAAGGACAGGGTTTTATGCGTGAGGCCTGTAATAAGGCTACGGATTACTGGTTTAATTCATTAAATAAAACTGTGTTGCGTGCGCCGAAAGCTGCTTTAAATACTCGCTCTAAACAAATTTCACAAAGTAGCGGTATGCGGCTCATCAGGACTGAAAAGAAAGAGTATGTCAGCGGCCTTCTAGACTCGGAACTTTGGGAAATCACACGCGACGAATGGAATGCTCATCAGCGTTAGCTGATATAAGTTATATAATGTCAACTTTTCGCCCAAAGCAGGCGGAAATGAAACGACGTTGTGTTATCAAATCTTTAACTAGAAAAGTGATCGATGTTGTCATAGAAAATACCGATGCATAAAATGTACTATCGTCAGTTTGAGTGAGGCTACCATGAAAAAGAATGAATTAATTCAAGCAATAAAACCAACACGTATTCAAATTATTTGTGCAGTGACAACGTCTACAGCGATTGAAACAGGGCAGGAACCCCGTCGTCTCGCGGAAGAGCTGAAAGCGAAACGTGAAAAGTTTGGGCATTTGAAATTAGCAATTTAATTTGTTTTTAAAGCTTCATTAACCCAATATTTCATTGGTTCATAGTTAAGAGGTTGCAAGCCATTTTGTACTGCCATCAAGTAGGCGCGATAATAGCCTATTTTTCTCTATTTAGCCTTGATTAAAAAGCTGTTTGAGCTTGTTCCAAATGACTTAAAACCACAACTTGAATGGACGAGACTATTGTGAGTAAAACCGAGAGGTGAGTAATATGGCGTTTATCGATCTCCCTGATGAAATTGATTTTTTAAGCTTTTTTGAAAGTGAGCCTATTCATCGAGATATTGAAGATGCTGTGACATTTGGCTATGAATTCAAACAGGGGAATATTCGTCTATTATTCTACTTTACGGCCTATGAAGGCTGTGTCTCCTTGATATTAAAGCAAGAAGATACGGACTTGCTTTCATTATCTTTGAGTGAAATAACAAGAATTTCAATTACTGAGGATGAGCGTGCATTGATTATTTGGCCAAAAGCAAATAGTGCCGAAAATAATTATTATGTGCAAGTTAGGCCTACAATCCTAATTAACAATAAAGGATATGCTGGATAATAATGTCTGTATTGTTGATTTTGTGAAAAAACGCCCCTTAATTTAAGAGGCGTTTTTTTAGTTATTGTATCGATTTTTTCAGCTTTTCAACTTGTTCGGCGGTAATGGGCTTGCCTTGGCCACCCCATTCGGCACGTGCCCATGAAAGCAAATCAGCGATTTCTTGTGGGTCTAAATCGTCAGCAAAACTTGGCATGGCGTACATGCGTTGCCCATTAGGGAATGTGGTCGTCGGGATACCCGTTAACACAACGCTGATAAAGGTTTCAGGGCTGTCCATCGCTAAAATGGCATTGCCTTTGAGAGCGGGAATGCCATTCGGCACACCTTCACCTGTAATACCGTGGCAGCCTGCGCAAGTGGACATGTACATCAAGCGACCCGTTTCCATCGTTGCGCCAATATCCGCAATGGGTTGAGAATTGGTTTCAGGTAATGGCGCGGGTGGTGCTTTGGCACCTAACACCTTTCCTTGTTTATCCGTCATCAAATAAATCGCCATGTCGTCTACATCGCTTTTCTTCATTTGGCTGGTGGAAAAATGTGTCACGGTGCTCATATCGGCAAACGCAGAGCCTTGAGGAGCATTGCCTGTCAGTAAAAATTGACTCAAAGATGCAGTGTCATAGCCATGTTTAGATAGCGCTTGTGCGGTGATATCTGGGATTGCAAGACCCGCTTCTTCACCCCCTTGTAATGAGCGAGAAAATTCGACGCCCATCATCAGGTTACGTGGTGAATGGCAGGCACCGCAGTGGGCGAGACCTTCCACAATATACGCACCTCGGTTCCATTGCTCAGACCGCAGTGGGTCGTGTGGGGCATTTTGTTTCGGGAAATTAAGCAGCGTCCAAAAGTTCATAAATGGGCGAACAGGTAAAACAAATACGCCTGTATTCTCTTTGTTGGGCACGGCCATTGGCGGCAAGGTCATCACATACGCATACAGCGCATCAATATCTTCTGAAGTTGTCATATGGGTGAAAACAAACGGCATGGCAGGGTAGAGGTTGCCCCTCTCTTTTCCAATACCATCTTTAAGCGCGCGATGAAAATCGGCACGCGTGTAGTTACCGATACCGAATTGTTTATCAGGGGTGATATTGGTGGAGTAAATGGTACCAAAAGGTGTCCCGATAGCACGTCCGCCCGCAGCAAGTGGCCCTTCGGGTAATGAGTGGCAGCCAAAGCAATCCCCAGCAGTCGCTAGCTCTTGCCCTCGAGGTATTAACCTTGCCACTTCCTCTGAGGTAAGTGGTTTATCTAAGTCAGGGCCAATACTGGAGGTACGAAATGCACCAAACAGGATTGCCAGCATCAGCGCTAGAAAGAGTACGATGATGATATAGAACGTTTTACGTATGGAGCGAGATTTAGCCATCGTCGTTCTCCCTAATCAATCACGCAGCCAGGAGTGTCGAGGGCGACTTTTCTCACGGCTTCGTAGTAACGCACATATCCAGTGCAGCGGCAAATATGTTCATTTAGTGCCTCTTCAATGGCCTGTTCAAGGTCAACTCGTTTAACTGGGTTTTTCTTGAGTTTATCGAGAAATACGGTAGCCCCTGTCACAAAACCCGGTGCACAGTAGCCGCATTGGAACGAGAAATTTTCGATAAAGGCTTGTTGGATCGGGGTTAATTCAATAACTTTGCCTTGCTCATCCAGCTTTGCTTGCCCTTCGATAGTGACAATATTTTTGTTATTAAAATAATGCGCACCAAAAATACATGTGCGGCTTTCAACAGTGGTGCCATCGGGCTGAATCTCCATGATGGTGCAGGCATGGCAAATGCCTTGCCCACAACCAAAGTGAGTCCCTGTCAGGTCGAGGTATTCATGGAGAAACTCAATCATTGGCATCCCAACAGGGACGTCGATAGGGCCTATTTTTTGACCATTGATAGTCAGAGTTAATGGCTTGCGCTCAATAATCGGAACGGCATTGGTGATATTCATGAGAGGGCCTTTTTAATTTTATCTACCGTAATTGGGAATTCATAAAAACGTTTCCCCGTCGCGTGGGTGAGTGCGTTGCTGGTGGCGGGTAGAATAGGGATCATCCCCAGTTCTGCCATGCCTTTTGGCGGCGAAGTTTCAGACAGCGGTGGCAAATAATCGATAGTTTGTTGCCAAACCGCCACGTCTTTTGCACGAGGTAAAACATAACGGTTAAAGTTCCACGTGCCGTTACCCGGGCCATCTTCATACAACGGAAGTTCTTCCATCAGTGCATGCCCAATCCCCATTGCTGTACCACCTTGAATTTGCCCAGAAACTAGCTCTGGGACTATCATGGTACCGGGGTCCATAATCATATGATGGCGCATTACATCCACTTCCCCCGTCATGGTGTTGACGTTGAGCTCAACCAAGCAACACGCAGGAGTGACCGTTGTTGGGTCTGCTTTCGCACGCTGAGTCGGCGGGTAGTACGCCATTTTACGTTTAATAAAGTGGTAACCGCCCGTTGTCATTTGTTTCTTCAATTCATTTGGCGCACCATCACCGTAGCGAATGGATATGGCATCAAGAGGCAGGTTTTTTAGCCCTACAGTTGGAATATCAAAGTCTGCACGAGCCCATTGCCAACTAGAATAACCATGTACCGCAATCCCTGTGATTAACCCCATTTCATGGGCGCGTTTAGCTAAAATATTGAAGGGAATGGGTTTCATACCACCGCCGCCAATCCCCTCAGGGCCCACACGAATATCTGAAAACTCAACATTTAAGCCATTAAATGCACCGCCTCCGGGGCCTTCGCTCCAAATGCTTTTTGCCGCAGGCCATAAGGTATTTTCCAGTAAAAAATGACCCGCTTGGCGCGTTCCGAAACCGATGTAGTAGACGCCACTGGATGAGCTCATATCTGGGATCAAGGCGGGGGTCCAATACGGGTCGCTTTTAGCGAGTTCGTCTTGCTTTTTCTGATCGGCCCAACTGGTTTTTAACGGCAATTCCGCAAACTCGGTGACGCCAAATTCCACCACATCAGGGGCTTTGCTGAGGGCTTGCCACACCATCACTTGTTGGGCGGTAGTTCCCCCTGTACCGATTTCTTGCATACAGTGGCGCATGGTCAGTTTGCCACCTGCGTCAAATTCAAGGGAAAGGATGGTGGGAACACCACTAGAGCCATACACTTGTTGAACTTGTGCAAAGCCAACGCCATACAATTTTCCGGGGTTTTTGGCGTCATATTCCGTTTTATTTTTCTCACGTTCGACCCAAATCGGGTGTTTTTCGGCAAGGTTTAGCATTTCCACATTGCGCGGGTCACCAGCAATCACGCCCCCTTGGGTATTCGGGTAACCTTCTAAAATAGCGTTACGGCGACGTAACTCTATTGGGTCGATATTCAGGTTATGGGCGATTTCGTCCACCATCAATTCGGTCACCGCCATAGATTGCAGCGAACCAAAGCCCCGCATTGAACCTGCCTCAACCGCTGGTGTTGCCATAGCGAGTGCGGTTAAATCGGATTTTGGAAAATAATAAATCGACTGTGCGCCACGAACCGCAACGTGAGAAACCGCAACGGATAAGTTTTCACGCCCTCCGCCATTGCAGTTATACGTACCTTTTAATACATCGAATTTACCGGTTTTTTTATCGCCAATGATGGTCACGTCCATTTCAATAGAATGGCGCTTCATACCCATTTGGAACTGTTCATAACGGTCATTTGCCATGCGAACAGGCAGGCCGTTTGCGTAAAAACTGGCGACTAAGGCATAGAATGGAAAAACCGAATAATCCTTTGAACCATAACCCACCGTTGAGCCTGTTAATAAAACAATAGTTTCAACAGTAAAGTGTTGGTTATTTTTGGATAATTCTGCCGCAGCATTGACCACGCCAGCAGGGGATTGTGTGGCAGTCAAAATATGCAGGGTTTTAGTTTCGGCATCATACCATGTGTTGCAGTTATCCGGCTCCATGGCGCAAGGGTCGATGGATTGGGAAAAGCCGTGGCGTTCAAGCACAAATTTGTCTGGATTTTGGCGTGCGGCGGCAATTTCTTGTTCAATTTCCCGTGCATAATCCATGGCTCTTTCTTGTTTATCAGGTCGTTGCTCAGCTTGGTGAAGGGCTTGAATAAAGCCACCGCCACGATCTTTGCGGATAACAGGGGGAACCGTAATGGCATGTTTGGGGTCATAAGGGGGCCAAACAGGCGTATTGCCATCAAAACCCCCTTTGATCCCTGAATCTTGGTAAGGGGAGAAAATTGACGGAGAAAGCGGAGTTTCTCCCCCAATTCGCACATAGCGAGCTGCACCATAGTTTGCTGGTGGCTTAGGGCCTGTGACTGCGCCATATTTCACCGTATTCGTTGCAAAGCGCAACATACGCTGCGCCGCACTGTATTTATCAAAGTCTTGGTAAATCAAAATGGCGACAGGGTGACCAATAATGGGTGCTGTTTCTCCTAGAGGAACTAGCACATTGGTACCATAGAACCCTTTGCCCATGCTTGTGTCTTGGGGAATATTTAGGCCATCACGGATCAAGTCTTCTTGCAATACGACTCTGTCAGGCTGTAAGTTTGGCCCTAACATAGAAATATCAATGCCTTCGAACGTTTTCTCTGCGTCCGTAGCTTTTAACATAAAAGCATAGCTTTGTTTTTTCGGCCAGCCGGGAATGTCTTTGGCACGGTAGTCGCGGGCGAAATTTTTTCTACCTGTGACTTTTTCGACGCCATCCCAACGAAAGCGCGCTTTACCATTTTGCCCAATCCAGTCGGTTTTCGGTGAATCAGAGTCCAACTCAACGGCAAGGGCAAAAGGGAGTTTACCTACCATGACGGTAATGCCTGCGATGGTGCCCAATTTAATAAAATTACGTCTAGAAATATGTCCCGTCATTATGTACTCCCAAATTTTATTATTAGGGGGATTTGCATTAGAGGTAGTAATAAATAATGTGTTTGCATCATTAAATGTAAGATTATTTTATGACAAATAAAATAAGTCATATTTAGATAATTAATGTGCGATTACTCAATAAGTTACATAAATAGTATGGGTATCTATAAAGGGTTATGGGAAGTGAGTAAAGGGTTTTATACAAGAAAGTGAATAATCTTGGTAGAGTCATCTTTATTAGATAATTTTAACGAAAACCACTACCTAAAATGATTGTTTTAATTAATGGGATGAAATGATTTTAATTATTTAAAAACAAAATCAATATGTAATTAAATATATAACGATTATATTTTAGATTTATTATTGATTAATTTAAATGGCAAACCAGACTAATATTATTAGTCTGGTTTTGTGGGAGGTTATTGACGTAATGCTTTAACGTGTTCTGGTGTGATATCGGCAGGTTGCCCACCCCATTCAACACGCAAGAAGTTGACTAACTCACTGATTTGTTGGTCATTCAGTTTATTTGCAAACCCCGGCATGCTCTGTAGGCTTTGGTTATTCGGAAATTGTTGTTCCGGTAAACCATCCAAAATAGTATTAATCAGATTGGTACTGTCTACATCGCGTAATGTTGAATTGCCTTTCATCGCAACGGCAACATTCGGTTTACCGCTACCATCGTAAGAGTGGCAGCCTGAACAGGTTTCTAAATACACTTGTCGACCTTGTGGGTTACCTTCGCCCATTTTTAATGGCAATGTAGCGGGTGGATTATCGCCCATCAGATAAGTGGCGATTGCGTTATTATCCTCGGGGGTTAAATGTTGCGAACTCAGGTAAATTACAGGGTGCATATCACTATAAGCTGAGCCTTGAGGGGCGATGCCTGTCATGAAAAATTGCTGTAAATCCTGTTTTGTCCAACCTCTTGCCGCGAGAGCTTCTGGCGTAATATCTGGGGCGATAAAGCGCCCTAAAGCACCGCCTTTCATAAAGTTATCCAACTCCATTTCACCCAATGCACCTCTTGGGGTGTGGCATTCAGAGCAGTGTTCCAATACGTTAACTAAATATTTCCCACGTTGCCATTCAGGAGAGCTACCTTGGGAGCTATCAGGAAGTGGCTTATCGTTGAAAAACAGGAGATTCCAACCAATCATTGCCATGCGTTGGTTGAGTGGGAAAGGTAATGAATTTTCGGGTGGGGCGACATTCACTGCAGGGCGGCTCATCAAATAGCTGTAGATTGCATCGGAGTCTTCCCGTGTCATGCCCTTATAAGAGGTATACGGCATGGCAGGGTAGAGGTGCTTGCTGGGTGGTGAAATCCCTTGAGTAAGAGCTTTATAAAACTCATCTTTTGTCCAGCGACCAATCCCAAAATCCGCAGAAGGGGTTAAGTTGCTACTGTAGATAGTGCCAAAAGGTGTATCAAGAGGAAAACCACCCGCAAGTGGTGCGCCGTTAGTGCTGGTATGGCAAGCTGCGCAGTCACTGGCAAGAGCCAGATAACGGCCTCGTTCAATTTCTTGAGGTGTCGAGGTCACTTTTTGCACTGGGCCATCTAATGTTCGGCTTTCATACCAGTAAAGTACTGCCCAAACGACAATGACAATCGCCACAAGCCATAAAATGATTTTTTTGATCATTTGATTGCCTCCTTTATCAGCCCAGGAGTAGCAAGAACAACTTCACGCACCGCTTCATAGTAACGAACATAGCCTGTACAGCGGCAAATATGGTTGTTTAGAGCCTGTTTAATGGCTTCTTCTAAGTCTTCCTCTTTGATTGGGTTACGTTGAAGTTCTTCAATAAAAATGGTGGCAGCATTGACAAAACCTGGGGTGCAATAGCCACATTGAAAACTAAAGTTTTCGATAAAGGCTTGTTGTACAGGGGATAATTTTACATCCCCATTTTCTTCTTTTGTCGCCGCGCCCTCGATGGTGCGAATGCTTTTGTTGTTAAAGAAATGAGCACCGGTGATGCAGGTACGAACTTCTTCACTGGTGCCAGATGGGTGGTCTAAGATCACCACGCAGGCGTGGCAAATACCTTGACCGCAACCTAAACGCGACCCCGTTAAATCGACGTATTCGTGAAGGAAATCAATCATCATGAGGCCTTCAGGTACATCCATTGGTCCATAAGATTGGCCGTTAATGGTTAAGGTCAGTGGAAGGAAATTTAAGCTCATGATAATACCTCTTGAATGTCTTTAGCACGTACAGGGAGGTGCAAGAAATGGTGGCCAGTTGCATCGGCGATAGCATTGACGATAGATGAAACCACAGGGATCATCACTACCTCAGCAACCCCTTTTGGGGGATCGGTTTCTGAGAGTCCTGGTAGGATTTCACTGGTCTGCTGCCAAACTGCAACGTCACTGGCGAGCGGAAGATGGTAACGGTTGAAGTTCCATGTTCCATTGCCGGGGCCGTCTTCATACAGAGGTAAATATTCATGGAGGGCATGGCCGATACCCATAGCGAGCCCGCCTTGGATTTGCCCTGAAACCAGTTGTGGAACAATTAAATTACCGCATTCCACAACGGTGTGGTGGTCAAGTAATTCAACTTGTCCAGTGGCCTTATCAATGGACAATTCTGTGACAGTCGCTACTGCACTGTAGTAGGTCACACCTGCGTTATTTCTTTGTGTATCAGGATAATAAGCTTTTTCGCGATGGCTGACTTGGTAATCTTTTTCAGCAAAACGCAACGCGAGCCCATCAACAGGTAAACGGCGCATTTCGCCTTGAATACGAAAGTCGGCTTCAGCCCATTGCCAGCGGTTAAATACGTGGCTAACCACACCTGTGACACCGCCCATTTCAAAGGTGCGATCGATTAATCGCTGTAAGCTCAGCACTTCTAGCCCATCAGCCGTTAGCCCCTCGGCGACCCAACGGGCATCTTCGCGGCGTACAACTAATGGTGCCGCTTGTCCTCCGCCAATGCCTTCTTGCCAAATTGACATTGCCGCAGGCCACAACCCATGTTCGAACACGAGTCGCGCCGCTTCCTCTGTGCTGTGGGTAAAGTAGTATGCGGAGTTACTGGCGCTTGATGGTGAACAATAGTTTGGTGTCCAGAGTGGGTTTTGCGATAAGCGGTCTTGTTCTTCCTGTGCCATGGCAAACGGGTTACCCGTTGATACCATAGGCAAAATCGACCAGTCAGCCACAGAGAAATGAGCAAGTTCAGCGGGTTTTCCAAGCCATTTGGCACACACAACGGCTTGAGAGGTCGACATACCTGTCCCCATTTCAGCTCCACTGTGGTAGATGGCAATTTTGCCTTCACGCGTCAGCTCAACACGGGCAAATGACGATTCCGCGCCTGTCCCAAAGTCTTTTTGCACACAGGAAATCCCTGTACCAAAAAATTTCCCACTGTTTTTGGCTTCGTAATCGGCTTTGCGTTTGACCCTTTCAGTCCACATCGGGTGAGCAGCGCAGCGCGTTAGCACTTCATCAGCACGAATAGCGCCGCCCGGGATTGCCCCTTGGGTATTTTTCATCCCTGATTTGATTAGGTTATTTAGACGAAACTCAATGGGGTCAGCCTTCAGTAACTTCGCCGCTTCCTCCATCAACATATCGGTAGCAGCCATTGCTTGCAGCGTGCCATAGCCTCGTGCCGAGCCTGCATCGACTGCCCGAGATGCAATACCAACCGCAGAGAGGTCACTACGAGGGATGTAATAAATGGCTTGTGCGCCGGTCGCGCCCACCATGACAACGGATGGCGTAAAGTTACAGCGCCCACCACCATCACCAATAAATGAGGCACTGAGCGCTTCAATTTTATGGGTTTTCTTGTTGACGGCTAATGTGTAATCCATGTCGAAAGCATGGCGTTTGATACTGGATTGGAATTGCTCATAGCGGTCATTGGCCAGACGAATAGGTACGCCATCGCCATAAAGTGTTGCCATGGCGCCATAATAAGGGAATGGGGCGTGGTCTTTTGAACCATAACCCACTGTAAAACAAGGATGTAGGAATATTTGCTTAATTGGGAAGGTCGATTTAGCTAGCATTTCAGGCAACGATGCCGCCACTTCTTGCGGTGACTGAGTTGGGATCACAAGGTGGAATGATTGCGTTTTTGCATCATACCAGCCATTGGCATTGTCTGGCTCTAGAGCCGCGGTATCAATGGATTGGGTCGTATATTTACGTTTAATCACCAACCAATCTTCAGGTGGGTTTTCCAGTTGTTTTGCCAGCTCGTCTGCAAACAACATGCCTTCTTCATCCAGTTTTCCGCCTTCACGACCTTCAGGCCATACGGGGAGGTGTTTTTTCATCCCAATCGGTGAGATGGGCATATCTTTCATACTGGAGTAAATATCAGGGTCGTAAGGATTTTCACTTCCAATACGCACTCCACGATAGGTGCCCCAAGGGTCACGCTCTAATGGCCCAGTAAATGCACCATATTGAATAATATCATCGTGGAATTTAAGCGTTTCTTTAGCAAAACGGAATTTTGCAAAGTCATGGTAAATGAGTAGAGCTACCGCTTGGCCTAAATAGGCAGGTGTTTTTCCTTCGGGAAGAAGTAAGTCTTCTCCGTAAAATTCAGGGAAAGCCACACCGTCTTTTTCTAAGTCACTTGCCGTGACAATGCGGTCTGGCATTAAGCCATCACTGAGCCTTTCAAGGTTAAAACCTTGGTAGATTTTGTCCGCTTGAGTCACTCTGAGTAAAAATGCGTGACCTTGTTGTTTTGGCCAGTGGGGGATATCCCTCGCTCGGATGTCTCTGGCGAAAACTTTCTCACCTTGCACCTTAGAGAAGGCGTCAATACGGAATTTGATTCGCTTATCAACGGGGTTCCAGTCTGGGGACTGTAGAATTTTTTCCTCAAATAGCACATCAAAAGCGCGGCTATACAAAGGGGCGAGATACACTGAAATTCCAGCAATAACGGCACATTTTAGAAAGTGTCTGCGGGAGAGTTCGACATTGCTTTTGCTCATAATAAACCCTTACACTTATTATATTACATCTATATTGTTTTATTTATCATTACTCTGAAAAGTATTACATACTGATTCAAATATTGTCTAATTGTGAACGATTAGCAAACTAATATAAATAATAACTTGTTATCTCATTGAATATCCTTTATTTATTAAAGCATAAATAAATATACTTATGAATAATTAAAATTATGAATGTTGGCATATTAATATTAGCAGCGGGCCATAGTCAGCGATTCCAAAAAGCGGGTGGAAAAGGCAGTAAATTGAATTTTGTATTAGATAAACAAAGCGTTTTTGAAAAAACACTTTTAAATTCAATTGGTAGCGGGCTTCCGGTTCATGTGGTGACGCGGCCGGATAATCAGGGTGTTATTCATATTTGCTTACAATTTAATATTCCATTCTCATTGTTGAATAGTAATGGGTTAGGCGAATCTATTGCGTTGGGTGTTAAAAATACATCTCATTTAGAGGGTTGGCTAATACAGTTGGCAGATATGCCTTATATTAGTAGCCAGCTTTTTATAAGTGTCGCAAATAGCCTAAACCAACATTCGTTAGTTAGGCCTGTATGTAACGGTTTGCCCGGTCATCCTGTGGGAATATCTGCAAAGTATTACTCAGAATTAATTCAATTAACGGGAGATGAAGGGGCAAAATCAATATTACGTCATAATTTTGTTTGTGAATTAGCGATAAAAGATAAAAGTGTAATTAAAGATATTGATTATCCAGTAGTTGATAATGAATAGGAGCAAGTATGCTGCGTGAAGATGTTTTTGTTATCTCTCAAGCCCTTTCTTGGATAAAAGAAGAGTCCGTTTGGTTATGTACGGTGCTGAGTACATATGGTTCTTCTCCTCGCAGCCCAGGGTCTCTCCTTGCCGCAAAAGCCGATGGCCAGTATGTTGGGTCTTTATCTGGTGGCTGTATAGAAGAAGATTTTATTCAGCGAGTTCAAGATGCGAAATACCTCAATGGTAGCCAAGTTGTTCGCTATGGTCGTGGCGGGTTAGAGGCGAAAGTGAATTTGCCTTGTGATGGTAGTTTAGATGTTTTAATTGAATATTTGCCTAAGAGTGACGAAAGTATTCGCTATCTCACTGAAATACATCAAGCACTATTGGGATATACTGCAATTAATAAAAAGATCACCTTGCCCCAACGTGGTGAAATTAGCACAGTCAAGAATCAACAAATTCCAACCCAAATAGAGCGCACTGGTGATGATATCCAATTTTTTATTGCTGCACCGCCACGGTTAATTATTGCAGGGATCTCGAATGTGGGAATTTATTGCGCAAGTTTTGCAGCAACATTAGGGTTTGAAGTGATCATTTGTGAACACCGTGAGGATGAGTTAATGCGTTTTGCTGGGCAGCTTTCTGACCAGTTTGAAGTCATTAAATTATTTCCTGCACGCTATCTAGAGTCGCAAAGTTGCACACCTAATACGGCGATTGTGTCTTTAACGCATGACCCTCGTATTGATGACCTGACATTAATGGAGGCGGTGAATACGCCTGCATTTTATATTGGCGCTATGGGGTCAAGCCGAACAAGTATGCGTCGCCGTGAACGGTTATTGGGTGCGGGGGGAATGTCACTGACGGAAATCGACCGCATTCACGCCCCCATTGGTATTCCAATTGGTAGCAAAACGCCTCCTGAAATTGCGTTAGCAATAATGGCGGATATTGTTGCATACAAAAACGGCGTAAAAGGCCAACAAGATAAACAAGGATCGTGCCATTTATCGGCAGTAAATCAGTAAGTTGCAAGCTGGGATAGGGCGGTAAATTTGTCGCCCTGTTTTAATGAGATGTGATGTTATCGTTGAACGGCAGTCACCATAATTTCGACCAGTACTTGTTCCCGCGCCATATTTGCCTCAACGGCTGCACGTGCAGGGCTATGCTCAACAGGCATCCAACTTTCCCAAACCGCGTTAAATGCAGCAAAGTCACGTGGCATATTTTTAATCCACACTTGGGCAGATAAAATGCAGGTTTTATCACTTTGGCTCGCGGCTAATAATACGTCAATTTTATCAAGAACTTCTTGAGTTTGCTGTGTAATATCACCCGTTAAATCGCTAGGAACTTGGCCAGATAAGTACACAAGGCCGCCAAATTCAACACTATCTGCTAGGCGTGGTTTTGGGTTATTACGTTTAATACTCATGTTTACCTCGTTAATCCTGTAAGAGAAATGGGGGATGTTTGGGCGGTGATCAGTTGGCTTAATATCTCTGCGCTGCCTGCCGCTAAAGTAAATCCTAAACTGCCATGACCAATATTTAGCCAAAGGTTTTTGTATGCCGTCTTTCCTAATAACGGAGGGCCTTTTGGCGTTGAAGGCCGTAACCCATACCAAGCGGGGGCATCATCCACTTTAGGTAAATGCGGGAACGTTTTTTTTACGATGTCCTTTAAGGCATTCACACGGTTATCACGCAGCCCTGAATCATCATAACCAATATCAACCATGGCAGCGATACGCAATTGGTCATTTAATTTGGCATAAACAATTTTATGACCATAATCCGTCACATTAATTTTGGGCACGCAATGCTCAGTTTGTGGATATTCAACACTAAGGCTATACCCCTTTAAACCTAACATAGGTACATCAATTCCTAGCGGTTTCAGTAATTCTCGGCTGCCATTGCCAGCACAAACAATAATCTCATCCGCCTGAATATTTCCCTGGTGAGTGACGATTTCGGTAATGTGATTATTGTGTTGAATAAAAGACTTAACACTGTGCTGTAAGCAGAGGGTAAACTGTGGTTGCGTGTGTAAATATTGCAGTAGGTTTTTGCAAAACAAATAACAATCGGCGCTTTCATCATCTGGGGCATAAATTGCACCAACGAGTTGGGACTGAATATGTTTTAGGGATGGCTCTAACTCAATTACTTCGGCAGGTGTTAAGATTTTTTGAAATTGGCTATCAACCGTTTCGCAGGCTTTTTGAAAGCTTTTTTTATCTCGGTGAATAATTAATTTCCCTGATTTTTCCCAAGCAAAATCAGCGATATCACCCGTTTCTCGCCACATATTCATGATTTTTTGGCTTAATAGCGATAAACGCAAAAGATGCGCGCCATTCACTTTGTTTGTTTTGCGATTACAGGCTAGGGTGAATTGCGTTAACCATGACCATTGCTGAATTGATGGCGTTATTTTTAGGTTCAGCGGGGAGTTGTTTTTCCCCATCCAGCGCAGTCCTTGCAAAGGAACACCGGCATCGGCAAGTGGCGAAACATAACGGTAGCTCAGTTGGCCACCATTCGCGAAGCTGGTTTGCATCCCGACATCTGAATCAGATTCAAGTAATGTGACGGTTTGACCCGCTTTAATTAGCGCGTATGCGGTGCTTAACCCAATCACACCCGCTCCAATAATCACCACATGTTTAGCCATAATATTCCGCAACCCATAATAACGTAGGAATGAATATTTAACGGCGAATGAGTTAACTAAACAATTGAGTTTTCATTACCAGAGTATAACCTTTGGTTAACGACTTTATTCCTTTTTTCGAGGGTTAACGCTAATGTATTGACGTAATTTTGTGCGGCTTTGGTTAATGGCCTATCAGCACGGTGGAAAACAGAAACGGCTAATCGCAACCCTTCTTTTAACGGGTAAATCATCGACTCAGGCAGCGTGTGTTCTGCTGAGAAAATATCCGTAATGCTGCAACCTAAGCCCGCTTGAACAAACTCGGCAGCCATATGGTAAGCGTGTACGCTGATATTCGATTCAGCAAATTGATGGCGCTTTTGTAGCAGTTGCGATAACGAATCAGAGCCTGGATGGATCCAACGTTCTTGGTCGATATCAACTAAAGAAACGGGTGAGTGTAATGGCGGCTTACTGTCGACGTAGACCAAGGGAATATTAGCAATTGGTAGCACAGCAATTCCCCCTTCAATTTCAAGATTAAAGCCGATACCAATGTCTAAATCTTGCTGTGTTAATAATTGCAGAATATCTGTTGTGTGATGTGTTCCTATCGTAAGCTTGATATTGGGGTGTTTTTTAATAAACAAGGCGGTGACTTCAGGCACTAAGTTTAACCCTAGGCTTGGCAAACAGCCGATAGCCAATTTACCTTGCGGATTACGGGATAAATTCTGTGCTAAAATTCTGAGCTTATCTAAATTCTGATAAACTTCCTTTGCTTCTTCAAACAATAAATTAGCTTCATCCGTTGGAATGAGTTTTCCTCTAATTCGTTGAAATAAAGCTAACCCAAGTTGCTGTTCTGCATGTTTTAACGCTTTACTAGCTGCAGGCTGTGAAATATGAAGAACTTCTGCTGCCCGTGTTAAAGACCCACACGTCATAACTGCGTAAAAAATATCAAGATGCCGTAATTTCATTCTATGAAACCTACCCTTTTTGCTTATCAAAGTATTTTACCGAATTAATCTTATTTAATCCGATGGGGTTGTCATTTTGTGATGGGATGCGAGAAATGAAGTTTTTAAATGGAGGGAAATATTGACGAGAAAGGAAAATGCCAGCTCATATCTTTTGGTTATAAGCTGGCACGTTATAAAATAGATTAGGTGAAATAAGTGCCTATTTCGATGAATATTTTAATTAAGATACTGTTTGAGATATCCACAATAAATGCACCTACCATTGGCACGACTAAGAACGCTTTATGGGAAGGGCTAAATGCTTTTGTGACGGTTTGCATATTTGCAATTGCAGTCGGTGTTGCTCCCATACCAAATCCACAATGCCCCGCACTGATAACAACGGCATCATAATCTTTGCCCATCATCTTAAAGGTCACAAAGCAGGCAAACAGCACCATAACCACCGTTTGCACGGTAATGATTAATAAAACTGGGCCTGCCATACTGGCTAACTGACCGAATTTTAAAGACATTAATGCCATCGCTAAGAATAATGATAGCGCCACGCTACCAAGGACATCAACGGTCGGCTCAAACACTTCGTGTTTAAATACATGGGTTAATACATTACGGATGATAATACCGACAAATAAACACCAAACGAAGGTTGGTAATTGCAGGGCTGTATCTTTGAATAAGGCACTAATATACCCACCAACAACAATACAGATAATCAGCATTGAGATAGTTTCAATGACATTGTTGGCATTGATTTTACGTTTAACGCTAGGTTGTTCAAACGCTTCAACAATCGTTTCTTTTTCTAATTCAGTGGCTTTTGGGATTGTTACTTTCTTCAATAAATGGCGTGCTACTGGGCCACCAATTAAACCACCCAAGACTAAACCTAATGTGGCACATGCCATTGCTAATTCAACAGCACCTGTAACACTATATTTATCGGCTAATATTGGCCCCCAAGCGCCTGCGTTTCCGTGGCCGCCTGTTAAGGTAATAGAACCCGCAATTAAGCCAATAAATGGACTCTCATTAAGCATTACTGCCATACCCATGCCGACAGTATTTTGAATGGCAATTAAAATGGTGACGGCGATAGTTAATAATACCAGTGGCTTGCCACCTTTTATTAATCGCGAAAAATCCGAGCTCAAACCAATAGATGAGAAGAAAGTGATCATTAGGATGCTTTGTAAGGATGCATCGAAAGTAAAGGAATACCCTGCCGTTTTATCGACAATTAGTAAGATAATAGCGACAATAAAACCGCCAACAACGGCTTCAGGAATATGGTTTTTCTGTAAAAAAGGCGTGTATTTAACAACGAACATCCCAATCAATAGCGCTAAACAAGCGACTAATAATGTGTAGCTGGCATCTAAAATCATTATTTTACCTCAAATAAGCTTACCAGAGCTTTTTCTATCATTATTTAACATTACTGATAAAATAAGCTACTTTGCGCAACCTTTGTTTAACAATGAGTTTTGTTTGGGTATCTATAACCTTTAGTTAACTCTAATTTGGGTATTAGTCGGGAAGGTAATACGAATTAGTACGCGTATTTCGTAATAGAAAATTACGAGAGGTAGCGAAAATAGCTGGCTTCCAGAGAAAGTGTTTATGTGTAGATAGCCATGTAACGATTAAATTTAAACGGATGTCACTGAATGTTGTACAGCCAAGTAATTATAAGAAGTGTGATGTGAAACATAAAAGAAAATACACAAGTTGAAGTGGAAAATGGGGCAGATAGCCTATTTTTGATGCATTGTGCAAATTTCGTCTAAAACTCGGCCTAAAAAATCATCAAAACTTGGGGCTAGCTATTTTTGTTAATATCCAGATTTTAAGCAATACATATAGCTCTTTTATTGATGATAAATTGAAGATGGTTACGTTTAAATGGAATAAGTACAAATATAATAAGCGAACTTTATTTGATAATTTTGTTTCAGGTTTATATTTGGTTTTTTTTACCATCTTATTCAGGCTATCGAATTTAGCTATTTTATTAATGGCTTGTTTTAATAAGCTTATTGTTATTCATGTCATTCTAAAGACATATAAAAGTAAAATTTACGCGAATATATCGTGAGTCAATTGTTTGCTATGATGACCTAATTACAATGGGTTAGGCTTTATTTCGCTGTTTTATAATGATGTAGTGTATAAATTTAAAAAAAATTTAATTCAAACTTTCTTTTTTATTAGATAATTTTAATATTGTTTTATGGAGTGTTTTAAATGAAAAAAACGATCCGCCAAGTCACCTTTGATTTATTACGTAAGTTGGATATCACAACCGTTTTTGGGAACCCTGGTTCAACAGAAGAAACATTCTTAAAAGATTTTCCGAGTGATTTCCGTTATATCCAAACCTTACAAGAAGCCTCTGCCGTTGCTGCCGCCGATGGCTATGCCCAAGGAATGCGTAAAGTTGCGATGGTGAATGTGCATACCTCAGCGGGCTTAAGCAATGCGATGAGTAATATTTTGACGGCGTATATGAACCGCACACCATTAATTATTACGGCGGGCAACCAAACGCGGGAAATGTTATTGATGGAGCCTTGGTTAACCAATATTGAACCTGAAACTTTACCGAAGCCATGGGTGAAATGGAGTTATCAGCCAGTACGTGCAGAAGACGTTCCTGCGGCCTTTATGCGCGCTTATGCCATGGCACTGCAACCGCCAGCGGGGCCCGTATTTTTGTCAATCCCATTGGATGATTGGGATCAGCCTGCGTTAGCGCAAGAAGCGGTTGTTCGTTCAGTCCCACAGCGTATTGGTTATGACCCTGTTCGACTACAAGAGTTTGCCACGGCATTATCCAATGCAAAGAACCCTGTGCTGATTTATGGTGCCGCGATTGCTCGAGGGGAGGGGTGGGATATTGGCATTAAACTTGCTGAGAAATTAAATGCCCCAGTATGGGCAGCACCTGCTTCTGAACGCCCGTCATTCCCTGAAACGCACCCATTATATGCTGGTGGGTTACCGTTTGCGATCAAACCGTTATCTGAAAGACTAGAGGGACATGACTTAGCCATTGTTATTGGTGCCCCTGTATTTAGATATTACCCTTACGTTGCAGGGGGTTATATTCCTGCAGGATTGCGGTTATTGCATATCACCGATGACCCAATCGAAGTCGGTAGGGCCCCTGTTGGCGATAGCTTATTAAGTGATGCAGTGCTTGCTCTTGAAGGGTTAATCAACCTAGTTGCACCGCGTGTCGCATCAAAAAATGTGGTGAAACAACCTCATGGTATGGCGCCTCACCCAGCGGCACCAGAAGAAACGAGCCAGAGCTCAACATTGAGTGCCACACAGCTATTTCGTGCGTTAAGGGAAGTTTCGCCCAAAGAAACTGTCTTAGTGGAAGAGTCCCCTTCAAACCTTGGCGAACTTCACCGTGAGTGGCCGATTGAATCTCCCGATTCATTTTACACATTTGCAAGTGGTTCATTAGGTTGGAATTTACCGGCAAGTGTAGGGATTGCATTGGCAGAAAGGGACAGTGGGCGTCATCGTCCAGTGATGGCCATTATTGGTGATGGCTCCATGCAGTATTCGATTCAAGGTTTATGGAGTGCAGCGCAGCAGAATTTACCCATTGTATTTATCATTCCAAAGAACAATGAATATGCCATTTTAAAATCCTTTGCGGTATTGGAAGAAACACCGGGGGTGCCGGGGCTTGATATTCCAAATTTAGATATTGTGGCTTTAGGTAAAGGATACGGTTGTGCTGCGGTAAGAGCCGAAACGGTGGAAGAGGTGAAAAAAGCGTGTGAAGAGGCCTTTAAGCGTAATGGACCAACAGTCATTGAGGTCCCTATTTTACCCTCAATTCCACCACTGATTTAATGTTTGTGATTTTCCTCGTCTATTTTCAAAACAAATCGAACCTGTAGTCAAACCTAATCGGTTTGTCAGCAGTCTGAAATAGCCCCTAAGAAGGGGCTATTTTTTATCTGTGTTTTATTCAAGGAATAGATAGAATCGATAAATTATGATGTTTGTCTAATTAAATAAGTTAGGACGCGATATTTATGAATATCCCTCTCCAAGCAAAACAGGCTTTAGCGATTTTGCAAACACAATTATCTGATTCATTAATTGCCGTTTATCTGCATGGCTCAGCAGTTTCTAGCGGGTTAAGGCCAACAAGTGACATCGATTTACTCGTTGTGGTTGATAGGCTGTTGACAGAGACATGTCGTGAACAGCTTGTGCTAAGGCTAATGGCGATTTCTGGTTTATACCCGATTGACCCCGAAGGGCGTCGACCACTTGAAGTTGCCGTGTTTTTATCAAGTGAATTAAACAGGCTTTCTTTCCCTGCAAAATGCGAGCTAATGTATGGAGAGTGGTTACGGGCAGAGTATGAACAAGGGGTATTTGAAGGGCAAACCCAAGACCCTGAATTCACATTGATGTTAGCCCAGGCTTCACAAGAGGCGGTGAATATATGGCATAAGGGAATGTACCACTTACCCGTCATTGACCCACAAGATATACGACGCGCCATGTTAGAAGCACTCCCTAATTTAGCGTTATCTCTGACGGGGGATGAGCGTAATGTTTTACTTACGTTAGCGCGGATGTGGTACACCATGGAGACAGGGTTATTTACCGCAAAGGATGAAGCGACTAATTGGGCAATAGCATTGATGCCTGCACCGTTGCCCTTGATAATGACAATGGCGAAAAATGATTATTTAACAGGTAGTTCTACTGACTGGGTATGCCAAAAAGAGGGGGTTAAGCAGTGTGCGAATTATTTAGCTAATTGTATTCGTGCCTATTCGTCGGTGGACTCAACTAATGTGTGTTTTGGTGCTCTATAAGTGCCATTAAAACGCCGTTTGCTCGATGTTTAAAGAGTTAAAGAAGAAATTATTTATACTGCATCACTGTTTGATCACCGAGGGAATAAAAACATGGAAAAAAAATCAATTAACCCTGCAACTGTCTTTAATTCTTTGCAGTATGGCTTTAGCCAAGCAATAGAAACAACGGGAACTCGCCAATTATTTTTATCAGGCCAAGTGGGTGTAAATGCTAATCAAGAAACGGTGGCGGGGGGAATTTACGAACAAACCGTTCAGTCACTGGTAAATATCGAACATGTACTGCATGAGGCGGGGGGCGATTTATCCAACGTGGTTGTTTTGCGTATTTACATCAAGGATGGTGCGAATAGCCACGAAGAGCAATTAGACATCGCTAAGGCATTAAAAGAAAAATTTGGTGATGCACCGCCTGCTTCTTCATGGATTATTGTTACGGGGCTTTCATTACCTGAGTGGTTAATCGAAATTGAAGCGCATGCTGTTTTAAATTAACCTCAATAAAATAGAAAATGCCGATAATCAAATCGGCTTTTATCTCTCAAAGTTTATTAGTGCTTAACGAGTGTTGAGAAGTAATAAACTAACGGAACTGCAAGTATCCACAAACTAATTGGAATTTCTTTCCACTGGCCTGCAACTGCTTTAATTAAAATATAAAATAACAGCCCACCTGCAATACCTGTTCCGAAACTATTGGCGATTAACGTAATCATCACCATCATTAATACAGGCAATCCGTCAGTAAAATTCGCTAAATCAACTTTACGCAATCCACTGAACATATTTAAACCAATTAAAATCAATGCAGGTGCCGTCGCTTGTGCTGGGATCATTAAAGCAATTGGGGTAAATAGCAGCATCAATAAAAACATAATAGCCGCCGCCAGAGCGGTCATCCCCGTTTTACCGCCAGCTTCGGCGGCAGCGGATGACTCAATCAATGCTGTCGCAGCGGGAATTCCCACCCATGGGCCTAATGCCGCTGCAATGGAATCTACAATAAACGGGCGGTTAATATTGGGCATATTACCTTCTTCATCTAATAACCCCGCTTCTCCACCGACGGCCAATGTGGTACCCATCGTGGAAAAGAATTCGGCAGCAAAAAAGACAAATAAGAAAGGTAAAAAGGCAATATTTAAGGCGCCAATTAAGTCTACTTGGCCTAATACTGGGGCAACTGAGTGTGGCACGCCAATAAAGCTTTCAGGTAATTTTGTGACGCCAAAAGGGATCCCTAAAAGGGTGGCAAATAAGATAGCCCACAAAATACCACCAGGAATTTTACGCGCTTGTAAGGCGATGGCGACAAAAAAGCCTGTCAGTGCGACGAGGGCGCCAGGAGATAAAAAATCCCCTAACATCAGCGCATTTGTTTTTGGGTTAGCAAGGACTAACCCTGCATTTCGAAAGCCTAATATCGCGACAAACAAGCCGATTGATGCGGTAAGCCCAAGCTTTATGGATTGCGGTACAGAGCGAGTAACAACTTCGCGTAAGCCAAACTTAGTGAGCAGGAAAAATAAAATACCCGACCAACAAGCGATACCTAAACCGATTTGCCAATCAATGCCTTCACTACCTGCAAGGGTGATACCCACTAAGACCGAACCACCAATTCCCGGGCCGACAATAAAAGGTAGATTGGCATAAAAAGCCATTAATAAGCTTGCGATAACGAAGACAATAATCGTGCCTGTAGTTGCAGCACCTTTATCCATTCCGCCCGCAGCAAGTAAGCCGGGGATGACGACTAGAAGGTAAGCGGCAGCCAAGAACCCTGTGATCCCCGCTAAACATTCAGTTTTGACTGAACTGCCGCGTTCACGCAAGGCAAAGCGTTTTTCAAGCCAATTCCCTGATACTGGCTTATTCATTGAATTGTCAGCCATGAGTTGGCTCTCCTTTTATTATTTTAATTAAGTTATGCATGTTCATTACGGTGGATAACAGCATCAACAATTTGGCGTGTTGTGCCATCGGTGAGCCCTAAATCGGTTAAGTGAGGCCCTGCATTGCACGCAAGGCAAGTGCCTTCAATCGCTTTAAATACGCGGTAAGGTGGTTCCCAATCCGCAATTTCACTGCTTAAATCACGGAGTTGGCGAAACTGTGCTGCAAGCTCAGGGGCAGGGAGGTCAGAGAGCATTCCCGCAATTGGCATCGCAACGTGGGCTAAGACTTTGCCATTTTGCACTAATGCCATTCCGCCACCGCTTTCAATTAATAAGTTGCATGCGATGGCCATATCTTGTGGATCACGACCTAATACAACAAGGTTGTGGGAATCATGGGAGTAACTTGTTGCTATGGCACCACGCAGTTCCCCCCAACCCGCTAGCAGCGCAATTTGAGGTTTTGCTTCATGACGTGCATGGCGGTGTTGGACACGAATAAAGCTAAAATTATCAGGAAGCTGGACAACACCAGCATTAACTTCTACGTCAATTTCCCCCCATTGAGTAAAACGGGCGCCTTGAATATGACGTAAACGCGCTATACCGTTATTGATACCATCAATTCTAAGTTGGCAATCATCAACAGTGATCGGGGAAAGGCACATCGTTTCACGAGGCGGCAAAACGTCACTTGGTGAACTGATAGCGGTGAGTAACTCACCCTTTTCAGCAATTTTTTGGCCAGCGACATACACAGAGTGGGCTTTTAATGATTGTAATGAATCAAAAGTCACCAAGTTGGCTTTTCGACCCGCAGCAATTAAGCCTAAGTCATTGCGCTGTAAACGGATTGCGCCATTCAGCGTTGCAAAGCGCAGTGCGTCAGTCGCAGGCATGCCGTGTTCAATCAATAAGTTAAGCAGCGCAATAATACCGCCTTTTTCCAGTAGCATATCAGGCGGAACATCATCGGTGCACACCGTAATCTGTGAAGATAAATGGGGTAGTGATTTTAATGCAGTGACAATGTCGGGTAACAGGTAAGGGTGTGAACCGCGAATTTCGAGGGTTAGCCCCGCGCGTAATTTTTCGAGGGCATCTTCTGCTGAGGTGAGTTCATGATCGGATGTGACACCCGCTGCAAGGTACGCTTGTAAGTCAGCTCCTTTTAGCCCGCGGGCATGTCCTTCAATCAATTTTCCTGAGCGTAATCCAGCGTCTAAAATCTCTTCCATGCGGTCACTGCCATGAAGTACGCCAAACATATCCATGACTTCAGCGACTCCGTGGACTTCTGGCCAGCTGAGCATTGTTGACATCTCTTCGCCTTCGAAATCAGCACCTGACATTTCTAATCCAGGTGTGGAAGGCACCGAAGATGGTGCGGCGACCATCACGTCCAGCGGTAAATTTCGACTGGCATCAATGGCATAACGTACTCCTTCAAGGCCTAATACATTCGCAAGCTCATGAGGGTCCCAAAAGACGGTTGTTGTGCCTTGTGTTAAGACAATTTCGGCGTAGCGTACCGGTGGTAAATGGGAGCTTTCTAAATGTACGTGTGTATCAATGAATCCTGGAGAGATAAAATAGCCAGATAAATCATGGGTCTCTTTTGCATCTGCACGTGTCCCCGTTGGGTGAACGCTTGCAATAAGGTTACCAGTGATCCCAATATCCGCAGGGCGAATTTCACCCGTGACCATATCAATGATATTGGCATTGGTCAGTAAAAGGTCAAAAGGAATATCCCCTTTTGCAGACTGAACGACGTGACGTCGGCTTTGCTCTTTTTTGCACATAAGACACCATCCCTACAAGTTATGACAGTTACTTTATGAGCAACGCAAACGTTTGCCAAGATGATAAAATTTATCAGGTCATAAGAACAGGTTATAATGCGATGAATACTTCAGGAATATTTAATCAATTTAATAATAGGCCGCTATGACCGAACCTTGGCAACGCTTACCCGCGCTCACGCTTAAGCAACTTCAGTATTTTGTCACTTTGGCAAAATTACGTCATTTCACGGAAACGGCAAGCCGTTTAGCGGTCAGTCAGCCTGCGTTAAGTAGCGCGATACGGCAAATCGAGTCTATTTTAGGTGGAAAGCTGATTAACCGAACGGCCTCATCTGTCACCTTAACAGAATTAGGGGCAGCTATTTTACCCCATGCCCAACAGATATTGAGTGTTTCACATCGTGCATTTAGTGAAATTCAAAAAATTATCGAAGAGGGGGGCGATGGTACATTGCGAATTGGTCTTGTTCCTTCGGTGAGCTCATTACTGTTTCCTGCGGTGCCAGAATTATTAAGCCAACACTTTCCAAGGCTAAAGATTGAATTTTATGATCAAACCAATGATTCGCTAGTCAATAAGTTGGTTAACCATGAAATTGACTTTGGGGTCGGTGTTATTGATAGCTTTGTGCCTCAAGACTTACGCATTTTCCCTCTGCAAGATGACCCATTTGTGGCGGTTATTCATTGTGATGATGTATTGGCCAATAATGAGTTTCATTTACCTTGGAAATTACTTAATAGCCGTGATATCGCTGTTTTTTCAAAAGGAAATATTCAGCGGTTGGTGACGGCAACCATTGAAAGCCATCGACTGAAACTGAACCCACGTTATCAAGTGGATTATATTGAAACACTGTACGGTTTAGTGCGGTCAAAGTTAGCAATTGCGATTTTACCCCAACTCTATACTGCCCATTTATGCGATCCTGAACTAAAAGTACTGCAACTTCAACAGCCTGAGCTTGCTCGAACTGTTGCGTTAATTCGTAATAATGCAGCAGCGACGCCGATGATAGAGTCTATCTTCAAGATACTGTTAACGGCGCTTAAGGACAAAAAAGGGTAACAAGGCCGTCATGCATTTTCTGATAAAATAGAAAGCTGGATATTGTGGAAAATATTTTACAGATTGGCGTATATCACTATGAATAGTTGAGGGATTAACTTTTTCTATCGAGTGTAACCATGTTGATTATTATAAAAATATGCCTAAGTACTTAACATAAGATTAAAGCATTTATCGTAAAGTAATTTTTATTCATTTAGATTTAAATTATATAAATGAATAAAATAAAAACGCATTCTAGTGAATATTTAACAGTATAAAATATAACTAATTTATTTTAAGTATATTACTATAATGCTCAGTCTGTTGAGAATACTTAATGAAAACACTACTGAAATTCAGCTGCTTAATGGCCTCGTTGTTATTACTTTCAGCTTGTGATGACTTTGATACCATTGGAAGTAAAGGCAAATTTTATTATAGCAACCCAAGCACCAGTAATATTTGGTTTAAGGTTGATGGGAAACGCTATGAAACTTTACCTAATGGAAATGGCGTCGTTATTCTCTCCAGTGGCCTTCATCATTTAGAAAATGATAAAGGCGAGATGACCGAGTTTATGATTTTTGAAAATAATTCAGGGGGGATCCTAAACCCGAATCATTTTGTTTACTATACCTTATCTGAAGTTTATGCCGTGGATGGAAAATCAGACCGGTTTAAACCTGCAAGTTACCCGATTACCATTAATGGGCATGAGTTAGATTTGCCGATTCGCAGCGCTAATGCGGTAATCATTGATACCAATTTATTTAGGTGCAGCTATCCAATAGGGGAAGCTTTCCCTGATTCAATTGCACTTTATGATGATAATTCAGATGGTAATATAAAATCTAAATGTTTTGACCAGATTGAATTAGTTAAGTATATGGCAAATGAATATGATCAAAATTTAATGCCAGCTACGCTAGATGATGAGAAAATTAACTCCATCAATATGGTCTTTAATTATGACATTCCAAAAGCCGCATTTAATGATAAAAATGTACAGTTAAAAGCACAGCAGCTTGTTGTGCTTACTGAGCAACTGAGAAATACAGATGATGTTGATATTCATAAAAAGCTAAATAAAGAATTTCATCAGGCAACGATTGAGTTAGTTCATAAGCACGCTGAAAGTGCCGTTAATAATACCGTTGAGGAAAATGTAAGATATAACGATTTTATTCAGGAAGTTAATACGCTAAGGGGAAATGGTGTATGGATAAAATCGGCTAATTAAATTTATGTTCCACGGCTCTTTTCGACGGACTTAAATTTTCGTATTTAAGGCCGTGAAATTTGTTTGTTTTTAATTCAGAATATGCTTATTCAGTAAGCAGAGTAATCTTATGTGAAATAATGTCATAAAACGAGACATTGGTGATGGCAATACTTATATTAATCTCACCAAGGAACTCGGCGATGAACTTATCTAAACAATCAATTTTCACCGTCATATCAGCAGCATTTTTATTGTTGTTCTCTTCTATTTCAAGCAGCAAAACTGTGATTGAAACAAAACAGGATCCTGAAGTATTAGATTTGGTTTTTATTCTAGATAAAAGTGGTTCGATGTCTGGTTTCGAGTCAGACACCATCGGTGGGTACAATAGTGTCCTTGCTGAAAATAAAGATAAAAAATCAAAAACCTATATCACGACAATTCTGTTTAATGACAAGACAAGTCTATTGCATAATCGTGAACCGATTAGCAAAGTGGCTAACTTAACACTGAATGATTACCCTGTCGGTGGATATACCGCATTACTGGATGCAATTGGTGAAGGCATCGAGAAAATGCGTGAAAACAGAAAAATCACCAAAAATAATAATGTTCTTTTTGTCATTATTACTGATGGCCAAGAAAATAGTAGCCGCAAATATTCATCATCCAAAATTAAAGCCATGATTAAATCGGCAGAAACAGAAGATAAATGGGACTTTATTTTCTTAGGTGCCAATATTGATGCCGTTTCAGAAGCGGAAAATATTGGTATTAAAAGTTCGAATGCAACGGGATATGTACAAGACGGCGAAGGGTACGATAAAGCGTATCGTGCTGTAAATAAAGCAGTCGAAGCGAAGCAACAAGCTGCACCAATATCAGAGGATTGGAAACAGGAAGTTGAAGCTGATGTGAAGGAACGCAAAAAATAATAAGGTAACCAAGCCTAGAGGGAGCAGGTTAAGGATGGATTATCAGGGATGAGTAAGCCGAAGGCGATAGGCGAAATAAGATTGAATCAGTAAATGAAAATGAAGTTATAGACTAAAATGCCCTTAAGAATAATTAATGTCTCGAGGGCATTTTTATTGGCTAATTAGTTAGTTTGCTTGTTTTAATGCATCAAACATTATTTTTGCAATACTATCTTGTGGTGATTGCATGCCCGGTAAGACAAAATAATATCCTCCACCAAAAGGTTTGATATAACGCTCAAGAGGTTCACCATTTAACCGTTTTTGGGTATCGATAAAACCAGTTTTTAAATTACTTTGGTAAGAAACAAAAATTAACCCCATATCCAGAGCACCAACGTCTGTTAATCCTAAAGAATAACTGTAACTTCGACGCCTTAATTTAGCAGTATGACGCTCAGGATTACGAGGCTCGGCACGGCGCATGTGGGAATCAAATAACACGCGATCGCCATGAGGGTCTTTATCAAATGCGGGGTCGTCAAGCTCCTGCTTCATGCCCATTGGTGCCCCAGTAACTTTATGGCGCCCAAAGTCATTTTCTTGGTCTTCTAAAGGCGTTCTATCCCAAAATTCAAGGTTAAAACGTATCAAGCGTACGGCCTGATAAGTGCCACCATCACACCATGCAGGTTCTTTAGCGCCAGATACCCAGATTAGCTCATTCATTAGCGCGGCATTATCGGCTGAGGCATTCCCTGTACCATCTTTGAAACCAAATAGATTAATGGGGGTACTGCGGTTATCGATGTCACGAGCAGGTAAGAAACCATCAATTTTCCATAGCGGAAAACTGTAAGGTGAAATATGGCGCAAAATGTCTCTTAATGCATAGATGACACTTTCTTGGCTGTTTGCGCAAATTTGCAGCATGATGTCGCCACCACACCATTTTGCCTCTAACCGATCATTTGGAAAGCTGGTCATTTCCACGAGCTGTTTTGGCTTGATTTTGCCCAATCCAAAACGTGAATCAAACAAGCTATTCCCAAGCGCTACGGTAATGGTGAGTGAATCTGGTTGTAGGTGAGTACCAAGAATACCAGACTCAGCTGGCGGCATTTTATCATTTGCCGTTGATGGAGTTTGCTGGGGCTGAGTGAGGTAGGCGATCCGCTGTGATAACAGTGAAAAAATAGTTTGCAGCTCATCAAGCTTGGTCGTGGTGATATTAAAAGCAATAAAAGAGGCATTTTTTTGCTCGGGTGTTAATACCCCTGCTTGGTGCTGACCAAGGTAATTTATCGCTTTATCATAATTTAACTGACAGTTGGCGATTTGTTCTTTCGCTTTTAACGCAGGGGCAGCGAAAATGGCACTGCCAATTGCGAGTGCTTTTAACGCAGAACGGCGAGATAACCCGTTGGCGGGGTGTTGGCTTCTAAGTTTAGCTTGCATAAATTTATGCCTTAATATTTATAGTAAACATCAACATCGAGCTGAGCTCTTAATGTTGCTAAGATTTCAGCTTGTTGAGTTAATAAGGAATAGAGCGCCATTTTGTCTTTTTGTTGTAATTGGCTATAAGGCTGATATAGGCCATTTGAAACTTGATAGGCCTGCACAATCTTATTCATTTTTTGGTCATTTTCTTTTATTTGGTCTAAGGTTTTAGGCTCAATAAAAGGGCTAATGATTTCAATGATTTCTTGAGAGCCTTTGAGGTTCGCTGCAATATCGGTTAAATCCGACAAACTGTAGATATTTTCTTTGCCGTCTAACTTTGTTTCAATGATCATTTCCACAAAATCAGCAGAGGCTTGAACCAATTTAGGAATTTCAATGGTTTCGGTCATAACTCGCTTTTGTAAGTCACGTCCTTTCAATAATAACTCTTCGGCAGGGGCAAGCGCTTGCTGGACAGATTTTTGGTCAAATAATTGATATTCAACGAGATGGAAGCCCGTGAAACGGTAATCTTTTTCTTTATCAAGGAAATAGTCAGCGCGTGGATTAATGGTTCTATCGGTATTACCGAATAGCACAATAATCGGGCGGATTGTCTCATAATGCTGGTGGGCCGCAATATAGGCGGTTTGCGCTTTGGCTAAATCACCTTTCTTCAGGGATTGTTGTAACAGGTCTAACTCTGTAACCATTTCAGCCAATTTCGCATTAGCAAAATTCAGATAAGTTTGGATACTCGTTTGGTATTTTTCAGGGGTAGGGATATCACCCTTGGCGATAATAATATCATCCCCTGTTTGCACAGGAGAACGTAGTGCCTTACCTTGAACCGTAGTAGGCAAGGTAATGGCAAGTATTAAACTAAAAAAAATCCATCTTGTATTATGCCTTAGCGAGCTGTGCATGTTTTTTGCTCCGTGCAAATAATGGAATAACGATTAACCAATAAAGAGTGAACGTGATCACACTCAACCAAATAGGCTGAGACCGATAAGCGAAGAAAGATGAAATAAAGTTCCCTGCAATACTTGAGTCATCAAGTAAGGCAGTGGTATCCCATGCAGGATAAATTAAAAATTCAGGAATTGAATAATCATATTCAATTAATAAGTTAGCGCTTTCTTCCACGCCTTTGAGTAGCAAGGAGAGGGCTAAAAATAATAGGATGACGCCAGTCACTCGGAAGAAAATTGCCCATGAAATAAGGCGGTTGGTAAGAAGGAAGATATATAACGTTAAGCCTGCAATGGCAATTCCGCCCCCCACTTCGACAAAAAATGCTGAGGCATTTGCTGATGTTAGCGACATGATAAAGCTGGAGAGGAACACCACGATTTCGCTTCCTTCGCGAGCGATGGCAATGGCAATGATCAGTGCGGCTCCCCACCAATTATGATGTGCAGCATTACGGTTAATACCCGACTCTATTTCTGATTTCATCGAGCTGCCGTGTTTATTCATCCAATACACCATTTGGACAATTAAAATACAGGCGAGTAATTCCATGAAGATCATGAATAATGATTGGCCTGTATCATCAAGAACATTAAACACGCCATAAATAAGTAAGGCGAGTAAGATAGAGGTGATAACACCAAGGGCAACACCACCCCACAGGAATTTCATGCCATTACGGGCATCTGGGTGGCGTTTTATCCACGCATAGATAATCCCGATAACCAGTAGAGCCTCAAAGCTTTCTCGCCAGACAACAAACAGAACTTGTCCCATATTTAACTCTTCTATTTAGCTACAATTTCGCCTTTAGGGCTCGAAAGATGGAAATCATCAAAGAAGGTATAGGTCCCCGGTTTGAGTGGTGCAATGACAACAACAGAGCTTGCTCCCGGCGCTAACACTTTTTCTTTACGTAATTGAATGCTCTCAAACTCTGCGGGTTCTGTTCCTGTATTGGTAATTTTAATTCTAATGATTGTTTTAGCGGGGACTTCAAGTACGCGTGGAATTAAATCACCATTTTTCATTTCTAATTCAACGGTGTATTTTTCTGCCGCAAAAACAGATTGAGGTAATAAAGAGCAGGCAATAACCAGTAAAATGCTCAGTAGTGTTTTCATTTTGGCTTAGGTATTCCATTATTAGCGCAAACAGAAAAAGGGCTTATAGAGGATGAGTGTTCCTATAAAGCCCTTAGCTCACTTTAGATAAAACTAGTAGCTTCCTTTACGGCCTACGCCTGCGTAGTCAAAATCCCAAGAAACTTCAAACGGTTGAAACCAAGGTGCTACACCCGTTTCTTTATCAATATGGCGACCAAAGGCCACATCTTTGTTGTGTGAAGGTGGGTAAATTTTATAGGTCACTCGATATTTACCATTGCCATCTAGCTTGATATTTTCACCATAGTGAGGGCCATCACTGGCAACCATTGGCATGAACGTACCAGTTTGAGTTTGCGGTTTATCACCCAGTTTCGTTACGGAGTATTCGATAGTGAGGTAAGGGATCCAATCACCTTCAGCAAAGCCATTTGGATTATCTTCTACCGCGTGGATGTCAGCTTCTAAGTGGACGTCGGCTTTGTCTGCCGCTAAGTGGGCCATTTTGTGATGCCCTTCTTCAGTATCCATTGTAATGGGTTGTAAATAGACACCTTGGATTTCCATTCCGTTTTTAATGACTGGATGACCAAGCGGATATTCTTGGGCAAATGCAGAAATTGAAAACAACGCGAGACCCGAAACAGCAGCTTTGTAGGCGAGTTTCATTATTACGTCCTTACCATTATTTAAGTTAGAGTCGTAATGATAATCATTACTATTGTATGATTACAAGTGGGTATTTCCGATAAATGGTTCTTTAAATGTACGAAATGGTTGTTTTTTGATAAAAATCTAGATGTTAGATAAAGTTATTATTTTTTAAAAAATAACTTTGCACAGAATGTGCACTGTGAAGCGGTTTATTATTTATGACATGATATATTCCATTAAAGAAAATTATTTTACTGAGACACCTGTTGATAAATAAAGGTACTGCAAATGCAAAAACGTTATCTTGATTGTTCAGCCTCAGAGATTGCAAATTTAAGCAAAAAGAGTCTGTTGGAAGCCATAAAAGCCAGCGAAGGGCGATTACTTGTTTCTGAAACCATCGGTACTATCCAGCCTGTGTTAATGACGATAACGAATGCAGAACTTGCAGCAAGCCAAGGTGCGGATATTTTACTGCTAAATGTTTTCGATGTTAATCAACCAATTATGCAAGGTTTGCCTGCAGGTATTGCGCCTGAAGAGATTATCCGCACATTGAAACATTTAACGGGGCGAGCTATAGGCGTTAATTTAGAGCCCGTACCCGCAGGGTTTAATAACCCAACGCAAGATGCGCAGTGGAAAATGTCTGAAGGGCGTTTAGCGACTGTCAAAAATGCGATGAAATTAAAAGAAATGGGTGTCGATATTATTGTTCTGACGGGGAATCCAGGCAATGGTGTAACCAACCAAGAAATTAATCAAAGTTTGAAAGAATTAAAAGCAGTTGTAGGTAATGATGTCATTTTAATGACAGGAAAAATGCATGCTGCAGGTGTGTTAAATGCCTCGGCGGAGCAGCTTATCACTGAGGATGATATTCGAGCATTTATTGCCAGTGGCGCAGATATTATTTTGTTACCAGCGCCAGGAACAGTTCCTGGAATTTCGTTGGAGTTTGTCCAAAAAATGGTGAGTTATTGCCACTCCCAAGGGGTGATGACAATGACGGCAATTGGCACTTCACAAGAAGGTGCGGATGTACAGACTATCCGCCAAATTGCCCTGATGTGCAAAATGGCAGGGACGGATTTGCATCATATTGGTGACTCTGGGTATAACGGAATTGCTTTACCTGAAAATATTTTGAATTATGGCATCGTTATCCGCGGTGTACGCCATACTTACGCACGAATTGCACGTTCAATTAACCGCTAAATCCTTTTTATTTCCGAGCAATTGAAAGCCTGTTTTTTTGCTCGGAAAATCATTTTTATCGACAAAAATTTATACAATTCCCCCAATTCTTCAGGTAAAATTTCGCCCATTTTTTAAAACAATAAAAGAAGTGAGTTATGTCGCAAAATACTAATCCGGTGCCAAAAATTGGCTTCGTTTCACTCGGCTGCCCGAAAAACTTGGTGGACTCAGAACGTATCTTGACTGAGCTACGTACTGATGGTTATCAAGTTGTTCCAAGCTACGATGATGCTGATTTGGTCATTGTAAACACCTGTGGTTTTATCGATAGCGCGGTACAAGAATCGTTAGAAGCGATTGGCGAAGCGTTAAACGAAAACGGTAAAGTCATTGTGACAGGATGTCTTGGTGCAAAAGAAAATCAAATTCGGGAAGTTCATCCGAAAGTTTTGGAAATTACGGGGCCACACAGTTATGAGCAAGTGTTAAGTCATGTTCATCATTATGTTCCAAAACCTGAACATGACCCATTCTTTAGTTTAGTGCCTGAACAAGGCGTTAAGTTAACACCAAAACATTACGCTTATTTAAAAATATCAGAGGGTTGTAACCACCGTTGTACCTTCTGCATTATCCCTTCGATGCGGGGTGATTTGGATAGTCGCCCAATCGGCGATGTGTTAAATGAAGCGAAACGTTTAGTGGCTTCTGGCGTGAAGGAACTCTTGGTTATTTCACAAGATACCTCTGCTTATGGTGTAGACGTTAAGCATCGCACAGGTTTTTGGGATGGTCAGCCAGTAAAAACAAGCATGGTTGGTTTATGTGAGCAACTCGCTTCTATGGGGGTTTGGGTGCGTTTACATTATGTCTACCCTTATCCGCATGTGGATGATGTTATTCCACTTATGGCAGAAGGTAAGGTTTTACCTTATTTAGATATTCCTTTGCAGCACGCAAGTCCAAAAATTTTAAAACTGATGAAGCGTCCTGGGGCAGTAGAAAGAACCTTGGAGCGTATTAAGCGTTGGCGTGAAATTTGCCCTGAGTTAACACTGCGTTCTACCTTTATTGTGGGCTTTCCAGGGGAAACAGAAGAAGACTTCCAAATGCTGCTCGATTTTTTAACTGAGGCGAAATTGGACCGTGTAGGCTGCTTTAAATACAGTCCAGTGGAAGGTGCAAAAGCTAATGAGCTTGCAGATCAAGTTCCAGAAGACGTCAAAGAAGAGCGTTATCATCGCTTTATGCAATTACAGCAACAAATTTCAACACAGCGGCTGCAAGATAAGATTGGTCGTGAAATTCGAGTGATTATTGATGAGGTTGATGATGAAGGCGCTGTTGGCCGTAGTATGGCTGATGCACCTGAAATTGATGGAATGGTGTATTTAAACGGTGAATTTGATGTAAAAGCAGGGGATATCGTTAAAGTGCTTGTTGAGCACGCAGATGAGTATGACCTGTGGGGCACAATCATTACTGAATAATAAATAGAGATTGTTTGTATCTTTTAAAGCCTACTTATTGTCTAATAAGTAGGCTTTTTTGGTTTCATTTTGAAATCATTCCTTGTTTTTGTGCCAAAAATTGACGTAGATCAATCACAAAAAATCTATCAAATAATAACTTGATCTAGAATATAAAAATTAAATGGCAAGTTGACATAATCAGATAACTCTTATCGAAGAATAAGGATAACTATGTCGGCTCATTTATTATTTACAACTACACCAACAAAAGAAAATACAGTTTATTTCGATGACAATACGCTTCTACTGTCGTTAGTTCGTGATACCGTTTTATCAGGATTATCTACACTTCATGAACTTAACGCCGATGTTGCTTTACTGAGTTCTCAGGGGGAAACATTATGGTTAAGTGAAAAGTCACAAGATGATTTTGAAATAGCTGACCTACTATTGGGAGAAATGAGCCAAAACGCTCAGGAGCGGCTTTTTGCTAGCCCCATTGAATTACATGGTAAATTTTATTATTTAGCGCCAATATATTCACAATTTGGCGAATTGCAGTTAATTTTAGCTTTATCAACCGCTCAGATAAATAGCAACATTTTGCTTGCACTTCTTCAATCCTTGGGAAGAGAGGCAAGTGAAAAACTGAAATGCCAATCTTATCGGCAACCCGCTTCACTCAGACCGTTTCAGGCTCCTAACATTGCAGAGTTGAATATTCAGTCTGTTGAAAAAGCACTCATTATTGAGGTGGCAAAAACATGTCGAGGTAAAATTCAACAGATGCATCAGATTTTGAACATGGGAAGAACAACGCTGTGGCGAAAACTGAAGCAATATGACATTAATATCAAAGAATATAAGTAGTGAAACTCAGTATTTTTTGGCGAGATAAATGTAAAAAAAACGCTTCAGTCTATTTTTAGGTGTTGATACACCATTTAAAATAGTTGAAGCGTAAAAGGCTGACCAATATTTACTGCAAATAACTGCCACAAGTGGCTATATTGAGATAAAGAGCAATGAAAAAGAGAGTGCATTATCTTCCAATATTGTTTGTTAGTATGTTAATGGCAGCCTTATTTTTTTAGTTTAAGAAAACAGGTGTAAAAATAAGGCATGGAAAGAAAGATTTTGTAGAGGGGGATATAAACAATATTACTCTATTTAGTACCGTCAATAAGCAGTGTAATTATTACAACTGTAACCATTAATTAACTTAAGTTCGGTTTATGTGATGATAGTGTAATTGAAGCTATTTTTATTTATGAAAATAAGACGGTATTGTGGAATTGATAGCACATTAATCTATATTTATCTAAATTCTTACATGTTAATATTTTTATGAGAAATGAGTATCTGACGGTTTGAAATTAAACCATCAGATATAATGACTACTAAGTTGTGAAAACATATAATATATATTACATATTTTTTGAATAGGTATTAATATATTCGTATTCTTGAATAAGTTGAGGGAGTGACTTTATACCTAATTTTGTATAGATGTTCGAGCGATGTACTTCAACCGTTCTTGGAGATAACGAAAGTTTCTCAGCAGTTTCTTTGCTGGTATTACCGTCTAAGATCATATCCATTATTTCTCTCTCTCTGACCGATAAGCGCTCAAATTTGTCAGATAGATAGGTATATTTCTTGTGGCTTTCATGCAAGTCTAGGAATTGTTCCGTGGCACTACTGATCGCATTAAGAATTTCAATTTCTTTGAATGGAAAAGGGAAGAAGTCATAAGCACCAGACTTAAAGCTTTCTCTACAAAGGCTCACTGAGGGCTCTTCAGCAAGGACAATAAAAGGGACAATACCAAAAGTGTTATTTATATTGGTTAATCGACTAATACGATTTTCGTTATTGTTTAAAAATAATAAAATACATTCCTTTACATTACTTTCTAAAGGGTAAGTATAATTACTAATAAATATATCTTCATTATTATAAAACCTAAAGACAAAACCAAATGATTCCATCATTAATTTCAGTTTATTCTTAAAGACATTATCACTATCTATGATTACGTGAATGGTGTTATTCATCACCATACTCCTGTTGAACTGATTTGATATTCATATTAATTTGATAAAATAAGTAGATAAATATCGCTGAAAATAAATTTAGCAATAATATTCTCTACACAACGTTGTTCTTTTTATTAATGTATTACTGACCTTAATTTATATTAAAAGTATCATCTAGTTAAATTTAATATAAAAATAGAAACAATGGTTAAAGTTTGTGTCAATGCGTAAGAATCGATTAATCCAATGTAACAATTTAGGTGCTTTTACTTGTTTGGCGAGTTTTTCAGGCTCGCAAATCAGATGGAAATTTTTATAAACTGACTTAATAATATCTTAAATAGCCAGTCAGAAAAAGCCTAGAGAGTATATTTTATGCAATTTTATTAAGTGATAGTACCTGTGTGTGGTTTTGGGAAGTTAAGGTACTTTTTGTGCGTGACATGGTAGAATTTATTATAAACCATTTTAACTGAGTGAATATACTTAATGGCTTCTTTAAAAGATGTTGCTCGACTTGCTAATGTATCTTTAATGACAGTATCTAGGGCAATTAATAGCCCTGAATTGTTAAAACCAGATACGTTGAAACAAGTTCAACAGGCAATTAATACACTCAACTACATCCCTGATTTTTCAGCGCGAAAAATTAGAGGAAAAAACTCTAAGGTTTCGACAGTAGGTGTCTTAGCTTTAGATACAGCAACAACACCTTTTTCGGTTGAAATTATTTTGTCAATAGAGCAAACCGCTAGGCAATATGGTTGGAATAGTTTTGTCGTAAATATTACTTCAAAGGAAGATAACGATAGGGCAGTTAGGCAGTTATTGTCTCAACGCCCTGATGGTATTATTTTTACAACTATGGGGCTAAGGGAGGTTGCTATTCCTGAGTCTTTGCATCAAAGCCTGCTAGTGCTAGCAAATTGTGTTGGTACAAATAAATCGTTTCCCGCTTATATTCCTGATGATTTTAATGGCCAATACAAAGCCGTGGAGCGTTTAATCGAGAAAGGTTATCGAAAGCCATTATGTTTATATATTCCACAAGAGACGTTAGCGGGAAAAACTCGCCGTAAAGCCGTGGAAGCAGCTTGGAAAAATGCCAATTTACCGCCAGAAAATTTGATGCAATATCACCTTGAGCTTGGTGATGAGCATTATATGGATGTTATTACGTTAATTGGTTCTCATTTTCAAAATAAAAAACCTGATTTTGACGTTATTATTTGCGGAAATGACCGTGTTGCATTTTTAGCATACCAAGTTTTATTGAGCCGCGGCCTGCATATTCCAAATGATGTCGCCATTCTTGGTTATGATAATATGATTGGAGTGGGTAATTTATTTTACCCGCCATTGAGCACAGTGGTACTGCCGCACTATCAATTAGGGCAACAGGCTGCGCTTCACATAATAGAAGGTCGTCAACAACAAGATATTCAATATGTGGCTTGTGACCTTCTTGAACGGCGCTCATTTTAGCAATATTGAAACTTTTTCAGCGAATACGGTTTATTCAATTGCCTTATTCAGAGGCCAATAAGTGGCTTCTTTCAAGTGCGCTGACTGGTTTATCGTAAACAGTTGCAGCTTTCTCTGTTGTTGTTCTGGGTAGATGCGGCAACTAAAATTTATTTCACCCTCATTGATAAAAATTTCGAGGCAAGATTGATCAATGAAGGCATGAATTTTGAGTTGTTCGGCTTGTGGTAAAGGGGCATGACGACTGTCACTGATAATATATTCAGGATAGTGCCGCATTAATGTTAATTGTTGGCTTTGGTTATCAATGTAGAATTGCAGTCCATTTCCAATCCAAAAACCAAATTTTTCAGCATAAGAGCTTTGTGTTAAGTCCCAAATTAATTCAATTTCACAACAACTCGCATGTTCATTTAGTAAAAGTGAGGTGTTTTTTTGCAGGTGAATTTCTGAAAAATGAACAGCTGGCTGTCGTAATTCCTTTAATTCACGAATGGGCTTTGCAATGATTTTCCCTTGTTTTGATAGGGTAAGTTCCCTTGGTAATGTAAAGCAGCCTGACCAGCCATGTTTATTTGAAGGCATATGACTTTCCCACATATCCATCCAAGCGATAGCAATGCGGCGCCCGTCTTTTGCTAAAAAAGTTTGAGGTGCATAAAAATCTTGCCCAAAATCTAACTCAGTAAAGGGCTGGGTGATCTCATAAGTCGAATTGGGAGACCAACGACCAATAAGGTAGCCATTTTGATAGAGGTTTCGGTATCGGAAATCCTTTGCTTTTTTTCCTTGAGGTGAAAATAAAGCAATAAATTGGTCATCAAGTAAAAAGAAATCAGGGCATTCCCACATGTAGACATTTCTGTCATCTGTCTTAGCGAGCACTTGAAAATTAGGATCCCAATTGTGTAAATCCACCGAGCTAAATAGCAGAATTTGCCCTTGATTTAATGTATCTCTTGCACCAACAACCATCCACCATTTGCCATCTTGTTGCCATACTTTTGGATCGCGAAAGTGCATATATCCTTTAGGTGCAGGGAGAACAATCCCTTTTTTCACAAAGTGAATACCATCATCACTTACCGCTAAGCACTGAGATTGTTCGATTTGGCTATCGTCGCCTTCTTCTGCTAACCAAATATGACCTGTGTAAAATAAATACAGTTTTCCTTCGTGACTGACGGCAGACCCCGAAAAGCAGCCATCTCGGTCATATTCCTCACTTGGCGCAAGTGCTATCGATTGGTGTTGCCAGTGCACCATATCAGTGCTTGTTGCATGACCCCAGTGCATTGGCCCCCATACTGAACTGTAGGGGTGATGTTGGTAAAAAGCGTGGTATAGGCCTTGATGATAAATTAGGCCGTTAGGATCATTCATCCACCCTGACTGAGGTGCTAAATGGTAGTGTGGATAAAACTGAGTATTTAATTTTTTTATATTATTTTCAATAACTTGGTTTGCTTTTTTGATCTGTTTTTCCATAATGGATCCCTAACCTTTTGGCCAACAAATGTGAAATGGATAAATGGAGCGAGATAATGCGTGCGTTTTTTAATCGTTCGCTTTATACTCCATGTTAACGTTAACATGATGGGTTTACTAGCTTAAATTCCTTTATTGAGAATAAAAAGGTGAAAATATGAAAATTTGGGCATTGGGCGATGCTGTTATTGATTTGATTCCATTAGAAAATATGCAGTACCAAGCTTGTGCAGGGGGCGCTCCTGTTAATGTTGCTGTTGGTGTTGCTAGACTTGGCCATCCTAGTGGGTTTATTGGTCGGGTCGGAGAAGATACATTTGGTCATTTTATGCAAAAAACCTTATTTGACCTAGGTGTCGATACTCAATCCATGGAGTTTGATGAAGAATATCGAACAAGTACCGTATTAGTTTCATTACACGAAAATGGTGAACGTGAGTTTACTTTTTTAGTCTCACCTTCAGCAGATCAATTTTTAAGTTCAAAAAATTTACCTCAGTTTGGTCAGGATATTTTGCATTTTTGCTCATTGGCGCTTGTCCATCCAATATGTCGTGCATCATTAACGGAAGGGTTAATTCAAATCAAGCAGGCAGGGGGGCGATTAAGTTTTGATGTAAATATTCGTCCACAAATGTGGGATGATCATGAAGAAATGCATCAAGTTGTGGATACCTTCGCCAAACAGGCTGACATTTTAAAGCTTTCTGATGATGAGTTACTTTGGTTAACGGGGGAAAGTTTATTTGATAAAGCCATTGAGAAATTACGTGATTACCCTGCACAACTTAAGGTTGTGACGCAAGGCTCTCAAGGATGCAGGGTATTGACGAATGAGCATTATTTGATTGTGAGTGCTTATTTAGTCGATAGCATTGATACTACAGGAGCCGGTGATGCGTTTATGGCTGGTTTGTTGGCGGCAATTAGCCAGTATGGTATTACCAACACAAAAGATAATTTGATGAAAATTATCTCCCAGGCAACAGCGTGTGGGGCTTTAGCCACGACTAAAAAAGGGGCTATTACGGCAGCGCCAACGTCTGAAGAGATTAGCGAGTTTATGCAACAGCAGCCGCCATTACATCAAAAGCAGATTTTTTAGTGTGAAGAATTAATATGTAAATAAAATGTGATTTATTTCGCTACTTTTTATTTGCATATAATCTGGAACAGATAGCTTTAGAATGAGTGCTAGTATCATTTTATTTTCTCTGTATTGGCGTATGATGTGGGGCAAATTTTACTTTATTAGACTTTATTATAGGTTACATTATGTTGCTGCGTTCAGGTGTGGCTCTGGCTATTTTTTCCTATATTTTATGGGGAATAACCCCCTTATTTTATCGACTACTTCCTGAAGCTGAACCGCTAGAACTCCTTGCAGAGCGCCTTATCTGGTCTATTCCATTACTGTTTTTAATTCGTTTGGTGATTAAAAATAAAACAATATGGAAACAAGTGTTGGCTGATAAAAAGTCTATAATTCTTTGTCTTTTTAGTTCATCCGTGATGGCTATTTCTTGGACCACATTTACTTATGCACTCACACATGGGCAAGTGTTAGCCGCAAGTTTAGGTTATTTTATCAATCCATTATTCTCTATTTTACTGGGCGTTGTTTTTTTGCGTGAAAGGTTGGTTTTTGCAGAAAAAATGGCCGTAATTTTTATTTTAGCTGGGGTAGGTTATCAAATCTGGCAGTATGGTGAATTACCTATTTTAGCATTAGTGATGGGGAGCGCATTTGCCGTATATGGATTGATCCGTAAATTTATTCGATTTGATGTTATTACTTCACTGTTTTTAGAAGCATTGTGGTTATTGCCCATCGCAATGGGGATTACTTGGTGGTTGTTATCAAAGGGGTTAAGCGCAGTGGAGACGGGGGATTGGCAGCTTAGAACTTTGTATATGTTAGCCGCTCCTGTGACGATTATTCCTTTACTGTTTTTTACTGCGGCTATCAAGCGTACATCACTCACTGTTATTGGTTTGGCTCAATATATCGAGCCGACTATTCAGTTTTTACTCGCCGTGTTCTTATTCAATGAACTGTTTGATTGGGTTAAAGGAATTAGTTTTTCATTAATCTGGATTGGCTTGCTATTTTGTATTTTGGCGTTGCTGCATAAGCAATATGCCAAATTTTCTCGAAAAGAGCCTTTTATTACTGGGCGAGATGAAACTCCACAAAATTAGAAATTATTTTGTTTGATTTCAAGTCATTACGTTTTTCATCATTACCTTGCTATTTCGTTTATAGTAAAGGCAAACGTTTGCGTATATAATCTTCCATATTATTTTCGCATAGAAGGTCATCAATCATGGAACAGTTAGGTACGGCGCTTTGTGCATCAGCAACGAAAGTTATGTTACTGGGCGCGGGGGAGTTAGGTAAGGAAGTTGCCATTGAATGCCAACGCTTAGGCATTGAAGTGATAGCGGTAGACCGCTATGAAAATGCACCTGCTATGCACATCGCCCACCGTAGCCACGTTATCAATATGCTTGATGGTGAGGTTCTAAAACAGCTAGTTGCAACAGAAAATCCTGATTTTATTGTGCCTGAAATTGAAGCCATTGCGACAAAAATGTTAGTTGAACTTGAGGAGCAGGGACAAAAAGTGGTCCCTTCTGCAAAAGCTGTTTTTTTAACAATGGATAGAGAAGGAATTCGTCGCCTTGCTGCAGAAACATTGGGTTTACCAACATCCGAATATTATTTCGTAGAAAATAAACTCGATTTTATTGAAGCTGCCGAAAAAATTGGTTTTCCATGCATTGTAAAGCCCGTCATGAGTTCATCGGGAAAAGGGCAGAGTATCATTCGTTCAAATGCGGATTTAGAAAAAGCGTGGAATTATTCCCAAGAGGGCGGTCGCACAGGGCAAGGCCGAGTCATTGTTGAGAAAATGGTCAACTTTGATTTTGAAATTACACTATTAACGGTTAGCGCAGTTGATGGGATCCATTTTTGTGCCCCTGTAGGACATCGTCAAGAAAAAGGTGACTATCGTGAATCTTGGCAGCCCCAAGTGATGAACTCAAAAGCGCTGAAAAAGGCGCAAGATATTGCTGCGAAAATCGTTTCTGAGTTAGGGGGGTACGGCTTGTTTGGCGTTGAATTATTTGTGTGTGGTGATGACGTTATTTTTAATGAAGTTTCTCCTCGCCCCCATGATACAGGAATGGTAACGCTCATTTCGCAAAATATTTCTGAATTTGCCTTACATGTCCGTGCATTTTTAGGTTTTCCAATTGGCTTAATTCGCCAATATGGTCCAAGTGCCTCAGCGGTTATCTTACCTGAACTTCATAGTCAAAATGTGGTGTTTTCTAACGTTAAAGACGCGTTAGATTCTGATATTCAATTACGTTTATTTGGAAAACCTGAAATTGCAGGAACTCGTCGACTAGGCGTTGCTCTCGCGATTGCAGATTCCATTGAAACAGCGCTGGATATGGCAAAAAAAGCCGCGGCGGCAGTGAGGGTGTCGGGTTAGTTTTTCAGTATGCAAAAAGGGAATAGTTTCCTATTCCCTTTTTGGTATCGTTTATATTAAATAAGATTAATTTATTCTATAGATAACCTTATTTACAGATGGCGCTTAATGTCCTTACAGGTGAATCTTCTGTTACGGCAATCGCTTCAAGCCCTTTATAATCGACGGAACACTGACCTGATTTATTACCCCATTTAATATCAAGGCGGCCTGAGTCTGGTAATCCACTCATATAAAGCTGGCTATTAGAGCCTACAATCCCAGTATTGATATCTGTATCATTTTTATCTTTAGAAACCAGCGTCGCGATTGCGCCAAATGGCGGCATTTTACCTTCATGACTTAGGTTAATAATGACCTGGTAACCGACTTTTGTTTTAAACTGACGTTTAATGACCGCGCCTTCAGTTGGATATACCATCATTGAGGTATCTTTAAAGGTCACATCATCAGGTAATGTATTCACGTTAACTGAGATTTGGTTTGAAGCATTACTCGATAACTGTGGAATAATGGCATTACCAAAGTAGTCAAATCTCGCGCCTGAAGATAAAGCGGTTCCTCTTGCACCATCGGCTGTAATAATCGCAATAGTATCCCCCATATTTGGTGATAATGAGATACCATTGGAGTGAGCGACAAGCCCACCACTTATACCTGTGTTAATTGAACGGTTTGAGTCAGAGTAGCTATAACCTGCTGACATTGTTGAAGTATCAGCTGAGTAGGTTGCATTCAAACTACCACCATAATTATTATTATGGTTGTCATAGTTTTGGTATAAACCATAACTCAATTTACTGTTTAGGGCATTACCCGTTAGGCCTGCTTGGTGTCTCGTATTACCGTGATTGTCATGAGTCACACCATAACGTGCACTCATCGCTTGAGCCATTTCACTGTTGCTCAACAGGCTCATAGGTACGGAGATATCAAAAGAAATAACACGGTTTTGCGGCCACGATTTATTCTCATTCTTAACGCGGTCAATGGTATAACCTAGGCTATAAGAGATCCCTTTAAAGTTATTATTGTAACTCATGCCTAAAGTTGTGTTAGAGCGTTGGCTTCCCCAATATGTATTTTTTGCCGCCCTAAGTGAAAGTGAACCATAAGAATCAAATGATTGGTTAATTGATGTTTGGAAACTATAACGTTCCCTCGAACCTGTCCATGGTGCTAAACCGTCTTTAATGTCATAGCCTGAAATATTATAGTCAGCAAAGGAATAGAAGTTTTCAGACGTAAAGCGTAACGCTGTTAAGTCAAAGGATGTTCCTGTGGAGAGCATACTTTTTGAATAACGGATACGGTAAGATTGACCTTTCAGGTTTTTGTTTGAAAAACGTGCATCAGAGTGAGTAACGTCACTGGATAAAGCACCTAAAACGCCCAGAGATAAACCAATCCCGCCAACAAATGAATTATAACCATTGGCAACTAATGCACCCCCGTAGGCTGTAATATTGTGAGGTAAACCAATACTAAACGAGCCTAAGGTGAATGTTTTCTTTGCAGAGTCAACAGAGATCCCACCATTATAGCGACCCACTGCAATTTCATAGTTATAAGCGCCTTGACGCTCCATGATTGGCAGTGATGAATAGGCTTGTGTGAAAACAGTTTGTTTACCATTTTCTTCTTCAATGGTGACTTCCATATCTCCCGCTAAACCACTTGCAGGGATATCACGAATAACAAAGCGTCCTGGAGCCACAAACGTTTGGTATACAACACTACCATTCTGGCGAACAGTTACAGTCGCATTGGAATTCGCAAAACCTTCAACAAGTGGTGCAAAGCCTTGCATGCTATTAGGGTCAAGTTTTGGATTTGATTTTAAGCTTGCCCCTTTCATTGGTATGGCGTCAAATATATTACCATCTGTTGAAATTTCGCCAGCTTTTAACGTTGATTTTATTGCGTTAATTGTACGAAAAACATTTGTGTTCGAAAAATCAGAGTTACTTGAGCTAGGCCCATTACTCATTTTATTGTGGTTATATAAGTAATTGGTTCTAAAGCGCCATGGACCAATATTAATACCTGGGTTTAAATTGACAAAAAAGGAGTCTGATGTTGAGGTTTTTGAACCATTTTTACTCAGTTGACGATTTTGGTTATAGTTCATCACATAATTCATGACGAGTGCAGTCACACCATTATCACGCAGTTCAGGTGGAACATAACCAGAGTAGTTTGGAACCAAAGCAATTTGCGGAATTGACAAGTTGATGGTTAATATTTGTGGGTCAAATGTGGCCTTCGCATCTGTAATATAATCAGACAGGTTAGTGATCACTGCATCATCAGCGAGGGCTTTAAATTTAGGTAATACACTGGTGTGTACACCAAACGTTCTTAATTGAGCAACAGTAAATGTTGGTACTACATTGCCATCAGGCTGCTTTTCAAACTTAATGTCGTGCTCACCTGCAGAAAGCATATTAACCCTGACTGCAACTTCATAATTGCCAGGCGTTAAAGTGTTATTTTCTGCAAAGTCATTCAAATCAATTTGTGAAACATCGATCCCGCTACCATGCATTAATAAGCCTGGGTCGAAATAGGATTCGGCATGTGCAAAAGATGGCGTCATCGCATAGCAACATGCAAAAACCTCTAATGCGATTATTTTTATTTTCATCCCTTTCACAACATCACCATTTTTTGTTTAGTTAATCAAGTTCCAAAAAAAATTAATTTGATGATTCTTTATCTAGCCCCATCAAATACTCATTTGTAAATCGCCACTCAATTTTTCCAGTATTACTGTTAGGTAGCGCAACTTCTTTTGTTGAAAAAGGGGACAGCGTTATTTCTCTGTCGCCATTTTTTATGTTTGTCCCCGCAACCTTTAAATACTCAAAGGTGAAATAAAAAGGTGTTGGGTTTTCTAGTATCAATGCGTTATTTTTTCTTGTGACTTTGAGCTCTTTTGCTAACTTATCAATTTTTAGGTTTTCAATTTTTTTAGGGCGGTAAAGCAATTTAAAATAAAAATTCGGTATGATATTTAACTGTACGCTATTCTCTTTTTTATTTTTATCTTCATTAGGGATCCCTCTAATGCCTATCCAAAAAAGACTTTCCCTATCATCTGGGATGGCTTCTTTATTAATATTGTTGCTTGTTCGACGTATATTCCATGATGTTTGAGTGTTTGCTTCTAGCATTTTTAATGGCGGTAAAATAACAAAAGGTACAATTTCTGTTTCTTTATTTTCCTTAGGTAGCAATGATTCATTGTCAGTATTTGCTATCCAAGATTCCATTAAATAACTGCTGTTATTTCCATTTTTCAAATCAACACTGATTCCACCTGAATCACTTTCTTTATAGACATAACGTTGAAGCGTAAAATCAAATCCTGTTGAGTCATCTGCTAGTGTGGTATTTGAAAAACATAAGCCTAATAATAAAACTGAAAGAAATTTATTTTTGAGCATTTTTAGTACCGTTCAAAGTTATTGGATTGGTTTTTGTTTCGCCACCATAATCATTAATGATGCTCCATTCTATTTTTGAGGCTTTTTTTGTTGTTTTTAAGTCAAAAGTAGAAAATGGTGAAACCATTGGTGCTCTTTCACTGCTATAAGGTACTCCATCAATCTTTATATTTACTAAGGTAAAATGATAAGGTGACGGGTTGTTTATCGTAATTTTATTATTAATTTGTGTTGCAGTTAGTTTATCAATGTATTCATTGACATGCCCTTCAATTCCATTTGGGCGATAAAACATTTTGATGACTATCTTTGTTGATAAATTAAACGTTGTACCAACTTGATTACTACTATTATTACCACTATTTTGTTTTGTCTCGGGAATGAAATTGACCATGAGATAAAACAAAGATTCTCTATCGTTTGGTAAATTGCTTAATGATTGAGGTATAATTTTCAATGCATTATTAGATTTTTCTTTTAATGTTACAATTGGTGGTATAATCGTAAAATTTTCGCTTGTAGCATTTTCTGTTTCGATATTAGTAAATATTAAACTTTGAACGAGATATTTTTTATCTGCGGTATTGTTCGCTGTAATACTCTGACTTTTATCGTTTTGTTTAAAAATTATTCTTGAATGATCAAGAGAAACGGCTGCAAATGTGTTCTGTGATACTAATAAAGTTATTAATAAAGATTTAATAAGCTTTTTCATGTTCATTTCCACTGTTTAATATTAATCGGCGTAGTATCCAATAGTTAATTTAGCAGAGAAATCACCATCATTTGGTTCACAATCAGCTTCTGCACAACGCAATTTTGCATTGATTATTTTTGTCTCACTTGTGCTTTGTATATTATCCCAGAGTATTGAAGCTGTGCTTGGCTTTGCGTTTGCGCTCTCATTAACACTTACAACTCGATTGTTATCAAGTAACTGAACACCAATGACATCATTTGGGTTATCATTAAAAATGTTATTACGCCCCGCTAAGGTATTCCCTGATGCAATATAGACAATCGCTGTATTTTGATCGGGCGTTGTGCAATTTTTCAATCCGATGGTAAATTGTTTAGTGACGTTATCACTCTTTATATCATTAGTTGTGGTAATTCCAGATTGATTACCGAATATAATTTCACTAGGAACATCTATTTCACACGTTTTTGATAAAAATAAAACAGAAAAATCATAGCGAACGGAGTTCGCATCATCTGCCATAGACAAAGATGAGATGGACATGATTAAAGAAGCCAGTAATGCCTGTTTTATTTTCGTCATGATCCTCAATCCTGATAATATTCAAAAGTGACTGCTGCATTTGAATCGCCTGGTGTTACATCACTATCTCGTTTTACAAGGCTAACTCTGTAATTAATTTCTATTGAATCGCTAGTTGTTGATGGAAAAGTTGTAATGCTTTCATCATTAACCTGCTGACAATTTTGGTTGTTTTTATCGCAGGATTCAAGTAAAAAACCCGTTTTAGTTGTATCATTTAATCCAAAAAAAACGCCATTATCAAATTTAGTGGATGCTGCTGATTTAGATTTAATTTTAACGGATTTTTCTGTACCTGCTGGAAAGTTTTTACATGCAATAGTATATGAAAAACTTTCAGTACGAATAGGCTGGTTGATTGGCTTACTATCAACATCTGATGCCACCAAAATGCCATTTTTATTAAAATCAATATTTTTATTTAAGTCGTTATTATCATCAAATTCACAAGTTCCTTTGATAATTTTTGTTTTGAATTGCATTTGGCCATTTTGAGCGAAAAGTTGGCTTGAAAATACAGTAATACCCAAAACAAGTGCTATTTTACTGAACAGTTCCATGGAACTCATCATATCCTCCAAGATCATTAATGATAGCCCATTTGACAGAACCATTTTTATTTTGGCTTAAGTAGCTCATTTCAGAAAAAGGTGCAATAACGTTATTCTGTTTATTTAGCTTTATATATTTATTATTAACATATAGGCCTGCTAGGTTAATGTAATAAGGTGAATTATTAACTAGCTTGACACCATTTGCTGTGCTCATTGTTTTGATATTGCTAAATGCGACTGATTGCTCCATTGGAAGGTTTGCAGGACGGTAGAAAATTTTAATCACATTCTCTAAACCTACTTTTACACCATCGCTGCCTTTATCTAACTCAGGTACATTCCTTGAGTGGAAATAGTACATGGATTCCCTATCGTTAGGGAATTTGCTTGGTATCGCTTTTATTTTGATAATATTTTGTTGTTTAGGCCCAAGCTTAAAAATAGTTGGCGTTATAACAAAATAACCATCCAATGCTGTTTTACTACTTAGCTGTTGTGTAATGAAATTAGCAACTAAAAAAGGTTTATCATCTTCATTTCGAGCTGTTATTGAAGACGTATTGGTTTTTCCTTCAATAACAATACGTGTCTGGCTTAGCCCAACACCAGCTTGAGATGCAAATGAAATAGTTAGTAATATAAGAAGTAAGGATTTTAATTTTATCACTTTTATTTTCCTTTATTGCAGGCAGTATACTAATACTGCCTGCTCAACTAGCTAATTAACTAAAAGTCGTTATTAGTCGTATGCAACGCTGAATGTTACTGGAACATTTAATTGCTGTGCAGTTGCTTCAGCAGTTGTTGCGTACAGGCTTGCAATCATTGGAACGATGATGTCACCGTTACCAGAAACTTTCAGGCCATCAACTGGAGTAGTATCATTAGGCTTCAGGTCAACTAAGGTATTACCAGTTGATTCAGCTTGTAATTTAACACCGATTTGTGATGCTTGAGCATCAGCAAACATGTCAGAGTGGCCAGTTAATACTTCACCAGAAGCTTGGATTGCGATAGAACCAGCTTGTGGGTTTTGATCGTCGTAGGCTTTAGTACAGTTGTTTAATACTAAAGAGAATTTTTCTTTAGAGATTGCATCTGTAGTGCTCAGGCCTTTAGTTTTATGTGTACCTAAGCTTACTAAATCTTTTGAAGCATTAACGTCACAAGTTTCTGCAACTAAGCGAGCATTAAAGTTAACAGTTGCATCTGTCGCTGCGAAAGCTTGTGAAGAAAGAGCTGCAACAGCTAAAGTACCGATGAAAGCAAGTTTATTTAATTTCATAATAATTCCTAAGTATGTGAGAGAACTAATTTAAAAGTTTAAAATTGATTATATCTATTTTGTCGAGCTAATTATTAAGTCTTCATTTTCCCTTACGGAAGTAAAGATTGTTTTTTTATTTAAACTAGAGTCCATAAATAACAGGAGTTATTTATTTTTAGTTTGAATTAAATAAACACGCTTTATTGATAACTTAATTTTAAAATTTATTTTTGATTGATTAGCAAGCTCTCGCTCGCTGAGTACGGGGATAATATTAGTTGTACTCATTTTGGTTGTCAAATAAGCTTAAAATAATTTTATTGTGGTTTTTGATAGTTTTCAAAGTGTTATTTTTTATTTATTTCAATGGGTTATGTTTACTTGCTCTTTCTTAAGTTAAATAAAAGTGCATTAATTGGTGTTTTATTCTTTGGTTTGTCTTATCTTGTCTTTTATAGGGTCAAAAATGCTAAATATAATATTTATTCATAATTTGTCTCCGATTTTAACACTTAAGGTGAGTGAAAAAGGTAAATGTTACGAATGAATAATAGATGTGAGTAAAACACGTATAAATCAGGCGTGATTAATATTTTTATTAATATTAATCACTTTTTAAAGAGAGCTTTCTTTTATGCTAATAATTATCTAGGGTAATATACGTAGGATGATTCTTAGTATTTGTCGCGAATATATTGGAGATGACTTAATACTATTCCTAAGATTATTCTCATTCAATACTTATATTTCTCTTTTTTTCTTAGTTTCATTACAAGCGCTATTCTGTATATTGGTATTTTCATCACAACACAATAAGGATAATTTATGAGCCAACTTATCATTCCTGATGTTGCTTTAGTTGATAATAGCGAGCAACGAACCCCCTTGGTCTTGGTATTAGATTGTTCAGGCAGTATGCATGGTGAGCCGATTAACGAATTAAATGCAGGCTTGCAATTACTCGAGAAAGAACTCAAAAATGATGTGATTGCGGCTAAACGCGTACGGATACTGGTTATTCAATATGGTGGAAACGACCAATGCTCTATTATTGGCGACTGGTGTGATGCCATGGATTTTACTGCGCCTATATTAGAAGCTAATGGTACAACTCCAACGGGGCAAGCGGTTATGGTGGCGCTAGATGAAATAGAAGCAGAAAAACAACGGTTTCGCCAAGCTGGTGTGGCATATACGCGCCCTTGGTTATTTTTGATGTCAGATGGTGCGCCGACAGATTTATGGGAAGAGTCAGCACAAGTTTGCCGCCAGGCGCAAAAGGATCAAAAAGTGGCGATGTTCCCTATTATGGTTGATGGGGCAAGTGCGCAAGTCATGGGGGAATTTAGTATTGCAGGCTTGAATGGTGTAAAAAAATTGAAAGGATTGCAATTTAAAGAACTGTTTTTATGGTTAAGTGCCAGTATGCAAGTGGTTTCCCAATCGACGCCAGGCGGTCAAGCACAACTTCCTTCAACAGATAGCTGGTCAACAGTGTCGGTGTAATCTATGAGCTGGTCAATTTATTGCGCATCAGTTCAAGGGCGCTCTCATCAGGAAAATAATCAGCCTTGCCAAGACGCTTGGTCTGTAGAACATACTACAAATGGTTTAGCTGCTTGTGTGTGTGATGGTGCAGGCTCTGCTCGATATAGTGATATAGGCTCACGTTATGTTTCAAGGTTATTCGTCCAGCGGGTGTCTGAATTTGGTGATGTTGACTATTTAACTATAGAAGAAATACAACCTGTCATTCTTCGCACACTGAGTGCTATTCGCGAACAACTGGTTTCCCTTGCAAGCGATAAGCAGGGGGAATTAAAGGATTTTGCTTGCACACTTGTCGCTGCATGGATTGGCAAACGCCAAGGCTTTCTTTTTCATTTAGGTGACGGTGCTGGCATCGCTTCTTATCAACAAGATGGCCAGCGTATTGATACGGTTTCGGTGCCAGAAAATGGGGAATATGCCAACCAAACGTGGTTTTTAACCTCAACTGATTGGCAGGAACATCTACGCATTACACCTATCACTGCAAAAATAGAGCGGGTTATTTTAATGTCTGATGGCGTACAACCTTTTGCTATGAATAAGCAATGTGATGCGCTGTACCTCCCGTTCATTGAACCTGTGACTCGATTTTTACAGCAAAATGATGAGCATACAGGCAGTGAAGCATTAAAAGGGACGCTTGATGACCCTCGGACGTATTCCATTACAGGGGATGATAAAACCTTACTTGTGGCATTTAGGGAAATGTAATGGCAGGGGTCAATAAGATAAAGCTGGTCGATGGGCAAGGGCAAGTTATCCAGCTGGGTAAATTAATTAAAAGTGGTGGGGCGGGCAGTGTTTACCATATTGCATCAGCGAGGGGGCAAGTTGCTAAGCTCTACCACGACAAAATTGATAAAACATTATACCGCCGAAAAACATCGGCAATGTTAGCGTTAAAGCCAAACTTACCACCAATTGCGGATACGGCAATTCCTGTTATCCAGCTCGCGTGGCCAATCAGCCAGCTATTTAACCAGAAAAAACAGTTTGTGGGCTTTGTCATGCCCGAGTTGGATGTGAATGCATCCATTGAGCTTGAATATATCTTGCAAGAAAGGCAGGCAAAAGCAAATAACTTACCCGTTGGATTAGGGGCCAAAATCCAACTTTCAACCAACTTAGCCATATTGGTTGAGGCTATTCATCAGCAAAATCACTTTATTATTGATATGAAACCCGTGAACTTGCGTTTTTATCGGGAAAGCTTATATGTATCAATGTTAGATTGCGATGGTTTTAGTATTCAAGGAAAACAAGAACGTTTTGCGGCGGGGCAATTTACGGTCGATTACCTTGCCCCTGAATTCCAAAATGCGAAAAGCGTGCCCCAATTGCAAGAATCCCAGCAAGACCGATTTGCCTTAGCGGTGATTTTATTTCAATTATTGAATTTTGGTATTCATCCATTCTCTGGCCGCCCTTTACATAATCAAGTACCAAATGATTTACCCAGCCGAATTGCAGGGAAATATTATGCCTATGGGGTAAAGGCGCATCAAGGTATTAGCCCGGTCCCAACCAGCGGGCATACTTTCTTACCTGATGATATTCGCCAATTATTTGATAAAGCGTTTAATGGCGCGCCAGACCAAAGGCCGAGTGCAGCGCAGTGGGTGCAGTGTTTACGCCCTTACGCGTTGCGTAGCCAGAAAAAGATGGTGGTATGCAGCAAAAATAAAGAACACCAATATTTTTCTGGGTTGAAATGTGCCGCTTGTGAACGGGTTAGGCAATTAAAAGTTGCTAGCGAAGCGCTGCAAAAAACACGGCAACAGCAAAATATACAAAAAGTGCATGTTAGAGGCCAAACTCAAACTCGTCGAATTGTTCGCCCACAACCCATACCGCCAATCACCTTTACACCGCCTGCGTGGTTCGCAGCAATTAAAAGGGTGCATATTTACACATTTCTTGCCATCGCTATTCCTTTATTGATGGCATTTGTTGTTAGCAGCATTACGCAAAACATGAAACCAGAAACACTATCGCCTACGGCTTTTTACCAATATTGGGCGCAGGAGGGCTTTGAGTCTGATGTGGCGCTGAGCATTATCACGCTGGTCAGCATATTGGGTCTGAGCCTATTTTTCTGGCTGGGGTTCTTTTTACCTATCAAGTCTATTTTGACCAAGAAACCGTAAGGAGGGATGACGTTGAAAATGAAACTAAGTCCACTCCTTTTATTACCGTTGGCGTTCTTATTTGCGGCGCCTGCGCTGCCTTTTTTCTTTGGCTATGGCGTGTTTATTGCACTATTCGAACTGGGTGGGCTAATTTGGCCAATTGCCTTGAATGTCAGTGATAATTTATTTCTTACGGTGATGTGGTTATTTGGGTTGGTGTTTATTATTGCTTTATCGATAGGTGCGATTCGCTTTCAAGCGAGGCAATATTGGGGCGCTGCGGTTATAACTCTGGTGGTATTTAGCGCCATTACACTTTTAAATATCCCGTTAAGTGCTGAATCAAACCAACGTTGGTGGGCGCAAACACTTATCGAACAGCGCGATTGGCAGCTATTTCAGAATGAACAAAACACCGCAGTGAGTGGTGTGCTATCAGGGATCTTATATAACCATGAAGCTAATATAGAAATTGAAGAACGATACCATGAGTTGCAAGCACGTATCGATAAGATGGATAAACTTGCCGAATTAGCACCACAAAGCGCAGCAATGCGTGCAATATGGCAACCATTGTTACAAGCGAATACGGCGGTGCCAAATGATCAAATCATCCAATTAGAAAAGGCGAGCCAATTTTTACCACAAGATGGTGGGCTAGCCTTTGCCGTCGGCTTACTTAGATTACGCCAAACCGAGGCAGCAGAAGAGAGCCTTACTTTCTTTATGCGCGCCATTGCCGCACAGCCGAATAATCCCACTTATTGGAAAGGGCTAGGGCTTGCATATAGCGTAATAAAAAGCCAAGTCGATAATAGCGATGTGAATTTAAAGAATGCGTATGCCGCACTTATTTTTGCACAGTATCTGAGCCTCAGTAATAAATGGTCAGAATCCCCTTCTCAGTTATTTGATACGCAAAGTGCCGCAATGTTCGCGAAAGAAATTCAGTACCTTTCTGCCGCTGAACGCCAGAACTTTTTAATCTTACAGGCAAGAAGTAACATACAGGTATTAGATTGGTTTAGAGAAGCTGCGGATGAGCAAACACAAGTATTAGCAAGACAGCCATTATCCATTAAAGGGATATATGGGGTTGTCGAGCTATCCACGTACTATGACCTTAGTGATCCTCGTTACCCCGGAAAAATGACGATCAATACAGAGGGAACTGCCATTGTAGCTAGCTCGCTTAACGAGGTGCGTTATCCTTCAGTTAAATATACTGTTGATAATGTCTCCGCAATTGTGGCCGTGGATGTGAATGAGGACGGTGCGCCTGTATTTACCTTAATCGACACCACCAGTGGCGTAAAAAAGTATGATACCGCAGCTGAATATGCCGTGAGCCAATTACGCTTTACCCCTTCAACGCAACCTGTTCGTCACTTTGTGAGTGTTGGCTTTAAAAGCACAGTGAAAAGTTTAGATGATTACGCGCAAGAAGTTGGGCTTTTAGTGGAAAGCGCCAGTAAGGCTTTAGCAAGGCATAACGAAGAATCATTTGGGTATGTGCTTAAAAGGCTTCTGAGTTATGTGAATAATACTGTCCCTGCTAAATATACACGTAGTTCAAGTTCATCTTATGAATATTACCAGCAGCAGCAGGAGATCTCAAAAGAGATACGCACAACACTGAGACAAGCGGATAGCCGCACTAAGTCTAACGGTGAGGCGTGGGAAAGTAACACGCAAAGGCTTCGCACATTATTGTTAAAGCACCCAAATAATATTGAAGTGCTAAGCACAACGGCAAGAATGGAATTAATGCACTTTAATGCAGCGCGAACCTTGTTAACTGAAAATAAAGCATCTGCAATAAAAGACGGCTTTGTTGATGATGAGCAGCATTGGCGTGACTTACTGTTGAGCGCGCGGGGGCACTATCTGCAAATTATCACCATTAACCCAAACCGTATTGATGCGTGGTTCGCTTGGGGGGTGACGATGATAGATGAAGACCCAGAGTTGGCAGCAGGTGCATTTGCGTTAATTCATTATAACGCGGATAAAAGTGTGGATCAGCGTTTGATGGCAGCGCAATCTCGTTTCTTTTTATTTGGTTTGCCAGATGAAACCAAAGAGCGGGTAAATATTATTAATGCACGTATGGCACAGCTATATAGCAAAGGTGAATTGCCTGCATCTGCAACGGAGCAAGATCGCCAAACGTTTGAAGAACAAAAAGCCTTGGCTAAAAAAGTGATGCCAGCGGTTATACCATTTGCTTCAACCCTTCGTACCTCGCCTATGCGAAATGAAAACCTTGCAGATCCCATAGCGGTGAGTGTTGATGCGGCCGCTTTTGGTATTCAAGAAAAAACATTACAGCTACCTGTTATCTCTCAGGAATCGATAGGCAAAACACAAGGTGAAGTGGTTTTGAAAATTGATGTACCGAAGGGTGGTGTGCCAAGCTCAGTGATGTTACAGAAGAGTAGTGGTGTGGATTATTTTGATGATAGCATCATTTTCGCTGCGTATCAGTGGCGGTTTAATTCGGCATCTCAAAATAAAGTGTTATTAATTCCAGTGATTTTTAACCAACCCAGTGAAGCTTCGTTAAATTATCAGCCATAAAGGAATAGGGAATATGATGAATCAAACTAAAATGGCAGGGATGCTTGCCATATTTTGCTCAACGCCATTATTTGCACAAAATATTGAACAGCAATACAGCTTATGGGTAGATGACCAAAAAAGCCAAATTCGCTGTTTTGAAGCCGAATCGCCTTTTCAGTATTGTTTGCGCCAGTCAGAAGAGGGCAAATTAATTGTCGCGGATAAACATAACCAAGAGGTTTATCAAATTTACTATTTTGATAACGGGCCCGATGATGCCCAAGAAGGGGTATACCGTATTCGTAAAGGTGATAAAATTGGCTTTGCGGATGCCACGACAGGGAAGGTTGTTATTGAAGCAACGTATGATTGTGCTTACCCCTTTGAAGAGGGAAAGGCCAAAGTTGGCGTAGGGTGTCAAACGCAAACGGATGGCGAACACAGTTGGTGGGTTGGTGGGGATTGGACAACAATCACACTGCCATAAGGATTCTACGTACTTAGATACGTCTTTTTAGGGTATCTAAGGCGTTTTTTACGATATTCGTGATATTTTTTTACAATTAAATCGACTTTAGCCATATTATTTATATTACTTAACTTATTGAAAACCAGTTGTTATTGTTATGTAGATCACAGTTTTTCCCCTGTTAACCCCTCCTTAAAACCATTCACGGCAAAATTCAAACCGCTTAATTCTGTATGGCACCGCTTAGCGCAACTTTAGTCATTTGCAGAGTGTAATTTCTTACCATAGACACCATGGCAGAGCTCAAATTTTCGATTTAATACAGTTCAACCACTGCCAATTAAAAAACCATCAATGACAAGCAGCACTACGATGTTGCTAGCGTGATGGCAAATACAAAATCAATGGCATGTTCGTTTTACCTCAGAAGGGTGTTCTATGAACAAAAATGGTATTTTAAAGCACATTCCGTGGATGATCCTTGGGATTATCGGCGCAATTTGTTTAGGGGTTGTTGCGCTAAGACGCGGCGAGAATATTAGTGCGTTATGGATAGTCGTCGCCTCGGTGGCGGTTTACCTTATTGCTTATCGTTACTACAGCTTATATATCGCGAAAAAAGTGATGAAGCTGGATGAAACTCGTGCGACTCCAGCTGTCATTAATAATGATGGTCTAAACTATGTTCCAACCAATAAAAATGTCCTGTTTGGTCACCACTTTGCAGCAATCGCAGGGGCAGGGCCATTAGTTGGACCTGTACTGGCAGCGCAAGTAGGGTATTTACCCGGTACGCTGTGGTTACTGGCAGGGGTTGTATTAGCTGGTGCGGTACAAGACTTTATGGTGCTGTTTATTTCATCTCGCCGTAATGGTGCATCGTTAGGGGAAATCGTCAAAGAAGAGCTGGGCCCAATTCCAGGAACGCTCGCACTCTTTGGTTGTTTCCTGATTATGATCATCATCCTCGCGGTACTCGCACTTATTGTCGTCAAAGCCTTGGCAGAAAGCCCATGGGGTGTATTCACCGTGGTATCAACGGTACCAATTGCCTTGTTTATGGGGATATACATGCGATATCTCCGGCCGGGGCGTGTTGGTGAGGTTTCCGTCATCGGTATCGTGTTGCTGGTAGCATCGATTTGGTTCGGTGGCGTTATCGCTCACGACCCATACTGGGGCCCTGCACTGACCTTTAAAGACACCACGATCACTTATGCTCTGGTTGGCTATGCATTTGTTTCTGCACTGTTACCTGTATGGTTGATTTTGGCGCCGCGTGATTATCTGGCAACCTTCTTGAAAATTGGGGTTATCGTTGGTTTAGCGATTGGTATCGTTATCCTGAACCCTGAATTAAAAATGCCAGCGGTGACGCAATTTGTTGATGGTTCAGGTCCAGTTTGGAAAGGTACACTGTTCCCATTCTTGTTCATTACCATTGCATGTGGTGCGGTATCGGGTTTCCACGCCTTAATTGCTTCGGGTACAACACCGAAATTGTTAGCAAACGAAAAAGATGCGCGTTACATCGGTTACGGTGCAATGTTAATGGAATCTTTCGTTGCGATTATGGCGCTGGTTGCAGCATCCATTATCGAGCCAGGTTTGTACTTTGCCATGAATACCCCGCCAGCGGCGTTAGGTATTACAATGCCTAACCTGCATGAACTGGGTGGCCCAGATGGTGCGGCTATCATGGCTCAGCTGAAAGATGTTTCTGTTCACGCAGCGGCAACGGTCAGTTCATGGGGCTTTGTGATTTCACCTGAACAAATCATGCAAACGGCGAAAGACATCGGTGAACCGTCTGTTCTGAACCGTGCGGGTGGTGCGCCAACATTAGCCGTCGGTATTGCATTTGTATTCCACGAAATCATGCCAGCGGCAAATATGGGCTTCTGGTATCACTTTGGTATTCTGTTTGAAGCGCTGTTCATCTTAACCGCATTGGATGCAGGAACCCGTTCTGGCCGCTTTATGCTGCAAGATTTACTGGGTAACTTCGTTCCATTCTTGAAGAAAACGGATTCGCTGGTTGCAGGTATTATTGGTACGGCTGGTTGTGTTGGCTTATGGGGTTACTTACTGTATCAAGGTGTGGTTGACCCACTGGGCGGCGTTAAGAGCCTATGGCCACTGTTCGGCATCTCGAACCAAATGTTAGCGGCTGTTGCGTTAATCTTAAGTACGGTTGTCCTGATTAAGATGAAACGTAGTAAATACATCATGGTCACCGTGTTACCTGCGGTATGGTTATTGATTTGTACCACTTGGGCGTTAGGACTGAAATTATTCAGTGATAACCCACAGCTTGAAGGCTTCCTGTACTTAGCTAAATCTTATAAAGAGAAGATCGCGGCAGGTGGTGCTGAGCTGACAGCACAAGAAATCACTAACATGAATCACATTATCATCAACAACTACACCAATGCGGGTCTGAGTATCCTATTCTTAGTGGTTGTCTACGGTATCATTTTCTATGGTATTCGTGTGGGCATGAAAGCATACAAAAATCCAGAACGTACAGACAAAGAAACACCGTATGTGCCTGTACCGAAAGAGGGCGTGAAAGTTTCATCTTCACATTAGTGACCATTCGACACCATCGAGCTGCTAAGGTGGCTCGGTAACAGAACGGTAGCCCTACATTGTGTGTTCATGATGTAGGGCATTTGTATTTGGAGAGGCAGATGTTTGGTAACCTTGGAAAAACAGGTAAATACTTAGGGCAAGCAGCGCGTATGCTAGTTGGTATTCCTGATTATGATACTTATGTCCAACACATGAGTGATAACCACCCTGATAAGCCCGTCATGACTTACAAAGAATTTTTTCGTGAAAGGCAAGATGCGCGGTATGGTGGAAGTGGTAAAGGCGGGTTCCGCTGCTGTTAACGATGATTGCAGTAAAACAATGGTGCAAAGAGGATAATAATGAAACCAATTAATGTCACAATCCTAACCGGTTTTCTTGGTGCAGGTAAAACAACGCTCCTTAGCCATATTCTTCATGCAGAACATGGACATAAAATTGCAGTCATTGAAAATGAATTTGGTGAAGTTCCCATTGATAACGCCATTATTGGTGACAGAGCCACACAAATCACCACATTGAGCAACGGGTGCATCTGTTGCTCGCGTTCCGCTGAATTGGAAAATGCATTGTTAGACCTATTAGATGGCCTAGACAGTGGCAAGTTGGACTTTGACCGTTTAGTGATTGAGTGCACAGGAATGGCAGACCCCGGCCCTATCACGCAAACATTTTTCTCTCATGATGTGTTATGCGAACGGTTTTTATTGGATGGCATCATTACGCTGGTAGATGCGGTTCATGCTGAAAAACAATTGAATGATTTTGCGATTGCTCAAGCGCAAATCGGCTATGCAGACCGAATTTTATTAACAAAAACTGACGTCAACCCAGATAACGACGCCCTGCTAGAGCGATTACAACGTATTAATGCCAGAGCGCCAATTTACCCAGTTATTCATGGCGATATTAACTTACAGCTTTTATTAGACATCGAAGGTTTTTTATTAGATTCACAACTGAAGGTGAATAAACCGACTTTCCGTTTTGCACCAAAACAACAAAATGAAGTGGAGTCTATCGTTGTGGAGTTTGACTACCCTGTTGAATTAATGGAAGTTTCACAGGTAATGGAAGATCTACTGCTCGGTTTTGCAGATAATTTATTGCGTTACAAAGGCATTTTATCCATCAAAGATGAACCAAAACGTTTGTTATTCCAAGGGGTTCAACGCCTTTACAGTGCCGATTGGGATACAGATTGGCAAGACGGTGAAACCCGCCGCAGCGTATTAGTGTTTATCGGTGTGAAACTCCCTGAAGAGATTATCCGTGAAAAGTTTGCAGCCTTAGAAGTTAATTCAAAATAGAACAATTCAAAAAAGAAATTCAAAAAAGAAATTCAAAGTCATTAGCGGCGTAGCAAGGCGGCAAAAGAGTCAATCCCTAGGAGCATACACAAGTATGTGACTAGGGTTGGCGAGTGTAGCCAACAACGCTACGGCGTTAAGGGCGAAGAATTGGCGGCGTAGCAAGGCGGCAAAAGAAATAATCCCTAGGAGCATACACAAGTATGTGACTAGGGTTGGCGAGTGTAGCCAACAACGCTACGGCGTTAAGGGCGAAGAATTAACGCGCTTTTGACGCCATAATCTCAATAATCTGCACATCCGTATGCCTCATCGACCCTGCGGCCAATGAACACAAATTAGCAATAGACTGATCGACATCATCGGACACAATACCGTCCGAGCCTCTCACACAGCTATTATCTAAGGCCATAAGTACCGCTTTGTAAGCCGCACTGGCGCTGGTGGAGACTTTCATTGCACAACTGTTTGATGCACCATCACAAATCATCCCACTGACATCGCCAATCATACTGGAAATCGCCATTGCGACGACTTCATAGCGTGACTCCAATAACCATGCAATCCCTGCGGCGGCGCCCATAGCAGCGGTCGTTGCAGCACACAGCGCTGATAACGCAGGTAATTGATTATGAATATAAATCGCCATTAGGTGGGATAACATCAACGCGCGAGCCAACTGTTCTTCAGAGGATTGCAGGTAATCTGCTGTCACCACCACAGGCATGGTTGCAGCGATACCTTGGTTACCCGAACCTGAGTTACTCATCGCGGGTAAAACCGCACCACCCATACGGGCATCGGATGCGGCAGAGGTGCGTATCATAATTTCGGACATCAAGTCTTTCGATAACAAACCGCGGTCACGCTGAGTTTGTAACGTTTTCCCGATATGTAAGCCATACACATTGCGCAGGCCTTCTTGGGAAAGGGCTTCATTTAACTGGGCAGCTTCTAAAATAAAACGAATATCGTCTAATGGGGCTTCAGTCGCAAATTGGTAGACGGCCTTTGCGGTAACGGGCGGTAAGGGAATATCCGCAGCGCAATCAACAGGGGCATCATCTAGGGGCTTTCTTGATAAAGTATCAAACACCGTTTCATTATTATGAATTATCTTCACAATATTGGTGTGTGAACCTGTGATGATCACCGTCGCTGAACCTGTTTGGGTATGTACCGTTGCTTCGGAATAGATAACGTCTTCGCAAGGGTGTTTGATATCAACGCTTACTAGGCCTTGCGCTAACATTGTTTTGCTCAAGGCAATGGCGTCAGCTGAAGCGGATTTAAGTACCTCTAAACCTGCATCTGCATCGCCCCCAATCGCACCTAAGGCTGCCGCGATAGGTAACCCTACCATGCCAGTGCCTGGTACCGTGACGCCCATCCCATTTTTCATCAGGTTAGGGGAAACAAAGGCGCAAACGCGCGTGACGTCACCGTCAAGGAAGGACGCTGCTTTTGCTGCTGCGTAAGCCAATGAAATTGGCTCAGTACAACCTAATGCTGGCTTAACCTCTTGTTTTACCGCATTGATAAAATATTGCCAAAGTAATGGTTGTGATTGCGCATGCATGGCAGGTCCCCTTAATGAAATCTTTGTTGATTTTATTATTTTAAACAACCTGTTGGAGAAAAACTTCACTAAGTTTGGGGATATACTTGTGCGTGAGAGAAAAAAAATCTCCAAAAATGGAGATAAAAATAAAATATTTTCTAGTTTGCGCTTCGTCACAAAAATCCTGCCTATAAAATAGGGCAGGACATTGTGATTGTTTTACGGGTTAGCTTTCCACATCGAGGCGTTTACTTTGCCATTTCCGTGAGCGCCAGCGCCATGCATTAGTCAAGCCGCGCAACCATTCATCGGCGAAGAAGCCGAGCCAAATTCCCAGCAAGCCCATTTCCATTTTGATCCCTAAGAAATAGCCGAGGGGGATCGCCACGCCCCACATAAAGATAATGGCGGTGCATAATGGGAAGCGGGCATCACCAGAGGCACGTAACGCATTCACCATCACAATATTAATGGTACGCCCTGGCTCTAAAAATACCGAGAGTAAAAAGAGCGGTAATAAGAGCTCGATAATACCGTGGTCATCAGTGATGTTGTTAAGGATAGGGTCACGAAGTAACCAGAAGGCAATGACAACACCGATAGTGACATAAAAGCCCATTTTTAAGCTTTTTATTCCACGAATATAGGCATCTTGGAAGCGTTTCGCACCAACCAAATGGCCGACCATAATCTCATTACCAATACTGACGGAAATACCAAATAACATGATAAATAGCGATAATTGGAAATACAGAGTTTGTGCCGCAAGCGCCGTTTCTCCCATTAAACCAATAAAAGCAGATGCCGTCATAAAGTGTAAAATCCACACTAAGTTTTCCCCCGCAGAAGGTAAACCAATGTGTAAAATTTTACCGAGCATTTTACGTGACCAATGAATTAACATCATTGGGACAAATTTAATGCGCAACCCATAGAATAATAAGCAGAAAAGTAAAATTACAGCCACAACACGCCCAACGACAGTTGACCATGCCACACCTTCTAAACCATATTGTGGTAAACCGAAGAAACCATAAAGTACAATAATATTACCTGCAACAGTAATCAGGTTGGCAATTAATGTTACCCACATGGCGGGCTGTGCTTTGCCATAAACCCGTAAGCAAGCCGCTAAAATAATAGTAATCGCTTCAGGGATTAAGCAAATCCCTAAAATACGTAAATAAGTATAACCATCCGCCATTAAATGGGATGGCATATTCATGATTTTTAGAATGGTATAGCCAAAGAATACCGCGACTAATGCACTGGAAAAACCAAGAATAAAGTTAAAGGCGATGGAGATATGAATCGCTTGGCTGGCTTTTTCACGGCGGCCTGCCCCTAAATATTGTGCGATAACAACGCTGCATCCTACACTGATAAAGTTAAAAATAGTAATAAAAAGATCAAAGACTTGGTTGCCCACCCCCATCGCTGCAAGGTAAGCGGTCGATACATGGCTAACCATGTAAGTGTTAATTAATAATGTGGCCAAATGCAGAAAAATATCGATAAAAATTGGCCAACTGAGCGAAAAGAGTGACCGCTCAGTCACATCAGACTGATGCATTGAGAACCTTTATATATTTATGAGAATTAAGAGTAGTTGTTTGAACTGCGGATTCTACATGGAATTCATTAATGAAAATAGGGTTAAAATGCCCCCAATTTCGTAAAGTGAATGTTTTGTTTACTTTTAATTAATCTGTTAGATTTAATTTCGCTATAAATTAATTAATAAGCAACATCAGAACTGTATAGGAGTAAAAATGACAAAAATTAAAGCAGCAATAGTGGGATACGGGAATATCGGCCGTTATGCACTAGAAGCTGTTCTGGCCGCTGATGATTTTGAACTTGTCGGCGTTGTTCGTCGCAATACACAAGACATCCCTGCTGAACTTGCCTCGTATAAAGTCGTCGATGATATTGAAAAACTAGGGAAAGTGGATGTTGCACTCCTGTGCTCGCCAACCCGCGCAATTGGCCCACTTGCGGCAAAAATTCTTGCATTAGGCATTAATACCGTTGATAGCTTTGATGTGCATTCAGATATTGTAGCGCTGAAAAGAAGCTTAAATGATGTTGCAAAACAACATAATAGCGTTGCTGTCGTCTCCGCAGGTTGGGATCCTGGTTCGGATTCTATCATGCGTACCTTAATGTTAGCGATGGCGCCAAAAGGGGTGACTTACACCAATTTTGGACCAGGAATGAGTATGGGGCACAGTGTTGCGGCAAAAGCGATTGATGGCGTGAAAGATGCGTTATCGGTGACTATTCCATTAGGAACCGGTGTACACCGCCGTATGGTATACATTGAATTAGACGCAGGCGCAAAATTTGATGATGTTGCTCAAGCAATTAAAGCGGATAGCTATTTTACCTCTGATGAAACTCACATTCGTCAGGTCGATAGCATTGACGCATTAAAAGACGTTGGGCATGGTGTGCACATGACGCACAAAGGCGTTTCGGGTGCGACACACAATCAATTGTTCGAATATTCAATGCGTATCAATAACCCTGCGTTAACGTCACAATTTATGGTGTCAGCTGCGCGCGCTTCAATGAAGCAGGCGGCGGGTGCTTATACGGTGATTGAAATCCCTCCAGTGAATTTCCTGCAAGGTGATTTAGACACGTTGATTGCTAAGCTAGTCTAATTACATTTTATTTGTGGCATGACGCGTTCAGTTCATGCCATCTTGTCGATATTTCTTACACTTTATCTTAGAGTGACTTATTCATTCGGATTTTGGCCACTGTTTATTTCTTGCGTTATCAAGTAGCTTATTAAAAAAGCAATATTGATAATGTGGAGTGATATCATGGCGAAGCCGTCAGGGAATGAGCAATTAAAAGAAAAGCAAAACAAAAACCAAGGTTTTTTCCCAAAGCAGCCCTCAGTGAAAAGTGTGAAAGAAAGTTCGCATTCTTTTAGTCTTATTCGCGCGTTCTCCAAGATAATTAACTACGGTTTTTCCCTTTTCTATGTTGGGTTTATTTTGTCTGTTTGGTTTTTCCCTGAGTACTACACGGTCGAAATTATTTATAACCTGACTATCATCCTTATTTTTGAATTTATTTTAATTCATTCAGGCGTCTTTATGGCGGTATTTCGTGATTGGCGAATATTAACCTTATTTGCGCTTTTTTATGGTTTATTTGCGTTGGCGATTAATATGTCAGTATTAGGGGACTCGCCGCTGATCTTGTATTTATATAGTGCGACGGTTGCTAACCGAATGCTATTTGGTTTAACCAGCCGTAGCGAACAAGAACGCAGTGAAAATATGGGCTATTCAGCACTAATGGCACTCAATTTTATGTTCTGTATTTTCCTCGTATTGATTTTATCTTTTCTTGTGCCTTATGGTGGGTTAACGCCTGAATATTTACGCTCTATTGATTATTACGCCAGTATTTCCACTGGTGGAGAGTTCCCTGACAGACCCCATGTCGCTTTTGCGTTTGGAGTGCTCTACTTTGGGTTACCTGTTTTTATGGCCTGCTTAATGAATTTCTTGTGCAAGGGGCACTCTATTTACCGAGAAAAAGGGAAGTAATTTCGTGGCAAGGAAGATAAGAAACAAAAAAAATGCCAATACGCGATCGGCATTATCCATCGTAAAAGGGAAACGCCATTTTATTGCATCAGATAAACCTCAAGGTGTTATGCATTTTCTACCTTCGCTGGTGGATCACGGCTTAACTATTTTTTATATCGGTTTCTTATTGTCTTTGTGGTTTTCCCCTGATGGGTCGGGCGTTGAAGTGGTTTACAATATGGTATTGATCTTGCTGTTTGAGTTTATTTTAGTGCATATGGGCACAATGATGGCGGTGCTTCAGCGTGGGTTTTTCTTCATTTTTGTGGCCGCTATTTTAGGGGGCGTGGCTTATATTTTTCATACGACGCAAATTAACTCTTCCGCTATCCTTTATATTTATGCAGCGACATTAATTAATCGAATTATTATTGGGCGTCAACAAGGGAGTGAGTTTGATAGCTTTAATGCCTTCGATGAAGGGATTGCTAAATTACGTCATTACGTTGCATGTTTTATTATTGCCGTATTTTTAACGCGTTATTTACCTGAAGGGGGACTGACTGAGCAATACCTTGAAGAAAATAACTATTATGGCCTGTTAAAAATGGCAGGGATGACGGAAAAACCGCTTATGATTATTCAATTCGGTGTCTTGTATTATTCCACATCATTACTTTGGGTATTGTGGCGTTTTTTAAACCCCAAAAAGAAATAAAAAAGCGCCTATCGAAATAGGCGCCCGGTGTTGGCAAAAAATAAAAAATTTAACGTGTTATTGATTTAAATTGCTGTGTGGTCTTTGTTAGTGCGACTTCGGTAGGCAAACGTTCCATTGAACTTGCGCCATAAAAACCATGGCAGTCAGGGCAGTTAGCTAAAATATATTCGGCATCTTCAGGGGTTGCGATAGGGCCGCCGTGGCACAGGACAATGACGTCATCACGCACTGCTTTAGCCGCTTTTGCCCATTCATTGATGAGTGGTACGCAGTCTTTGAGTGTCAGTGCTGTTTCGGCACCAATATTCCCGCCCGTTGTTAAGCCCATATGTGGCACGATGATATCAGCCCCCGCTTTGGTCATTGCAACGGCATCATCAGCGCTGAAAACATACGGTGTGGTCAATAAATCTTTTTCATGCGCCATGCGGATCATATCCACTTCTAGGCCATAGCCCATTCCTGTTTCTTCCAGGTTAGCGCGGAAGTTGCCATCAATCAGACCAACCGTTGGGAAGTTTTGCACGCCCGCAAAGCCTGTTGTTTTGATGTCATCTAAAAATTTATCAAATTGGCAAAATGGATCGGTGCCGTTTACACCTGCAAGAACAGGAGTTTGCTTAACGACTGGCAAAACTTCTTTTGCCATGTCCATCACAATTTCATTGGCATTGCCATAAGCCAATAAGCCTGCTAGTGAGCCACGACCCGCCATACGGTAACGGCCTGAGTTATAGATAACGATTAAGTCAATGCCGCCAGCTTCTTCACACTTTGCCGATAAACCCGTACCTGCACCACCGCCGATAATAGGTTCTCCACGAGCAATCATGTCTCTGAATTTTTTTAATAACTCTGCGCGGTTATGTTTCATATTAACCTCTATTATTTGTTCAAAATTTCCTGGTGTAGCTGAATAACCTGCTCACAAAAATCATGGGAATTTATGTGGTGAGGACTCAAAATAAGCTGTCTTTTTTCTGTTGTTATGAGGTTTTCTATCAGTGCATCGATAAACGCTTGGTCTGCGATAGGATCCCAGAATGGTGCGCCTTCGATATCTAATGCGGAAAACCCTGATGTTGGAACAATAAAACGAATTTCGCCATCACAGCGATTTAATTTCTCCGCAATCCAACGACCCATTTGTTGGTTTTCTTCTTTGGTCGTTCTCATCAATGTGACTTGTGCATTGTGATGGTAAAATAAGCGGTCTTGGTATTTTTCAGGCACCGTCGTTGGTCGCCCAAAATTCACCATATCCAATGCACCACAAGACATGACGCAAGGTGTTTGTGTACGTTGAATGGCGCCAAATCGGTCTTCGTCACACGCTAAAACGCCACCAAATAAATAGTCACACACTTCTGTTGTCGTCATATCCAGTACGGAATGCAGTAGCTGGCTATCAATCAGTTTTTCCATTGCTTTGCCGCCGCTGCCTGTTGCATGAAAGACGAGGCAGTCATATTGTTCTTCTAATTGTGCGGTAAGTTGTTGAACGCAAGGCGTTGTCACACCAAACATGGTTAGGGCAATGGCGGGTTTGATATCAATATTTTCGTCATCTTCTTGGTTAAACCAGACAGCGCCTGCGATTTGATTTGCTGCGTTTTTCAAAACTTTACGCGAAATAATGTTTAAGCCCGAAACATCGGTGACTGAGTACATCATGGAGATATCACTCGCACCGATATAACCTGAGATATCCCCTGACGCCATGGTGGAGACCATTAACTTAGGAATACCCACAGGCAGTACTTGCATTGCAGGAGTGATTAATGCGGTTCCGCCTGAACCGCCTAAACCAAGGATCGCCGCAACATCAGTTTGGGCTGCAAGGTAAAGGCTAAAAGCGTGAGCCATCGCCTCAATCGCCTTGCCACGGTCACCACAAAAAACCGCATTTATACCAAGAGGGTGAAAACTTGCGATGGTATGCGCGCTGACATCCGCCTCTTTTTCTAATTGTGTTGGTTGAGTGGTTAAGTCAACAGTGCGAACAGCTAACCCAGCGCTTTTAATTAATTCACTGACATAAAATAGTTCAGCGCTTTTCGTATCCAGCGTTGTGGCGATATAGATAAAACCAGGGTGCTTTTTCATATAAAAATCCTTTCAGATTAGAGTTCGCGTTGAATTTTTCACCTTAATGAGACTATAGTATCATTTTTGGTGTTTGTAAAATGAGATTGCAGTCTCATTTTTTGGTTTGTTGCAACAGTGATTAGTTGCTAATATGTATATCTTATTGATAAAACATCATAAATATTAATTAGCATGCTGTATCTATAGTGCAGCATTAGAATACTAAATTTGTGATAGGGATAACTTATTTGATTGTATATACAGGTTAGTTTGAGATATGCATCTTTTAATTATATGGTATTGAGTAGGTATACTTATTTCTGCTTGTGCTTTCTAAGTGTTATTGACTAGACTTGTTGTAAGAGACAGTATTTTAAGGATAATTAAATGCCGAAAACTAATTCAGCCTCAGAATATAAAGGGACGCGAAAACGGACTTATGTATTACTGGTGACCACGGCTTTAGAGTTATTTGAAAAAGGGGCAATGCCTTCTGTTTCTGAATTGGCGCTCGAGGCGGGTGTTTCCCGCGCTACCGCATATCGGTATTTTCCGACTCAGAGTGATTTAATCACAGCAACTGTCAATGAAAGTTTAGGGCCAATTTTAACGTGGCGCCCACAAAGTGAAAAAACAGAAGAGCGTATTGATGAGCTACTGACGTTTGCTTTTCCACGCATGTTTGAGCATGAAGGTGCTTTAAGGGCAGCGTTACAAGCCTCATTGCAACAGTGGGCGCAAGGGCGCTCTGCTCCGCAAGAGGTCAAAAGTAAGCAATTTGAGCGGGGAAACCGTAAAGATATCCTTGCGATGGTCACTACGCCGATGAAATCGGAATATCCGCAGGAAATCGTTGATAAGGTCATCAAAGCATTTTCCGTTATTTATGGGTCAGAGATTTTCTTAGTGCTAAAAGATATTTGGAAAATGGATAATCAGCAGGTCATAGAATTAGCGCAATGGATGGCAAAAGCGATAATGAACCAAGCCGTTGCAGATAATACCAAACGTCAAAATAAGCAAATCAAAAACTAACAAATGATAGAACCGTAGTGAATAATCACTATCATAATAAATAAAGCAAAACGAAGGTCATCTGGCATTAATAATATGATATAAATTAAGGTTATAAATAGTCTTAATGGTTAATGTCGTATGATGAAATTACTCAAGATGATCGTTGGGATCGCTGTTTGTGCGGTGATTGGTGGTGGATTAACCTACCTTGGTGTTCCACTCGCACTGATGTTTGGCCCAATTATCGCGGTTATTATTTTTCATCGTTTTGGCATTTCCTTCGCAATTCCTAAACATACAATCTCTTTTGTTCAAGTGACATTAGGTACCTCGGTTGGCTTGATGTTTAATCAGGTTTCACTGAATGAAGCGGATAATTTATTTCTATTATTATTGATGCTAGTTGCGTGTTTGGCTGTGCAATTTTCCGTTAGTTTTTTTTGGTTTTATCGCAAAGTCGGTTGGACAAAACAAGAAGCTATGTTGGGCTCAGTGCCTGGTGCAATGGCTGCCATTTTGGCCTTAACTGACCATACGCATACACCGCCACAGAAGATTGTTATTTCTCACACTATTCGCCTTATCATATTGATTTTATTAGCAGGGATTGTCGTTGGAAGTGATGGTGACCCACAACCGATTATCGAATTTCCTTCATTAACGTTGATAGACACAATGTGGCTATTGCTGATTGTCGCCGTTGGGGTGATTGCAGGTTTAATATTACAGCGTTTCAGAGTTCCTGCACCTTATATGCTAACCTCATTAGCGGCGGCGACATTAATACAAAGCTGGGTCGATATCCCATTAAATTTTCCATTAATGCTGACGGAATTGAGTATGGTGTTAATTGGGATGAATATTGGTAACCACTTTGTTGTTTTCCCGCTTTCATCGTTAATTAAAAATATTTATTCCTCTGCACAAGTCGTTGTCATCAATATTATTTTAACGTTCTTGATTACAGTGTTTGCAGCTTGGTTAACGGGGTATGATATTTCGGTATTATTGCTCGCTTGGGCGCCGGGAAGTATGGAAGCGATGACCTTTGCAGCAATTACGATGAATTTGGACGCAGGGTTTGTGATGTCGAACCATATTATTCGCATGGTGATCATCCAAAGTATTCCATCCGTTGTTTTATTTTGGCAAGAAAGTAGGGCAAAGAAACGACAATAAAAGTGGCAAAATGGAGAAGAAAACATGCAAACAAACTCTAGGCATGTTTTCTTAATGTCACTGATGGAAATTATTTTACGTAGGCAAACAGGCCGAGAGAATCCCTCGCTAATGACTGGCACTTAAACTCTTGATTAAGCGGTATTCCCTTTAAGTCGTTGTAACTTTCTTTGTTTAGCTGAGTCATTTTCTCAGAGTTGTAGTTGCTCAAATCCCATTTATTACTTTTCGCAAAGTACACGATAGCGCGTTCAATTTCTCTATCGGGAATTTGTGAGTACCCACAGTCATATTTTAGGTAGATAAAAACAGCCGTCAGATCAGCCAGATCTTCAGCTTCGTTGGGGGCAAGAGCTCTGGCAGAATTGGTTATCCCTAACAGAGTCATTAAGCATGACATCATTAATATAAATTTGCGCATTCTTTATTCTATCGGGTTTCTATGTCAAGTAACGTTAGCATAAGAATAGAATTGTTAGTCAACTATATTTTTCTTAAATGAATGTAATAAACCCATAATTATTGAGTGGGTTTATTGACCTTCCTGTAAGGGGAGGCTTTATCATTTGTTTTATTAAACCATGTTTTGCAGAGAAAGGGTAATTTCCCTCAATATACTCTGTCATTGATTATTGATTTGATAAACAAAAGGAAGGTTATCAATGTTACGTCGCGATTTTTTGAAATTAAGTGCTATCACATATGCTGCAAGTGCGCTGCCTATTTGGAGCCGCATCGCGGTAGCCGCTGAAAACTATCCCACATTGGCTATCCCGCCGCTATTAGAGCCTGATGCGCAAGGCAACATTCAATTGGCGATTAAGCAAGGCACATCCCAATTTGTTCCCGGTAAAAAAACCCCCACGTGGGGATATAACGGTGATTTACTCGGCCCTGCGATTAGCTTAAAAAATGGCCAGAGTGTTAATGTCAATATTGTGAATCAGTTGGCAGAAGATACCACTGTTCACTGGCATGGCTTAGAAATTTCAGGCGAACAGGATGGCGGGCCACAGGCAATTATTCAACCTGGCGCAACACGCAAAGTCAATTTTACCATTGATCAAAGTGAAGCAACCTGTTGGTTCCACCCTCATACTCATGGAAAAACCGGCTACCAAGTCGCTATGGGGCTGGCGGGATTAGTCCTGATTAAAGATGAAAATAGCGAAAAACACGGTTTGCCAAGTCATTGGGGGGTTGATGATATCCCTGTAATTTTACAAGATAAGCGTTTGAAAGATGACGGGCAAATCGATTATCAATTAGATGTAATGAGTGCTGCGGTAGGCTGGTTTGGTGATTTCATGCTGACTAACGGCGCGGTTTACCCGAAACATATTGCGCCAAAAGGTTGGATCCGCTTGCGATTACTCAATGGTTGTAACGCACGTAGTTTGAATATTTCAACCAGCGATGGTCGTAAAATGTACGTTGTTGCCAGTGATGGCGGCTTACTTGCTGAACCGGTTGCATTGACTGAATTACCGATTTTAATGGGTGAGCGTTTTGAGGTATTAATTGATGTTTCAGATGGTCATGCGTTTGATTTAGTCACTTTACCTGTAGGGCAAATGGGGATGACTATCGCACCATTTGACCAGCCTCTGCCTGTTTTACGTATCGAAACCACATTAACAAATGGCGAAGGAAAATTACCTTCAACTCTTGCTGCAATCTCTGCAATCCCCTCTTTAGCAGGGTTAAATCGCCGTCGTTTCCATTTGATGATGGATATGCGTTTAGATATGCAAGGCATGATGATGTTACGTGAAAAATATGGCGCACAAGCGATGGGGAACATGGGTGGTCATGGCGCGATGATGGGTAATATGGATCATGGCGCCATGATGAACAGTGGAACCATGGATCATGGGAATATGAGCCAAGGCAAAATGAACCACGGTAACATGAGTGGCGGCAATATGCGTGGTGGCATGGGGAATGGTGGGCACTGCGGTACTGGTGCTGGTGATTTAGATATTCATAACGCCAATACTATCAACGGGCAAGTGTTTTCAATGACGCATCCAGCGTTTGATGCGCCAATGAACCGCCAAGAAATTTGGGTGGTTTCAGGGCGTGGAGACATGATGTTACACCCATTCCACGTACACGGAATTCGCTTTCGTATTTTAAAAGAAAATGGCCAAGCCGTTGAGCCGCATCGCCAAGGCTGGAAAGATATTGTCAAAGTTGAAGGGCAGGTGAGCGAAATTTTAGTGGAATTTAAACACCCTGCGACGAAAGAACACCCCTATATGGCGCATTGCCATTTATTAGAACACGAAGACACAGGAATGATGCTCGGCTTTACAGTGAGTTAATCGAAAAATTCTGTTTTAGGGTAAAATGCAGCATTAAGTGTTAGTGCTGCATTTTCCTTTATTAGTATCTGAGCCTAGCCTATGGTAAAATTACGCGCTTTCCATTCCTTTAGATGCGTAATTGAAGATGAAACATACCCTTGAAGTGATGATCTCTGAAGAAGAGATTGCCCAACGAATCAGTGAATTAGCTGAAAAAATCAGTGCACATTACCAACCCCTTGAAGGCGATTTAGTCCTTGTTGGCTTATTGAAAGGTTCATTTATTTTTATGGCGGATTTATGCCGTAAAATTAATGTTCCACATGAAGTCGATTTTATGACCGTTTCAAGTTACGGCAATGCGATGACATCAAGCCGTGATGTCAAAATCGTCAAAGATTTAGATGAAGATATTCGTGGTAAACACGTTTTAATTGTTGAAGATATTATCGACTCAGGTAATACCTTAAATAAAGTTCGTGAAATTTTTGAATTGCGTGGCCCTAAATCGGTCGCGATTTGCACTTTACTGGATAAACCATCACGTCGTGAAGTAGATGTGCCTGTCGAATGGATTGGCTACTCAATCGAAGATAAATTTGTTGTCGGCTATGGTATTGACTACGCGCAACAGTATCGTCATCTTCCTTATATTGGGCATGTGACTTTACTTGAAGAGTAATCATCGTAATGAATTAATTGAAAAAGGACAGCATACTTGCTGTCCTTTTGTTTATGTTGATTCTAATTAATGAATCACGAGTTTAGTTTGTATTAATAATGACATTGTTACCTGTTATTTTTCCATAGCTGTTAGAAAGGCTAGGCGTGGTAACTTTCGTGGTATTTCTTGCATTGAACGTACCGTAGTTATTACTAATAGAACGGTCAGCTTTTGCAGTTAAATCAAGGCCTGCTTTGAACAAACCACTATAGTTGGAAATTGTATTTGCAGAGGCATTCAGATTTCCTGCACTGTTTATTTGTCCACAGTTGTTGTTGATGTCATTAGACACATTAATACTAATATCTGCTTCATTTGCCATTGGGAAAACAGCATTAGTTTGAATAATCCCTGAGGTATTGTTCAACTGTGTCCCTTTGATTTTGATGCTACCATCTTCAGCAATGATTCCGCCTTTTTGGCTCGTCAGACCAAGATAACTTGTATTACGGCTAAAATTAGCGGAATCAGTATTGGTAACATGATCGACATTCATAACAACATTGTTGTCTGCTTTAACCAAGCCCCCCGTGTTATTTAAATATGTAGAGACAAAGTTAAGGTCGAAGCCTTTGATATAACCTTTATTAACTAGCTCGTTAGTACGGAATGTTGATTTACCATTTCCTGATGCAATCACACCATTATTTGTCAGTTTTGGCGTTGTAATATTTAACAAACGCGCACTACTAATTGTGGAGTAAATATCATTGGTTAAGATAGTACCTGCCGTAATGTCCATACGGCCAGTACCCGTTTTAATGGTAGAAGAGGCATTAGTTAAATATTGAGTGTCAAGGGTCATTCGGCGTTCTGCGCTAATGGTACTTGATTTATTATCAATTGATGAACCTGTAAAATTAAAATCACGACCTGCGGACATTAGCGCCTTGTCATTGACAATTCTTGATGCCTTGATGTTAATATCTCGACTTGCAATAAACCTATTTGTGTTTTTATCTGCCCAGTTATAGATTGTTCCAGTCATATCAACATTAATATCACCATTTTCAGATTTAATTAAACCACCGCCATTTTGGATGTTCTCGAAAATGTTCAAGTTTACATTCTTATTAGCGCTAATTAAGCCATTGTAACGGTTTAATAACCCAGCTTTAGCTTCAATGTTAACATTACCCGCTGTAGAGATTATTTTCCCATAATCATTATTAAAGTCATATTGACTTGTAGAGGCAAGAGTAATATCCCCTTTAGACTGAATAGTTGCTGTATTTCCGACATAATAAGCACTTGCTTCTAAGCCTGTGCTACCTGCATTTATCAGGCCTTTATTAATCAAATGTCCTTGATTACTTGTAATATTCAGTTTTATTTTATTCGCGTTTAATTTACCACTTGAGGCGATAGCTAAGCCATTATTGGTGTGGTTAGTGTAAGAGAGCTCATTTAATACGTTACCTTGACTATCAAATACACTATTACCTGTTGCGATATTAATTTCATTTGCTTCAACATTTCCATTAATGAGAGCATAACGTGCAATTAAATCTATAGCATTATCAGATTTAAGGTTGTTATTAACGGTAATTTGACCTTTATTGACGTTATAACCAATTAAATTACCTGCGACGACCAATGGTGTGCCTGTGACAAAAGCACCGCGCTCCGCATTAATAAATCCACAACTATTACAGGTAATACCTGATGCATTAGCGACGATAACTTGAGCTGTATTACCAGCAACTTCCATCATACCGTTAATCGTACTCATGTTATTACCAACGACTTCATTTAAAATAACTTTAGCTGCATCTACTCCTGCTAAATTTGCATTACCCCAAATATCACCACCTAATTGGGTAGTTGATTGTGAATCGCTATTGTTAAAAATGACACCTTTTCCATTAACATTAAATTGTTGATAAGTGTTATGGGATACACCTTTATCTGAAGGTTTTTTAATATGAACAATATTTAACCCGTCAGGCTTATAAATAATCCCTGTTCCATCTAAGCTATAAATTGCGTTTTTATCGTAAGTCAGGAAAGAAGGTGTATAAAGTTCAGTGACATCTTTTGACGTAAATCTCCCATAAATATTATTGATTGATTTTTCAGCTTTAATTGTTAATTTTTCATCTGTGTTGATTATACCTGACTGATTACTCACTTCTTTTGTATCAATCATAATATTGCCAACACTGTTTAACGTACCTGAGTTATTCACAAGGTTGTTTGTAAGCGTAAATTCCATTCCACCCGCAGTTGCTGCTCGTTCTAAAATGTTACTTTTAAATAAGCCATGGGTATTATCAACAGTCACACCTGTAACAGTAATTCCACCATCGAGTACTTCAATTCCACCTGCTTGTCTGGCTAAACCAAATTTATAGGCATAACTGGCGAAACTAGATGAATTTCTATTACTTAAGCTATTAACACTAAAAACAGCATCTTTATAAGAACGGATATAACCGCTATTATTATTCAGTGTATTAGATTTTACATTTAATGTTGTGGCATCAATAAACCCATTTTCATTTTGGATATTATTAGATGTAATATTGAGCGTGTCACCCGTAATCATTCCACCTTTATTTTCAAGTGAGTCCGCTTTAATATTTGTAACATAAGTCGGAATCGGTGGGGTATTAGGCTTATTGGTTGGGGAAATGATTTTCCCTGCATTTATTAATTTTGCCGTTGTGATATTTAACCCACGGCCACTGCTAATAACTGAATTTGCATCATTGCTGATATAATTGGATGCAGTGATATCAGATTTAGCATTAGTTGCAGTAATTGATGATGATTTGTTAATGATTGCACTCGCGTCTAGATCGATGCGACGCTTAGCGGTAATGAGGGTATTTTTATTTTCAACAGTAGAGGTTGTTTTGATATTAACATCTCGACCAGACTGAATTTTAGCTGATTCACTGATGATTCTGCCTGCAGTAATATTTACATCACGTCCAGCAATGATCCGATCTTCGGGGATGCTGCTCCTGTAACGCTCCGACTGGGAAACTGCACCTCTAGCATCAATATTTACATCACCCGTTTCTGCTTTGATTAAACCCGTGCCATTGTGAATACTATTAGCGGCCAAATTAACATTATTTTTAGCACTGATTAGGCTATCATCATCATTAATAATAGTATAAGCGGTCGTTAAATTTACATCACCACCCGTTGAGACTAATTTTCCTTTTCTATTAATAAACGTGATATAACCATCATTGGTATTTGTGGTTTTTATCGTCAGATTTTTATTAGCACTGACTAACGCTTTGTTATGAAAAGTGTTGGTGACAATATCGATATTGCCCGCCGATTCAATTTTATTACTGTCATTAGCAAGGTACCAGGCACTCGTCATGGATAGACCTTTGCTACCTGCGGATATAATACCTTTATTGCGAACACCGACTCCAGATTCTGTGGAAATTAAGGTTATTTTATCTGCGTACATTCCACCTAATAATGAAACGTCAATACTAACTTCTGGCCAAGGGCCTGACCCTGCGACCTTAGAGAGTACATTTCCATCAGCATCAACAAAATTATTGCCTGTGACTATTTTTAATTCTTTAGTTTTTATTTGGCCATTAATAGCGGCTGAACGGGAGATTAGCTCAGTAGGGGAATCTGAATCTAAGCTTTTATTAACAATGATTTTTCCCTTAGAAACATTATAGCCAAGTAACTCGCCATTCGTAACGATAGGTTTACCTGTTGTTAATGTCGTACTCTCTGTATTAATAAAACCACAGGAATTACATGTTATTCCTGATGGGTTAGCGACAATGACTTTAGCCTTATCGCCTGCGACCTCAACCATCCCATTTAGCGTAGTTGCATTATTAGAATTAACTTCATTAATGATAACTTTAGCCGTTCCGTTTGCTAAATTAAGGTTACCATTGATGAGACCACCCAATTTGGTATCAATGTTGTCTTTACTGTTATTAAGAATGACGCCGTTTTTATCAACATCAAATTTACTGTAAATATTGTGGGAAACGCCTTTATCACTAGCCTTGTTAATATGAACAACGGTTGGGCCATTATGTTGATTCATAACGCCTGCACCATTCGTATTGATAATTTCAGCTTGTGAAACAGATGCGACACCAAGAATTGCAGAAATACAGAGGAAAATAGGTTTTAGCTTTAACGTAGGTGCTTGTGACCCACTCTTAATAGATTGACTCATAGTTATATCCCTAAATATGAAATTTTATTTATTTAGTTGAATTTACATTACTCCATTATGACTAGCGAATTATGGCTAAATAAAAATATAAGTATATTTAAATATGCTGAATTAAAACGATGAGATTTTCTTTATTATTAGATGTTATTAATGGTCTGCAATGGAGTTAATCTAATATTTAATTTGGCGTTTTTTTGTTTTTCCTTTTAAATCAACTTAATAAATTAATACGAAATTAGAGTTGTTGAGGGTTGTTACGTATCATAATTCCATGAGCGGTTACACTTATTAATTGTGATTGGTAAGATTTTTTAAATTGTATTAAATGCTGTTTCTATTATTTATTTTAATTTTATTAAATGTTGTTTTTATCCTGAATCTGAATAATAAAAAGCCCTATATAAAAGGGCTTTTAAAAAAGTTAAATTATTTTTTTTGTGTCAGGTTTGATATTGATTCACGATAGCAGAGTTCAAGTTTTTCTCGACTATCGGCAGTGATATGTAAATCCTGAAGTCGACCGTTATTGATACCATAAACCCAACCATGGATCATTACTTTTTGGCCGCGTTTCCATGCAGATTGCATAATAGTAGAGTGGCCTAGGTTATACACCTGTTCTACTACGTTCAATTCACATAAGCGGTCCAACCGTTCACAAGGTTTTAATTCACCCAGCATTGAGCTGTGCCTGTACCAAATATCACGAATGTGCAATAACCAGTTATTAATAAGGCCTAATTCTGTGTTATCCACCGCAGCTTCAATACCGCCGCAACCATAATGGCCGCATATAATGATATGTTCAACTTGCAGTACATCAACAGCATATTGAATGACCGATAAACAGTTAAGGTCGGTATGGATAACTAAGTTTGCAACGTTACGATGAACGAATAGATCGCCCGGTGCAGCATTGATTAATTTTTCAGCGGGGACTCGACTGTCCGAACAGCCAATCCACAAGAATCTTGGCTTTTGTGCTTTTGATAATTCTTTGAAGAATTCAGGATCTTGTTCTTTTACAGAGGCTGACCATGCTTCATTATTAGCAAACAGCTCTTCGATTTTTCTCATCATGACTTATAGCCTAGTTGTGTTACTGTGCGATAAAATCTTATACAACATTTATTGATTAATTAATAATTAGTTATACTAATTACAACATTGGTATAATGAACCACTCATTTAGACAAGACAACCCTCAATTAGTAACATATTGAATTATCTTATAGAAATCTATTATCACTTTTCTGCATAACATAGAGCAGAAAAAAGTGGCATCATAAGCGTATATTGCCTCCAAACCGTCCTAAGAATAAAGGGTTTTTTTATATATGACGTATGCACTTGAGTTATCGCAGTTAACAAAAACCTATTCAGGTGGCGTTAAGGCTCTGCGAGGAATCGACTTACATGTTGAAGATGGTGATTTTTATGCATTGTTAGGCCCTAATGGTGCAGGGAAATCAACAACGATTGGTATTATCAGCTCATTGGTTAATAAAACCAGTGGCTCAGTGAAAGTATTTGGCTATGACTTAGATAAACAAGTCGTACACGCAAAACAGCAGCTTGGGTTGGTTCCCCAAGAATTCAACTTCAACCCGTTTGAGACCGTTTTGCAGATTGTCCTAAACCAAGCGGGTTATTATGGTGTGACGCGTTCTGTCGCTGTACAACGTGCAGAACAATATTTGACGCAGTTAGATTTGTGGGAGAAACGCGACGAACGTGCTCGTAACTTATCAGGCGGGATGAAGCGGCGGTTAATGATCGCTCGAGCGTTAATGCACCAGCCAAAATTATTGATTTTGGATGAACCTACAGCAGGTGTCGATATCGAGTTGCGCCGTTCTATGTGGTCATTTTTAAAGAATTTAAATGCCCAAGGCACAACAATTATTTTAACAACCCACTATTTAGAAGAAGCAGAGATGCTGTGCCGTAATATTGGGATCATTCAACATGGTGAGTTAGTTGAAAATACCAGTATGAAACAGTTACTGAGTAAATTGGAATCAGAGACCTTCATTTTTGATTTAATGCCAAAAAGTCCTATTCCTCAGTTACTAGGTTATGAGTCTCGATTGATAGACACATCAACATTAGAGGTTGATGTTAAAAGGGAGCAAGGACTGAATAGCGTCTTTAGTCAATTGAACGAACAAGGTATTCAAATTTTGAGTATGCGTAATAAGGCGAATCGTTTAGAAGAATTATTTGTTAGCTTAGTCAAAAAAGAAAGCCATACGGCAGAGAAGGAGATTGCATAATGTTCTCACTGTATTGGGTTGCGTTAAAAACAATTTGGATAAAAGAAGTTACTCGATTTGGGCGAATTTGGATACAAACTTTGCTGCCACCAGTCATTACCATGTCATTGTATTTTGTGATTTTTGGTAATTTAATTGGTTCACGAATTGGTGATATGGGTGGGGTAGACTATATGCAGTTTATCGTTCCTGGACTGATTATGATGGCGGTGATCACTAACTCCTATTCGAATGTTTGCTCATCGTTCTTTGGCTCAAAATTCCAAAAAAATATTGAAGAATTACTGGTTGCGCCTGTTCCTACCCACATTATTATTGCTGGTTTTGTCGGGGGAGGTGTGGCAAGAGGGATCTTAGTTGGCTTCCTTGTGACGTTAGTTTCATTATTTTTCATTCCATTACAAGTGCATTCATGGCTTATGGTCATCATAACGTTGTTATTAACAGCGATTGTTTTCTCACTGGCGGGGCTACTAAATGCAATATTTGCGAAAACGTTTGATGATATCAGCATAGTTCCAACGTTCGTTTTAACACCATTAACTTACTTAGGGGGTGTTTTTTATTCACTTTCCCTATTACCCCCATTTTGGCAGGCGGTATCTAAATTAAACCCAATTGTGTATATGATTAGTGGTTTTCGGTATGGCTTCTTAGGCATTGCAGACGTTTCTATAGCAGTTACATTGGGCGTTTTAATGATTTTCTTAATCGTCTTCTATTTATTGACATGGTATTTAATTGAGCAAGGAAGAGGGTTACGTAGCTAACTAGTTATTAAATAAATTAAGTGTAATTACTTAAATATAAATAAAAGCTGCACCTAGTCGTGAGTTTTAGCGAATTAGGTGCAGCTTTTTTATTTTTTATAGCGAAGATAAGGGTTGCGATTGGTTTATTAAATTAACTGAATTGGAAATTTTCATAACACTCAGAATGTTTAGGTATATTAACTAAAAAATGTGATGCCAAAATATGGAGTTTAAATCTAGAGAAACTGTATTTTATTTTTATTAATTAAAAAGCATTAAGAATCCTCCCGTTTTTATCTTTTTTATGTGGTTTTGCGTAATTTTTTGTTGATTTATTTTTATTGAAATTATCAATTGAAATGATGGGATAATTAGCATTAAAAACTGAGATTATTGGGTTTTTGTTAATTTCATTACTAGTTAAGAATAAAATAATTGAAATTACACCGAGAGTATAAATTTATATTTCTGGGGAAATATCATGTTACAGTTACTTAAATATTAATAAAAAAAATATTTTAAGTTAATGTTATCGTTATCAGTTCTGTTTTGTTTAATATACTAGAATTAAATTCTAGTTTCACTCTATTTTTGGGTTTATTTATTATAAGATGAACCACCCTAAGTTGAATTTCATGAAATACTCTTAATATGGATTTAATTAAAAAAGACTAATATACTTTTCGTGAGTTAAAGACACTGTGCAATAATTATTTAATGAATACTTTTAATGTTGCACTCATAGATTATTAAAAATTATTTATTTATATAAGTAGGAGTCAACTATGACATTTAAAAAAACTTTATTAATTACATCTATTGTTGCAGCTTCTTTCTCTGGTATGGCAAATGCTGCAATTGGTGATGGTGATGGCCAAGGTATTATCCACTTTAAAGGCCAATTCGTAGATTCAACCTGCACAGTTGATACTAATGATGAGAATAAAGGCGAAGGAACAGTTGAGTTAGGAACATGGAAAACAGCCACTTTCGATAAAGTAGGTGAAACGACAGATGCAGTTCCTTTCACGATTGGTTTAGTGAATTGCCCATCCGCATTAGGTAAGGCGCGTATTTCTTTTGGTGGTACAGCGCATAGTGAGAACACAGAGTTACATCGCGTGAGTGATGTACCAGAAGTTGGGATTGGTATTTCAGGTTCTGCGGTAGGGACTAATTTTTATACGCCAAATTCTCAAGCTGATGAAATCACATTAACGGATAATAAGGGAACTAAAACCTTTTATGCGCGTTATATGACAACCGCAGAGACAGTCACTGCTGGAAATGCAAACGCAGATGTAACAGTCACTATTCAATATAACCAATAGATCATTTTCTAGGGCGTATTTCCCTAGAGTGCAAAAAGAGGGATTAAGGATATGTTTTTTCCCTCTTTTTGACATCGTTTGAAAACTAATAAAATTATTTTTATACACAGTAATGACGACCAATAAATATAACGTTTTTAACGGAAGTTCGAAGGAACGTGGGATCTTTCTTTTTCTATAGGGGAATATTTTGAAAAAATTTCTTATTGCTCTAGTGCTACTGAGCACTGCCGCAGCCAATGCGAACGCCAGCGTGGTATTGGGTGGAACACGCGTTATTTATGATGGCTCAAAAAAAGAGGCATCAATTTCAGTGAGAAATGACGACAAAAAACCGTATCTTGTTCAATCATGGGTTGATAATTTTGATGCTAAAGACACATTAACACCGCCTTTTACTGTTACTCCTCCACTTTTTAGAATAGAGCCTGAGTCAGGTAATGCAGTTCGTATTGTATTAACAGATCCGCGTTTACCTACTGATAGAGAATCCGTTTATTGGCTTAATGTGAAATCCATTCCACCTAGCGATCCTAACTCGAAGAATAGTTTGAATATCTCCATCAATAATAAAATCAAACTGATCTACAGACCCGCAGATATTCCTAGTGCAGAAGCTGCTTCATCTTATGAGATGCTGCATTTCACAAAGCAGGGAAATATATTAAGTGCTAAAAATCCGACGCCTTATTATGTGTCTTTTGGTGAGTTGAAAATTGGGAATAAAGAAATTGATAACCCAGGAATGGTTCCTCCGATGGGGGAAGCTTCATGGAATATTTCAGGTATTCAAGCGAACGAGGTGTCGTGGAATTCTGTTAACGACCACGGTTCTTTGACTAAAGTGAAAATGCAAACACTGAAATAAAATTTGGATGGTTATTCATTATGCGCTGTATAACTCGACAAAAGAAAATCAATAAGCAAATAAATGGGCATGAGACATGTCCGCATAATGGGTTATTACACTTTCAATTGAAAATTGTTTATCAGGTTATTGCTGGGGTTATCGTTGCAAGCTCAGTGGTAAATAGTGCGTTGGCGGATGACTATTTTAGTCCAAATTCGTTGAGTGTGGTCAATGGGCAAAGTGTGGCTGACCTTCAAAATCTCGAACAGTTCTCCAAACCAGGAGGGCAGATGGAAGGCCAATATCATGTTGATATCATGGTGAATGGAATCAGTGTTGACTCTAAAGATATTGATTTTATTTATGATAAAAATAGTGACCAACTTATTCCTGTACTCACAAAAGCAGAGCTAGCTGCATGGGGGGTTAAGGTTGATTCATTACCGAAATTAGCGATGCTTTCTTCGGAAGAAAGCATCGGTGCTATTGATACAGTTATTCCCGACGCACAACCAAAACTCGAATTAAACCAGCAACGACTGCGTATTTCTATCCCTCAGATTGCGATGGATAAAACTGCATCAGGAACAGTGCCTATGAGCCAGTGGGAAAATGGGATCCCAGCGTTAGCACTGAATTATTATTATAGCGGTTCAAATAATTGGAGCCGTAATGGTGGTAAAGACACCAATTCTCATTATCTTAACTTACGTAGCGGTTTAAACCTTGGCCCATGGCGCTTAAAAACTATTCGACCTATACGGATAGCTCGGGTCAAAGAGAATGGCGGAATATAGAAACCAGCCTAGAGCGTGGGATCAATTTTTTAAAATCACAATTAGTTTTAGGTGATACCACAACACCAACAGAAATATTCGATGGGTTTCAGTTCCGTGGTATGCAACTTCGCAGTGATGAATCAATGCTACCTAGCTCACTGAGGGGATTTGCGCCGATTATTCGTGGCATTGCACAAAGTAACGCAGAAGTAACTATCACACAGAATAACTATGTGATTTACCAATCTTATGTGGCGCCTGGTGCATTTGAAATTAATGACCTGTACCCAACCGGCACAAGTGGTGACTTAACAGTTACTGTCAAAGAAGCGGACGGTTCAGAACGTTCGTTTATTGTTCCGTTTTCATCACTTGCCATTATGCAGCGAGAAGGTCAGTTAAAATACTCAGTTACTGGCGGGAAATACAAATCTAACGCAGATGAAAAAGAGCCTGATTTTGTGCAAAGTACGCTTATTTATGGCTTTCCTAAAGGCTTAACTGGGTATACAGGTGGCTTATTTTCGAAAGATTATCAATCCTATGCCGTTGGTGTTGGTGTTAATTTAGGCAGCTTTGGCGCATTTTCTACGGATGTCACCCATGCTAAAACTGAAAATTTGCTAGGGAAAAAAGAAAATGAAAGTGGCCAATCATATCGTTTTCAGTATTCCAAAAACATGCTAACCACAGGAACCTCATTAACATTAGCGAATTACCGTTATTCAACGGAAGGTTATTACACATTTTCGGAAGCAAATAGTTATAGCAACACGCGCTACAGCGGTAAAAAGAAAAATCGATTCCAGATATCGGTCAGCCAAACATTGAACGATTTTGGTAGCTTATATTTTTCAACGTACCAGCAAGATTATTGGACTCGATCTGGTAAAGAACGCTCGATGAGTGCGGGTTACAGTAATAACTACCAAGGTATAACTTACAATATTAATTACAGTTATTCCGATTCTCCTTATCAGAATAAAGCAGACAATATTTTTTCTTTTTCAGTATCCATCCCGTTAGGTGATTCATCGGGCAATCGAACGTCACTGAATACCAGCATGACAACTGATAATAGCGGTAAAACCGACGCGTCTGTTGGAGTGAGTGGCAATTTACTGGAAGACAATAACTTAAATTATTCTGTTCAGCAGTCTTATGGAAATAAAGGCACACAAGCGGGCGGCAATGCATCTGCTTCATATCGTGGCGCTTATGGAATTGCGAATGCAGGCTATGGTTATGACAGGCATTCACAACGAGCAAACTACGGCTTAAGTGGTGCCGTTGTTGTCCACTCAGGTGGTGTAACGCTTGCACAACCAATTAATGATGCGTTTGCAATCGTGAAAGCACCAGGTGCTGAAAATGTTCGGGTAATGAACCGAACGGGCGTTAAAACAGATTGGCGTGGCTATGCGATAGTCCCTTATTTAAATTCCTATGCGAAAAATGAAATTATTTTGGATGTTGACACCTTACCGGATAATGTTGAATTAAAAACAAATACTATCTCTGTTGTGCCAACAAAAGGCGCAGCGATGTTGGCTAACTATCAAACCCACGTTGGTTATCGCTTGTTATTCCGAGTTAGCCATAATGGTAAACCCGTTCCATTTGGTGCATTAGCGCAATTAGCGAAAGTAGAAGACCAAGATATGAGTACGGGGATTTCGAATGAAAATGGCGAGGTTTACCTGAGTGGAATGCCTGAAATAGGTCGTTTACACGTCAAATGGGGCAAAGGTACACAAGAACAATGTGTTGCAGACTACCAATTAACCGCAGAGCAATTAAAGCAGCATTTACCTATTTTGTCGGTGAACTGCCGTTAATTATTGCGAATAGAGATGAACATGAAACTAAAACAAATTATCCTTTTAGCGTGTCTTTCCATATTTTCGCTGCAAGCGAGCGCTGTAACATTTTGGCCGAGTAACTTTACAATTACGGCATCAGACCAAAAAGCGAGTGTAGGTGCTGTTTTAGGTAATGGTTGGGAGGAGTTTTACAGTGAGCCTGGTGATGAAGTGTGTATTACGAAAGATACTGGCTTTTATACTGTTTATTTACTTTTTAATGGGGTCGCAACAGGGCTTAAAACGACAATCGGGAGTGATTCTTATGATGTCTATGACACAGGGATATCTGGGTTAGGGTACATCATTAGTGGTCGAGTGAAAAATGTGACTAATTGGAGCTCAAGTAGAAATGATCATTTTTTAAATATTACAGAAAAAAAAGTATTAGTTGATGCTCGAATTGCTTATGTAAAAACAAAAAGTGGCCCTATTGATCCTGTTGGTTTTGTAAAAGCGAAGATCCGCTCACTTCCTGTTAATTGTGCTAACCCACAAATGAATTGGGAAGTTGGTTCAGGCATTATTAATTTTGACGACCCTTTAATCCTTTGGGAAGCTAAAACCTGTGAAGTCAGAACAGCACGGGAAACGGTAAATTTAGGTTATTACGATTATGCAAAAGTTAGGTCGTTGAGGGTAGGGGAAAACTTTGGTTCAGCGACTCACTCCATGACAGTTGAGTGCCCTAATAACATGAAAGTGAACTACACGATTGCAGATAATCACCATCCTAGCAACATCGGTAATGACGTCATTTTATTAGAAAATAATGATGAAAATCCTGGGTTTGGTGTGCAAATGTTTGAGTCAGGAAAATCAACCGCACTAAAAATCGGTGGGGATAGAAGTTCTGGAAGTGCCCATGAATACCTCTTTGCAACAACCGGTAATAACAGTGAAGTTATAGATAAAAGCTTTGATTTTAAATATGTAAAATTATCGAACAATGTCGAAGCCACAGATGGCAATGCGCAAGTCACCGTTACACTCATCTATAGGTAGGGGCAGATGATGAAGAAAGTATCTTACTTATTGGTATTGAGTGTCATTGTGATGTTTTCTTGCTTCGCATCAGCTAAAAGCGTTATCAGGCTGAATTACAAGGGAACAATAAAACCGGGGACGTGTAATATTGAAACAAAAGTAAGCAATGTGGAACTAGGGACTTGGTTTTTAAATAAAGAAGATTCAGGCAGAATGGAAACAGATTGGGTTCAGTTTGAACTCGACTTTAATTGTAAACAACACGCAACTCAAATTATTGGTGCATTTCAAGGTGCGGCCTCAGCAAATGCGCACTTTGCTATCGACCAAACTGCGGATAGTGCGAAAGGTATAGAAATCGAGCTTGAAAGTTATTCACCTACAGGTTCTCGCTGGGTAAAAAGAAAAGCCAATGAAATCGGTGTGCTGCTAAATGCGGAAGAACTCAAGCGAGAAGGTTCTAAATTAAAGCTCAGAGCACGCTATTCCCTCTTAACTAAAAACCCAACGGCGGGTGATGCAAACGCATCCATTACGCTTGTGATCCAGAATAATTAAGGAGTAGCAAAAATGATGACAAAAAAAGGCTACACTTATTTTATAGGTGCTTATATTTCATTAATATCTTCACCAGCACTAAGTTATGACACTTTGTTTGATATTAAAGGTGGCATCAAGATGAGTACCTGTGAGGTGCTATCTTCAGAGATACAAAATATTGCTTTGGGAGATATGGTGCTTGGTAAGGATGGATTTGGTGATTATGTTGGCTCAACCAGTGAAAAAGCGGATTGGGACGTTGTTTTGGATTGTCCAAAAGGTGTTCCTATTTCAACCTTCTTCAATGGTTTCACAGTAGGGACTCTTCGAACCGTCGCAGAGTTAGATAAAGCTTCTGACATGGCAAAAGGATTTGGTGTTGAAACAGAAATTAGCATTAATGGTGGGGATTGGAGTGTCGTGGATATTGCAAGAAAAAACAATCATCTAAGTAGTACTGAGGAAGGTATCTACACCATGAACTTTCGCAGTTATTACAAGCAAACAAATAATGATGTTTCACCGGGTTCAGCGAATGCGACAATGAGTTTAGAGATTATTTATAATTAAACGTTAATAAGAAAGCACTTCAACAAGCCAATTGATAAAGTGCTTTTCTTTCTATTATGCCTTAAGCGACTTGTACCGGAACCGCTTTGGCAACTCGGCTCATCACGTTGTTTTCATCAAAATAAGCCACTTTTGGTTTATGAAGGCGCGCATCTTCATCTTCCATTTGCACGTAAGAGCAAATGATCAGTTTATCCCCAACAGCGGCACGGCGTGCAGCAGCACCATTAACAGAGATAATTTTAGAGCCACGTTCACCCGAAATAGCATAAGTTGAAAAACGTTCGCCGTTATCAACGTTGTAAATATCAATAGCTTCATATTCAAGGATACCCGCAGCTTCCATAAAATCTTGATCGATAGCGCAAGAACCTTCGTAATGGAGGTCAGCCTGAGTTACCGTGACTCGGTGGAGTTTGCCTTGTAGCATTCTTCTTAACATTTTTTCTTCCTCATTCGGTTCACAGCGTTGTTGGTGACGTTATTTCGCCCTAGTCACATACTTATGTATGCTCCTAGGGACTCAATAACTTACCGCCTAGCTGTGAACCGAATGAGTTTGAAAAATGATAGCTATTCGATTGACAGCGTTATAACTAATACTATGAACACGGTAATTGCAATGTATTGTTTTATTGTTATAAGTGACTTATTTTTATGCAATATCGCGTTGCAGGTCAACTTGCAAATTGTCAATTAAACGGGTTTGACCTAACCATGCGGCCATTAAAATTACCGCACGTTTGCTTGTATCACTGAGTGGCAATAACGTATCTGCATCACGAATAAACAGCTCGTCAGGGGTAAAGCCTGCTTCACGTAATCGGTCATTCATCTTCGCAATAATATCGTCAGATGAATTTGGCTCAGCCATCAATTTTTCTCCTGCTTGTTGCATAATTTGATACAGCATAGGCGCAGTTTTTAGTTCATCAGCAGATAAATTATTATTACGAGAGCTCAGTGCAAGGCCATTTTTGGCTCTCACCGTTGGCACACTGATAATTTGAGTATCAAAAGATAAGTCATTAACTAATTTGCGAATTAACTGCAGCTGTTGGTAGTCTTTTTCACCAAACAAAGCAATTTCAGGCTGAACAAGGTTAAACAGTTTTGTAATGACCGTTGCCACCCCCCTAAAATGGCCAGGACGACTCGCACCTTCTAACATAGTGGATAGCTCAGGTACTTCAACAAAAGTCTGCTTTTCCATACCTTCAGGGTAAAATTCTTGGGGTGATGGTGCAAAAATTAAATTTATTCCCTTACGTTTGAGTTTTTCACTATCTTCTTGCAAGGTGCGAGGGTAATTCGCGAGGTCTGACTGCCTATCAAATTGCATTGGGTTAACAAAAATACTCGCAATAACAATATCAGCTTGTTGTTTGGCTTGGTCAATCAATGTTAAGTGACCATCATGCAAATTTCCCATGGTTGGGACAAGCGCAATTCGCTTGCCTTCTTGTTTCCAGCGGCGAATTTCGCGGCGAAGTATTAATGCCGTTTCAACAATAATCATATAAGTAATCCTTATATATTGGCTAATTAGGAAAATGAATGCGCTTCAGCTGGGTAAATGCCTTCTTCCACTTCTTGTACGTATAAGCGGATGGCATCATGCATATTTCCTGCCTGAGCTAGAAAGTTTTTTGCAAATTTCGGCGGGCGAGCTGTGATACCTAATGCATCATGCATTACCAAAATTTGCCCATCCGTTCCATTGCCTGCGCCAATACCAATAACTGGTAATAACAGTTCTTCTGTGACGTGGTTAGCCAATGATGTTGGCACGCATTCAAGTACTAACAGCTGAATTCCTGCATTTTCGAGGGCAATTGCATCTTTTACTAGCTGATTAGCCGTCACTTCGTCACGACCTTGTACTTTGTACCCACCCAACACATTAACGGCTTGTGGTGTTAACCCTAAATGGCCACAAACTGGCACTGAACGTTCAGTTAGCATTTTGACTGTATCACATAACCAACTACCGCCTTCGATTTTGACCATATTTGCCCCTGCCTGCATTAGAATAGCTGCATTCGTACAGGCTTGTTCTGGGGTGGCGTAGCTCATAAATGGCATATCTGCGATGATAAAGGCATTGGGTGCTCCTTTACGGACGCAGCGAGTATGGTAGGCAATTTGTTCGACAGTAACAGGTAAAGTACTGGTTTCACCTTGAATAGTCATACCTAATGAGTCGCCTACCAGCATCACTTGAATTCCTTGCTCATAAAATAATTGAGCGAAGCTTGCATCGTAGGCGGTCATGGTTGCAAATTTGTGTTTGTCTTTTTTAAACTGACATAAATCAGCCAGAGAAATTGGTTTCATTATAATAACCTCCGGAAATGATCTCCCAACGACCACACCTCAGAAGAGGTTGATTATTTTAGGCGTCGATATCCCAAAATAGCAGGCCGTTACGCGGGACGTGTGTGAGTCTTTCAGACAGCAATTCGCCATCTGGAAAAACAAGGGTAGGGGCGATATCGCTGAGCGGATATAACATAAATTCACGCTCTTTCAGCCCATAATGCGGAACCGTCAATCGTGGCGTATTAATAACACGATTACCAAAAAGCATGATATCGAGATCGAGGGTTCTCGGCCCCCAGCGTTCATCTTTGCGCACGCGGCCAAGGTCAAGTTCAATCTGTTGGGTGTAGTTGAGTAATGCTTCGGGCTCAAGGCTTGTTTCAAGGCACACAGCCAGATTTAAAAAGTCTGGCTGATCTTGGGGCCCTAAAGGCTTGGTGCGATAAATAGGTGAAGTGGCAATAACACGGCTATCAGGAATAGCGTCTAAGGCTGCAATAGCTTGCTGCGCCTGCTTAAGTGGCTCACCAAGATTACTTCCTACTGCAATATAGACTCGTTCCATAACGCGCTCTCTATTTATGACGATTTGTTCGGTTTACGCGCCCCTGAATGTGAGGTGCGTTGCGGGCGATGACGGCGACGAGTTGGCGCATTGCCTAACTCTGAAATCATCTCTCGCTGTTTAATATTGTTGGCTTGCTGAAAATCCGCCCACCATAATGCTAATTCTTGCAGCTCATTTCGATGCTCAACATTGGCTCTAAGCTCTAATAAATCAAAGGCAGCACGGAATTTTGGATGCTCCATTAATTTATTGGCACGGCGACCTTGACGACGTGGTAAGCGTAATTGCAACAACCAAATATCGCGCATTGTTGTGGTGATACGTTTAGGGATGGCAATTGAACGGCATTGCTCATCTAAAATATCATTCATTGCAAGGGCAAAGGCATCATAATAGGCAAGGCCACCTTCTTGAGATAGCTTCTCTGCATGTTCGGTAACGGGGTACCATAACATGGCTGCAAATAAAAATGCAGGGTTTACACGTTTATCGTTTTTAAGCCTAAAGTCTGTATTTTTAAGAACTTGCTCAATGATTTTTTCCATTGGCGAGTCACCATTTTCACTGAAACGGCTCGAAATCACAGGAAATAGCTGCTCAAATAAACCAAATTTTTTGAGCATTTTGTACGTTGAATAACCTTGGCCCGCTTGCAGTAATTTTAACGATTCTTCAAATAGCCTTGCAGAAGGGATTTCCCTTAACAATGGAGCTAAGTGATGAATTGGGTCGGCGGTTTTGGGCTCGATAGTCATATCCAGCTTACACGCAAAACGTACAGCCCTCAGCATTCTAACAGGGTCTTCACGGTAACGGGTTTCAGGATCGCCAATCAGGCGAATAATACCGGCTTTAAGATCGGCCAAGCCATTGACGTAGTCACGCAAAGTGAAATCATCAATGTTGTAATACAGGCTGTTAACGGTGAAGTCACGGCGAATAGCATCATCTTCGATAGAACCAAAAATGTTATCGCGTAGCAACATGCCATTTTGCGCCTGTGATGACAGGTTTTTATCATCTGATGCATTTTGGTCGTGATGGCCACGGAAAGTTGCAACCTCAATAATTTCAGGGCCGAACATAATATGAGCTAAGCGGAATCTGCGGCCAACAAGGCGACAATTGCGAAATAGCTTACGAATTTGCTCTGGCGTTGCATTTGTTGTGATATCAAAGTCTTTTGGCTTTTGGCCTAATAATAAATCGCGAACACCGCCCCCGACTAAGTAGGCTTCATAGCCACTTTTATTTAAGCGATAGAGGACTTTCAGCGCATTATCGCTAATGTCACTACGGGAAATTGTGTGTTCAGAACGCGGAATAACAGTAATATTTTCGTTATTTTCGGTTGTCATTGTAGGGTGTTTCTCAGGCGAAGAATCGGCACGTTGAGATTGACGAACCGTTTTTTTAATAGATGCTGTTTTTGGCGTTTGTTTAGCGCTCCGAGTACGAGGAGATGTTTGCTCCTTATCGGAATGAGTGATTGGCCTTTTACCGGCTGCCGAGGTATCTCGCTGAGTATGCGTATGCTGCAACGCATCTTCACCATTCGATGCAGTTGTATTGCGAGATAAAATGTTACGGCAGAAATTTGCTACTCGGTTAAAAATAGTACACCTCGATGTCATTACCAATATTCAATAAACAAAATAAGCGGCTAATCATAGCTCACTGAAGTTTCTTTGAGAATGGTTAAACGAATAAAAGTCATCTCTAATCATTTTTTTTATCAATAAAAATCATTCGAAAAATAAAAAAATACCGTTCTAAAGCTCGCGAACGATGGCTTGGAATGCCTTATATTAAAGGGTTTTCCCGCAATGATATTGCACTTTATTAAAATTATAACCTGAAAAATGCACAATAAAATCCAATAAAAAAATTTACTGAAAAGCTGCGTTTTTATTGAATGCCTAACCGTGCATTCGTTTGCTAACCATGAATTTTATCAAAAATGATAGCAAAAATAAGGGATTAATAAAGGCGCTTATTGGATTGTGTAAAAACGAGGGGGTTTTAGCGGAGCGAAACCCATACAACGGCGCACGCAATATGCGCCGTTCAGGACTCCATCTGAGCAATTAGCCAGCCATTTGCTTTTCGCGAATTTCAGCTAATGTTTTACAGTCGATACATAAATCAGCGGTAGGACGGGCTTCCAAACGACGGATACCAATTTCTACACCACATGATTCACAATAGCCAAAGTCGTCATCTTCAACTTTTTTCAGCGTTTTCTCGATTTTCTTAATCAATTTACGTTCACGATCCCGGTTACGTAATTCAAGGCTGAATTCTTCTTCCTGAGCGGCTCTATCAACGGGGTCTGGAAAGTTAGCTGCCTCATCTTGCATATGAGTAACAGTCCGGTCCACTTCATCTCTGAGTTGATTGCGCCATGCTTCGAGAATGAGCTTAAAATGCGCCAATTGGGCTTCGTTCATGTACTCTTCGCCAGCTTTTTCATGATAGGGCTCAACCCCAGCAATGGCGAGAATGCTTAAGGACGATGTCTTACGTTTTTGCCCTTCTTGCATAATGCTTCTCCTACACACGCAAATTTTACAAAAACCCCAAGGGGGAAAATTTAAGGTCGCTATAAATAGCAGAAGAGAGCTCTCTTGGCAATCGTTCATGCAATGAGTTTTGTAATGCTGTGAGGGCGAGCGTGTTTATTCCCTTTTAGCGCCCAGAACTCAGCGGCCTTGTATAAAAATCTACTAAAAAAATATTATTTAATAGATGTAAAACTAATCTGTTTACTTAACGACATTTGTTGAACGGTTATATCTGCCTGATAACAAAGTACTTCAACTCCACTTTGCTTTGCTTCCTCTAATAATTGCGCATATTTTTTATCAATATGTGCAGCCGCTGATGCTACGTGAATACCTGTATGTAAAGCAACAAACAATAGTATGGCTCTTTTTCCTTCTTTCGCAATGTGCATTAGCTCTCTTAGGTGTTTTTGTCCTCGGAGTGTCACTGCATCAGGAAAGAAACCATGATTATCTTCGAGTAAAGTCACTGATTTCACTTCAATAAAGCAGTCCGGTAACCCATTATGAGAAAGAAAAAAGTCAATTCGGCTATTTTCTGTTCCATATTTCACTTCAGGTTTTATTTCACTGTATTCGGATAATTCTGGAATGCATTTTTTGGCCAAAGCTTCAGCAACTAACTGGTTCGCTCGCAGGGTATTAATGCAAATAAAGTGCCCTTTCGCTGTTTGGGTTAACTCCCAACTGTGGGGATATTTACGTTTTGCATTGTCAGATGTGGAATACCAGACCGTATCACCGGGGGTCGCACACCCTGTCATTGCACCTGTATTGGCGCAGTGAATTGTTATCTCCTCACCATTTGGCAGGGTGACATCCGCTAAAAACCGTTTGTAACGCTTAATTAAGGTGGCGGATTGTAAAGAGGGATGAAATTCCATAAGGTCTCCGTGCTGCTAACCAGTGATAAGCTGACTGATGAAAGTGGCTAATGCTACAATGTCTGATAGCAAAAGTTAAATGCAAGGAGTGGTTACTTTCGTGTTACCCATATTAGAAGTCAGTGAATCGTTACTGGCCGCCTTAAAATCGTCCCCACAAGTGTTATTGCATGCGCCGACAGGCGCAGGTAAATCAACCGTATTGCCCCTTGAAATACTAAAAAGTGGTGTGATTGATGGGCGAATTATTATGCTAGAGCCGCGTCGCCTTGCTGCGCGCTCGGTTGCAGCTCGCCTTGCGCAGCAACTTGGGGAAGAGGTCGGTAACACGATTGGGTTACGTATGCGTTCGGAAACTAAAGTCAGCCGCCATACGCGTCTCGAAGTGGTCACTGAAGGTGTACTGGCACGGCAGTTACAAAATGACCCGATGCTCGAAGGCGTTGGGTTGGTTATTTTAGATGAGTTTCACGAGCGAAATTTACAGGCTGACCTTGGCCTTGCTCTATTATTAGATACTCAGCAGGCACTGCGAGATGACTTACGTATCTTATTGATGTCAGCGACGTTGGATAACCAAGGGCTCACGCAGTTATTCCCTGAAGCACCTGTCATCACTTCTCAAGGGCGTACTTACCCTGTTGTGCGTGAGTACCATCCAATTAACCCGAACAAGTTATTCCATAAAGAAGTTGCATCGGTAGTATGGCAATTACTGCAACAACAATCAGGCTCGTTACTTTTGTTCCTCCCTGGGGTGGGGGAAATAGAGAAAGTGAGATTAGAACTCTCTTCTATGGTTAGTGAGGGCATACTTTTATGCCCTTTATACGGCTCACTTTCACTGCAAGCTCAACAACAAGCTATCCAAGCTGCCCCCGAAGGAAAACGCAAAGTGGTGTTGGCGACTAATATTGCCGAAACCAGTTTAACCATCGAAGGTATTCGTTTAGTGGTTGATAGCGGTTTTGAGCGCATTGGGCAGTTTAACCCGCGTTCAGGGCTAACAAAACTGGTAAAACAGCGAATTAGCCAAGCGTCAATGGCTCAGCGAGCTGGGCGAGCGGGCCGTTTGGAGGCAGGGGTTTGCTGGCACTTATTTAGTGAAGAACAAGCCGAACGTGCCGCGCAGTTTAGTGAAGCAGAAATTAACCAAAGCGATCTTAGTGGGTTATGGCTCTCTTTATTGCAATGGGGATGCCATGATACAGCACAACTCAGTTGGTTATCGCCACCGCCACAACCTGCTATTGCCGCAGCGAAGGATTTATTAACGAAATTAGGAGTGGTTGATAGCCAAGGCAAGTTAACGGTCTTGGGGCAAAAAATGGCAGCTTTTGGTAGTGAGGTGCGAACCGCGGCGATGCTCTGTAAAGCGCAAGAAAGCCAAAATAAAAATGTGATTCAGCTTGCTGCATTGCTCACGGCAATCATTGAGGAACCTCCACGTAATGGGGAGTGCGACTTACGCAGTTCTATCGAAAGGCCGACAGACAATTGGTGCAAACGTGCATCAGTGCTGAGTGAACAGAAAGTATCAAATAAAATTGGGCTGCAATCAGAATTGATAAGTGAGTGGTTACCAACATTATTAGCCGCGGCTTTCCCAGACCGCATCGCCAAATCCCGTGATAACCAACTGCGATACCAGCTCGCCAGCGGGTTGGGCGCATCCCTGATTGAATCGGATCCGCTAATTGGCACGCCTTGGTTAATGGTTGTCTCCGTTTGGCAGCCTGAAAACTCGGCAGATGCTCGAATTTCATTAGCTTACCCAGTTGATATAGACAGGTTACAAGCAGATTGCCCTACTTTATTTAGCACGCAAGAAACGGTGGAATGGGATGAGCAAAAGGGCACATTATTAGCGTGGAAACGCTTGCAATGTGGGCAACTGGTGGCGAAATCAGAGCGACTCACAAACCCTGATAAAACAGAAATTCGCCAAGCATTGGTTTACTGGCTAAAACAAAACGGGTTACAACAACTGAATTGGCAAGAAGATGCGCTGCAACTGTGTATTCGTTGCACATTGGCTAAACAGCTGTTTCCTGAAGTCGACTTCCCTGATTTTGATGAAAATGCACTATTGGGGTCTCTGGATGAATGGCTTGAGCCCTATTTGGATGGTGTGACGAACAAGCAAAAATTACAACAAATTGATTTAGCCAGGTTACTAATCAATCGTTTGGATTGGCAACAACAACAGTGGTTGCAAGGTATGTTACCAGAAACTTACCTCGCGCCATCTTCCCACGATGTGAGCATTCACTACGCTTTAGACAAGCATCCCTTTATTGAGATCCGTATGCAAGAAATGTACGGTGAAAAAACGAACCCCACCGTTGCCCAGGGAAAACTGACGTTAACAGTGTCTTTGTTATCACCTGCCATGCGACCACTGCAAATCACGCAAGACCTTGGTGCTTTTTGGCAAGGCAGCTACAAAGAGATTCAAAAAGAGATGAAAGGGCGTTATCCAAAGCATTTATGGCCAGATGACCCCGCGAATACGGCGCCAACAAGGCAAACAAAAAAAGCGATGATGAGTACGAAATAACCGATTTTTATGCTCTAATAGCGGGTTTCCAAAACTGGCTTGAATGGGCGAAGCAGAGTAAGGAAATGTAATTAAGAGCTTTCTTTGGTGAAATCTCAAGGGTTATGGGCCAAAATTAACCACTATGCGTTAAGCAGTTAGTGAATAATTAAGTTATTAAGTGATTTTGTAAGGTGATATGGAGCGACCATGTCCGGTAAAGATTTTGAACCAATCGGCCGACGTAATAAAAAAGCGGCTGACAAAAAACAATCTTCATCACGCCGCCGTAGAGACCGCGATGATTATGACGATGAAGATTTATACCAAGATGATGATATTGAAGAACAATATCTTGACGATGAAGATGAAGAAGAGCACATGGCTAAAAAAGGCTCAAACAATAAAAAACAACGTAAAGTAAAAAGCAAATGGCGTTGGTTCTGGCTACTTGTCAAACTGATGATTGTATTTGCAGTGCTATTGGCTGCGTATGGTTTTTATTTAAATCAACAAATTAAAGAACGCCTCGATGGTAAGGTCTGGGATCTCCCCGCTGCGGTTTATGGTCGCATGGTTAACCTTGAACCGGGGATGGATTATAGCCAAGCGGAAATGACACGTTTGCTCGAGGGGATGCAATATCGCAAAGTCAGCAAAATCACTACATCCGGTGAGTTTGTTGTGCGTGGCAATACCATCGAAATTTTACGTCGCCCATTTAACTTCCCTGATCAAAAAGAAGGGCAGATTTTGGCGCGTATGGTGTTTGAAAATAATTCATTAAGTAAGATTGAGAACATGGAGAACGGCCGTTCATTTGGCTTTTTCCGTTTAGATCCAAAACTTATCACCATGATGCAATCCGCAAATAATGAGCAGCGTTTGGTCCTGCCATTAGCGGATTTCCCTGAATCATTGGTGAAAATCTTACTTGAAACCGAAGATAGGAACTTTTACGAGCACGATGGTGTCAGTTTGTATTCTATCGGCCGTGCAGTTGTCGCTAACTTAACCGCTGGGCGTTCAGTGCAGGGGGGAAGTACCCTGACACAGCAATTGGTCAAAAACCTATTTTTAACCAATGAGCGAACCCTGAAACGTAAAGCCAATGAAGCCTACATGGCGATTTTGTTGGACTATAACTATGGCAAAGAACGTATTTTAGAGCTGTATTTAAACGAAGTTTTCTTAGGTCAAAACGGTAACGATGAAATTCGGGGCTTCCCATTAGCGAGTTTGTATTATTTTGGTCGCCCAATTAATGAGCTAAGTTTTGACCAGCAAGCCTTGTTAGTGGGCATGGTGCAAGGGGCGTCAACGTATAACCCTTGGACGAAACCACAAAATGCCATTAAACGGCGTAATATTGTATTAAAAATTCTTGAAACACGCGGTGTGATTGACCAAGAAATGTATCAAGTTCTTAGCGCAAGGCCGCTAGGTGTGAAAAATAAAGAAGGGCTGGTGGCCTCTCAACCTGCTTTTATGCAAATGGTTCGTTTAGAACTCAATGAAAAATTGGGTGACAAAGTCAAAGAACTATCAGGCGCGAAAATTTTCACAACTTTAGACCCCGTTGCACAAACTGCGGCAGAAAATGCTGTGGAAAATGGTGTCGCAGATTTACGCAAAACCCGTAAATTAGATGATATTGAAGGCGCAATGGTGGTAGTTGACCGTATTAATGGCGAAGTTCGTGCCATGGTTGGTGGCTCTCAACCTCAATTCTCGGGTTTTAACCGTGCATTAAACGCACGTCGCAGCATCGGTTCATTAGCAAAACCACCTGTGTATCTTGCTGCACTGAGCGAACCAGACCGTTACCGTTTGAATACGTGGTTAAAAGATGAACCACTGACCGTTAAAGTCGGTAACCAAAATTGGAGCCCAAGAAACTACAGCCGTAACTTCAATGGCCGTATGATGCTAGTTGATGCATTGGCTAAATCGCAAAATATTCCAACTGTAAACTTAGGGTTAGATATTGGTCTCGACCAAGTATTTAATACGTTTGTTCGCTTAGGCGCACCAGCCGCGGCGCTGGAAAAAGTGCCAGCGATGTTCCTAGGTGCTGTTAACTTAACACCAGCAGAAGTGGCTCAGGTTTTCCAAACCATTGGTGGTGAAGGAAACCGAGCGAAGTTGTCCTCCCTACGTTCGGTTATTGATGGTGATGGTAACGAAATTTACCAAAGTTACCCATCCGCAGAGCGTGCTGTACCTTCACAAGCGGCTTATTTAACGCTCTATGGCATGCAACAAGTGGTGAATCAAGGAACAGGTCGCGTTTTATTATCCAAATACGGTAAATACAATTTGGCGGGTAAAACCGGGACAACCAATGATTTGCGTGATAGCTGGTATGCAGGTATTGATGGCAAAGAGGTGGCAATTGTCTGGGTAGGGCGTGATAACAATGGCCCAACACAGTTAACAGGGGCGACAGGGGCTTTGAAAGTCTACCAACGCTACCTGGATAACCAAGCGCCTTTAGCGCTGATTAACCGCGCACCAGAAGGCATTGTTGACATGCAAGTTACGGCAGATGGGCAGTTAAGTTGTTCAAACTTTGGTGGCGGCAGAATGTTACCAATTTGGACGGATAACCCAGAAAGCCTGTGCCAAGTCTCAGAAAATCAAGCGCCAGAGTGGAATTTAAATGGCAATAATGATGAGCAAAAAAGCGATGCGCCGGACTGGGTGAAGGATATGTTTGGCGATAACCCATAAATTCTCGTCATACTTCAACCTGTAGCGTTGTTGGTTGCACTCACTAGACCTAGTCACATACTATTGTATGCTCCTAGGTTCTAGCTCGCTGACCGCCTAGCTACAGGCTGAATTATTTAGAGAATTAATGAGCTAGAGAATGAATGGGTTAAAATTGTGGTGTAAGGCTGCAATCGGTGACTATCCAATCTTTCGCTAACGATGCAAAAGAATAGAGGTGAAAGTAGGTAACATTTCACCTCCGTAATTTCAATGTGAATTAATTTGCTTTAATCTTCGCCAGTGCTGTTTCAGCAGCTTTGATGGTTTTCTCAATATCTTCATCGCTGTGGGCGATAGACATAAAGCCTGCTTCAAAGGCAGATGGAGCGAGGTAAATGCCTTGTTCTAACATATAATGGAAGAATTTTTTGAAGCACTCTACATTGCATTTCATCACGTCTTGGTAGCAAGTTACTGTTGGCGCATCTGTGAAGAAAATACCAAACATTCCCCCAACATGGTTGATGACCATCGGAATACCTTGTTCTTGGGAAACACGTTTTAACCCGCGCGCTAATTTTTCGGTTAACTCATTTAAACGCGAATGAACCCCCGGCTGAGACACTTCTTTTAAGCAAGCAAGGCCTGCGGCCATCGCAACGGGGTTACCCGATAAGGTACCTGCCTGATAAACAGGGCCGATAGGCGCTAATTTTTCCATAATTTCAAGACGGCCACCAAATGCCCCCACAGGCATACCCCCGCCAATAATCTTGCCTAGGCAAGTTAAGTCTGGCTCAACACCGTAGTAATCTTGCGCGCCACCTAATGCAACACGAAAGCCAGTCATCACTTCATCAATGATCAAAACTGCGTTGAATTCATCACATAGCGCACGTAGGCCTGGTAGGAATTCTGCGGTTGGTGGTATACAGTTCATGTTCCCTGCAACAGGCTCTACGATGACACACGCGATATCTTCAGGGTAGTTTTCAAATGCTTGGCGTACAGATGCAAGGTCATTGTAGGTGCAAGTGAGAGTATGTTTGACGAAATCTTCAGGCACACCCGGTGAGTTTGGTTCACCCATGGTCAATGCGCCAGAACCTGCTTTGACTAATAAGCAATCTGCGTGGCCATGATAACAACCTTCGAATTTGATGATTTTATCGCGGCCAGTATAGCCACGAGCTAGGCGAATGGCGCTCATGGTAGCTTCAGTACCCGAGTTCACCATGCGAACTAAGTCCATAGAAGGAACGAGTTCGCAAACTAATTCGGCCATTTCAACTTCGGCTGCGGTTGGTGCGCCGAAACTTAAACCTTTATGGACTGCTTTAATGACAGCATCGCGAATTTCTGGGTGGTTATGACCTAAAACCATGGGTCCCCACGAGCCAACGTAATCGACATACGCTTTACCATCAACATCATAAATATAAGCGCCATCTGCTTTTTCGATAAATAAAGGGGTGCCACCGACACCATTAAAGGCGCGAACAGGCGAGTTTACACCACCTGGGATTTGTTGTTTTGCTTGCTCATACAGAATTTCAGATTGCGACATGGCAGGGCTCCAGAAAAGGGCGAAATAAAATTTGCTACCATTCTAAAGCACCACACCAATTAAACCAAATGTTGCTATCAAGATATGCACAATGTGTCTAATTGCATAACAACACTTGAACGATTTAGTCAAGTGGCGGATAATTAGATTAATTGATCTGGGTAGTTTTTAGCCCACATATGAATTTACCGGTCACCGGTTTGGAGTGAAAAATGAGTGATGATGCAGCTCTGCCATTGCAATTTACTGATGCGGCAGCAATTAAAGTTAAAGATTTAGTCTCTGATGAGGACAACCCAAATCTGCGTCTGCGTGTTTATATCACCGGTGGCGGATGTAGCGGTTTCCAGTATGGTTTTACCTTCGATGATCAAATCAACGAGGGTGATATGACTATCGAGAAACAAGGCGTTGCACTGGTAGTCGACCCAATGAGCCTACAATATTTAGTAGGCGGAAGTGTGGACTATACAGAAGGTTTAGAGGGTTCTCGTTTTATCATAACGAATCCGAATGCTAAGTCGACTTGTGGGTGTGGTTCGTCTTTTAGCGTCTAATTTTCGTCATATTTCGTAATTTTCGTCATATTTCGCGCTGTGGCGGCGTTGGCTTCATTCAGCTACTCGGGTCACATACTTATGTATGCTCCCCGAGATATCTTCATTCGCCGCCTTGCCACAACCCGAACTATTTAGAAAATTCCTGTAATTCTTAATTCTTAATTCTTAATTCTTAATTCTTAATCCTCAATTGGATAAATCGTTTAGCTGTTCGCTGAGTTGTTAGCTTTGCGCCCTTTTCACCCTAGTTACATACTTGTGTATGCTCCCCGAGATATCCTCATTTGCCGCCTTGCCACAACGCGAACTATTTAGAAAATTTCTTGATTCTTGATTCTTGATTCTTGATTCTTGATTCTTGATTTGCAATTCTTAACTATCAATTGGATAAAGCGTTTAGCTGTTCGCAGAGTTGTTTGGTGGCGTCGATAATTCGTGGGCCTGCACGGTGAAACCAATCTTCATTTAAACGAATGATTGGCACATCCAATTGTGAATGCCAAAAATCCCTAACAACTTTTTCCTGTTTAGCTGAACCCGTCATTACAATCACATCAGGATTGCGGGTGAGCACTTGCTCACGGCTAACTTGTGGCCATTGTACGGCGCTATTAGCAAAAATATTTTCCCCACCACAAAATGTCACAGCATCATTTTGCAAAGTATGATTACCTGCGCTGAATAAAGGCTGAGTTCCTAGCTGGATAAAGACCTTCTTGGCTTTAAGGTTTGTTTTTTTTGGTTTTTGATAAGGTGCTAGCTTAGCTTGCATAGCATCAACATTTTGCTGAGCCAGTTCAGGTTTAGGGCTGTTCTGGGATAATTCATTGACTGCATCAATGACTTCATCAATGGTTTGTGGGTCAAAATAGATTATGGGTATACCGAAGGATGCTAGCTGATCAAGCGGTCGTTGAGGGTTTCCCCCTCGCCACGCCAAAATCAAATCAGGCTTAAGCGCGATAATACGTTCGACATTAACCCCTTGCCAATCAGAAACTTGCTCTAGTCTTTTTGCCTGCTCGGGGTAATCTGAATAAGCACTGACTGCAACCAAGTTATCACCTAAACCAGCGGCATAGGCGAGCTCGGTATTTGCGGGGGATAAACTAATCACGCGTTGTTTCGGCTCAGACAGAGCAGAAAATGAGATAAAACAAGCCAGTAATAACGTAATAAGTTGAGATAAATAGACGGTTAATTTTTTCATCACTATTATCATATTGAAAATAAAAGGCATGCCTAACAAACAGTTATGCCTTTTTTGTTGAATTTAAGCGAGCTTAGCTAAAATTGCATTGATCATCAGTGAAGATTGGCGGGCAGCAACGGGAAGAAATTCGTCAAAGCTGGTGTGCGATTCTTTATCGGCAACATCTGAAATTGCGCGAACTACGACAAAGGGTACACCGAATTGATGACAAACTTGACCAATCGCAGTGGCTTCCATTTCAACGGCAGCAACTTGTGGGAAGGTTGCTTTAATACGTGCCAACGGCTCTGCACCATTAATAAAAGCATCGCCACTGCACACTAAACCACGAACTGCATTCATATCGAGCAACTGAATGCACTGCTCAGCCACATCAATCAGTTTGCTATCGGCAACAAATGCAGGCGGGCATTGTGCCATCTGACCCGGTTCATAGCCAAATGCGGTGACATCGGCATCGTGATAACGCACTTCGGTAGAAACAACGATATCACCCACATTTAAGCGAGGGTCTAACCCGCCAGCGGAACCTGTGTTAATCACTACATCAGGCTGGCAATGCTCTAATAACAAGGTTGTACCAATGGCGGCAGCAACTTTGCCGATACCTGATTTTAATAGGGCAACATCCACACCGTTGATTTTACCAGTATAAATTTCACAGCCTGCACGGCTAATGGTTTGGCTGCCTTCAATTTGTGAGCGCAAAATGGCAACTTCTTGCTCCATCGCACCAATGATCCCAACTTTCATTTTGTCTCCTTTTCCCTGCTCAATGTGTACGATTAGTGTCAATATTTTGACTAGGGAAGATAATGTTTTATTGTGTTAGAGCTGTATTCTTCGAGCGGGTTCGCAAATTTTTTTGCAACAACTCGAATTTCGACAACGAAATTACAAAGATGCACGAAGTGTAACATTGAAAGGTGAGTCGTGAAGTATTTTTCCTGTATTTAGGCTATATAATGAAGCATCAATCGAGATAGGGAAGGTGGCAGCGTGGGTGAGATTAATTTTCTAAAGAAACTGAGCTTTCAACGTAACTACATGAGCAGTGCTAAAAACCAGAAAGTCTCACCGCAGGATGAAGACGCTGTAAACCGCTTATTTGAAAGTGACCGCGGGCGCATTATTAACTCCGCTGCTATTCGCCGTTTACAACAAAAAACACAGGTTTTCCCATTAGAACAAAATGCGGCGGTGCGTAGCCGGTTAACGCATTCGCTCGAAGTTCAGCAAGTCGGGCGTTACATCAGTAAAACGGTGCTTGGTGAGCTAAAAAAGAAAAAACTGTTAGAAACCTATGGGTTAGATGAGCGTTGTGATGCTTTTGAAAGCCTAGTGGAAATGTCCTGCTTGATGCACGACATCGGCAATCCACCTTTCGGGCACTTCGGTGAAGCCGCTATTCAGCGTTGGTTTGGTAAGTTACTTTACCCTGATTACGTTTATTCACCAGACTTGCCTGACCCTTGTCAAATTCAAGCATTGCAATTAACAGGGAATGAGAAACAAGACCTTTTTCGCCGCCAATTAAAACAAGATTTATGTTCATTTGAAGGGAATGCACAAGGTTTGCGAATGGCTCACCGCTTGCTGAAACTTAACCTAACCTATGCACAAATTGGTGCCATCTTGAAATATACACGTGGTGCTTATGATTTAGAACCTATTCCCGCAGAATTTGATTATTTGATGAAAAAACCAGGGTATTACTGGTCTGAAGCGGATTTTGTTAGCGAACTCACCAAAAAACTCGATATGGAAAAATATTGCCGTTTCCCACTTTCCTACATTATGGAGGCGGCTGATGATATCTCTTATTGTATTGCCGATTTGGATGATGCCGCAGAGAAAGGGATATTTACCGTTGAGCAACTGATTGATTATTTGCGTGCAGAGTGGGGCGAAGTTGAGTCGAATGATTTATTCGACCAAACCATTATGCGTGCTTATAACAATATTAGTGATAATCACACAAGGCGTATTCAGCAAGACCAGTTCTTTATGTACCTACGCGTTAATATTACAGGTAAATTAGCGCACTATAGCGCCCAACGTTTTATTAAAAACCTACCTGAGATCTATCATGGTAATTTTAATAGCGCGTTATTAGAAGACAAAAGCCCTGAGCATCGCTTGCTGAAAGTATTGAAAACCGTTGCATTTAAACATGTGTTTAATCATCACGAAGTCGAACAACTAGAATTACAAGGTTATAAAATTATCAGTGGTTTACTCGATTTTTATAGCCCGTTATTGATGATGAGCCGGGCTGACTTTGCAGATTTAGTCGAAAAAAACTACCACAAACACTTTTTTATTGAAACGCGGCTATTCCATAAGTTATCCAACAAGCACCGCTTATCCTACAATGAGGCGCTTGAGAAAGTGTCTGCAACGAATGAAGAGGATAAATCTATTCTTGAGTTTTATTACCGAGCTCGTTTGATTCAGGACTATATTAGCGGGATGACAGATCACTATGCCTATGAAGAATATAGAAAATTTATGGTGAGTAATTAATAATATTAATTCGCTAAGCAATAAAGTCGAAAAGTAGGCAATAAAATAAAAGGAAAAACAGGTATACTAGACATGTCTGTTTTTCCCTCTTCATGTATCAAAAATGCCTGAAATGGAAGCAAGCAAGAACCCTTTTTTGTAACTAATACTTCGTTGTGATGACTTATGGCTCAATTTTATTCTCCGAACCGCCGCACCACTCCACGCCGTCAACTTACGGTTATTGCTGATAGCTTAGATGCCGCTGGGCAAGGTATTGCGCGCCTTGATGGAAAAACAATTTTTGTTGCGGATTTATTGCCTGGGGAAGAGGCACAAATTGAGCTAACGGAAGATAAACGCAGTTTTGCAAAAGCAAAAGTGGTTAAACGTTTATCAACAAGCCCACAGCGGGTAAAACCCTTATGCCGCTATTTTAATCAATGTGGTGGCTGCCAACAGCAACATATTGATATTGAATTACAAAGAACAAGTAAAGCAGAGGCTTTACAATATTTAATGATGAGGGAAACTGGGGTTGATAAAAACGCAGCTCCTGTGATGAGTGGCGAGTCTTATGGTTATCGACGTCGTGCGCGTTTAGGTCTGCAATATCAGCCTAAAAATCAACTATTGGTTATGGGTTTTCGCCAAACACAATCGAATACACTCGTTGATATTAAAAATTGCCCTGTATTAGCCCCTGAGCTGGATGCCTTACTTAAGCCGCTTTCTGAATGTCTTAACCAACTGGGTATTAAGCCAAAATTAGGCCATGTTGAGCTTATTCATGCAGATAACAGCAATATCATCATGATACGTCATTTAGTGCCTTTTTCTCATGCAGATAAACAGAAACTTAGCGATTTTGAAAACCAATATAGTGTGTCTATTTGGTTGGCAGGGAATGATAACGCATTAGAGACTTTGACGGCGAATTCACCAATGCCTGAATACCAAGTTGCGGGTGAAGTGCTTAAGTTTAATCCCTTAAATTTTATCCAAGTAAACGGGCAAGTGAACCAATTGATGGTGGCACAGGCGTTAGCATGGTTAGATCTAACACGTGAAGACAGGGTATTAGACCTTTTTTGCGGAATGGGTAACTTTACGTTACCAATAGCGCGATTAGCAAAATCGGTTGTCGGGGTTGAAGGTGTCGAAAATTTAGTCGAACAGGCACGAAACAACGCTCAGCTCAATACTATTTCCAATGCGACCTTCTATAATGAAAACCTAGAAGCGGAAATTCACACGCAACCGTGGGCAGCCCAAGGGTTCAATAAAGTGTTATTAGATCCAGCTCGAGCAGGTGCTGCTGGTGTGATGGAACATTTAATTAAACTGATGCCTGAAAAAATTGTCTATGTTTCTTGTAACCCAACAACATTAGCAAGGGACAGTAAAGTATTGCTTGATGCGGGGTATCAATTGTTACATTTGCGGATGTTAGACATGTTTCCGCACACTAGCCATTTAGAATCAATGGCACTATTTATCCGTCGACCAGAGCATTAACAGGTAGGGAGAATATATGGTTGCAGTAAGAAGTGCACATCTTACCCCAGCAGGTGAGTTTGCCCCGGAAAAATGGGTAGGCGGTCTGGGTTTGAGCAATAAACAATCAGAAGAAAAGCTCATCCATACCTGGCAGTTTTGTCACGATAAATTAGCAGACCAAGAAATTGGGCCGTTATTGCTGTGGCGTGGCATCGAAATGACCGAAATTTTATCCACGCTCAGCATGGATATCGGCAGCTTACAAGCCGCATTATTATTTCCGTTAGTTGAAGAAGGCAAACTGGAAGAGCAAGAAGTCATTGATGAGTTCGGAAATTCGATTCACGAATTGGTTAAAGGCGTGCTTGAAATGGATGCTATCCGTCAATTAAAAGCGACACAATCAAGTGAAACTAGTTCCGTCCAAGTTGACAATATCCGCCGAATGTTATTATCGATGGTGGAGGATTTTCGCTGTGTAGTCATTAAGTTAGCAGAGCGTATTGCACACTTACGCGAAGTTAAAGATGCCACGGAAGATGAACGTGTATTAGCCGCGAAAGAATGCTCCAATATTTATGCGCCATTAGCAAACCGCTTAGGGATTGGACAATTAAAATGGGAATTAGAGGATTTCTGTTTCCGTTACTTGCACCCTGATGAATACAAAAAAATCGCTAAGTTACTCCATGAGCGACGCATTGACCGTGAAGATTATATAGATAATTTTGTCGGTACATTGCGTAAATATATGTTAAAGGAAAACATTCAGGCTGATATTTACGGTCGTCCCAAGCATATCTACAGTATCTGGCGCAAAATGAAGAAAAAATCATTAGCGTTTGATGAGCTGTTCGATGTGCGGGCTGTGCGTATCGTGGTTGAGCGTTTACAAGATTGTTACGCGGCGCTGGGTATTGTGCATACGCATTTTCGCCATCTTCCAGATGAGTTTGATGACTATGTAGCAAACCCGAAGCCAAATGGCTATCAATCAATTCATACCGTCGTGTTAGGGCCTAACGGTAAAACTCTTGAAATTCAAATACGTACTCGGCAGATGCATGAAGATGCTGAATTGGGGGTAGCGGCGCACTGGAAATATAAAGAAGGTGCAACGGGAATTGGCAAGGGAAGCAGCTACGAGAATCGCATTGCATGGTTGCGTAAATTAATCGCATGGCAAGAAGAGATGGCTGACTCAGGTGAAATGCTTGATGAAGTTCGAAGTCAAGTGTTTGATGACCGAGTGTATGTTTTCACACCGAAAGGTGATGTCGTTGATTTACCTGCGGGTTCAACCCCACTTGATTTTGCCTACCATATTCACAGCGATGTCGGGCACCGGTGTATAGGTGCAAAAATTAGTGGTAGGATCGTGCCATTTAGCTATCAGCTGCAAATGGGGGACCAAATTGAAATTATCACTCAAAAACACCCGAACCCTAGCCGTGACTGGTTAAACCCGAATCTAGGTTATGTCACAACAAGCCGTGGGCGTGCAAAAATTCAAAATTGGTTCCGTAAACAAGATAGAGACAAAAACATACTTGCAGGGCGTCAGATTTTAGATAGCGAGCTATCCCAGCTCGATATTAGCCTGCGTGAAGCGGAAAAGCTGCTTATAGCTCGTTATAACGTTCATTCGCTGGATGAAGTATTAGCAGGTATTGGTGGTGGTGATATTCGAATTAACCAGTTGGTGAATTTCTTACAAAGTAAATTCAATAAAGCCACTGCAGAAGAAGAAGACCGTGCAGCACTGAAGACGTTAGAAAATAAATCTTCAGTACCAAGAGCACCTTCTCACAGTAGCGGCCGTGTTGTTGTTGAAGGTGTTGGTAATTTGATGCACCACATCGCAAGATGCTGCCAACCGATCCCAGGGGATGAAATAGTCGGTTTTATCACCAAAGGGCGCGGGATCTCAATTCACAGTGTGGACTGCGAACAACTTGCTGAGCTACAAAGCCATGCCCCAGAACGTGTGATAGATGCAGTATGGGGTGAAAACTACTCCAGTGGCTATTCCCTTGTGGTCAGAGTAGTCGCAAATGACCGTAGTGGTTTACTGCGTGATATCACCACAATCCTCGCTAACGAGAAAGTTAACGTGCTAGGCGTCAGTAGCCGTAGTGATGTTAAGCAACAGCTAGCAACCATCGATATGACTGTAGAGATTTATAATATCGAGGTGCTAGGCAGGGTGTTAGCTAAGTTGAATCAATTAGCCGATGTTATTGAGGCCAAACGCCATTCTCAGTGATTTTCGTCATATTTTGCGTTGTAGGGGTGTTGGCTGCGTTTAGCTACTTGGGTCACATACTTATGTATGCTCCCCAAGATAGCTAATCTTGCCGCCTACCTACAACACAAACTATTTTGAAAATCGGCAGCTTTATAAATCACCATTTTTATATTTTGAGCCGCAGCGTTGTTGGCTGCATTTAGCTACTTGGGTCACATACTTATGTATGCTCCCCAAGATAGCTAATCTTGCCGCCTACCTACAACACAAACTATTTTGAAAATCGGCAGCTTTATAAATCACCATTTTTATATTTTGAGCCGCAGCGTTGTTGGCTGCATTTAGCTACTTGGGTCACATACTTATGTATGCTCCCCAAGATAGCTAATCTTGCCGCCTACCTACAACACAAACTATTTTGAAAATCGGCAGCTTTATAAATCACCATTTTTATATTTTGAAAATAATTTTTTCTTTGTTTTCTCATTTGTTGGGAAAAATTTGTTGATTAGCCTTTATATCTGGTAAGTTTGAGATAAAGATAGCTATGTAGAAACAAAAGAAAATCAAAGGGTAATACAATGAGTCAGGAAAATCGTCAAATAGAACGCTTATTATCCATTATGGAGCAGCTGCGCGACCCGCAAACGGGGTGCCCTTGGGACAAAGTACAAACATTTAAAACGATTGCACCCTACACACTTGAAGAAACTTATGAAGTGCTTGATGCGATAGAACGTGAGGACTTTTCCGACCTAAAAGGTGAACTGGGGGACTTATTATTTCAAGTCGTTTTTTATGCACAAATGGCGAATGAAAAGTCACTCTTTGATTTCAATGATATCTGCCAAGCAGTTAGCGATAAACTTGAGCATCGTCACCCACATATCTTTGATGTGAATAATCAACTTTCAAGTTCTGAAGTGATTGAAGGATGGGAAAAGCGCAAGGCAAAAGAACGCGCTGAAAAGTCACAATTTTCTGTACTTGATGACATTCCCAACTCACTTCCTGCATTGATGAAAGCCTATAAAATTCAAAAACGTTGCGCTTCTGTTGGTTTTGACTGGGATACGCTTGGCCCAGTAGTTGGGAAGGTTCATGAAGAACTTGAAGAAGTCATGGAAGAAGCCACTCAGGTGGTTGTAGACCAAGGCCGCCTAGAAGAGGAAATTGGGGATTTACTATTTGCGACGGTAAATTTGTCTCGTCATCTAGGCTATAAGCCTGAAATTGCACTGCAAAAAGCGTGTAATAAATTTGAACGACGTTTTAGGCAAATCGAAAAAAGTTTATCTGAAAGTGGTAAGTCTGTAGAAAATGCTACACTTGAGGAGATGGAGGCACTCTGGCTGCAGGTTAAAAGCCAAGAATAAAATGTCTCGTCATATTTCGCACTACAGCGTTGTTGGCTGCGTTCGGCTACACGGGTCTATGCTCCCCGAGATATCCTCTCTTGCTGCCTAGCTGTAATGCGAACTATTTAGAGCCATTACATGTAAGTATTGAAACTATTTGTCGTTTTAAGATTTGGATATTGTTGGTTTATTCTAAAAGTAATTTATTCAACATTCCCAAACAAAGATTCAAAAACAATGAATAACGTGGCACTTTTGGGCGTTAAATGCCTTGTGATAGAGTAAATAGTTATTCAAAATCAAACTTAGTGCAGAATCGCATTTTTTACGCCACATAACGAGCTGAAAGGATTTAGCTTTTGCCTTTAAACTGTGTTAATGTATAAAAACAGACGCAGATGACTATTTTTGAAGCGATAAATAATTTTCGTTTTTAACTTGCTGATAATATTAGAGTATTGATGAAATTTAGCCTTATTATGCTTAGAACATTTGTAGCGAAATTAAGGTTCGGGTATACTGTTTTCCCGTCCTGTTATATCCATCATCTTTTAAACCTAAACTTTCAGGTTCAGCATGAAAACTAACTATATTTTTGTGACCGGCGGGGTCGTATCCTCTCTGGGTAAAGGCATTGCCGCAGCCTCCTTGGCGGCTATACTCGAAGCCCGTGGACTCAATGTAACCATTATGAAACTGGATCCCTACATTAACGTAGACCCAGGTACAATGAGCCCAACCCAACACGGGGAAGTTTTCGTTACAGAAGACGGCGCTGAAACTGACTTGGATTTGGGTCATTATGAGCGTTTCATCCGTACTAAAATGACACGTCGTAATAACTTTACGACAGGCCGTGTCTACTCTGAAGTTCTGCGCAAAGAGCGCCGTGGCGACTACTTAGGCGCTACCATTCAAGTTATCCCTCATATCACTAATGAAATCAAAGACCGTATCATCCGTGGTGGTGAAGGTCATGATGTTGTTCTCGTTGAAGTTGGCGGAACAGTCGGTGATATCGAATCCCTGCCATTCTTAGAAGCTATTCGCCAAATGGCGGCGGAAGTGGGTCGTGAACGTACACTATACTTGCACTTAACCTTAGTGCCATACCTTGCAGCTGCAGGTGAAGTGAAAACCAAACCAACGCAACATTCTGTGAAAGAGTTGCTGTCCATTGGTATTCAACCTGACGTATTAATTTGTCGTTCAGACCGTGTGATCCCTGCGAATGAACGTGCGAAAATCGCGTTATTCTGTAATGTGCCAGAAAAAGCAGTTATCTCACTGAAAGACGTTGATTCTATTTATAAAATTCCAGCTTTGTTAAAATCCCAAGGTTTGGATGAATACATCTGTAGCCGTTTCCATATCGATGTGCCTGAGGCAAATTTATCTGAGTGGGAACAAGTTATTTACGAAGAAGCTAATCCAGCGGGTGAAGTCACTATTGGAATGGTGGGTAAATACGTTGAGCTACCAGATGCATATAAATCCGTTATCGAAGCACTGAAACACGGTGGCTTGAAAAATCGCTTAACGGTGAATATCAAGTTAATCGACTCGCAAGATATCGAAACACGTGGTGTTGAATTACTGAAAGGTCTGGACGCAATTTTAGTCCCAGGTGGTTTTGGTGAGCGTGGCGTTGAAGGGAAAATTCTGACGGCACAATATGCACGTGAGAACAAAATTCCTTATTTAGGTATTTGTTTGGGTATGCAAGTTGCTCTGATTGAATTTGCACGTAATGTTGCCAACATGGCAGATGCAAACTCAACAGAATTCAAAGCAGATTGTAAATTCCCAGTTGTTGCGCTGATTACAGAATGGCGTGATGAAGAGGGTAACGTTGAAGTGCGTTCTGAAGAGAGCGACCTTGGCGGTACAATGCGTGTTGGCGGCCAGCCATGCCATTTAGTGAATGGCAGTTTAGTGCGTGATATGTATGGTGCTGACACCATCATTGAACGTCACCGCCATCGCTATGAAGTGAATAATTTATTACTGAAACGCATCGAAGATGCGGGCCTGAAAATTGCAGGTCGTTCAGTAGATAACAAGCTGGTGGAAATTATCGAAAACCCAAATCACCCTTGGTTTGTGGCTTGCCAATTCCACCCAGAGTTCACTTCGACCCCAAGAGATGGTCACCCGTTATTTGCAGGTTTTGTTAAAGCCGCTGGTAAGTACCAGAAAGGTGAGTTGAAATAAGATATGGGGAAGTCGGCGCAATGGCACCAACTTCCCGAAATTTAACTTGTACTGAGGAAAACCTAATGTCCAAAATTGTTAAAGTGATCGGCCGTGAAATCATTGACTCTCGTGGTAACCCAACTGTTGAAGCTGAAGTTCACTTAGAAGGTGGATTTGTTGGTTTAGCAGCTGCACCATCAGGTGCATCTACAGGTTCTCGTGAAGCTCTTGAGCTGCGTGACGGTGATAAAGCTCGTTTCCTGGGTAAAGGTGTTCTGAAAGCTGTTGGTGCAGTTAATGGCCCAATCGCAGAAGCCCTAATCGGTAAAGATGCAAAAGATCAAGCAAACATCGATAAAATCATGATTGACCTTGATGGCACTGAAAACAAATCTAAATTTGGTGCGAACGCAATTCTGGCTGTTTCTTTAGCAAACGCAAAAGCAGCAGCAGCGGCAAAAGGTATGCCTTTGTATGAGCATATTTCTGACCTGAACGGAACTCACGGCCAATATTCTATGCCTCTGCCAATGATGAACATCATCAACGGTGGTGAGCACGCAGATAACAACGTTGATATCCAAGAATTTATGATCCAACCTGTTGGCGCACCAACGCTGAAAGAAGCGGTTCGTATGGGTTCTGAAATTTTCCATCACTTAGCAAAAGTACTGAAATCTAAAGGTATGAACACCGCTGTTGGTGATGAAGGTGGTTATGCACCCAACTTAGAATCTAACGCAGCAGCGTTAGCCGCTATCAAAGAAGCGGTTGAGCAAGCGGGTTATGTATTAGGTAAAGACGTTACTTTAGCGATGGACTGTGCTGCATCTGAGTTCTTCAACGCAGAAACAGGTAACTATGAACTGAAAGGCGAAGGCAAAACCTTCACTTCAGAAGAATTTACTCATTACTTAGAAGAACTGACTAAACAGTACCCAATCGTGTCTATCGAAGATGGCCTGAATGAGTCTGACTGGGATGGTTTCGCATACCAAACTAAAGTTCTTGGTGACAAAATCCAACTGGTTGGTGACGACCTGTTTGTAACCAATACTAAGATCCTGAAAGAAGGTATCGATAAAGGTATTGCTAACTCAATCCTGATTAAGTTCAACCAGATCGGTTCTTTAACTGAAACTCTGGCTGCAATTAAAATGGCGAAAGATGCTGGCTATACAGCGGTTATCTCTCACCGTTCAGGTGAAACTGAAGATGCAACTATCGCTGACTTAGCGGTTGGTACTGCTGCAGGTCAAATCAAAACAGGTTCTATGAGCCGTTCTGACCGTGTTGCTAAATACAACCAATTAATCCGTATCGAAGAAGCTCTGGGTAACAGCGCACCATTCAACGGCTTAAAAGAAGTTAAAGGCCAAGCATAATTTAATTGCTTAGCAAATTGACTGAAACGGGAGGCGAAAGCGTCCCGTTTTTTTATATCTGAAATAAATGATACTTTAATTAATTTTAAAAATATTAATCTTTCTATTTAAAAGTTTATCTTAAAATTTTATTTTTCATAAGAACGAACGTAATAAATTCTATTTTTTATGATAGTAATAAGATGTTTGTAATTAATGAAAATTAATATTAAAGGATAAATCTATGGAAACGGAATGTTATAAATCATTGCTCGCAATTGCAAGATTGGGAAGGGGTAAAGCAAAAACTGATCAGGAAATTATAGACTTAGTTAGAGAGGTTAAAGTCGGCTATAAGAATAATAACTTTAATTGGAACTCAACACTAAGAGCAAAAAAGAAATATATTGAAGATAAAATCACAGACATTATTTATCATCTATATAGTAATGATACACCTTCAGAAGTATCTAGGTTAAATATTGAAGAAAGAAAATTATTTCTAGAAAAATTTAAATTACTTCTCAATTCAGATGTCAGAAAAAAGATCAATATTAAAGTTCAAGGGCAAAATGAAGAATCTTTTTTTAAGCTAAATCAAGAAAAGCTATTAAGTGCCAGCGCATATCGTATTTTACCAAAAGATTATCGGCAACGTTATTTAGGAAGTTCTAAATTAATGGCTCGATTAACAGTTAATGTTAATAAACAAAATTATGATAATTTAGCGGCTGCGTTAATTAATTTATATGACAATGACCCACAAAAAAGAGTTACTCAAGCTAAAATTATGGGGCCAAGAAAATTAGGCAACAGAACTGATCAAGCAGTTATTTATTTATCAGAAGCAAGTGTTGAATCAGCGAAAGAAGTGGGTCAGCAATTAAAACTACTCTTACCTTCAGATGCACTCATTGAGCATACGCCAACGGGTATGAAAAGGCTAACGACAGGGATTTCCTATTCAGAGACAGTCGAGGGGCAATCGAGCAGCCATGGTGAATCAAGGGCATTAATGATGGCGAAGGCTACTACTGAGTCGTTACTTACAGGTGAAAAATTAAAAAATACATTACCAAGAACACTACAACGCTTTGGCTATGACCCTAAAGACCCAGCTCTTATTTCTCAGACTATTAAAGATAAATTTTTGAAAATAGGGTTGAGTGACCCAAGCTTAGAAGTAAGTATAATACAGCCAAGTCGAGATATACAGCAGTTTGTATTAAACCCTGAACAATTTTGCTATGCATATAAAATTAATGCGAGTTACCTTAATGATATAAAAGAAATACCTGAAAGTGGAAAAATTGTATTTTATCGTAATGAAGGATCTGAATATGAAATAAAGTATGTTGATGAAACCTACCATCCAGATCTTTCATATTCACTCAATAGTTACTTCTTAGATACCAGTTCGAAGGAATCTGATAAGGGCTTCTCTAATTATATTGATATAAAAAAGACCGCACCAGATTACGATTTTTTATTTTTAAGTGAGGTTAAAAAAGGCTCGGTTATCGTGACGGAATTAAATGCTGAGAAATACAGGGTTTATTATGACGCTCGTTATAATAGTTCCTTACTTTACGATAATGTTGTCATGGCGATAGATGAACGTGATTATAAAAGTGAAATCAACGGTGATAATTTTATTTTTTTATATTTTGATGTTAGTGATTGGAAAATAGTTATTCAAAATAGGAATGAATATGAAGGGCTTATTTTTGAGCCTAACAATGTTAACGTTAAATCAGCTGGAAGTTATTCTTTAGATGAGAAAATAGCTGAATTTAATCTTTATCGAAATAATATGCATGAAAAATTAAACATTTTTTCAAAAAAGTTAGATGTCTATATTTCTACAGCAGAAGAATACTCAACGTCGGATAAAAACTCAACTAGCTCTACTCATTGGCTAAATCTAGCTAATGAAGTAAAAAGAAAAGTTCAAGTGAGATCAGATGAGTTAAAAAATAGAATAAAGAGTATAGAATTAAACTTGAAGAGAATTAATGATGAAAATATTATTGCTGATATGAAGGCGGCGCTTGACGTTAATCAAGTTCTAGATACCATAAAAAATAAACAATTTAATGAAATATACTCAAGTTTACTTGAGGTTGAATATGCTTTCTATTTGCAATTACTTAAAAAAAATAAAGGCATGGACTTTGTTGTTAGAGGATATAAGTCAGGCTCTTCGTCATCTAAAACAGAGGAATATGGTCGATTAACAATCATTGAGCGTTATGAGAATTTATTATACTTACATAAAACATCAAAAAATAGTGAATTTAGTCATGAGTTTCATGAGGGAATGGAAAATTATAAAGATATTATTATTAATGGGATTGATAGGGCATCAACATCTTGGGAATTAAAAAAACGATATGTGATAGCTGAACTCTCTGCAAAAGAAAAAGGTGCGTTATATCGGCGGATTCAAGAGGCTGGTTATGCCGAATATATTGATAAAATTCTTACCGAAACGGGAAAAATTAGCGAGTTTTTTTATGAAAATGGCAGCAAAGCGAACCGACTAATACCACAAGATTTTTATTTATCTGTTATTAAAAGTGAATCAGGTGGGCGCTGTTATCCTCTCGTTAGAGCAATGTCTGTTGCATTGGCAAAAGATGGACAAAATGGTGCAGATAAGCTAATTGATAAACTCTATGTCGCAGCTGCAAATCCAGATGATAAAAACTCTGTTTTCTTAAAAGAGGGGCTGAAAAACTTACACTCAAATACCGATGCTGTAGAGGCTTCTTTTTCCTATGGAAAAATGGGGCTGAATAAGATTCAAGAGATATTAGATGTTCGTGATGAAACAATGATGTTTGCATTAAATAGTAATAATCATTCAATGATGTTGGGAAAAAGAATAGAAAAAGGGAAGAAAACTTACTATTTTTATGATCCTAATTTTGGTGTTTTTGCATTTGATGATAACCAAAGTTTGTTTGAGGCAGTGAGAAAGTTTTTTATTGAAAAAAAATTTGCACCGTATTATTCCGCGTTTGATATAGATGGGAAACCCGCTTTTAATCTCGTTTATATCGATACCAACAAAATGGGGCGTGTCCCAATAGGTAGCCAGCTTACAGTTGAAAATTTAAGCGAAAATGATGATCTTACAACAATAGAAACTAGGCAGAATAAAGCAAGATTAATATTAAAAAACCAAGATGAAATATACCAAGATTTGCAATTAAAAAGGTCATTAATGATCTTAGATGCAAATCAGTGGGCAGAAAAAATTCATGAGGCAACATTTAAATTATCGGTAGAAAACGAACTTGATGGTCGATGGCTTCCTTTATTTTATAATGTAGAGGAAGTCAAAGAGGGCCATTATCGTCTTCAACTTATCCATTTAGATGATCCAAGCCTGACGCGGTGGGTTGAAACAACGGATAAAACATTTAAAGATTTTCACCAATATAGCTTAGATAAAATGATGGAGTTTGGTCGTTATTACCATCTTATCGAAGAGGAGTTTAAATTAAAGCCTGAAAGTGCTGAAGGTGATTCTATTGATGGATTGAATGCAGGCATTGCGATTCAATCTATCATTCAATGGGTGGAAGATAGAAATCGGAATGTAAACACAGAGACTTCAGATACATCAAATCTAGCGATGGCTTTAAAAATTCACACTTATCTTAACTATGCATTAATCGCCCATAGTACCGCAAAAGATGTTGCTCATATGGCAGAACTTGTTAAAACAGCACTGAGGTACCAGAATAAATCTGTGGCATCCTCAATGACTATTTTTTCATCTTCACTGGCTAAGGTTGCAAATGAAGGTCTATCAACATTTTTTAATGGAGCCTTAATTGGGTTTGATGTTTACGAAATGACGCAAGCTGAAAACGAACCACAAACAATTACATTTGGAACGCAATTGGCTTTTGATTCAGCTAGTTTTTTGACAAGTAGTGTAGCTATAGGAGCAGATGCTTTTGGTTATTCGACGGTATCAGCCTCTTTAAGTGGAGTCGGTGTTATTGTTGCAGGTCTTGGTATAGGGTTTACTGCACTTGTGCGTAATTTTGCTATTATTGGTGAAGATGCCAAGGCGGTTGGTTTGTATTTTAGCGCTTTGGATAATGCATACCAAGGCAATGGATATGAATACTCGAAAGATAATAAAGTTTTAATACCTAAATTTGGTGCGGTGTTTAAAACGGTAGATTTAGAAACGAACCAAATTGAGTTTGATAGCCAGTATATTTACCGTACAAGTGAAAAATCATCAGGGGGTGGGCGGAAGAATTATCTTTTTTGGGCGGGTAATTTTCCAACTATGGTGCATGATAGGCAGCAAGCAATTAATATTCGTACTGGAATAGGCTATGCAAATAGCAATCACATGGTAGATTTCTCTTCACAAGAAAGCCTCTTTTTGCCAATCACGCCAAAATCATATATTAAATATGATTATAATTTATGGCCAGGAGCTACGACAAGGCACGATAATGGCTTTGATGTTATTCGTAGGCTAGAGCAAACTGATAATTTTGATTATGACTTTTATATCTTCCCAAGTGAAAATACAATTACCCACATTTATCATGAGTATGTAAACACCCCTATAACCGTTAAATTAGATACTAAAAAACGTAATTTAATTATACCTACTTTGCCAAAAGAGTGGCAGGGGCTTATTGATTATAGATTGGAAGGTAGAGGCGGTAAGTATATCGTTAATCTTAATGAGGGCGTTAAAATATTACTATCAGATAGCCCAGTTGATCAAACTCCATCTCAATGGTTTATTAATTCAAAAGAAATCAAAGATGAACGTATTCAAATATTTGAAGATAGGGTTAGAATTGGAGATGTTGATATTCATATTGAGAATAAAAATTCTGGAAGCAAATATTATATTGTTAAAAATGGCAATGAAATAAATGAGATAGAGTTTAAAACAAAATCAATTAAAACGGTGAGTGTTGATGAAGATACATGGAAAGATAATATAAAGGGCTTTGGTGCATACTTACATACCTTAGCCCAAGATCAAAAGTCACATCAACAATATGTTATTATTGAAAATTACCAGCACCATGGAAATAATTTAGGGCGGGCTTACTTTGATGTAAAAACGGAAAAAGTAATATTTACACACTCAATTGAAACAGAGAAAAAAAATGCGTTACTAGCGGGTGTTAGAAATGATAAGGCTATTTTTTATTCATTAGAATCTCCTTTGATTTGGGTTACAGATCTTAACAATGGAAACATTCTTTTTGAATATCGGTTAGAAAATAAAATATCTCGTAATTTGAATATTTTAAAAGTTTGGCCAGAAGAAAAAATCATTTATTTTTCTTGTCGATATCAAGACTCATTGGAGGTGGCAAACTACCAAATTGTAGAAAATAATATTGAATTAGTGAGTATCGTTTCAACGCCTGAAACACTCGTTTATTTAGCCAGTACACATACTCAATTAGAGGAAGTTGAACCAGAGGAAATTTTAAAAAATTATTTAATTGATAATAAAAATAATATTGTAATATCAGATTTAAAGAACTCAAACTTAGCAAACTTAGTGATGATATCTGGAAGTGACCATAATCAAACTCAACACCGCTACTGGATCAGGCCACAAGATAATAAACTGATTAAGCCTAACCTATCAGCATCATTAGGGTTTGGCCATTTTCCTGTTGATCGTACGTTGAAGCAAAGCCACTGGGCAATTCCCGAAGACTTACATTTAGTTACTTCATTGTTTGATAGTGACGGTATTGAAGTTTTTTACTTCTATAGTGATACGCAAAAATCACTATATCGGCAAGAAGGCGCTGGGCAAGATGTCTTAAATGTGATTAAACCTTCAGCATGGTTTATGTATACGCCAAATTTAGAGAGTGTGTTTACATGGAAAGGGAACTTGCTACTTATTGATAGCTTTGGTGTCGTTAGCCAGTTAAATGCAAATGGAGATTCATCCATTGTTGCATTGAATGATAAATGGTTTAAGGATCATGCATACTGGTGGCGAGACTTAGAATATATTTATCGAGATAAGCCTGCTCTTGCTTTACTTGGTATTAAAAGTGTTGATAATGAAAAAATACTCCCGGCTTGGAGTGTTCAAGGAAAAATAATCATTGCGCATCAACTTTCTTCAGAAAATGAACTGCAATTTTTAGGTATGAATACAACTCATTCGGGAGGATTAATCTTTGATAAAAAGCAAAAAAAAATATATGAACAATACTTTGCAACAGAAAAGGAACTCATTGTTGCATTTTCTGAGGGCTCAATACTGAATAACCCTGCTGATTTACCTTCTATAATTGATCTTTACCCTAATTATCAATTTAAAAAAGTCGAACGGCTTGAAGATGGTTTATTAATGTCTGCTGAAAGTGGAGAAATATTTTACATTGATCTGATAAATAGCCAATCTACTAATCCTAATCATCTAAGTTCATCTTTGATTATTCAAGGTGGGAAAGAACATGATATTTTGAGCCCATCAATAATAAAAAATGTGAAAAATATCATTTTAAGTGGTGGGGAAGGGCAAGATAGCTATTTAATTACCCAAGAGGCATGGTTAAATTACCAAACGATTATTATTGACAATGACAGCTATGATGAAAAAGATGATTTACTCATTTTACCTCCACTAAATCAACAATCGCTTATAACGTTACGCCAGAATGATGACTTAGTGATTTTTGATATGCACTCATCGACGTCATTAATCATCAGGCAGGTATTTGGTGAGCAATCTAAAACGCATAACCATTTGAATATAAGGATGCACAACCAATCATACTCTATGAGTTTGAGTGAATTTATCAGTGGCACAATACAATCAGAGGGTTTATTTAACACACAACAAGGCGATGTTATTTCACAGAGTGAGCAGCAAACTCAGTTAATTATTGAAAAAATAACAGCATTTAATTTTGATACTGAATTATCTCAACAAGATTCTGTTGCTTTTTTTCCTCCAGAACGCGTATTGAGTTTAATGCCACCACTTTTACCCGCTAACAAAGGGTAGTAAAGAGATATGATTTTTGACTGGTTTTTATATTAATAAATTAATATTAAAAATGAATAGGTTTATTTTCATAGAAATCAGTCGGTTATATTGGTTTTTTTGAAGGTTTTAAATGGCGATTTATATTGGATTTAATGATTATTTTAAAATTTAAATCTTCGTTTTTTGCGATTATATAGTTCGGTTTTTTGGAGTTTAAGGTAAAACATAGCAAATTACACGGCATGGATCGCACTTTTGGCTACAACACATTTTCATTCCATTCAATTAACTCTATATTTCAGACCTCGTAAATAAATATTAACAATAATACTCGAAAATAATTTCTTCCGAGCTATGGAGTTTTACATGGATGCTTCTGAATCTTTGACGCCGGCAGTTAGTCCAACCCCCGCAAATAAGCGTGGGTGGATTATTTTAGCGATTGATATTGTGCTGCTAATTGTACTTTTGAAATACCTACCTTTTGATGAAAAAGCAAATGCAGGGCTAGCCTTGATGGTATTTATTGGTGTGCTTTGGCTTACTGAAGCGATACACGTCACTGTGACTGCGTTATGTATTCCTATTTTAGCGGTGGGACTGGGTTTAATGAACACAGGGGATGCGCTTAAATCCTTTGCAAACCCAATCATTTTCTTATTTTTCGGTGGATTTGCATTAGCAACAGCTTTGCACATCCAAGGCTTAGATAGGCTTATTGCGAATCGCCTATTAATGGCTGCGCGTGGGCGCCTTTCTGTTGCCGTATTGCTGTTGTTTGGTGTAACAGCGGGCCTTTCAATGTGGATCAGTAATACAGCAACGGCGGCAATGATGCTACCGCTTGTGCTCGGTATTCTATCCAATCTTGATGTCCGCCATGAACGTAATACATTTGTATTTGTGCTACTAGGGGTCGCTTACAGTGCGAGTATTGGTGGATTAGGAACGATTGTTGGTAGCCCACCAAATGCCATTGCAGCTTCTGCTTTAGGTTTGGATTTCCTGTCTTGGATGAAATATGGCATTCCAATTATGGTTGTCTTATTGCCAATGATGTTTGTTTTAATGTACATGATGCTGCGCCCAAACCTTAAGCACCGCTTTGAAATTGAATTAGAGCATGTTCAGTGGAACGGCAAACGCATTACTGCAATGGTCATATTTTTGTTAGCAGTAGTCTGCTGGATCACCAGTACTTTCATAAGCGACGCATTCGGCGGTGTAAAAGATTTAGACACCATCATTGCAATGAGTGCCGCAATTCTTATTTGTGTTACGGGTGTTGCAAGCTGGTCTCAGATCCAAAAAAATACAGAGTGGGGGGTATTAATGTTATTCGGTGGTGGTCTAACACTGAGTGCCATTTTAAGCTCTTCTGGTGCAAGTAAAATTATGGCGGATTGGATGCAGCTGACATTTGGTCAAAGCCATTGGTTTGTTATCATTTTAGCGGTAACAACGTTTATCATTATTTTGACAGAATTCACCAGTAATACTGCGAGTGCTGCGTTATTAGTGCCTATTTTTGCAACTGTGGCTGAAGCATTGGGGATGCCAGTAATTGTGCTGACAATGATTATTGGTATCGGTGCTTCGTGTGCCTTTATGTTGCCAGTCGCAACACCACCAAATGCAATTGTGTTTGGTTCGGGCTATATTCGCCAAATAGAAATGGTGAGAGTCGGAGCGGTACTGAATGTCGCTTGTATCATTGTGATTTCATTATTTGCTTGGTTTTTCTGGATGTAATTCAAAAAATATACCTTACGGCCTCTTCTTTGAGGCCGCTTTACATTGTTGTGTTGCATTTTGATATTATTGAGGGGGGCGTGCGACAAGTGCTTGTTGATTTTTCCCTATCTGAATAACTCCTGTATTTGTAACTGTAATTTCACTGTTGCCACGCAACGAAAAATTCATCGCTTTAATTATCCCCTGTATATCGATTTTATTTTGAGGGCAAAGAAAATCATTAGTGCATTGATATTGATGACTTTCTAACATTACGGTGTGCCCTGTTAATTTCGCTTGTTCACTTAACTCAAAGTGATTTCCTTGAAAATAAGGGACATCTGTTTTGAATTTAGTGCTGTGTTTTACCACACCTTCACTGGGAGAAAGTGTTCCACTGCCTGACGCACTGATGTAGTTTTGCAAGGCAGCATTGATATTGAGGTTATTTTGCAGTTTTATTTGATCGGCAAAAATATTCATTTTAGATAGCTGAATTGGATTGCCTTGTTGTTGGCTTATGCTGACGAGCCCAGCCGGTTGGGTTGAAAATTTAAGGTTACTGTAATCCTCCTGTTTTTTAGGGTCGAGTTGTTTCTTATTTTCTTTGTTTCTAGTGTATTGTTGTTCTAATTTCCCTGCAATTAAAGACAGGCTATTGATATTATTTATCGCGCCTTTTTTCCACGAAATGCCATTTGGGTTTGCAATAACCAGGTTTGCACGTTGCCCCTTGATACCCAAGACCCCTTGAATTTGCGTTTCTTCGGTGCCTGTCACTTCTGCGAGTATTAACTTTGCTGCCTTATCACTCAGGTTGTTATTACTGGCTATATCATTATTAAAAACTAAACCATGTTCATTTGAAGATAAGGTTTCAAATGTATTGAATGAAATATGGTTTTTTAGCGGAGCATTGATATTAATGATTTTGGCTTTATCAATGCTGAGCTCATTTGCGTTAGTGATGAGTGGTGAAAATAAGAAAAAAACAGTGATTGTGTGTGGTGTTATTGATTTCATTTATCAGCTCCCTGCTATTAAAAAATCCCTTAATCGCTAACGAGTATAAGGGGGAATGCATTTTTCAAAGCAATCAAAAAATAGAATGGGATTGATAGAAACAATCAAAACAGGGTAACTGTGTTGAGTTAAGGATAAAAAAAAGAGCCACATTTCTGTGGCTCCTATCATTATGCTACCTATCAGCAATTAGTGCGCTGCAGGTGGATGACTGTGTTCAATGTCTTCAGACTTCTTAGAGAAGCGGCGACGGATCACCACAAAGAAGACGGGAACAAAGAAGATAGCCAGTGAGGTTGCAGCAAACATACCTCCCAGAACACCCGTACCAACTGAGTTCTGAGATGCAGAACCTGCACCATTACTAAACACTAGCGGGATAACACCTAACATAAATGCTAATGATGTCATCAGGATTGGTCGTAAACGCATCTTAACGGCATCTAGCGTTGCTTCAACTAACCCTTTACCTTCTTTCTCCATCAGATCTTTGGCGAATTCAACAATCAAGATTGCGTTTTTCGCCGAGAGCCCAATGGTTGTTAACAAGCCAACCTTAAAGTAAACGTCATTATCTAAACCACGGACGCTGGTGAAGAGTAATGCACCGATAATACCCAGTGGAACCACTAACATAACGGAGAACGGTACTGACCAGCTTTCATAAAGTGCTGCCAGACAGAGGAATACCACTATCAAGGAAATCGCATACAGAGCAGGGGCTTGGTTACCTGCTAAACGTTCCTGATAGGACATACCCGTCCACTCATAACCAATACCTTCCGGTAGGTTTTCAGTTGTTAGTTTTTCCATCAATAGCATCGCATCACCGGTACTTTGACCTGGTGCTGCTTGGCCTTGAATGTTCATTGCTGGCACACCGTTATAACGTTCTAAACGTGGTGAACCAAACTTCCAAGGGTCTTTGGACTCATCTAAGAAAGCAGAGAATGGAACCATTTTACCTTGGTTATTACGAACATATAGGTTGCTAATATCTGATGGCAACATACGACTTTCGGCATCACCTTGTACGTAAACTTTCTTAACACGACCGCGGTCGATAAAGTCGTTCACATAGCTTCCACCAAAGACGGAGCTGAGTGTTGCGTTAATATCGCTAATTGCGACACCTTGTGCCTGTGCTTTTTGTTGGTCAATGTAGACACGGTATTGTGACGTATCATCTTGCCCATTAGGACGAACACCTTGGAGCATTTCTGGATGTTGAGCCGCTAAACCAAGTAATTGGTTACGTGCTTGCATCAGCTTATCATGCCCTAAGTTACCCTTATCCACTAACTCGAAGTCAAAACCGTCTGCGGTACCTAACTCAACAATCGCGGGTAGGTTAAAGGCGTATATCAGCGCCTCTTGTTTTTGTGACATCGCGATATTAGCGCGTTGTACAATCGCATCAACGTGGTTTTCATCACCTTTACGTTCGCTCCAGTTTTTCAGAACGACGAAGGCAAGACCCATATTTTGACCTTGACCCGCAAAGCTAAAGCCCCCAACAGTAAAGACTGATTCAACATTGTCTTTTTCGTCAGTGTGGTAGTAGTTAGTGACTTCATCCAACACGGCTTGGGTTTGTTCTTGTGTTGATCCTGGCGGTAATTGAACCATTGACAGGAATACACCTTGGTCTTCCGCAGGTAGGAAAGAAGACGGTAAACGAACAAACATGAGTGCCATGCCTGCCACTAAAATCAGGTAAATTACAAGGTAACGGCCTGTGCCGTTAAGCATGCGGCTTACACTGTCTGTGTAGTGGTGAGCTTGTTTTTCAAACGTTCTGTTAAACCATCCAAAGAACCCTTTTTGACTACCATGGCTGCCTTTTTCAATTGGCTTCAACATCGTGGCACACAGTGCCGGTGTTAAAATCATGGCCACCAGAACTGACAGGATCATGGACGATACAATGGTAATCGAGAACTGACGGTAAATTGCCCCTGTTGAGCCACCAAAGAAGGCCATTGGGACGAATACCGCAGACAGAACCATTGCAATACCAACTAACGCACCTTGGATTTGACCCATTGATTTTTTGGTCGCTTCTTTCGGTGATAAGCCTTCTTCTTGCATAACACGTTCAACGTTCTCTACAACAACGATGGCATCATCGACGAGTAGACCGATGGCGAGTACCATCGCGAACATGGTCAAGGTGTTTATCGAGTAACCAAACGCCGATAGGATGGCAAATGTACCCAACAAGACAACTGGAACGGCAATTGTTGGAATTAATGTGGCACGAATGTTCTGAAGGAACAAATACATAACCACAACAACCAACATGATTGCTTCAACTAACGTTTTAACAACCTCGTTAATCGAGATTTTAACGAATGGCGTTGTATCATACGGATAAACGATTTCTAACCCTTGTGGGAAGAACGGTTTCATCTCTTCCAGCGCAGCACGTACGTTGTTAGACGTATCTAACGCGTTCGCACCTGTTGCCAGTTTGATACCAATACCCGCTGCGGGTTTTCCGTTAAAGCGTGCAATTGTACTGTAGTTTTCTGCACCTAACTGAACGTCAGCAACATCTTTAATACGAACTTGCGAACCGTCTTGGTTAACACGTAGTAAGATATTCGAAAACTCTTCTACGTTGTTTAAACGTGTCTGCGCAATGATTGAGACGTTTAAACGTTGGTTTGCAATTGACGGTGAACCACCGAGCTGCCCTGCTGCGACTTGGTTATTTTGAACCTTGATAGCATTAATGACATCGGTTGTCGTCATGTTGTATTTAACAAGCTGCTCAGGTTTTAACCAAATACGCATCGCATATTGGGTACCAAACAACTGCGTTTCACCCACACCATTTACACGGCTTAATGGGTCTTTAATATTCGAACCTACATAGTCGGCAATGTCATATTGGCCCATCGAGCCATCGTTAGACACGAAACCTGCAACCATTAAGAACGAACTTGTTGATTTATCGACACTAATACCTTGCTGCTGAACTTCTTGTGGCAGCAATGGCATCGCCAGTTGCAATTTATTTTGCACCTGTACTTGCGCGATATCACCATCAGTTCCTGCTTCAAAAGTAAGCGTAATGCTTGCAGAACCTGATGAGTCACTGCTCGATGACATATATACCAAGTTATCGATACCGTTCATATTCTGTTCGATAACCTGAGTTACTGTGTTTTGTACCGTCTCGGCATCCGCTCCCGGATAGTTAGCTGAAATAGAAACAGCCGGCGGTGCGATGGTCGGGTACTGAGAAACAGGTAACTGGATAATTGCCAACAGACCAGCAAGCATGGTGATAATCGCAATTACCCACGCAAAAATTGGTCTTTCTATAAAAAACTTAGGCATTAATCAGCCGCTCCCTTATTTAGACTTTTCTTCAGGTTTAGCCTGATTGTCTATGGATTGCGTTTCTAAGTTTGCTTCCTTAGGATTCACAACAATTCCTGGTTTGATTTTTTGTAAGCCAATGACGACAACGCGATCACCTGCTTTTAAACCATCTTTAATCAGCCATTTGTTGCCAACCGCTTGTCCTGCTTTAACCGTTCTGACTTCAATTTTGTTCTCTGCGCCAACAACCATGACTTGAGAGGTGCCTTGAGCAGTACGCGATAACCCTTGTTGAGGAACCAGAATTGCATTTTCAACAACGCCATCTTCTAAAATTGCACGGACAAACATTCCCGGAAGTAACTCTTTGTTCGGGTTAGGGAAAACGGCTCTCATTGTGATGGAACCTGTGGTTTCATCAACGGTGACATCAGAGAACTCGAGAACACCTTTTTGTGCGTATTCTTGGCCATTATTGTTAATTAAACTAACAGGTGCCTGACCAGTTTCTTTTTGTACAGCACCTTGTGCTATCTCATTTTTTAGACGTAGGAAATCATCGCTCGATTGCGTTACGTCAACATAGATAGGGTCAAGTTGCTGAACACGCATTAATTCAGTCGCTTGGCCTGTTGAGACCAACGCCCCTTCAGTCACACTCGATTTGCCAGTACGGCCACTGATTGGTGCGGTTACTTTGGTATAGTTCAGGTTGATACGTGCACTTTCAACAGCGGCTTCCGCTGCTTTAACGGCAGCAAGTGCTTGAGCATAAGTTGAAGTCGCTTGGTCGTATTCTTGCTGACTAATGTAATTCGTCCCTAACAATGGTTTATAACGTTTAACCGTCAGCGCCGCGATATTTGCATTCGCTTGCGCTTTTGCAAGTTCTGCTTTTGCACTGTCATAGGTTGCTTGGAAAGGAGCAGGATCAATTTGATACAAAGATGTCCCCGCTTCTACGTCGCTACCTTCTTTATAGTTACGTTTTAAAATGATGCCGCTCACTTGTGGGCGGACCTCAGCAACACGGAATGCAGATGTACGGCCTGGTAACTCGGTCTTGAGAGTCAGAGGTTCGGCTTTCAGCGTAACAATTCCTACTTCAGGCGCCGGGCGTTCTCCGCCACCTTGTTGTTCATCGTTACAACCTGATAAAGCTAAGCCACCTGAAAGAACCAACAGAGCCAGAGGTAACACCCCTCTGTTTTTTCGCATAAGTTAACCTCAATTAATCAATATGAGTTCAAAACAAAAATAAGAAAAATGGTAAACAATATGATTTATCACTGTGCTATAGTACAAACATACACGAATGTATGTAAATCAGCTTTCGATAGAAACGGGTCACAATGGCACGAAAAACTAAACAACAGGCTGAAGAAACCCGTCAGGAAATATTAGATGCTGCCATCAAAACATTCTCTGAGCGAGGAGTTTCAGCCACATCATTAGCCGATATTGCAAAAGCAGCGGGGGTAACCCGAGGTGCAATATATTGGCATTTTAAAAATAAAGTTGATCTCTTTTATCAGGCCTGCGAGTTTGGTGACAACCAAATAATCCAAGCTGAAGAATATTATCGTTCTAAATATACCAATGATCCACTTTCAATACTAAGAGAATTATTAGTTTTTATTTTGACCGACTTCATCGACAACCCCAAAAACCGTGCGTTGATGGAAATTTTCTTTTTAAAATGCGAATTAGTGGGTGAGATGGCGGAATTAGTCGACTTTAAACGGGCTAATTATGTGGCAAGCCAGTGTCGTATTGTTGATAACTTACAAGCATGTATCGATGCAGGCCAGTTACCTGCTGACCTTGATGTTGAATGCGCTGCTATTATGATCCGTTCATTAATGTCAGGTTTATTAGAAAACTGGTTATTACAATCCGATAACTTTAATATAAATCAACATACGGTAAAGTTGGTTGATACACTATTAGAGACGTTAAAGTGTAACCCAGCAATACGACTTAAACCCACTCAAATATAATAAACTGGAGTAACAGATGGCCTCTATTCTGATTATCGCCAACGGCGCGCCATACGGTAGTGAAACCTTATTCAACTCCTTGCGCCTTGCTATTACGTTAAAAGAGCAAGATTCAGACTTAGATTTAAAAATTTTTTTAATGTCAGATGCAGTTTCCGCCGGTTTAGCAGCTCAAAAACCGAAAGAAGGCTACAACCTTCAGCAAATGTTAGAAATTTTAACGGCTCAAGGTGTGCCTGTTAAATTATGTAAAACATGTACTGATGCCCGTGGTATCAGTGAGTTAACTTTAGCGGATGGCGTTGAAGTTGGCACATTAGTGGAACTGGCTAGCTGGACATTAACCTCAGATAAAGTCTTAACATTCTAATTTGTTGGTTTAAAATGTTAGCCTAATCGTATGTGCTGGTTATGTGTTACTGGCACTTTGCTTTTCTGAATAAAGCTGGAACAAAAGAAAGAATATGCGTGGGTATAGGAATATTATGACAAAACAACAAAGAATAGAGCGGTATTTTATTAGCGCTATGTTGTTACTCGCAATGATATTTTTTTCTTACTCTGCATTTGCTTTAACTCCCAATAACCTGCCTAGTAAAAACGACATTAAAAGTTCGCTCACTGCATTAAGTAAAAAAAGTAGCTTAAGTGAAGAAGAAAAACTGGTACGTGGGGACTTAGAAAAAACATCCGATTTTTATAATGAATTGGATAAGCTCGAACAAAGAACAGAAGAACTGCAAAAAAAGCTCAATCGAACAAGTGAAGAGTCAAGAATTGCCGTTCAAGGCTTGCAACAAGTGAGAAATGAAAGCCAACAACAGGCTTCACAATTTGCTGAAAAGATAAAAAATAGCTCACTTTCCCAATTAGAAGCCCTACAAGCAACCTACCTAGAAAACTTACAGTCGGAACAAAACGACCTCGCAACCTATAATAGCCAACTAATCGGTTTACAAACCCAGCCAGAACGCGCGCAAGCATTGATGTTAGATAATGCGCGGCGGTTACAAGAAATTCGTAATGAATTAAACAGTACGCTTAATGACTCAGTAAGCTTGCGACCATCTCAAGTTGATATGCTGCAAGTTGAGCAGTATCTCTTGCAGCAACAAAATGAGTACCAAAAACGTATTTTGCAAACCAATACGCAATTGCAAGATGTTCTGCAAAAACAACGTGATTATACCGCTGCGTATATTGTACAGCTTGAGGATCATGTTCAACAATTACAAGCCGCTATCAGCAACCGCCGTTTAGATGATTCCCAATCAACGGTGCGTGAAGCGTTAAATACTTCTGAAGCGGATATTCAAGCGCAGCAAAACCCTGTTATTCAAAAAGAAATCGCCATCAATAATGCGCTCAGCGACCGGTTGATCCAAGTGACTGAAGAGAGTAATAAACTGGTACAAAATGGTATCCGCGTTAAGGCATGGCTAGAAAGGGCGACGCAGTCAGAACGTAATTTGAAAGAGCAAATTAACGTTTTACGTGGGAGCTTATTGCTATCTCGTATCTTATTCCAACAGCAAATTGATTTACCGCCAGATATTTTAACTAAAAACTTGCCAGTGACGATTGCGGATTTACGTCTTGAACAGTTTGATATTAATCAGCAGCGTGATGCGTTATATCAACCTAATGACTACATCTCTGGTTTAGAGAGCCAACTGGCCGTCAAAACAGGTGAAGAGCAGGGTAACGGATCATTACTATCAACAGATGATAAGGCAGCATTGACCAAGCTTTTAGATGTCAGGCGTGGCTTGTTAGATGAGCTAAACCAGCAACTGGGTGGGCAAATTTCCCAAGCAATTAACTTACAGCTCGACCAAAACCAATTATTGAGTGTGGTAAGCTCCCTTGAAAATACATTAGCTCAGCAAATATTTTGGGTGAACAGTAATAAACCGATGGATGTAGAGTGGATTAAAACCTTCCCAGAAGCCGCGGCAGCCCAAATCAGCAGCTTTGATTTCAGTTTATCGTCTCGCAGTATTCAGCGCGGGGTAACAAACTCATTGTTAGTGGTGATCCCGCTGGTATTGATTGCGGTGATTTTTATTTGGTTTCATCGCAAAATTAACCGACGTTTACAAGAGATTGACCAACGCTTATCGAGCCTGCGTAATGACAGTATTTTGAGTACACCAATTGCGATCTTACTGACATTGATGCAAACCCTGCCTATCTCTTTATTATTATTGGCAGTAGGTTATTGGTTCTTAAAAACAGGTAATGTCCAAGGGCCGTTCTTTTGGCAGTTTTGCCAACAACTTGCCATTTTTTGGGCGTTATTTGAACTCACTTTCCGTATTTTGAAGCCCCAAGGCATTGCACAGAAACATTTTGGGATAGATCAAGGCACTATCTCCCGAACACGTCGGCGTATGTCGCGTTTATCTATCCCGTTGATCCCATTAATTTTCTTTTCAACTTATGGAGTTATCAACCCATTGAAAGTTTCAGAAGATGTGATTGGGCAATTGATTGTTTTCGTTTCGCTACTGTTGTTGTGCATTTTTACCGTGCCATTTTGCAAACAAGTTTGGCAAGAGAAAGGCAGCCATTTAACGCGGACGATTGTCATCACATTATTGACGTTTTCCCCGCTTATTTTAGTGGGGCTGATGATGGCCGGCTACTATTACACCACACTGCGTTTGGCAAACCGTTGGCTTGATAGTTTGTATTTGTTGTTGCTTTGGTACATCACCTATAACGCCTGCTTAAGGGGCTTGACGCTGGTGGCGCGCAAGCTGGCTTATCAACGGGCAGTCGAACGCCGTGAAGCATTAAGGCTAGAAAGGCAGGAACCGCAGGAAGATGCGGAAAATGAACCAATTAAAGAGCCGCCGATGACCATTGAATTGATCAGCCAGCAATCTTTGCGTTTAACAACCATGGTGCTGTTTATCATTTTTGCGTTGGCGTTTTACGGTATTTGGTCTGATTTTATTACGATTTTTTCGTTTTTTGATAGCGTAGAATTGTGGCGCTATACCGATGTTTCTCCAGAAGGTACGAATATTCTTCAGTCAGTGACACTCGCCAATCTGATTTTAGCGGTGGTGATTATTATTGTTGCTTGGGTGATGACGCGTAACTTGCCGGGCTTGTTAGAAGTACTTGTTTTATCACGCTTAAAATTGAGGCAAGGGTCAACTTATGCCATCACCACAATACTGACTTATATTATCGTGGGGATCGGTGCAATTGCGTCACTCGGCATGATTGGTGTGACATGGAACAAACTGCAATGGTTAGCTGCCGCTTTAACCGTCGGGTTAGGGTTTGGTTTACAAGAAATTTTTGCGAACTTTGTTTCGGGGATCATTCTCTTATTCGAAAGACCGATCCGCATAGGCGACACCGTCACCATCGGGACCTATTCAGGCACAGTGAGTAAAATTCGTATTCGTGCGACCACCATTGTTGATTTCGATCGCAAAGAAGTGATCATTCCCAATAAAGCGTTTGTTACAGAACGGCTGATCAACTGGTCCCTGTCAGATACGGTTACACGGATCACGATTTCACTCGGCGTAGCGTACGGTTCGGATCTGGACAAAGTGAAGCGTGTGTTACTCTCTGCGGCCACCAGTAATGCCAAAGTGATGACAGAGCCTGCACCGAGCGTCTATTTCACCACGTTTGGTGCGAGTACGTTAGACCATGAACTGCGCTTCTATGTCCGCCAAATTGGCGATCGCAGCGTGACCAGTGATGAAGTGAATCGAGCGATTGATAAACTGTGCAGAGAAAACGACATTGATATCGCCTTTAACCAGCTGGAAGTTCATCTGCACAATAATAAAGGGGAGGAAGTACAGGAAGTGCAACGTTCCCCGAAAGAAAACGGTCATGATAACGAAAAATAATTAGAGTTATTCAAGGTAAGTGGTTTCTACTGCTTGCTTTTGCTGTTTTAAAACATAATCATTTTTAACAATATCAAGGGCTTTAAGAACAATATCGGTTTCAATATCCGAATTTTCTAATAAGTAAATCAAATCAACGGCAAGCTGTGTTTCGAGGGGAGCGTCTTTGAGTGAGTCCATTCGTGTTCCTTATATTGCAGTGTGTCGAATTATTCAAAATATTGATTTTCTTGATGCTCTATGGCTTTTTCAATGCGTAAAAGGGCTTGTCGGCAACGATACAAACGGCCTGCGAGTGTTGCGAGCTCTTTTTGGCACTGATGCTGTAAACGGTGATCTGTTAGCCCTGATAACTGAAGTTCTTTTTCACTGACCATCGCTTGTAAGCGGCGCTCATAGTCCTGATGTTGTGATAAACGTTCATATAAATCAACCTGTTCCTTTTTCTTGGTAAAGGATGATTCCTTTTCACGCAACGATTGCGTTGAAATTTCTCGGGAAATGGCCTGCATTTGGTGCACAATTTTTTCGGTGAGAAAATTGACTTGTTCTGTGTGGTTCAGTGTGACACTGTTGCATAACTGCTGATAAAGGTTATTCAACTCTTTTTGGCAGTCCCCCAAGCGTGTTGATTTATGGCTAAACAGCTGCATATCAAAACGGGAGTGGGAAAACTCATTATCTTTAATGGGGGTGACACGGGTTTCTAACTCATCAATCTGCTTTTTTAACGCATCCAACAGAGCCTGTATTTTCATTTTTTGTTCTCATTAAATGTGAAAAATCGCGGAAAATTGATATTCAGCAACAAAACTCACTGCAAATAGGCGGCTGCTTATTGCATTTTTATGGTACTTTACATAGATTCTACACTTTCGTGTTTACTACATGGCTTTTATTATGACCGCTAAAGAGCAACAACTGCAATTGATTAAAGAAAGTATCGCATCCATTCAAGATTATCCAATTGAAGGCGTGATCTTCCGTGACATTACGACTTTGTTAAATAACCCTGCTGCATATCAAGCAACGATTGATATGTTAGTTGAACATTACCAAAACAAAGGCGTCACTAAAATTGTAGGAACTGAAGCGCGTGGTTTTCTATTCGGCGCACCAGTTGCATTACGTTTAGGCGTGGGTTTTGTTCCTGTTCGTAAAAAAGGGAAATTACCGCGTGAAGTATTAAGTATGACTTATGATCTCGAATACGGTACCGATACCCTAGAGATCCATAAAGACAGCATTCGTCCAGAAGATAACGTGCTGGTGGTTGACGATCTGCTGGCGACTGGCGGAACAGTTGAAGCAACTGTGAAAATGATCAAACAGCTGGGTGCAAATGTGGTCGATGCGGCATTCATCATTAGCCTGCCTGACTTAGGTGGTGTTGAACGCTTACAAAAAGAAGGCGTTTCTTCATACAGTTTGGTTGAATTCCCAGGCCATTAATCTTTATTTTCCCTCTATTTTTATCACAGTCTCGCCGTAGAGGTTGAGGCTGTGGTAGCATGTACTATGATTACCTTTATTCACACATCATTATTAAATTACTGTGGGATCCATGAGCTATCAGGTACTTGCCCGTAAGTGGCGACCTCAAAAATTTTCAGACGTTGTTGGCCAACAACATGTCTTGACTGCACTTGCTAATGGGCTGGCGCACCAGCGGCTTCATCACGCCTATCTTTTTTCGGGTACCCGTGGCGTTGGGAAAACGACGATCGCACGCCTTTTTGCTAAAGGACTCAATTGCGAAACAGGGATCACAGCAACACCTTGTGGCCAATGTGCAAACTGCCTCGAAATCGAGCAAGGTCGCTTTGTTGACCTGATTGAAATCGATGCCGCTTCGCGAACTAAGGTCGAAGACACCCGTGAATTACTGGATAACGTGCAATATGCACCTGCGAGAGGGCGCTTTAAAGTGTACCTTATCGATGAAGTCCATATGCTTTCACGGCACAGTTTCAATGCGCTGTTAAAAACCCTTGAAGAACCGCCTGAGCACGTCAAGTTTTTATTGGCAACGACAGATCCACAAAAACTGCCAGTGACGATTTTATCGCGCTGCTTACAGTTTCATCTTAAAGCGTTGGATGTGACACAAATTAGCGAACAGCTGGAGGTTATTCTCAATGCCGAAAATATTGAGCATGACCAGCGGGCGCGCCAGTTAATTGCTCGCGCTGCTGATGGCAGTTTGCGTGATGCATTAAGCTTAACTGACCAAGCCATTGCCATGGGGCAAGGCAAAGTCACCGCAGACATTGTCAGCCAAATGTTAGGAACGCTGGATGATGAGCAACCTTTAGCCATTATTGAAGCCCTCGTTAGAGCCGATAGCATTGCGGTTATGACCCACGTAGAGCATGCGGCAAGTCGCGGTGCTGATTGGGAAAACTTATTAGTCGAAATTTTATCGCAACTGCACCGCATTGCGATGATCCAGCTATTGCCTGCGGAACAAGAAACCGACCCATCTTCAACCGAAGGGCGTTTACGCCAAGTAGCGAGAGTGGTTTCCCCTGCGGATTTGCAACTTTTTTACCAAACATTGCTGGTGGGTAGAAAAGAGCTTCCGTATGCCCCAGAGCGGCGTATGGGAGTTGAAATGACGCTATTGCGGGCGTTAGCTTTTCACCCAAAGAACGTGATTGAAGAGATTGAACCGCCCCCAAGAATTGTGCAGCAAGCACCAGTTGTAAATCAGCCTGTCGCTCAGCAACGTGTTGCACCTGCGATGCCGCGTTCAGAAAATTTGCCAGAAAATAGCCCGACAGCGCAATTGCTTAAAGCAAGGCAGGCGCTACAAAGTGAGGATCCTAGCCCAAAAAAGGCTAAACCGGTGATGTCTGAAAGGGCAAAGCCGGCGGCATCAGCACTTGAAAGGCTGGCCGCCGTGACCAGCAAGCATCAACAAAATGTGGAAAACAGGGCATCTGGGTCTACGAAACCAGAAAAACCGAAGCAGTACCAGTGGAAGCCGCAAAACGAAGCGGCCATGCAGCCGAAAGAGGCGGTTACAACGCCAACGGAGATTAAAGAGGCACTCGAATACGAGAAAACCCCTGAATTAGCAGTGAAAATTGTCGAAGAAGGGCGTGAGCGAGATAGCTGGTCAGGTAAAATTGCACAATTAAATATTCCTAAGCTAGTTGAACAATTAGCTTTGAATTCATATATAGAAGAATTAAGTGAGTCGCAAATTGTGTTGCATTTGCGTCCCGCTCAGAAACACCTTGATAAACCGGCAGCACACAAAACGCTGGAAGAGGCTCTGAGCGAACTGTATGGTCGTACTGTTGAACTGAAAATCGTTCACGATGATAATAGCGAGGTGAAAACCCCGCTGGAATGGCGACAGGCGATTTATGAAGAGAAACTGGCGCAAGCTCGCCAGTCTATTATTGCGGATAAAACGATTCAAAAACTGCGTTCCATGTTTGATGCGCAGTTGGATGAAGAGAGTATTCGCCCCGTTTAACGCTACAGTCTTATGTTTAGCTGTAGCCTCAGTTGTGAGAGAAAACTATGTTTGGTAAAGGTGGATTGGGTAACCTGATGAAACAGGCCCAGCAAATGCAAGACAAAATGCAGAAAGTTCAGGAAGAAATCGCCAACTTAGAAGCAACAGGTGAATCAGGCGCAGGTCTGGTCAAAGTCACTATCAATGGCTCACACAACTGCCGTCGCGTAGAAATCGACCCAAGCTTGCTCGAAGACGACAAAGAAATGTTGGAAGATTTAATTGCAGCTGCATTTAACGATGCAGCGCGTCGTATCGAAGAAACCCAAAAAGAAAAAATGGCGAGCGTTTCCAGTGGTATGCAATTACCACCAGGCTTTAAGATGCCATTCTAATGCAAACCAGTCCGCTTCTTGAATCATTAATGGAAGCTCTGCGCTGCCTTCCCGGTGTCGGGCCCAAGTCAGCGCAGCGAATGGCTTTCCAACTACTACAGCGCGACCGTAGTGGCGGGATGCGTTTAGCGCAGTCGCTCACACGCGCAATGTCTGAAATTGGCCATTGCCGTGATTGCAGAACATTTACCGAACAAGATGTGTGCAATATTTGCGATAACCCCCGTCGCCAACAAAACGGTTTGATTTGTGTGGTGGAAAGCCCTGCGGATATCTATGCTATTGAGCAAACAGGTCAATTTTCAGGGCGTTATTTCGTTCTGATGGGGCACTTGTCACCGCTAGATGGTATTGGTCCGATGGATATCGGTTTAGACAGGCTTGAAGAGCGTTTAGCTGCCGAAACGATTGTCGAGGTGATTCTAGCCACCAATCCGACGGTAGAAGGCGAAGCGACGGCAAACTATATTGGGCAAATGTGCGCGCAATATGGGGTGACGGCGAGCCGTATCGCCCACGGGGTGCCTGTGGGTGGGGAGTTGGAGCTTGTCGATAGTACGACTCTATCCCATTCGCTCTCCGGCCGCCTTAAACTTTGATATCCTCGTCATATTTCAATCTGTAGGGGTGTTGGCTGCACTCGGCGACTCGGGTCACATACTCATGTATGCTCCCCGAGATCTTCTCATTTGCCGCCTACCTACAGCTTGAACTATTTAGAGGATATGCTGGGAGGTGGTAAAAACATCTCCTTCTTGGTTTTTCTTAAAATAATTTATGTCGTTATTATTTCCTTTCTAATCATTGGTTTTAGGTTTTTATTCGATAAAAATTTTTGCCTTTGTCGCTTGAATTTCTGTTTTTTGCCCCCAACTAATCTGCATCGGTAAGTCAAACCTATCCAATTAGATTGATGAAATAGAGGCGATTAATGAGTATGAAAGGACAGGAAACACGTGGTTTCCAATCAGAAGTTAAACAACTCCTCCAATTAATGATCCATTCTCTTTATTCCAATAAAGAAATTTTCCTGCGTGAGCTTATCTCTAATGCATCTGATGCGGCAGATAAACTGCGTTTTCGTGCGCTGTCTAAACCAGAATTGTATGAAAATGATGGTGAGTTACGTGTACGTATCAGCGCAGATAAAGACAAAGGCACGCTGACGATTAGCGATAACGGTATCGGGATGAGCCGTGACGAGGTGATTGACAACCTTGGGACAATTGCAAAATCAGGCACAAAAGCCTTCTTAGAAACTCTCGGTAGCGACCAAGCCAAAGACAGCCAAATGATTGGCCAGTTCGGTGTGGGCTTCTACTCAGCGTTTATTGTGGCTGATAAAGTTACGGTACGGAGCCGTGCAGCGGGTGCGCCAGCTGATGAAGGCGTTTTCTGGGAATCTGCAGGTGAGGGTGAATACACCATCGCTGACATCGAAAAAGCAGAGCGTGGGACTGAAATCACCTTACATTTACGTGATGACGAAAAAGAATTCCTTGATAACTGGCGCTTACGTTCCGTTATCAGTAAATATTCAGACCATATTGCGCTGCCTGTTGAAATCGAAGATAAAAACGAAGAAGACGGCACGGTCACTTGGGAAAAAATCAACCAAGCAAAAGCGCTGTGGACACGCAGTAAATCTGAAATTTCAGACGAGGAATATGTTGAGTTCTATAAGCATATCTCCCACGACTATGCCGACCCATTAACATGGACGCACAACCGTGTTGAAGGTAAGCAAGAGTACACCAGCTTGTTGTATGTGCCTTCCCAAGCGCCATTTGATTTGTGGAATCGCGACCAACAACACGGCTTAAAACTGTATGTTCAGCGTGTATTCATCATGGATGACGCTGAACAGTTCATGCCAAATTACCTGCGTTTTGTCCGCGGTGTCTTGGATTCCAATGATTTGCCACTAAACGTGTCTCGTGAAATCTTACAAGACAGCGCACTGACTCGTAGTTTACGCAGCGCGTTAACGAAACGCGTTCTGCAAATGCTCGAAAAACTGGCAAAATCAGACGCAGAGAAATACCAAACCTTCTGGCAGCAATTTGGCTTGGTGATGAAAGAAGGCCCTGCGGAAGATATGGCGAACAGCGAAACCATCGCGAAATTGCTGCGTTTTGCCACAACACATACCGATAGCAACGTACAAAACGTGTCGTTGGAAGAGTATGTGAGCCGTATGGTTGAAGGTCAGGACAAAATTTACTATATCACCGCAGACAGCTACGCCGCGGCGAAAGGTAGCCCGCACCTTGAATTGTTCCGCAAAAAAGGCATTGAAGTCCTGCTGTTATCTGACCGCATTGACGAATGGATGATGAACTACCTGTCTGAGTTTGATGGCAAACAATTCCAATCAGTTAGTAAAGCAGATGAATCATTGGATAAACTCGCCGATGAAAACAAAGCAGAACAAGAAGAAGCAGACAAACAGCTTGAACCGTTTGTTGAGCGCGTGAAAACCTTCTTAGGTGAGCGTGTTAAAGAGGTGAAATTAACGCACCGTTTAACCGACACTCCCGCGATTGTCACTACCAACGCCGATGAAATGAGTACGCAAATGGCGAAATTATTTGCGGCTGCGGGGCAAGCAGCGCCAGAGGTGAAATATAACTTTGAGCTAAATCCTGCTCACCCATTGGTGAAAAAAGCATCTGAAGTCTCAGACGAGTCTGTCTTTGCTGATTGGGTGGATGTCCTGCTGGATCAAGCCCTACTGGCAGAACGAGGTACATTAGAAGATCCAAACCTATTTATACGAAAAATCAATGAATTACTTTTAAAGTAACGTGAACTTGTATTTTCGTTTTTGAACATAAACCGCGCTTTTGCTTGTGCTTTAGCGTGGTTTTTTTCTTTTGCGAAAAAAGTTAAATGCGAAAACGTTTACGTGTGTTCTTGAGTAATGCGCCATGCTAATGGTATGGTAGCGTGTTTTCTTTTCAAATTATAAAAAACTAAATAGCAAGGGGTTTACGCAATGCGTATCATTCTGCTGGGCGCTCCGGGCGCTGGTAAGGGCACTCAAGCTCAATTTATTATGGAGAAGTTTGGGATCCCACAAATTTCAACAGGTGACATGTTACGTGCAGCTGTTAAATCAGGGAGCGAGTTAGGTTTACAAGCTAAAGAGCTGATGGATAACGGCAAATTAGTGACTGATGAACTCGTTATCGCATTGGTTAATGAGCGCATCAAACAAGATGACTGCCGTAACGGCTTCTTGTTGGATGGGTTCCCTCGCACAATACCACAAGCGGATGCGATGAAAGAAGCGGGTATCACCGTTGATAACGTACTTGAATTCGCTGTACCAGACGAAATCATTGTTGAGCGTATTATCGGTCGCCGTGTTCATGCCCCATCAGGCCGTGTTTACCACGTCAACTTCAATCCACCAAAAGTGGAAGGCAAAGATGATGTGACGGGTGAAGAGCTGACTATTCGTAAAGATGACCAAGAAGACACAGTTCGTAAGCGTCTGGTTGAATATCATGCGTTAACTGCGCCATTGATTGCTTATTACCAAAACGAAGCGAAAGCGGGTAACACCAAATACTTTAAATTAGACGGTACTCGTAAAGTCGCAGAAGTTAGCGCAGAGTTAGCGAAAATTTTAGGTTAATATTTATACGTATCATGCGCTAAATTACAGTATTGATAACTGCAATTCGAATTATTTAGAGTATGAATGTATTATGTGAAGGCAGCGAATATCGCTGCCTTTCTTTTTTATACCACTTGGTGACAAAAATCGTTATTTAACTGTGATAAAGTTGGGAATGATTATCAATTAGGAGCTGTTTCATGTCAGAAAAAAAAACCGGCATTCTGTTAGTTAACCTAGGAACCCCTGATGCCCCAACGACTTCAGCAGTGAGACGCTATTTAGCCGAGTTTCTTAGTGATAAACGTGTTATTGATGTGCCAAACTTGATTTGGAAACCCATTTTGCACGGGGCAATTCTACCACTTCGTTCATCGAAAGTTGCCAAACTCTATCAATCAATTTGGCTTGATGATGGTTCACCTTTATTGGTGTACTCACTGCGCCAAAAACAAAAATTGGCAGAGTTGATGCCAAATACCCCTGTGGAAATTGGGATGAGCTATGGCTCGCCTTCTGTCAAAACTGCCGTTGATAAATTAATGGGTCAAGGTGTTAATGACTTAGTGGTTTTACCGCTATACCCACAATACTCTTGCACAACAACCGCGGCGGTGTATGACGCAGTAACAAGAGCGTTTCAAGGTAGACGCACCATTCCGTCAGTGCGTTTTATTCGCAGCTATGCGACGCATCCCGCTTATATTCAAGCATTAGTCGCATCAATTGAAGAGAGCTTTGCCGAACATGGTGAACCCGATAGGCTAGTATTGTCGTTCCACGGCATCCCACAGCGTTATTGTGATACAGGGGATATCTACCAGCAAGAGTGCGAGCAAACGGCTCAGGCGCTTCGAGAGGCGCTAAATTACCCAAGCGAAAAAGTGTTACTCACTTATCAGTCACGTTTTGGTCGCGAACCTTGGTTGATGCCATATATGGATAAAACCATGCATGAATTACCCTCACAAGGCGTAAAATCTGTTCAGGTTATTTGCCCCGGTTTTTCTGTTGACTGCTTAGAAACATTAGAAGAAATAAGCGAACAGAATAAAGAGTTTTTTATCAGTAGTGGGGGCAGTAAATATAATTACATAGCGGCGTTAAATGATAATCCAAATAGTATTCGCATGATTAATTTAATTATTCAGGATGAACTAATTTAGGTTATCGCTTAAATTAGCATTAAAAAGTTCGGTAATCGATATATCAAAATTTCAAATATAGACTATAATAACTTATCTTAAATTATAAATTATTAAAGAAATGTTATGTCTTTTGGAATTAATATGAGCAACGAGCAACCGCCACGAAAGAACATTGAGCAGAAGTCAAACTCTGCTCATCAATTTCATATTCAGCAAAATGATGAAATTGACCTTATGGCGTTATTGAGTGTTTTATTAAAGAATAAATTATTGATCATCATTTTTACGGCTTTTTGTATTGCATTAAGTGCCGGGGTTGTTAAATTGCTTCCGCAAAAGTGGACTAGTACGGCAATCGTTATTCCACCGACCTCAGAAAACATGAAGGAAGTTAATGCACTAAAAGCCCAATTGGATGTACTTGAAATCCCCATCGATTTAACCTCTCAACGTATTTTTAATACCTTTATTGACCAATATCGTTCTAAAGTTAATCAAAGTGATTATGTTAAAAGTACCGAGTACTACCATAAGCTTGCACAAAATGTTGATCCGAAAGATGATGTGATGGCACAGCAGCGTTTAGTGAATCAAATCATCAATAACGATATTCAAATTCAAGACCAAGCCAAAGAAAAAAATAGTACTTCGAGCGATATCGTTTTGAAATTTACGGCACCATTGCCAACGGAAGCGCAAGATTTACTGGATGGCTATATTCGTTATAGCGCCTCCAAGGTGAGAAGCCAGATTAAAAACGAAATTGATAACACGATTTCACAGCAGCTTATTTTTGCCACTGAGTCACTTAAACGTGAAGTGAGCAAGATTCAAACCGAGTACGACGTTAAGGTTGAAAGGCTAAAACGTGCAGTTGATATCGCTAAAGCGGCAGGGATTGAAAAGCCCATTGCTAGCGACTCACAGGCGATTAATGATGACCCAGACTACCCAATCGCATTGGGGGCAGAGGCGTTAGAGAAGAAACTGTTGATCGAGACGCAAAATCGCGATTTAGCCTTAATGAGTGAAAATCTGCAAAATCGTCAGATTTATATCAATGAAATCACTGAATTGAAGAGTAAAGAATTGGCTTTTACGCCAGTGACCTTTATCTTACAACCTGATTTGCCATTGAGTAAAGAATCACCTAAATCAGCGTTGATAGTGGCATTAAGCGCCATTCTAGGCCTAATTTTAAGTTGTGCATTTGTATTAAGCCGCGAGCTTTATCGCGATTATAAACTGCAAAATCAGTAAGCTAGCTTTACAAAAGACAAACGATGAAGCCAGTGCTTTCTTTGAAGGTGCTGGCTTTATTTTATCGTGCTAGAATAGCGCGATGTTCCATTGTTAATCTTCTTATTATGAAATTCCCCGGTCAACGCAAGTCAAAACACTATTTCCCTGTCAGTCTCAGAGATCCCCTTTTACAGCCATTAAAAGAGACATTGGCTGACGATGAGAATTGTAAATCCTATATTGTTGGGATAGACCAAACTCTTGTGGATATTGAAGCAAAAGTGGATGATGATTTCATCCAACGTTATCAGCTCAGCAAAGGCCACTCATTGGTTATTGAAGATGATGCTGCGGAAGCATTGTATAAAGAACTGACTGACAATGCGTTGATTACGCACGAATTTGCGGGTGGCACTATTGGTAACACTCTGCATAACTACTCGGTATTAGCGGATGATAGATCAGTCTTATTGGGGACGATGTGCAATAACATCCAAATTGGTAGCTATGCATATCGCTACCTGTGCCACACGTCAAGCCGTATGGATCTTAATTACCTGCAAGGTGTAGATGGGCCTATTGGTCGCTGCTTTACATTGATTACGGAAAATGGTGAGCGGACATTTGCGATTAGCCCTGGTCATATGAATCGCCTGCACCCAATGAGTATTCCTGAAGAGATTATCGCAGGCGCATCTGCGTTAGTTTTAACGGCATATTTAGTGCGTTGCAAACCGGGTGAAACCATGCCAGATGCCACGATGCAGGCCATTGCCTATGCAAAAAAACACAATGTGCCAGTCGTGCTTACCCTTGGAACTAAATTTGTGATTGCCCAAGATCCACAATTTTGGCGTGATTTCCTTGCTGAGCATATTTCAGTTGTCGCGATGAATGAAGATGAAGCGCAAGAGCTGACAGGCCTGAGTGACCCGTTATTAGCCTCTAATATGGCATTGGACTGGGTTGATTTGGTGCTCTGTACGGCGGGCCCATCAGGGCTGTATATGGCAGGGTATACGGAAGAGAGCTACAAACGTACAACTCAACACCCATTATTGCCAGGGGCGATTGCCGAATTCAATTTATATGAGTTTAGCCGTGCTATGCGTCAGCAAGATTGCCAAGTACCGCTGCGCATATTTTCGCATATCGAACCGTATATGGGCGGCCCTGAAAAAATCATGAACACGAATGGGGCGGGTGATGGGGCATTATCTGCGTTACTGCATGATATTACTGCAAATTCATACCATCGCTCTAATGTGCCTAATTCCAGTAAACATGAGCGTCAATATTTAACCTATTCGTCATTGGCTCAGGTTTGTAAATATGCAAATCGGGTTAGTTATCAAGTATTAACACAGCATTCACCGCGGTTAACGCGTGGGCTTCCGGAAAAAGAAGACAGTTTAGAAGAGTCTTATTGGGAACGTTAGTTATTAGATTATAAATTATCCAATTCGGATATATTTGATTTAAGAGCACGTTAATATCAGGAAGGGTATTAACGTGTTTTTTATATACTCTATTATGGGTATTTAATTAATACATTAACAAAAGAATAAAACTTAATTTATAAGTAAATTAATGATTCATATTGATAGTGAAAAATGTAGAGAAATAGACAGATATTAACTATCAAAATTGGACGTGAATAATATCATTAATGATGACGAATAATAAAAAACTGCATTTGATATTATTTAATTTCAATATTACAAATGCAGTTATTTTATTATTTAATATTAATTATATTTAACTTTGTTTTGCAACCGCTAACTCAGCATCACCTTTAACGGCATCAACTGCTTTTTGGTCTTCCTTTTCATAACGCAATGCTTGCGGAACTGAAATTTTAATGGCGATAAATACTGCTAAGAAGCCCCCAACTAGTTTGCCCAATAAAATAGGCAGAACGAGAGTCGGCTGGAAGTTGGCAGTAAAGGCTAAGTGATCGCCGATGGTAGCTTGTGCACAGACACCAAATGCGACGCACAGAACTTTATCCCTTGCACGCATATCTTTGAATAAATGGTAAGTTGCAATAATGTTTGCCATCACCATGATAAAACCTAATGACCCTGTATCACTTAGTTTTAATCGGTTGCTTAATGCACGGACTAACGGTTTGCAATAACGTTGGAACAGGTAGCAAATTGGGAATGTCCCTGCCAACATGATGCCAATATAACCGGCTATTTCAATGGCGCGGAACAGCTCGTTTTGGTCTGCAAAGAGGGGGTCAAAGCCCCACGCACCGAAGACTTTGGTAAATACGCCAGTAAAGTGCTCGACAATCGAGAAAGCCAGAACCAGTTTGACAAAGGCATCCATAATCTTACCGAAGATTAAAAAACCTGTAACCATCAGCATCGGGCGGTATTTCAAACCTGCAGCCAGTAAGAAACAAAACACAAACAGCGGCATCAGATATTGCAGCATCGTCATAAAATCTAAGGTGAGCTGGTGTGCTGCGGGGGAATTGGTCGAAATAATATCGCGAACAGGGATATTATTGAATGTGATTAATAATAGCGAAGCTAACACACCAAATGGAATCGATATCAATCCTGCCATTGCACCAAGCGCGAGGTATTTATGGTCTTTGCGATTTAACATGGTTAAGCCAACAGGGATCAGATACACAATTGTTGCCCCTGAGGTATAGCCTATCAACATCGCAGTGATCCACATATCACGGTTGGTGGTTAACGCATCCGCGAGTTGATAGCCGCCCATATCAACAGCAATGATTGACAATGCGGCGATAGAGACATCGGAGCCCACAGACGAGAAAATAGGCCCTAAAACATAAGAAATTAATTGAGAAAGCAGCGGTACAGCAGCCATGATCCCCGCTTGTGCAAGGAATACAGGGCCAATGGAGAATATACCGTTAACAAATTCTTTGCCCAGATCACTGGCAGGTCTAACGATAGAGGCAACAGCGCCAATAATGGCACCGCACATGATTAAATAGATTATGTAATTTCCGAATTCAGCCATGGTAGGGTTTCCTTTTATTATTTTAGTGTCTTAATTGGCGAGAACGGGCAATGATGTCGCGGTACTGTTCCATCACGCCTTGCATGTTGGTGCCATCGGGGCGTGTTATGGTTGCATTGCGCCTAACTGCCATATCGTGAGTCAGCCCTAACCCTTTGCGTGCCAATAAGGCCGCGCCAAGTGCAGTCACTTCACGGTTTGCTGGTGCTTCAATGTTTTTTTGTAATAAATTGGCTAAAAATTGCTTAAAGTACTGATTTGAAGAAAGCCCTCCATCGACAGAGATTGATTGTCCCAGTGGTGAAATTTTTTCCATTGCAAAAATGACTTCGGCAGAGCGAGCGGCAATGCCCTCAAGTACCGACTGCATCATGTCTTTTTTGTCGGTATCTAATGAAAGCCCTGCCCATAGGCCAGCTGCACTGCGATCCCAATACGGGCAGCCTAAGCCAGATAATGCGGGGACAAACGCTAAACCGCGTTTAATGGCGGGTTCTGCTCTGAAATCACTCAATTCATCGAACTGATCAAACAACCCAATTTTTCTCGCCCAGTTAATGGCAGACGCTGCGTTATACACGCCACCATCCAAGCCAAAAACAGGGGCTTCTTTTGGGAATTTCCAACATAAAGTAGGTAATAAGCCACTTTCGTGAGTTTGTGGGATTTCAGCCCCTGTGAGTGCTTGTAAAAAAGCACCTGTACCAAAGGTGATTTTGGCATCACCTTTTTCACGGCAACCGTGACCAAATGTGCCTGCAAATTGGTCGACAATAACCGCCGTGACAGGGGTTAAGTGGCCATCGAGGTTGATAGCACCGAAATCACCAATGTTGTCTTTAATTGGTGGAAGGCAATGAATGGGCACACCGAAAATATCACACAGCTCTTTGTCCCACTCTAATGTGTGGATATTGAGCAAAGAGGTGCGAGAGGCGGAGTTATAGTCAGTCATAAACACGCCACATAAGCGGTCAAGGAAAAACGCATCCATCGTGCCGATACGCAGTTTGTTTTTGTCTGCTAACGTTTTGGCTCCCACCACATTTTCCATGATCCAACCCATTTTGCTGGCGGAAAAATAGGGGTCGAGGGGTAAACCTGATTTGGATTGAACCAGTGGCTCTAGCCCAGCCTCTTTGAGCTGAGAAATCATTTTTTCAGTGCGTAAATCCTGCCAAACGATCGCATTATAAAGTGGTCGTTTGCTGTCAGCATCCCACGCCACAATACTTTCGCCTTGGTGGCATAAGCCAATAGCGTCAACGACCTCGCAGCTATTCAAGCACTTGATAATATTGGCGAGTATTTCCTCAGGATCGTGTTCAACCCAACCACTGTTCAAGGTGATTTGCTTATGAGGAATACTCATCGGGGAGTAATAGTGCCCGCCTTCTTCGAAGACCACGACCCGGGTTCCCGTTGTTCCCTGATCGATTGCGGCATAACGTTGATTGAGCATCACAGTATTCCCAGTGTTATAAATGTTGTAAATAGGTCTGTTTTTTTGCTTACTATCGTTTAATCGGAAGGAAAGTCCACAAAAAACTCACAATAAGTTTCACTGGTGTGACAAAACTCACAATAAAGTAACAATGTGAGTAGTTTTTGGGTTGTTGTTGTGCTTTGTGTTGTTTTAATTATTGTGATTGTGGGAATTATGTGGTTTTATGTGTGCAAGTTTTAAGTAAAGGATCTCAGCCATGGATATTAATAATAAAAAAATTTGGGATGTCATTGTCATAGGCGGTGGTGTCATTGGCTGTGCAGTGACACGTAAATTCACGTTAATGGGGGCAAAAACATTGCTGCTTGAACGAGGTGGTGACATCTTATCAGGTGCAAGTAAAGCCAACAGCGCACTATTACATACCGGTTTTGACGCCACATCAGGGAGTCTTGAACTGGAATGCATGCAAGATGGGTATCGCGAATTCCTTGAAATCAGAGAAAAAATGAATTTGCCGATCCTCGAAACGGGGGCATTAGTTGTTGCATGGAGTGAAGAGCAGCTAAGTAAGCTACCCGGTATTGTTGAACAAGCCCACACAAACAACGTACTCGATGTGGCAATTATTGATAAAGACGAGTTATATCGCCGCGAGCCTCACTTAGCAGACGGAGCGCTTGCAGCGGTATCGGTTCCTGGTGAAGCGGTAATTGACCCGTGGAGCACGCCGCTATCTTACTTAACCCAAGCAGTAAAACACGGTGCACAATACCATTTCCACTGTGAAGTTAAAGGCGGTGAGCTAAATGAGGGATTGTGGCATTTAACCACAACAAAAGGTGACTTTTCTGCCCGATTAGTGATTAACTGTGCAGGGATTAATGGGGATATTGTTGAGTCGATTTGTCATCCATCACCATTTCAAATAAAACCGCGTAAAGGGCAGTTTTTAGTGTATGACAAAGCCGCTGCTGCGGATATCAATGCGATTATTTTGCCTGTACCAACCGCTATCACGAAGGGTGTTTTGTTATCAAAAACCATTTTCGGTAATTTATTGTTAGGGCCAACCGCAGAAGAACAAGAAGACCGTTGGAAAGCGGAAGTTAAACAAGAGGTGATGGAAGATTTAATCGCCCAAGGCTCGCGCATGTTACCGTCTTTGCACAATTACAGCGTGACCGCGACCTATGCAGGCTTACGCCCTGCAACAGAAGAAAAACATTATCGCATTAACGATTACCCTGAAAAACAATGGATTTGTGCAGGGGGAATACGCTCAACTGGCTTAACATCCGCATTGGGTGTGGCGAACTACTTGGGCAAACTGTACCAAGAAAACTTCACGCCATTATTTGAATTATCACCACCAGAAGCACTTATTTGGCCAACCATGCCCTCGATTTCTGAATACCATCAGCGTGATTACCAATGTAAAAGTAATGGTGGCATTGTGTGCCATTGTGAGTTGGTCACTCAGCGTGAAATCGAAGCGACATTTGACTCCGATATTCCCCCCGAATGTTTGGGTGCATTGCGCCGCAGGACTCGGGTGATGATGGGGCGTTGTAATGGGTTTTATTGTAGTAGCCAAGTGGCGGAAATTATTAATGGCCGTTTTGACCATACACTGGCAGTGGAGGCCGTGAAATGAGTTTACATTATGATGTGATTATCATTGGTTCAGGGCCAACTGGAGTTGCTGCGGCTCACACTCTACGTCGTCGTGGTATTAAAAATATCGCTATTCTTGAGCGTGAAGCCCATGCAGGCGGTGTTCCTCGCCATTGCCAGCACCCAACATTTGGTTTGTTGGTATTTAAACGGCCGATGAAAGGCAACCAATTTGCTGCAAAAATTGTTGAGAGTCTCGGCGATACGCTCATCTTTACCCGCAGCACAGTGACACAACTTCATCCGAATGGGAAACTGACCGTTTCTACCGCTGATGGGTTAGTTGAGATGCACGCTAAGCGCATCCTGATAGCGACAGGTGTTCGTGAAACACCACGTCACCCACGTTTGGTATCAGGCCTTCGTCCTCAAGGTGTTTTAACTGCAGGGGCATTGCAGCAGTTTGTTTACCTTAATGGTAAAAAACCGTGCCGAAACCCGGTCATTGTAGGGAGTGAGTTAGTCAGTTTTTCTGCCCTGTGGACATTAAAAAATGCAGGCGTAAAAGCGCAAGCAATGGTGGAAAGTGGGGAGCGCATTCTGGCCTTCAAGCCTGCGACCTTATTCGCTAAAGCGATGGGAACACCCGTTTATTTAAACAGTAAAATTACCGAAATTGGTGGCCTTGACCGTGTAGAGTATGTGATGGTGGAAACCAACGGTAAAAACAACAAAATTGAGTGTGATTCGGTCATTTTTACGGGGCAATTTGTGGGTGAAAATACATTAATTCGCAAAAGCCACCTTGAATTTGACGCGAGCACAGGGAAGCCTGTGACAGACCAATTTAGTCGCTGCTCAGATGGGGCATATTACGCTGCGGGTAATATGTTGCACCCTGCGGATATGGGCGACCAATGCTACCAAGAAGGTCTATTAACAGGTGAATATATTGCGAATGATTTATTAGCGAATCATCATCAGCCACAAATTCAGCCTGTACAGCGCATCCCTGTGAACAGAGACCCAAACGTCAGCTTTAGTGTTCCTGCGTGTATCGACATGGATACTATTTCTCAAGGCCGTATGGACTTCAATATTAAAGTCGAGAAAGCGGTTCAAGGAACAATCAAGGTGATAGCGGGCAACACGGTGTTGTATGAGAAAAAACACCGCTGTTTACCAACAAGACGCATTTTATTGAAAAATATCGATTTAACAAAAATACAACCGGACGCTACTGAAATCCGCATCACTGTTGTATAGTGCTGGAAATGTTAAATGGTCAAGAAGGATTAAACTATGTGTGAAGGGCGCTCTTCAAAAGTACGGCATCAAACCATCATTGAGTTATTGTCGACTCAAGGTCAGGTGTACGTGCAGGAGCTCGCAAAGCATTTTAATGTCGCGCAGGAAACAATCCGTCGAGATCTCAGTAAGCTGGAATCACAAAAGTTATTAAAGAAAGTCCATGGTGGGGCGGTGAATATTCAGTCAAAATTTGAGCGAAATTTTACTGAACGCGCCCAAGCGGCTGTGGATGAGAAAAAAGCCATTGCTATCAAGGCCGCTGAATTGGTTAAACCTGGCGATACCTTATTTATTGATTTTGGTACGACGACGTTTGAATTTAGCCAACGTATTAAGCTAATTGATAATTTAACGGTGATCACCAATTCGCCATTATTAGCAACGACGCTGCAAGAAAACCCATCCATTGAAACCATTTTAATTGGTGGGCAGTTTAATGCGGCACAAAATGCCTGTTTAGGAGCGATTGCACTAAAAAATATTGCTGAGTTTTTTGCAGACTATGCAGTGATTGGTGCAGGGGCTATTCATGCATTACATGGCGTGATGGATCAGCATGTGGATGAAGCGGCCATCGCACAAAAAATGATGGAAAACAGTGACAAACTGATTGTGCTGGCGGATGGTACAAAAGCTAACAAGCACGCAATTAATTTTGTCACGAATTGGAATAATATCGATTACTTGGTGACAACCAGTAAAGAATTTAAATTACCCGAAAATAACAAGCGACCGAAAACCAAAATTATCATCGCTGATATCGAATAAATTTTAATGTAGTACCTATTTAAACTTATCCCTTGGAAAATATTCACGTATTTGCCGCGGGATAACTGTACCTAAAATTTGAATACACCAACATCAGGAATTATTATGAGCCTTTATTTTATTGCTTGCCCTTATTCAGACCCAGACAGCAACGTGGTTGAAATGCGCTTCCAAGAAAGTACAAGAGTCGCTGCAGAACTTGCGCTTAAAGGAATAGCCACCTATAGCCAAATCACGATGACACATCCAATCAATCAATATTTGGCCGCAGAAGGCAAAAAAGTCGCATGGTCATCCATCGACATGGAATTTTTAAAACGCTGCGATGGGTTGATAGTGCTGACGTTACCGGGCTGGGAGAAAAGTGGCGGTGTAGCGGCAGAGATCCAATTTTTTAAGGATAAAGGTCTGCCTGTATGGACTTATGATGAGTTTATCACTCACTCGTCATAATTCACGTTGATGCGTTGTTGGCTGCGTGCTCTCACTTTAGTCACGTACTTATGTATGCTCCTGTATTTTCTTCATATTTTGAGCCGCAGCGTTGTTGGCTGCGTGCTCTCATCTTAGTCACATACTAATGTATGCTCCTAAGGACTCGTTTACTTGCCGCCTAGCTGCAACTCAAACTATTTTGAAAATCGGCACTTTTGTATTTTGAAAATCGGCACCTTTTATAAATGACCATATTTATATTTTGAGCCGCAGCGTTGTTGGCTGCGTGCTCTCACCTTAGTCACATACTAATGTATGCTCCTAAGGACTCGTTTACTTGCCGCCTAGCTGCAACTCAAACTATTTTGAAAATCGGCACTTTTGTATTTTGAAAATCGGCACCTTTTATAAATGGCCATATTTATATTTTGAGTCTCAACGGGAATTATTTAGAGTGAGTGAGGGGGATGGAAGGCAAAAGATAAAAAAAGGAAGCCGCAGCTTCCTTTTTGTGTTTATGGAGTGAATAGGTTAATGGGCAGGTTTTAGATAATCATCTAAACTTTTGCCTTCACCTTTTTTATCGTTGTCGCCATCAAGCATATCATCGATAGAACAACCAAACTCCTCCACATCATTACACATGAGTGTTGCCATGGATTTGGCAATTTCATGTTCACCAATAATTATGTGATCTGCGCCGCGCTCTTTAATAAAGCTGACTTCGTCATCATAGTGAGCACGAACAATGACAGTCACGTCCGGGTTCATTTCTTTCGCAGTCGCGACGATTTCACCTGCTTCATAACCATTTGGAATAGTTAATAATAACGTTTTGGCACACTCAATGCGGGCAAGGCTGATGGTTTCTTTATTCGCACCATTACCTAGGATAGCACTGAAGCCATTTTCCGCCAGCTCTTCAAAGCGGGCACGCGTGTCCTCCACGACGACGACAGGGATTTCACGTCTACGCAGTTTGTCCGCTAACATGCCACCTACACGGCCGTAACCGACGATAATAGCGTGGCCGCAGATATCCACAGGTACTTGCGTTTCTTCTTCCAGCGTTTCTTCCAGAAGCTGCTCTTCAATCGTTTCGGTTCTTTCAAGGTATTTATCTAACAGACTAAATAATACTGGGTTAAGCATAATCGAAACGATGGCACCGGCTAACACTAAGTTCTGCGCGTCTTTATCCATTACACCAAGGGTTAGACCCATACCAGCTAAGATAAACGCGAACTCACCGATTTGTGCAAGGCTGACGGAAATGGTGAGTGCAGTTCGCCGCGAGTGCCCGAACATCCTGACAAGCACCAAGGCGGCGGCAGACTTACCAATAATAATGATAGCCAGAACAGCCAAGATACCAAGAGGTTGCTGGATCAGAACCATCGGGTCGAAAAGCATACCGACGGAAACGAAGAACAGAACCGCAAACGCATCACGCAGTGGTAAGGTGTCTTGTGCTGCACGGTGGCTCAGTTCAGACTCATTCAGCACCATACCGGCGAAGAACGCACCTAGTGCAAATGAAGCATCAAAGATAGCCACTGCTGCGTACGCAATACCTAATGCGAGCGCAAGAACAGCCAAGGTGAATAATTCACGAGAACCCGTTGATGCGGTGCGTGACAAAATCCACGGAATGACCTTACGACCGACCACAATCATAATGAATATGAATAGAACAACTTTACCAATTGTCCATACAAGGCCAAGTGCGAGCTCACTGAAGCTTGCGTCATCCGTATTCATAATCGCGGCGGCAGCAGGAAGCAGTACCAAGGTAAGAACCATGGCTAAGTCTTCCACAATCAACCAGCCGATAGCAATCTGGCCGCGTTGGCTTTCAATCAGTTGCCGTTCTTCTAATGCACGTAATAAAACAACGGTACTGGCGGTTGAAAGACATAAACCAAAGACAATACCGGTAAAAATGCCCCAGCCAAATAACATCGACAGGCCGAGACCTAATAGGGTGGCTACCGCAATTTGCGCGATTGCGCCGGGGATAGCGATGGCTTTAACAGCTAATAAATCTTTGAGTGAAAAGTGTAAACCCACGCCGAACATCAGCAAGATAACACCGATTTCAGCTAATTCAGGTGCAAGTGCTGCATCTGCCACAAACCCGGGGGTAAATGGACCTGCAAGGACACCTGCTGCAAGGTAGCCCACAAGTGGGGAGATTTTTAATCGCTGCGCGATCATACCTAACAAATATGCAAGGGCGAGACCACCAACAATGGTTGTGATTAAGGGCGTTGAATGCTCCATTTAGTCTCCTCTGGTTAGTATGAAAATATAAGGTGGGTACATGCCGTTGACTTTTAAAATGAGGCCTTCATTTTAAAATGCCAATTTGCATGTTTTTCTATTTTAACTTTTTTTGAGAAATATTTCCTTAAAAAAATGAAATGTTTTTAAAAAAAAGACAGACTAAAGGTGCTAAATCGTTACAAACTTAAGGATTAGGGGATTTTTAGCTGAAATTTTTATGAAATATGGCGGGAAAGACCCACACTTATTTTTAAGTAAGTGTGGGTAAAATAAGAAAATAAACCTATTTATGACCGATATTTGGCAACAATACTGTAAAAATTCCAAGTAATGGCAAGAAAGCACAATAATGATAAACTTGCTCAATACTGGTTTGGTCAGCAATATGACCTAAAACTGCTGCACCAACACCGCCCATTCCAAATGCAAGACCAAAGAACAACCCTGATACCATGCCCGTTTTACCAGGGATCAGCTCCTGTGCGTATACCAAAATAGCGGAGAATGCAGAGGCTAAAATCATCCCAATGATCACCGTGAGCACACCCGTCCAGTACAGCGAAGCATATGGTAAAATAAGGGTAAAGGGGGCAACACCGAGTATTGAGAACCAAATAACATACTTACGGCCTATTTTATCCCCAATAGGTCCTCCAATCATTGTTCCTGCGGCAACGGCAAATAAGAAAACAAATAGATGGATCTGGGCATTTTGTACAGAAACACCGAACTTCTCTATAAGATAAAAGGTGTAATAGCTGCTAATACTCGCCAAGTAGAAATATTTAGAAAAAATCAACACCAGTAACACGGCTAATGAGCCAATAACTGCCTTACGAGGTAGAATTTTAATATCACCAGCAGAAGTTGGTTTTTTACTGGCAGCGCGATGTTGCTGCTTATACCAGTTACTGACTTGCAGTAAAATCACAATCGCTAACAAAGCTGCAAGGGAGAACCAACCTAAGTTGCCTTTTCCATAAGGTTCAATAATTAATGCAGCAAGCAATGGTCCTAATGATGCCCCTAAATTACCACCCACTTGGAAAAACGACTGAGCAAGGCCATGGCGACCACCTGAAGCCATACGAGCCACACGAGATGATTCTGGGTGGAAGACCGAAGAACCCGTCCCAACTAAAGCGGCTGCAAATAAAATCATTGGGAAGGTTTCAGCCATCGCCAATAAAATTAACCCCGTCAATGTAAAGCTCATACCAATTGGTAAGGAATATGGCTGCGGGTGTTTGTCCGTGTAATAGCCAATAACAGGCTGAAGTAGGGATGCCGTAATCTGATACGTCAGGGTGATCATCCCGATTTGTGCGAAACTTAGTGAGAAATCAGATTGTAATAAAGGATAAATCGCTAAAATTAGCGATTGGATCATATCGTTTAATAAATGGGAGACACTGATTGCCGTTAGAATACTAAAGACGGTTTTCCCTGTTTTATTCACGGATTTTGATGGACTTGCATTATTTGGGGTTGTGGTTTGCTCACTCATAATTATCAGCTTTCTGTGTTACATAATTGTTATCAATATAACTGAAATACAATTTATTGAAATGAATAAATAAGTCACATGAAAAAATAACAGCAGTGAATTATTTGACGGTGATCTCATTTTTATGAAACGAATTTCTTATTCTGCAAGAGGTATCAAATCTTGCTCATATTTTTATGCTATAAATCTGCGGGCAGTGACAAACTATAATCTAATATTAACGAATAAAAATTCCTATACCAGCAGGGAGAAGTGTATGAAGTTTGCATTTAAAGCATCCGCATGTGCATTAACTGTATCGTTAGCGTTAATACCCGCGACGATGGCAAACGCGTGGGAAAAAGACAAAACCTACAATATCACTATTTTGCACACAAATGACCACCATGGTCACTTTTGGCATAACGACCACGGTGAATACGGTTTAGCAGCACAAAAAACCGTCGTTGATGAAATTCGCAACGAAGTGGCGAAGCAAGGTGGCAGCGTGTTGCTACTCTCTGGTGGTGATATCAATACAGGTGTGCCTGAATCTGATTTACAAGACGCAGAGCCTGATTTTAAAGGGATGAATTTAGTGGGTTACGATGCAATGGCATTGGGTAACCATGAGTTCGATAACCCGCTTGAAACGCTGCGCCAGCAAGAAAAATGGGCAACCTTCCCATTTTTATCTGCCAATATTTATCAAACCAGCACGGGCAAACGTCTGTTTAAACCTTATCAAGTTTTTGATAAGCAAGGCGTAAAAATTGCAGTGATGGGGCTGACCACGGACGATACTGTACGTATTGGTAACCCAGCGAATTTCCCTGACGTAGAGTTCCGCGTACCCGCAGACGAAGCGAAAAAAGTCGTCGAAGAACTACGTCAAACTGAAAAACCTGACATTATCATCGCTGCAACCCATATGGGCCACTATGATAACGGCAACCACGGTTCTAATGCACCGGGTGACGTCGAAATGGCACGCAGTTTACCTGCAGGTTATTTAGATATGATAGTGGGTGGTCACTCACAAGATCCTGTTTGTATGTCCCAAGAAAATAAAGACTATAAACAAGCGGACTATGTACCGGGGACACCGTGTGCACCTGATAATCAAAATGGCACATGGATTGTTCAAGCCCATGAGTGGGGTAAATATGTTGGGCGTGCTGATTTTGAATTCAAAAATGGCAAATTTACCTTAAAACACTACCAGTTAATTCCAATTAACTTGAAGAAAAAAGTCACTAAAGAAGATGGCAGCAGTGAGCGCGTTTATTACACGCAGGAAATTGCTCACAACCCAGATATGACAAAGCTGCTGACACCATACCAAGAGAAAGGTGATAAGCAATTAAGCGTCAAAGTAGGTTCTGTTGAAGGCAAACTGGAAGGCGACCGTAGCAAAGTACGTTTCGTACAAACAAATATGGGGCACCTTCTGCTAGCAGCTCAAAAAGAGCGTGCTGGAGCTGATTTTGCCATTATGAGTGGCGGTGGTGTCCGTGATTCTATTGAAAGCGGTGATATTACCTATAAAGATGTACTTAAAGTTCAACCATTTGCGAACGAATTAGTTTACGTTGATTTTAAAGGTGATGAAGTTATTCCTTACCTGACCGCGGTTGCGAATATGAAACCAGATGCGGGAGCGTATGGCCAATTTTATAATGTGAATTTAACGTTGAATAAAGACGGTACGATTAGCGATGTAAAAATTGATGGTAAACCCGTTGATACATCAAAAACTTACCGTATGGCGACATTAAACTTTAATGCGATTGGTGGTGATGGTTATCCGAAAATTGATAATCACCCTAACTATGTAAATACAGGTTTTGTTGATGCGGAAGTACTCAAAGGCTACATCGAGAAACATTCTCCGTTGAAAGCCGCAGACTACGAACCAAAAGGTGAAATTATTTATAACAATAAATAATTGATTCCGTATATGGAAAGCCTCATGAAAATGAGGCTTTTTTATCGGTGTTTTTATTTGCGGATTTCAGCAAAAGTGGCATTTAGCACACTCGCTAAATCAGCAGGCGCTAATTCAATATCCAACCCGCGTTTTCCCCCTGAAATAAACATTGTTGCATATTGCTGTGCTTGGTCATCAATTACCGTTGGTAAACGTTTTTTCTGCCCTAGCGGGCTGATGCCGCCCAGCAAGTAGCCCGTTGTTTTTTGCGCGATTTGCGGGTCTGCCATTTCTACCTTTTTCACTTTAAACACTTTTGCGACCAGTTTTAAGTCGAGCTGACCAGAAACAGGAGTGACAGCAACGGCGAGCGTTTTTTGGTCGCCGTTTAATGCCACTAATAGCGTTTTGAATACTTGCTTGGCATCTAAGCCTAATTTACGCACTGCCTCATCACCAAAGTTACTTTCATTCGGGTCATGGTCATACGGGTGTAATGTGAAACTAATTTTTTGTTTTTCCAGTAAGTTAACAGCAGGAGTCATTTTTTTGCCTTTTATTTATCTTTGACACAGTTGCGTAGGTACTCAACAAGACTGCCTTCACCAAAAAGGTGCAATGCACCGACAGCAACCACATAATTACCATCTGGGAGTGCCTTAAGTTGTTCACTCCAATGCGCATTTCGCTTATCCATTAATACTTGATAGACATCTTTGCTGAAGGTATTAGGCAAGGTCATACGGTTATTGGGCTGATAATCGAGCCACCAACCAATCATGGTTTGCAGTGAACGTGCGTTTGCCCGCCAGTGAACTAACGAGTCTTGTAAAAGTGCTAACCCATTATTAGGCAAGGAAAGCAGCAATTCAACTTGGGATGCCGTGCCTTCCAGCTCAATGATCGGTTTAAGTTGAGTCTGAGCATTGCGAATAAGCTGGAAATCGATGCCATAATGTCCACGTAAACCAAGCCCTTGTGCTTGAGTTGCCTGTAGAACCAAGGCAATTTGCCATGAAGGTAGCGCATCAAATTTTTCAGGTGATTGGTGAATTTCTTGGCAGCACTGCAAAAATAGTGCGTATTGTTCTTCGTCTAAGCGCTGCTGAACAGGAAGCTGTTCTTCAACATCATGAGGAAAAGGGGACTGTGTTTGGGTAATATCTGCTTCAACAATTAATGCATCTGCTAGATTCAGTTTATCGAGCAAAATGGCTGACAACGGGAACATATTTTCCGTTCCCATATGAATACTGCCTACAATATGTAATTTAAGGCTTTTTGATAAGCGAATATCAACCGCAGGATAGGGGTATATTGGCGCGGTTTCCATATGGAGCCAATTTTTTAAGTTTTCGAACAGTTTTCCCATCATTTTTTACCCTGCATTATTCTTGGCTAAATAGGTTAAACAATCTTTCGCCAATTTGCGAATATTGCGCACTCATTGCGCATTTTTCGTCGTTATTAATAAAAATTGAAAATGACAATTTAGGAATACTTCAATTATGGTTTCACGATGTGAGTCAACTCGTTAACAAGGTGGCGTTATCATTTTGTTAGCCTTAATTGGAGACGATATGATAACTCCCCAAATTTCAAATCTTCACGCGGGTACACCAACAATAACGGTATTTGATAACCGCCATTTCACGATCCGCACACTTCAATATCATCGGCAGTCTAATGTCCAACAGGATGTGCAGGAGCACCTTGAAGTTCAACATTTTAATCTTTATGGCTTTTTACAGAAAAACGCGGATGCGCGTCTGTCTGAAAGTGGGCAATGTAATTTTTATTACCATACGGATTTATTGGGGTTTCCTTTATTAAACAGCGGGGTTGATAGTGGTGATATTTACCAACTGAATGATATTGAACAGCGGCTTGTGATAAGTATTGATGCGAATAATACATTGAAATTGTGTAGCTATGAGCCAGATGATTCATTAGGCCGCCTTGAACGCGTTAATGAAAAAATAGAGGGGGGGAACTGGCGAGTTAGTGAGCGTTTTGAATATGCAGGTCATTCGCACATTGAGCAGCTAGCAAATTTGGTGGGGGAATGTATTCGTCATTTTGATACGGCTGGGTTATTGCAAACTCAAGAGGTATCACTGCGAGGGGAACCTATCTTATTGACACGGCAATTGCTTCAACAATTTGATGACGAAAAACGTAGCGTTGATTGGCAGGGGGATAGCTATTTAACGGCATTATCACCCGAAAAATTTCCTCACCAAATATCCTTCGATTCCACAGGTTTTCGCCTTTCTACAATCGATGCCAAAGGCCATAAACAACACCGAGAATATGATATTGCGGGTCAGTTAATCAGAACGGCATTAACGATTAAAGGATTCAATACGCAACCTATAACGCAACGTATTGAATATTCGGCAATTGGCCAGAAAGTACGAGAGATTCATGGTAATGGGGTCGTGACTGAATACGAATACGAGGCGCAAACACAACGCTTAACTCATATTCAAACCTACAGGCCCACAAACCATTTATTGGGTTATAAATTATTCCAGAGTTTATATTATGACTACGACCCTGTCGGCAATGTGATCGCAATTTATAATAGTGCAATAAAAAGTATTTTTTGGCGAAATCAAAAGATAGAGCCCAAGCATCAATATCAATATGACACGCTATATCAATTAGTGTATGCGACAGGGCGTGAAATGGCGGGTATTAGCCAGCAAAGTCATTGCCTTCCTCATTATTCATCAATAGATAATTCGATATATACACGGTATTTCCGTGAATATTCTTATGATAAAGGTGGAAATTTAATTCAAATTCACCACCGTACTCCTGCGATGCAGCAAGCTTATACAATCAAAATGACGGTAGACAGTCGAAGTAATCGTGCTGTGCTCGCAGATTTAGCTAAGTACCCTCATCAAGTGGAGCCTTTATTCACGCCAAGTGGCCAGCAAACTCAGCTTTTGCAAGGGCAAGGTTTAACATGGACATCAAGGCAAGAACTGCAAAGCGTTAATGGGGCTGGAGGGCATGAGTTTTACCGCTACGATGGTGACAGCCAGAGGGTGTTGAAAATAACACAATATAATCAAAAACAAAGCCAAGTTATTTATTTGCCAAACCTCGAAATTAGACAAATTGAAAATAGTGAAAAATACCATGTGATGTGCATTGGTGAAGCCGATGAGCTGCAAGCTCAAGTGCTGCATTGGGAAAGCGGGCTACCAAATGAAATAGTAAATAATACAGTCCGTTATAGTATTAATGGGCTTGCCAGTAACAGCAGTTTAGAGTTGGATATGGATGGAAACCTAATTAGCCAAGAAGAGTTTTACCCCTTCGGTGGAACGGCTGTTTGGGCGGTACGTAGCGCCGTGGAAACTCATTACAAAACACGGCGTTATTCAGGGCAAGAACGCGACATTACAGGGCTTTATTATTATGGTCGTCGTTATTATCAACCTTGGGCTGGGCGATGGCTAAGTGCCGATCCCGCAGGAACCATTGACGGCTTAAATCTGTATCGAATGGTACGCAACAACCCACTGACTTTTCGTGACGATCAAGGGCTTGCGCCTAAACTTTTTGATAATCGTGACAGTATGTATGATGATTTCCAGAAAACAGTATCAAAACTCCTTACTGCATCCTCTAAAATTGAAAAAATTTCTCGCGATCCATCATTAATTCGTAATCGAGTCATTAGCATGGCACAGGTACATTATAGAAATAAAACATCTAAATTTACATATGCTATTAATTTATATGAAAGTCTAGAGATGGATCCGCAAAGTGCGGAATTTAAAGCATGGGCTACAAATACATTAAGCTATCAAGATACTTCTCGTCAGCGTCAGCCTGGCTGGGAAACGGTTAATCATGCGGAGCGGGCATTAATAAGAACATTAACGGCCCATGATAGTTTTAGCCTAAGCAGTTTAACCATATCCCAAAAGGCTAGACTGTGCTCAAGCTGTGAAAATGCCATGTATGATTTTCGACAATCAATGCCTAAAAGTCGATTCACCACGATTGCCCTTAGAGATGGTGATCTACCTTCCGCAGTGACACAATATGGGCGGGAAAGAGTCCACTATGCAAATCCCTCTCGCTTAGCGGGGAACGTACAAGGAAAAAAACTGTATGATTATAAAGGTATCGAGTTTCAAGTTGGAATGAGCGGGTTCTGGGGGAGTACAGATAAAGTACTCTATAGAATTTATGCAAGGGAGTTTGAACGCGTGTTTGGAAGCCTACCTAGAGGAAGGGGGCTCAAAAGGTCACCTCCCCCTAATCCCCCAAGAAGGTCAGGAAACAGTGGGCAGCATTTTGATAGAAGCCAACCCAGTACCAGTCGTCGTTATCGATGAAATGATTGCCCCCGAATAGGGGGCAAATTGAATTAGCTGTTTTTAGTGATATTTTTAAACACACTTAATAATGTAAATAAACTGAATGAACTAAACACCATTTCGATACCAATTAGTGTGGTTAGTAGCGTAATGGACGTCAATGGCCCATTGCCAACAAGTAAAAAGGCAATAAAGAAATCTAATAAACCGATAAGAATTTGCAGCCAACCACCTGGGGATTTAATTTGTTGAAAACCCACATATAAGCGGATGACACCGCCGACAATAAATAACGCTGCGACTAAAATAGCAAGGGCGATCAAGCTTTGCAGTGGGTCTTTAATAAATGAATAGCCGACAATAATATAGATTAGGCCAATCACAAAACCAAATAAACGTGACCACCCGGTATAAATCACCGTACTCAGTATGCTAACAATGGCGCCAACACCACCAATAATCAGTAAAACACCTAATACCGTACTGACTGCAATGCCCGAAATCATCGGGTTTACAATACAAAAAATACCGCCAGCTAACAGTAAAAAAGACAAGATTAATAGAAATGTTCGCTGTTTTTTAAATTCTTCACCCGCGAGTTTGGCAAGTTTTTCTCGATCAATATTAAGCATTTTGCGCTCCAAATATTAAATAGCTAATTATTTAATAGTATAGACCTAGGTGATGGGAAATGGCATCAAAGATCGTGCGATTTAAACAATAAAATCTTGGAAGGCAAACACTTAGCATATTTTGATGGTTGAAATAAGACGAGAAAGGGTGAGATAGACTCCCACCCTTTTTTAAAGGTTATTTTTCAGGCTTAAAACGTAATAGACGGTTTGCGTTACTGACGACAGTGATAGAGGAGAGCGCCATTGCAGCCCCTGCAACCACCGGGTTAAGTAACGTCCCTGTCAGTGGATATAAAATACCCGCTGCAATTGGAATACCTAACGTGTTGTACACAAAGGCACCGAACAGGTTTTGCTTCATATTACGCAATGTCCCTTTTGAGATAGAAACCGCATCAGCAACACCGTGTAAGCTTTGACGCATCAAGGTGATAGATGCTGTTTCAATGGCGATATCACTACCGCCACCCATCGCAATACCCACATCAGCACGGGCAAGTGCAGGGGCATCATTAATTCCATCACCGACCATCGCCACTTTATGGCCTTTTGCTTGTAAGGCTTCAATTGCCGCAGATTTGCCATCAGGCATTACGCCAGCAATCACTTCATCAATGCCCGCTTCTTTGGCAATCGCTTTGGCGGTAACGGGGTTATCCCCCGTTAACATTACCAAGCGGAAGCCTTGTTTATGTAAGCGAGCAAGGGCGCTGATGCTGTCTTCACGCAGTGGGTCACGAATGGATAACAACGCAGCCACTTTACCCTCAACCGCTAACAGCACAGGGGTCACCCCTTGAGTGGCTTGTTGATGCAAAATACCGTCTACTTCTTCAGTATCCACATTACTTTGTGCTAACAGCTTTTGATTGCCTAACAAAATAGTTTTGCCATCGATAATGGCGCTTACCCCTAAGCCTGCCAAGGTTCGAAATTGTTCATTAGCGGGTAAGGTTAACCCTTTCGCTTTGGCTAAGACCGCGCGTGCTAATGGGTGATTTGAACCATTTTCCAAAGAGGCTGCGAGCTGCAATGCACTGTCTTGGTCAAACCCATTGAACACATGGATATCAGTCACCTGAGGCATACCTTCGGTCAATGTGCCTGTTTTATCAAAGACGATAGTGTCCAACTCGCTAGCTTGTTGAAGGGCATCCGCATCACGCACTAACACCCCAAACTCTGCCGCACGACCTACACCTGAAATTATCGACATCGGTGTTGCCAAGCCTAAAGCACACGGGCACGCGATAATTAAGACAGTCGTGGTGATAACCAGCGCATAGGTAATTTGTGGCGCAGGCCCAACAAAGTACCAGATAGCACCTGAAATCAAGGCAATAGCGACGACGACAGGGACAAACACCGCTGAAATTTTATCCGCCATTTGGCCAATTTGCGGCTTACTGCTTTGCGCTTGGCGAACAAGGTGGATAATCCGTGCCAGTGTGGTTTGGCTGCCGACTGCTGCTGCACGAAATAGCACCGTACCATCTTGTACAACGGTGCCTGCATGCACAGGGTCACCTTTGCTTTTTTGCTGCGGGATAGGCTCACCCGTCAGCATCGCTTCGTCTAACCAAACTTCCCCTTCAATGATTTCCCCATCGACAGGGACGCGGTCACCGGTTGCCAAGCGTAAGATCATGCCTTTTTTAACCTGTTCCAACGGCATGTCAACTTCGCCTTGTTCTGTGACGACACGCGCAGTTGGTGGCGTTAAATCGAGCAATCTTTCAAGGGCTTTGGATGAACGTTGGCGCGCTCGTTGCTCTAACGCATGACCAAGGTTAATCAAACCGATAATCATCGCACTGGCTTCGTAATAAAGGTGGCGAGCTTGGTCAGGGAACCATTCAGGCCAAATATTGACGACGATAGAGTAGAGCCATGCAGCCCCCGTACCGAGCGCGACCAAGGTATCCATGGTGGCACTGCCGTTTTTCAAACTTTGCCATGCGCTGCGATAAAAATGCCCACCCGCGAATACCATCACGAGGAAGGTTAATACCCCGATGGTGAGCCACGTGGTGTGGTTTTGCTCCGTCAGCACCATGTTATCGCCCATCATCCCCCATACCATCACTGGGATACCAAGAGCTAAGGCCAAGGCGGATTGCCAACGGAAACGGCGCATATTGGCTTGAGCAACTTCTTGTTGGCGTTCGCGGCGTTTGGCTTCATCTTGAATAATTTCAGCGCCATAACCTGCTTTTACCACGGCATTGATCAGGTCATCGGGCTTAGCCGTTCCTGTGACTAACGCGCTGCGCTCGGCTAAATTCACTCGCGCGTTTTCCACGCCGGGGACGCCGCTGAGTGCTTTTTGCACTTTATTGACACAGCTCGCACAGGTCATGCCATCAAGCAATAGCTGTATGCTGTCATCGGTTGGGTCGATGTCAGGTTGCTCACCTAAATCAGACTCTTGTGCCGGAATATCACAAATTGCCGCTGAATCAGCATCCGGCTGTTCAGTTTGGGTCGTCAGCGGCTCAGTTTTTGGGTGAGATTCACCTTCTGTGGCTTGGTAACCTGCCGCTTCAACCGCTGCAATCAACGCCGAAACTGGCGCAGAGCCCAGCACTACTGCGGAGGTTGTATCCACTTTTGCGCTTGTGACACCATCAACGGCTTCAAGTGCTTGCTGGGTTTTTGCTGCACATTTCATGCAACTTAAACCTGAAAGGGATAAGGTTACTTCATCGGATTGTGGCAACTGGGCTTTAAATCCAGCTTGCTCAACCGCAGTGATTAAGGTTTGTGCATCAGCAGTGCCATACACTTTTGCCTGAGTTGTACTCACAACCGCAGTAGCAACACCTTCAACCTCTTCAAGGGCTTTTTGGGTTTTGCCTGCACATTTCATGCAATTTAAACCCGAAAGCTGCAATTCGACATCAGGTGCTGATGCGACTTCGGCTTCATAGCCTGCTTCAGTGATCGTGTTGATGATATCAGCAACATTGGCATCACTTTCTAACGTCGCGTAGTCAATAGTGACGTTTAAATTTGCCACATCACCACGCGCTTCTAATGCTTTCGTGACAGAGCCGACACAGTGCATGCAGCTTAGTCCCTGTAATTTTAGGATAATTTTGTTACTCATTTTGCAGCCTCCGAACCCGTTCGATGAATTTGGGTCTATAACTTTATCTACAATTAGGTCTATAATTCGACAATGAGCAAAGGTTACACCTTCCAGCAAGGTTAAGGTCAAGGGGTTATTATGAATATTAGTGAAATTGCCAAAAAAACAGGCCTAACTGCAAAAGCTATTCGTTTTTATGAAGATAAAGGGCTGATCACACCGCCGGAAAGAGGGGAGAACAGTTACCGCTATTATCAAGCTCGGCACTTAAATGAACTGGTATTGCTTAAACAAGCTAAAGATGTTGGCTTTACCTTGGATGAATGTGGTGAGTTATTGGGGCTGTTTCGTAATCCAACCAGACATAGCGCTGATGTGAAAAACACGACTATTGCTAAGATAAATGAAATAGAGCAGACAATTTTAAAACTGTCTGCTATTCGCGATACATTGCAAGAGCTGGTGGACGTGTGCCCGGGGGATGATGGTGCTGACTGCCCAATTATTGACCATCTGGCGCGTGGCTGTTGCCATCACCAGAAGGCTTAACTTGCAGTGTAATACCGTCAACGGCGATGACCACCACTTCTGTATTAGCGAGAAGTGGAACATCGCTGTATACCCGCCAGCTGCCATCAGCAAGACGCACACGGCTAAAACCTTCTTCGGTATCTGTTAATAAACGGGCTTTAAAGCCCACAAGCTGGTGGCTGATTTGGTTAACATCATCGGCTTTGCTTTTTTTACGACCACTTAACCATTTGCGCCATAACACGGCAGAAACAAGGGTAAAGACGGCAAATAGAATCCCTTGCCACTCCCAACTTAGGAAGGGCAAAGCCCAAGTCAATAAACCGACGACAACAGCGGCAATCCCTGTCCAAAGCAAATAGCCGCCTGTACCAAGTAACTCAGCAATCAGTAATAGCCCACCAAGGCACAGCCAAAACCATGCCGGTTGAGCACTGATAAGCTCTATCATTCTTTCGCCTTTTGCGTGGTTTTCTTGCTTTCGCTAATAAGCTCGGTAATACCGCCGATAGCCCCCATTAAGTTACTGGCTTCTAATGGCATCATAATCACTTTGCTATTTTGTGCTGAGCCGATACTGGTTAAAGCATCCGTGTATTTCTGTGCCACGAAGTAGTTAATAGCTTGCATATCCCCAGCGGCGATAGCTTCAGACACCATTTGGGTGGCTCTTGCTTCCGCTTCTGCTGCTCTTTCACGCGCTTCAGCTTGTAAGAAAGCAGACTGCCTTTCCCCTTCAGCTTTTAAAATTTGTGATTGTTTTTCACCTTCAGCTTTCAAGATTGCCGCTTGGCGAATACCTTCCGCTTCTAAAATATCGGCACGTTTTGTCCGTTCTGCTTTCATCTGCGCATTCATCGCGCTGATAAGTTCTTTTGGCGGCTTCACATCACGAATTTCAATACGGGTAATTTTCACGCCCCAAGGGTTAGTGGCTTCATCCACGACGTGTAATAAGCGGGAGTTGATTGAATCACGCTGAGACAGCATTTCATCAAGCTCCATAGACCCTAACACGGTACGAATATTGGTCATCGTCAGGTTAAGCACAGAGAGCTCTAAATTGCTGACTTCATAAGCAGCACGAACTGGGTCAACGACCTGAATAAAGCACACGGCATCAATGGTGACGTTGGCGTTATCCCGTGAAATAACTTCTTGAGATGGGATATCGAGGACTTGTTCCATCATATTGATACGACGGCCGATTTTGTCCATAAATGGCACAATAATATGCAGTCCAGGTTGCAATGTACGGGTGTAACGCCCAAAACGTTCAACCGTCCACTGGAAACCCTGCGGTACTGTTTTAACGCAGGTGAAAACAATAACGATGGCCACAAAAATAATAATCGGGATGGCACCAAAGGCGAACAAGTCCATATCTAACCCTTAATAAAGTAATGAATACATTTGGCGGCGATATTTACTCGCAATCGCATCGCCTGTACCCATGGCAGACATAATGTCCATCATGGTTTTTTTCACGGCGCCGTCACCTGCGCCTAAGTCTTTACGTAAGAAGCTAAATAACATCTCAAGAGCTTCTTCGTTACGGTTCACTTCGTGTAATTTTAGCGCTAATTGAACGGCTAACGAGGTATTTTGCGGATCTTGATTAAATTCGTCCTGCAATTGCTGGATTTCAGGGGTATCCGCTGCTTGTTTTAGTAATTCAATTTGCGCAATCAGCCCTTGATAACGGCTGTCTTTGTCTTGTAATGGCACAACGTTTAATGTGGTTTGTGCATCATCGACAAGTTTTAGGTTAATTTGCGTTTCCGCTAATAACAGCGTGATATCGCTATTTTTCGGGTTTAACTGGTGCGCTTCTTTCAGTAGAGGCAACGCTTCTTGTGTTTTACCTTCAGCAATTAATTCAGCTGCTTGCGCTGCTTTCATCTCTTCAGGGCTTGGCAGAACACGGGATAAAATTTCTAACACCACCTCTTCTGGCTGTGGCCCTTCAAAACCATCAACAGGGCGACCATTTTGCAGCACATACACCGTTGGAATGGCTTTTAAGCCAAACTGGCTGGCAATCATTTGTTCTTCGTCACAGTTAACTTTAGCTAAGATATATAAACCTGCGTAGTCGTTGGCAATTTTTTCCAACATTGTGCCAAACTCTTGGCAATGAGGGCTACGCGGTGACCAAAAGTAGAACATGACGGGTAAGTTCATTGATTGTTCAATGACTTGATGAAGGTTTGTTTCGTTAATATCAATAATTTGGGCGTTATTCGCAAACATAGGGTATCTCTTTTGAATGAGTTAGCATTAATAGTAGAGTGGGGCTTATTTTGCTTTTTTCAAGCCTTTTTTCCCTGATTTGCCAGTATTTTATCCATCAGTTTGTCAGGTAAAACACGTTTAAGTACTCGAACAGCTACCGTTAATAGTGTGACAGAATAACGCACACGTGGACGTGGGCTTTCTAACGCATGGATGAGTTTTTCCACCACATGCTCTGGGGTTAAGGTAAAGCGTGAGGCAATCCCCGGGTTTTTAACGGGTTTATCTTTTTGAGTTTGTTCAACATTTTGCGTAAATGCCGTGTGAATGGGCCCTGGCTCAATTAAACTCACAAAAACACCACTGCCTTTTAATTCTAACCGTAAGGCATCCGACCAACCTTCCAATGCATATTTGCTCGCTGCGTAAGCACCACGACCTGGCGTAGAGATAATCCCCATCACCGAACTGGTCTGCACAATGCGCCCTTCGTTGTGTGCTAGCATGGCGGGCAGCAGTTGTAAGGTCAATTGGTGGACTCCGAAAAAGTTGGTGGCAAACTGGGCTTCAAGCTGTTCCCGACTCACACTGTTTAATGGCCCATAGACGCCAAATCCGGCATTGTTGAATAATCCGAAAAGTCGGTGATTACAGAGTGTTAGCACCTCTTGTGCCGCTGTATCTATGCTATTCTTATCATCGAGGTCGAGAGCAACCGCATCAAAGCCAAGGTCTCTCAAGCGTAAAATATCGCTTTCTTTGCGACACGCGACAATCACACGGTAGCCACGTTGGCGCAGAGTTTGGGCAGCACAAAAGCCTATACCGCTTGATGCACCAGTGATCAGAACCGACTTTCCGTTTCGTGCTGAAGTTTGCATAACTTTACCTTCATTTCATGCAACTGAATTTATTTCGCGTATAAAGAGGCCTTTATCGCGTTTGTTTACCGTCTATTTTACTTGTTTGAGGGTAAAATATGTGCGGAAAGTTGTTTTTCCATAAAGTCAGCAATGGATGGCTGTGCTTCAACAGTCGGGTGAATCCCATCTTGTTGTATCCATTCAGGCTTAGTAATGACGGTTTCCATGTAAAAAGGCAGCAACGGAATTTGATTGTTATCCGCTAGTTTCGGGTACACTTTCTCAAAGCTTGTTGTATAGCGTTTTCCATAATTTGGTGGAATACGAATTTGCATTAAGAGCGGTTTTGCACCCGATTGCACGATTTGGTCGATAATTTGCTGTAAATTAGTTTCCAGTTGTTCGACAGGCAAGCCTTGCAGACCATCGTTAGCGCCTAATTCGATCAGCACCCAGCTCGGTTTATTTTGTTCCAATAAGGTAGAAAGGCGTTCCAGCCCTTGTGCTGATGTATTGCCACTAATGCTGCCATTGACCACCTCAATAGGCGGGGACAGTTTCTGCCAGCGGTCGGCAAGCAAAGAGGCCCACGCCTGCTCAGCCGGTAAACGGTAGCCTGCACTTAGGCTATCACCTAAGATCAATAGCTTAGTTGACGCAAGGGTATGTCCGCTTGCAGTCAGTAACAGGAGAAAAACCAATATATGTCGGCGAATAATATTCTTGAAGTTCATCATCTCATTAAACGTGTTGGTCAAGGTGAACATGAACTGACTATATTGCAAGGTGTTGAGCTAATTGTCGAGTCTGGTCAAACAATTGCTTTAATTGGCGAGTCTGGATCGGGGAAATCAACCCTGCTTGGGATTATTGCGGGTTTAGATGACGGCACGAGCGGCACGGTTAATTTGTTGAGCCAAGACCTAACCCGTATGGATGAAGAAGAGCGTGCCCGTTTGCGTGCGCAAAGCGTGGGGTTTGTGTTTCAATCATTTATGTTGATCCCCACATTAAATGCCATTGAAAACGTGCAGTTACCTTCACTGTTGCGTGGTGAATCAGAGTCAGCGAGCTACCAGCATGCAGCCGAGTTACTGACCGATTTAGGCTTGAAAGACCGCATGAAACACATGCCGCCACAACTTTCTGGTGGTGAACAGCAACGTGTAGCACTGGCTCGTGCATTTAATGGCCGACCACAAATTTTATTCGCCGATGAGCCGACAGGTAACCTCGACAGACAAACAGGGGATAAAATTGCTGATTTACTGTTTGCCATGAACAAAGAACATGGTACGACGCTGATTTTAGTCACACACGATAACGAACTCGCCGCACGTTGCCAGCGCCGCTTACGCTTAGTTGACGGGCAATTGAGGGAGGAAGCATGATTTGGCGTTGGTTCTGGCGTGAATGGAAAACGCCCTCATTACTGATTGTTTGGTTAGCGCTTACTCTCGCTGTTGCGTGCGTATTAGCGTTAGGGCGTATTAGTGACCGTATCGAAAACAGCATGAGCTACCAAAGTCGTGAGCTACTTGCAGGGGATCTGGTTCTGCGTTCTTCACACCCGAGCGACCCAGCTTGGTTGCAAGAGGCCCAAAAAGACGGGTTAAAACTGAGTCAGCAGATTTCATTTTCGACGATGGCCTATGCAACGGAAGATGAAGATGCCCGACCACAACTGGTATTAGTCAAAGCCACCGATAAGGCTTACCCGCTGTATGGTGGGTTAGTTACAGAACCCGAGGGGTTAGTACCAACCCAAGGGGAGGTGTTAGTTGCCCCTCGCTTATTAGAGTTATTGAACCTGAATATTGGCGATAATATTGATATCGGTGATGCGACATTAAAAGTGTCTGGTAAATTAATTCAAGAGCCTGATAGTGGTTTTAACCCGTTCCAGATTGCACCAAGGGTATTAATTGCGATTGAAGACGCACCGTTAACAGGGGCAATTCAACTCGGTAGCCGTTTAACTTATCGCGACATGTTTGCGGGTGATAGTCAGGTTATCGATACATTTCATCAAAAATTTGATAAAGACCTGCGTAATGACCAGCGCTGGTATACCTTAAGTGAAGACAATGGCGCGGTGGGGAAAACCTTCCAACGTGCTCAACAGTTTTTGTTGTTATCTGTCTTATTAACCCTGTTGTTAGCGATTGCTGCCGTTGTGGTTTCTATGACTCACTATTGCCGCAGCCGTCACCAGCTGATTGCGGTTCTAAAAACCCTTGGCGCTGGGCGTAGTGCGTTACGTAAATGGATCATTGGCCAGTGGTTAGTCATTTTAGTGGCTGCGGCGTTATTAGGCTCATTATTAGGGTTAGCCTTTGAAGGTATTTTGATGCAAATCTTAGGTGCAATGCTGCCAAAAGAGTTGCCCCCTGCTAGCCTAATGCCGTGGGTCTGGGCAGTTGGAACATTGTTTATCATAGCCGTTATTGTGGGCAGTCGCCCTTATTACCAATTGATGGCGACACAACCTTCGCGGGTGCTACGTGAAGATGCTAAATCCCCCGTGTGGCCGCTGCATTATTATCTCCCAGTGGTGAGTTTAATTGTCGTGGGCGGGTTATTTATTTTTGCGGGTGTGAACCCGCTGTTATGGTCGATTTTGGCGGGGATTGTTGTCGTTGCGATTTTATTGGCATTGATTGGTTGGGTCGGGCTTTGGGGGCTGAGGCACATTAAGTTTCGCCAACTGAGTTTGCGCCTTTCTGTTAGCCGTTTATTGCGCCAACCGTTACAAACTATCACCCAAATGAGCGCATTTTCGCTGTCGTTTATGTTATTGGCATTATTAATTTTAGTGCGGGGGGATTTGCTCGATCGTTGGCAGCAACAGCTCCCCGCGGATAGTCCAAATTATTTTCTGATTAATATGAACGAGTCACAGCTTAAGCCCGTAACAGAACTATTAGCACAGTACCAAGTTAAACCGACCGAGTTTAACCCCGTGGTATTGGCACGCTTAACGGACATTAACGACCAATCCGCTATTGAGTGGGCTGATAAGCGCGATCCGAACAATAACACGGTGAGGCGTGAGCTCAGTTTGACGTGGCAATCCCATTTGGCACCTGCAAATATTGTGGATGAAGGCACATGGCCACCGAAAGCGGGTGAAGTGTCCATTGAACAAACCGTGGTGAAAGAGCTAGGGTTAAAACTGGGTGATAAGCTGACGTTTAATGCGGGAGCACAAGTCTTTTCAGCGACGGTAAGCAGTATCCGAACGGTAGATTGGGAAAGTTTACGACCGAATTTCTACTTTATTTTCTCGGAAGAAAGTTTATCGAAAATGCCTGCAACATGGCTGAGTAGCTTCCATTATGAAGGTGATGGCCAGCTATTGACACAACTTAGCCGCCATTACCCGACTATCAATGTGTTAGATACGGGGGCTATCATTACACAGATTCAGCAAATTCTTCAGCAAGTCAGCCAAGCCCTTGAAGTGATGGTGGTTTTGGTGATTTTCTGTGGGCTATTGCTATTGTTGGCTCAAATTCAAGTGGGTATGAGCCAACGAGAACGGGAGCTGGTGGTTTATCGAACCTTAGGGGCAAGCAAAAAACTCATGCGTAGAACGCTATGGAGTGAGTTTGCATTGCTTGGCTTAATGGCAGGCCTTGCCGCAGCCTTTGGTGCTGAAATTGCCCTGTGGTTATTGCAAAGTAAAGTGTTTGATTTCCCATGGCAACCCGAATGGCGTATGTGGGTGCTATTGCCTTTATGCGCGGCTATTTTGCTGTCTATTTGTGGTGGCTGGTTAGGCCTGCGTTTATTAGGCACAGGCAGCCAGCACCGCCGATTACCCAATGGGTGATTAGTTTATAGGGAATAATTGGGCGTGAAATGATTTACGCCCAATTAAAATAACTGTCTTCAATCCTTCACAAAACCGTCATTTACTCAAGTTATGATTCCGCCGTCGATTATTGATAGCCTTAAAGTGGAAACATAACCATGCAGCATAAAAACTCAATTAAACGCTCAGTTAAACAAAAAGTAGGGTCGTTTTCTTTACTGGCAAGCTTGATTTCATTTAGCCTCTCAGGGTTCGCTCAACAAGAAGTGCCTGCCACATTAGCGGGGCATTCTATTCTTCACGTTGATTCTACAGTTCCTGCACCACAAAATGCGCCTTCAGACTTGCAAGTGAGTGGGAAATTCACCACGGGGACACGCGTTGATACCCTCGGTAAAGTGGAGGGGAAATCCGCTGATCGCCCAACAGGAAAATACATTCCAATTAAAGGGCAGCCATTACAAGGCCATTCGGGGATTAAACGTATGGCAGATGGCTCCTATTGGGTGTTAACGGATAATGGGTTTGGTAATAAAGTGAATTCACCAGACTCGATGCTGTATGTGACGCAATACGATATTGATTTTAAATCAGGCAAAACCACACCACTCAAAACGGTTTTTTTCCATGATCCCGATAAAATCATTCCTTTTCATATTATTAATGAGAGTACACAGGAACGTTATTTAACGGGCAGTGATTTCGACCCAGAAAGTTTTCAATTTGCGGATGGTGCGTTATGGGTAGGGGATGAGTTTGGCCCATACCTGATAAAAATGGATTTGGATGGCAAAGTGCTAGCCCTGTTTGAAACGCAAGTCGATGGCAAAAAAGTGGTTTCCCCTGATCATTACCAAGTTACCACACCGGGTAAACCAACGGATAAAGTGGCTTTCCAAGTTAATCGCTCAAAAGGATTTGAAGGGATGGCTTCCTCGCCAGATGGTTCAAAACTGTACCCAATGCTTGAAGGGGCAATTTGGGTTGATGAGAAACAAGATTATGAAAATTTGGATGGCAAACGTGCTGCTCGTATTCTTGAATTTGATGTAAAAAAACAAGATTGGACGGGTAGAAGCTGGTTGTATGTATTTGAAGACAATCAAAATGCTATCGGCGATTTTAATTTAATCGATGACACCCATGGCTTAATTATCGAACGTGATAATGGTGAAGGGACATCGGATAAAGCCTGCGCCGCTGGCAGTACGAACACGGAAAATTGCTTTAGTAACCTAGCGAAATTCAAACGCGTATACCGCATTGCATTTTCAGACGAAAACGTCGGTGGAGCGGTTGATAAGCAGGCGTATATTGATTTAATGAATATTAAAGACCCAAATAGTCAGGCAAGAAAGCCACTGAATGATGGGGTATTTACCTTCCCATTCTTTACGATTGAGAACGTAGACGTGGTTGACGGAGAACATATTATTGTTGGAAATGACAATAACTACCCATTCTCATCGAGCCGTGAGCCTAACCAAGCCGATGATAACGAGTTTATTCTGTTGAAAGTCCCTGAATTGTTAAAGCCTTGATTGACTTTGTGCCACCTCATTGCAGTTTGGCGTGGCACAATGTGAAACACATGTTTTGATCCAATATCTGGTTTTCTGAACATTTTCCCTTGGTTATTATTTTCCCGAGCTTGTGCTCGGGATTTTTTATTTGGTATTGAGTGCGGGCGGCTTCATCATTAAGGTCAAACCGAGGATCACCACAACAGGGGCGGCAATCACTAAAAATGCTGGGGTGAAGCTCCCTGTATAGTCCTTGATGCCACCTGCGATAAATGGCGCTAAACAGGCGATAGTGGAAATCAAGTTAACCACAGAAAACAGTTCTAAATAGGGGCCGCGGCCAAAGTAGTTTGATAGCAAAACACTGGAGGCTAAGAATGTCATGCCGTAACCAATTCCTACGCATAGAACAAATAAAATTAACCAGAACCAAGAGCTTGCGATACTGAGGAAGATAACCCCTAGCACCATAATAATTAAGCTGCCGATCAGCAGTTTTTTCGGCTCCAGCCATTCTCCAGCAGCACCACCAATAAAACGTGAGAATGCATTTACAAAAGCCATCGTACTCAGTAATGAAACCGCTACCGTCATACCGAAGCCTCGTTCTTCAATATGGGCAACTGCAAAGCTATTTACGGTAATCCCACACCATAAAAATGACGTATACGTTGCAGCGATTAAATAAAATTGCCACGTGCGCAGAGCGCGTCCAACCGTCCACACTTCAGCTGTACGGTAAATGGGTTTATTTGCATGACTGACTTGTTTTTGCATCACTTTTTTGGCGTGTTCTTGCTCTCGCTTGCCTTCACGTAACATAAAAATAGTGATAAGTGTGACGATGCTGAGATAGACCGCGCATAGAACCCAGTGCATACGCCACGAGCCCAGCTGGTTTGAGGCGTAGAAATAAATCCAAGGCCCTGCAACTCCACCGAGCCCACCAATGGTGAAATACAAGCCAAAGGCGAGGGACTGTTTTTCAAATAAGCGGGAAAGCACGTAAGTGCCAGGCACGGTAGCTAATAAGGTAAAACCAATACCAATTAAGGCGGTACCTAAGAAATAGGTGCTGATGGTGTTGGTGGAATAAAGACTATAAAAGCCTGCAACGAACACTAAGGTGCCGAGCAATAATGTGGCTCGTACACCGACTTTACGGATTAGCAGAGAAGGTAGGAAACTTGCTAACCCACAAGTTAATCCTAATAAGGTAAAGCCAAAACCCGCTTCACTCCAGCTCCACTTTAGTTCGCTGATCATTTCGGGCAAAACAACACCTAAGGAGGTGAAAGTGGTCGCGGTGGCTAAAAAATATACTAGCCCCAACAGAACTAAAATACACCACTGGTAAAACGGACTAAAATGCTGCGAAGACATAGTAACTCCAGTCATGCCGCACACCTTTAGTCAGGAGAGTTATCATCTGGATGACGGCGAAAATAGCAGAATGCCCGAAAACAAGTTCGGGCATCGATTAAGGGCTATTTTCCCTATTTATTGGCGCGAGTACCAGTCTAATTTTTCATTTGCCCACTCAATGCCACTTTTGTACTCATTTGGTAAAAGCGGCACTAATGCGCTGAGCGTATTGGCTAACAGTTGGCAATCGCTGTGGGAGAGGTTTAAGTGGCCAACTTTACGGGCTGGGCGCACCTCTTTTTCATACCAATGCAAGTGGACGAGTGGCAAATTGAGCCAATCAATATTCACACCAGTACCAATTAAGTTCACCATTACCGCGGGGCTGAATACTTCAGGGGATGGCATTGGCAGATTCAAAATGGCACGCAAATGTAACTCAAATTGGCTGATTGATGCGCCGTTTTGTGTCCAGTGCCCGCTATTATGTACGCGAGGGGCAATCTCGTTGATGAGTAGTGTATCGCCCACAACAAAGCATTCCATTGCCATCACACCAATATAGCCAAGTTCATCCATCACCGCACTTAACATAGCTTGTGCGGTCTCTTGCTGGGGATTTGTGGATTTTGGAAACGCAACGCTGGTGCGCAAGATGCCTTCTTGGTGCAAATTGTGAGTGATAGGGTAAAAAACGGATTCCCCCGCGGCATTGCGTGCACCAATGACAGACACTTCAGCATCAAACGGGATGCCTTGTTCGACAATACATTCACCGTAGACTTCAGCAGGTAGATTAATTTCATCGCCGGGGCGTACACGCCATTGGCCGCGCCCGTCATAGCCACCGGTTCTGCGTTTTACTATCAGGAAATCACCCAATGAGGCAAACAATTCAGGCCATTGCTCTGGGGATTCAAGTAGTGCCCAAGGGGCGGTTGACAAGTTTAAGCTATCAAACAGGCTCTTTTGCGGAAAGCGGTCGGCTAAGCGCGGGAAAATATCGCGGTTAATAAAGGCATTGTGGCGTGCTAATTCTTTGGTCAATGGTGTTTCAGGCCAACGTTCGATTTCAGCGGTGATCACGCTTTGCTGATAAGGAACGGCTTCAGGTTCTGCATCAAGCCCTACAGGGAAAACAGCGATACCCAGCGGCTCACCAGCTTGGCGTAGCATACGGCCTAGTTGGCCATTGCCTAGTACGCAAACAGGCTTCATTACGCTTCCCTCGGGTCTGGGTTATTGAGTACGTCATTAGTTTGTGTTTCACGCCATGTGGATAAGCGCTTGAAAACAGCTTCATCAGCGATAGCCAAGACTTGAGCCGCTAGCAATGCGGCATTTGCAGCGCCAGCTTTACCTATCGCCAGGGTGCCCACAGGAATGCCTTTTGGCATTTGGACGATGGAATATAAGCTATCAACTCCACTAAGTGCGGCACTTTGTACAGGAACACCAAAAACAGGCACTAAGGTTTTGGCCGCTAGCATACCCGGTAAATGTGCTGCGCCACCTGCGCCTGCAATAATCACATCAAAGCCGTTTGCTTTGGCTGTTTCGGCAAATGAAAACAGTTTATCGGGTGTGCGGTGTGCGGAGACAATTTCGACGTGAAAAGGAATTTGGAGTTCGGTTAATACATCAGCAGCGTGCTGCATGGTCGTCCAATCACTTTTCGAACCCATAACAATGGCGATTTTTGCCGCAGATTGAGCAGAAGCTTGGGCAGTCATTTGGTGCTTTCCTGTATTGAAAAAAATGTCACCCGAAGGTGGAGAATTGAATTGAGCCGATCATATCACGACAAAGCAGCAAGGAAAACGTTTGCGTGGTTAATAAGTAAGCAAACGGTCGCGTTTGCGACCAAGAACTTTTATGGGATTATTCGAAGGGAAAGAAAATCAGCTCAATACCGTGTTCATTAATGACGAAGGCTGAACCTTCATGGTGCCATGCACCTAGTACACCACGAAAATACATTTTCCCACCAATATTGACTTCATGAATGGCAGGGCGATGGGTATGACCGTGGATCATCCATTGGGCTTGGTGTCTTTGTAGTGCATCAACAACCGCTTGTGGATTAACATCCATGATAGACTCGGCTTTCATGCTACTGGCATATTGGCTGTTTTTACGCATTTTTTGTGCGATTCGGCGGCGAATAAACAGCGGTAGCGTGAGGAAAACTCGTTGGATCCAAGGGGTGTGGACTTTTTTACGGTAGTTTTGATAAGCCATATCATCGGTACACAAAGTATCACCGTGTAGAATTAAAATGCGCTTATCATAAATATCGAGAAGGGTTTCTTGGGATAGAATCGTCATCCCGCACTGCTTGGCATAGCGTTTACCAATTAAAAAATCACGGTTGCCATGAATAAAATAACAAGGAATGCCTTTTGCTGTGAGCTGTTTTAGCTCATTTGCGACGCGCTGATGAAGCGGGGTGTTATCGTCATCGCCCACCCAATAATTGAAAAAATCACCGAGGATATACAGGTTGTCGGCGTGGATGGCTTGCTGTTGAATAAAGTTGATAAAACCGGCGGTGATCGCCGGTTCATCTTCACTCAAATGCAGATCTGCAATGATGTAAGTGGACATAGAGGCAGGATTACTCGCTGACAGTCACTTTTTCGATCACAACATCTTCACGAGGAACGTCTTGGTGGAAACCGCTACGGCCAGTTGAAACGCCTTTGATTTTGTCAACCACGTCCATGCCTTCAACGACTTCAGCAAATACGCAGTAGCCCCAACCATCTGGGCGTTCTGAACGGAAGTTTAAGAAGTCATTATCAGCAACGTTGATAAAGAATTGCGCGGTGGCAGAGTGTGGGTCGTTAGTACGAGCCATTGCCAGCGTACCACGGGTGTTTTTTACACCGTTGTTTGCTTCGTTTTTAATAGGCGCTTTCGTGTTTTTTTGTTCCATGCCCGGCTCAAAACCACCGCCTTGGATCATGAAGCCGTTAATAACACGGTGGAAAATGGTATTATTGTAGAAACCTTCACGGCAGTAAGTTAAAAAGTTTTCGACTGTGACTGGCGCTTTATCGTCAAATGTTTTGATAACAATGTCGCCGTGATTGGTATGAAATGTAACCATAATAGCTATCCTGAATAATTGTTTTTTGTGCGCTATCTTGCGAAAGCGTTGAGATCTGCACGTTTATATCACAGATAAAACCCGACTTGAAGTGACAGTGCGTTTTGCAGGTGCTTTATAGCATAATAGGTGTGTATTAAATGCCTGTTGAATTCAACAAGAAAAGGCGGGGTAAACCCTTGCATTCTTAAGGTGATCGGGGTTCAATAACATGGTATTTTACCGATAGAAATCGATAATCATTTTTCACTTACATGGAAAAGTCCAGATGCTACAAATTTTTAATACACTAAGTCGTCAAAAAGAAGAGTTTAAGCCCATCCACGCAGGAAAGATTGGGATGTATGTGTGTGGCATCACTATCTACGACTTGTGTCATATCGGCCATGGCCGGACATTTGTGGCATTTGATGCAATTAGCCGCTATTTGCGCTATTTGGGTTATGATTTGAATTATGTTCGCAACGTGACGGATATCGACGATAAAATCATTAAACGTGCCGCGGAAAATAACGAAAGTGTTGAAGAACTCACCACTCGCATGTTAGCGGAAATGCACAAAGATTTTGATGCGTTGAATATCTTACGCCCTGATAGCGAACCACGTGCTACACGCCATATCGGCGAAATTATCGAGTTGACTGAAAGCTTAATCGAACGTGGCCATGCTTATGTGGCGGATAACGGCGATGTGATGTTTGAAGTGAAAACTGACCCAAATTACGGTCTGTTATCTCGTCAAGATTTAGAACAGCTTCAAGCGGGTGCTCGCGTTGAAGTTGCAGACGTTAAACGTAACCCAATGGATTTCGTGCTTTGGAAAATGTCTAAAGAAGGTGAGCCAAGCTGGGAGTCACCTTGGGGTTTAGGCCGTCCGGGTTGGCATATTGAATGTTCTGCGATGAACAGCAAAACATTGGGTAACCATTTTGATATTCACGGTGGTGGTTCTGACTTAATGTTCCCGCATCATGAAAATGAAATTGCTCAATCCACCTGTGCTCATGATGGTCCATACGTTAATTATTGGATGCACTCTGGAATGGTGATGGTTGATAGAGAGAAAATGTCGAAGTCTCTCAATAACTTCTTCACGATTCGTGATGTGCTCGAGTATTACGATGCTGAAACAGTGCGTTATTTCCTGCTTTCAGGCCATTATCGTAGCCAGCTAAATTACACAGAAGAAAACCTGAAGCAAGCGCGCACTGCGTTAGAGCGTATGTACACCGCACTACGCGGCACAGACAAATCAGCAAAACCAGCGGGTGGCGAAGATTTTAAAGCACGTTTCGTTGAAGCCATGAATGACGACTTTAATACGCCAGAAGCCTATTCCGTGTTATTTGACATGGTGCGTGAAATCAACCGTTTGAAAGCGGAAGATATGACCCCAGCTAACGGAATGGCGGCAGAACTGCGTGAATTAGCAGGCGTGCTCGGCTTACTGGAACAAGACCCAGAAAGCTTCTTAAAAGGCGGTGCCCAAAGTGAAGATGATGCGGAAGTTGCAAAAATCGAAGCGTTAATTCAGCAGCGGTTAGATGCACGTCAAAACAAAGACTGGGCACAAGCTGATGCTGCACGTGATGCATTAACGGCGATGGGCATTGTGCTGGAGGATTCATCGGCGGGGACTACTTGGCGTCGTAAGTAAGCGCCTACGCCTACGCGTCATATTTCGCGCTGTGGCGGTGTTGCCATCACTTGGCTACTTGGGTCACATACTTGTGTATACTCCCCAAGCTATCCGCGTTCGGCGCCTAGCCACAACACGAACTATTTAGCGTATTGGGTGCAGAATTTAATAAAACTAAACGGCTAGGTATTGATTCAATATCTGGCCGTTTTCTATTTAGTGGCTAAATTTGCAAGAAATAATTATTGTTCCATCAAATAATAAGCTCAATTAATGAACAAAATGCAGCCATCAACAGTGCGAACAAGATGATGGCGCTATTATTTGAAATAAGGGTTAATAATTATGCCATCACCAATCAACTCATCAATCAGAAGTTTATGGTCTGCAACATCCGTTAAAAAAAGCCTTGTCACCTTTTTACAAAATCTTGTGGGGATTAAAAGGCAGCCAGCGAATATGCCCACTGCAACTTGGTATATTCCAAGTGCGGTGCCACCCGAAAGTGCAATAGCGCCAATTAATGCAAAACAAGTACCGATAAAAAGCGAACAAAAGGTAGTAACGGCAGAGATTGAACCGAGCAAGCCCAAAACACCACCCGTTGAGCGATTTCTCTCAGATATTATGCAAAATAAACCCAAAGTGGTGATTGTCTGGTCATCACCCCAATCCCAAGAAAAACAAGGGAAATTATTGTTTTCTGAAGGTGTTAAAGAGCAGCAGTTTGGTGATTTGAAAATAAAAAAATTTGGTATAAATAAAAATGGAAATACTGAAAATTTAAAGTTTGAATGCTTTAACTTAGTCGTTATGCGAAATGACCATCGACATGAAGTCCCTGTGATGCATGTAAAGAACTGGTCTAGTGAGCTGAAGCTCCCAAGAGATGAAAATTTAAAGCTGATAAGTCGAACAGTTGAATTAATAGACGAGTCAGCGAAACTGAATAAGTCTAACGAAAAGAAATCCGTCGATAATGGGATGGGTAAAATGATTCAATTTTCTTTTGACGGTACAGTACCGAAAGACATACTAAATAGTATTCGGATAGATAATGCATTGGGTCGAGTAAGATCTTAATTAGGGTAATTGGTAAGCTGAAAATACCAGCTTACCAATGAAATTACTCTGCGATTTTGACCTGTTCGTCGCCCATAGAGACAACTTTGCCTGCCAAAATTTTACAGCGTTTACGGGTTTCTACTTCGCCATCAACCTGTACTAAACCTTCAGCGATCATAGCTTTTGCCATTGCGCCACTTTCTGCCCAGCCTTGAATTTTTAGCAAATCACACAGTTCAACGTGTGGGTGCCCTTCAAGATTGAAAATTTCCATGAATAACTCCAAAATACATTAAATATCGTGATACTCTTCGCACGCTTGTAGCGTGTTTTGAATCAGTGTTGCAACAGTCATTGGACCAACACCACCCGGAACAGGGGTGATCCACGCTGCGCGTTTTGATGCTTCATCAAAGTCCACATCACCTGTCACCTTACCATTTTCTAAGCGGTTAATGCCCACATCAACTACAATAGCACCCGGTTTAATCCATTCTCCTGGGATGAAATTTGGTTTGCCAACAGCCACAACGAGCAGGTCAGCATTGCGGACATGCTGTTCTAAGTCTTTGGTAAAGCGATGGGTCACAGTTGTTGTACAGCCCGCTAATAATAACTCAAGACTCATAGGACGACCGACAATATTCGATGCACCAATAATAACGGCATTGAGGCCATAAGTATTGATGTCGTAGCGTTCAAGCAGCGTGACAATTCCACGAGGCGTACAAGGGCGCAAGCGAGGCGCACGTTGGCACAGGCGGCCGACGTTATAAGGGTGGAAGCCATCAACGTCTTTATCTGGGCGAATGCGTTCAATCACTTTGACGTTATCAATCCCAGCAGGTAATGGCAGTTGAACTAAAATACCGTCAATTTCAGCGTCTTGGTTTAAATCGTCAATCAGTTTCAGAAGTTCAGCTTCTGTTGTGGTGTCGGGTAAATCATAAGAACGAGAAATAAAACCGACTTCTTCACAAGCACGGCGTTTGCTACCGACGTAAATTTGAGAAGCAGGGTTCGCACCCACTAAAATGACCGCGAGACCCGGAGCCCGTTTCCCTTGTTCTAAACGTAACTGTACTTTTTGGGCAACTTCCTGCCGAATTGTCTGCGCAATCGTTTTCCCATCAATAATTTTTGCTAACATCTGTAACTTAATCCATATATGAGACACGGTGATGACTCTATTTTGTCAGAAGTTAACGCCATTGTCAGTTCAAACTGTTACATAAAATGAGCATATAGCTATTTTAGTAGCGAAAAGCCATTGACTCGGCGCTCAGCAACCGTATAATTCAACGCCATCAGCCAGATAGGCTGTCTGCATTAACAATGCGCCCTTAGCTCAGTTGGATAGAGCAACGGCCTTCTAAGCCGTAGGTCACAGGTTCGAATCCTGTAGGGCGTACCATTTCGAAGTCAATGGACATCAACCGATGTCTTTTTTTATGCCTAAAATTCAGTTAATTAGCTGATTTTACCCCTTTTTTTGATAATCAATCCTATTTTAATAAGTCAGAGAGTTAAAATACCTGAAGATTGCTTTATCTTGCAAAATAGCGATCTTAGATGAAGTAGCCTTGGTGTATTCAATGTCACATTTCGCGCATTTATTCGATGAACTCTTGAAAATATTGCCAATAACAAGTGATTGCTTGGCAGTAATTTCAAGGTGATTTTGGATAAGATCACTAGAATGAGGAGATAAGGGTATTTACGGTAAATGGATTATCGGGACATAAATCCAACGGTGAGTATTATAGGTGAGGAGTACTTATTGGGAGATCTTTCATGAAACTCTATAGCGAAGATTTTTTTATCACACCACAGCAGCACATTGCGGTTGAACCAAGGGTACCTCAGCCTATTTTTCCTGAGCATACACATGATTTTAGTGAGATTTTTTTGGTGACTCAAGGCGTTGGCCTACATGTACTTAATGGGCGGCCTTATACATTATGCCCAGGTATGGTATGTTATATTAAATCCAGCGATTATCACTTATTTGATAATGTCTCTAATCTCAATTTAACTAACGTGTTATATCGTTCAGACTCTGGCTTTACTTATTTAAACAATATCAGTCATTTTTTCCCCGCCGATACTGAAAAAAACATTTCCCATTGGTTATTAAATAAAGAGCATTGCAATAAAGCGCAACAGATCATTGATAAACTTAACGAAATTGATGGTTCTGACCCTGCTTATACTGAAAGTTTGTTCTTACAGTTAATTATGAACCTGCAAGAGGGTCGTTATAATCACATAGGTGAGGGGAGTAATGAACAGCGTATTATTCAGATGTTACGGTGGTTGAATGCAAATTTTATGGAAGAAATTGATTGGGAAAGTTTAACCGCTCAGTTTTCGGTTTCGTTACGTACTTTTCATCGATATATGAAAAATAATTTAGGTATATCGCCACAAAATTATTTAATAAAGCTGAGGCTATCTGAAGCATATTATCAAATCCGTTTTTCAGAGAAAACGATTACGGATATTGCGCTGGAAAGTGGTTTTAATGATAGTGCGTATTTTTCAACGCGTTTTAAGAGCGAGTATAATTTCACACCTCGTGACCTGCGTCATTGCAGCAATTAACAAAGATCGTCATGATCATCTTTACACTTTTTTGAGGTGGTTATGATACAAAAAATTCTGTCTCTCAATAGTAGCGATTATTTTATTCGGCCTGAAAATACCGTGACAGTAGAAAAACGGAACTCTCAGGAAGATTTTATTATTCATAGCCATGATTTTAATGAGTTTGTGATCGTTTTTTCAGGGAATGGCTTACACCATTGGAATGGTGATGATTACCCGATTACGTGTGGTGATCTGTTTTATATTAATGCAGAGGATAGTCATGGCTATCACTCTGTAAATGATTTAAAACTGGTGAATGTCTTATATAAGCCTAATGAATTTTTGATTCAACAGTCTATTGAAAAGTATGTGCCATTGGGCCATCAACCAGAAATATCTAGGCATTGGAAGTTACCACCTTCGAGTTTACCAACATTAACGCCAATTATTGAAAAAATGTCATCAGAATGCCAAAAACCTGATATCCCCTCGATTCATCTTTGTGAAGGGTTATTCTTACAACTGGCAATTTATATTTACCGTTTACGATATCAGCCAGACCAAGCACCAATAAGCTTATTACATCAAATGGATCAGCTAATAAACCGTTTAAATTTAAGTATCAATACGCCATTTTCACTAGATAAGTTTGCTAAGGAACACAAGTTGTCAGCTCGTTCATTACAGCGTTTGTTCAAGTCGAAAACAGGAATGACGGTAATGGAATATCTGCAACAATTACGTCTGTGCCAAGCGGCATTATTATTACGTAGTACTTCATTGTCGATCAGTGAAATCGCTGGGCAATGTGGTTATGAGGACAGTAATTATTTTTCGAGTGTTTTCCATAAAAAAATGAATATGACCGCAAGCGCATATCGCCATTGTTTTTTACAAAAAAATAAATTGAGATAAGTGCTAGCCAATAGGCTAGCACTGTCTCGGGAAGAATATTACTCTAAATAAAATACGGTATTTAGCTCATCGCTAATTGGGCTATTATCGGGATTTGATGGCATGATATCCGACATATATTTCCACCACCTTTGGCACACTTCTGTTTGTGCAATGCTATCCCAACGTTCCTGAGATTCAATTTCCACATAGCCAAACAATAAGTTTCGTTTGTTATCTAGGAAGATAGAATAATGATGTGCTCCATGTTCCTTGAGTGTAAGCACTAATTCAGGCCAAATTTCATCGTGTCGGCGCTGATACTCTTGGTGTGCATCAGGAGCAACTTGCATCACAAATGCTTTTTTTATCATCATATTATCCCCTAATAAATTGCTTGATATAATTCAATGATGTCGTCTAATGTTGCATTGCGTGGATTGCCCCCAGTGCACACATCTTCAAAGGCTGCCTGAGCAAGGGAGGGGATGTCTTCCAATTTCATGCCGATTTCACGAAGTTTTTCAGGAATGGCAACATCTTTATTCAGTACAAAGACTGCGGCAATGGCTTTGCCTCTGGCTTCTTGAAGTGATAGGGAGTCTATATTTTTTACTCCCATTGCACGGGCGATATCGCGGTATTTTTCCCCTGTATAATTTGCGTTATACGCCATGATATGGGGTAATAAAATGGCATTGGCGACGCCATGAGGTGTATTGTAAAACGCCCCAAGTGGGTGAGCCATACCATGCACCAATCCTAAACCAACGTTAGAGAAGCCCATTCCAGCCATATATTGTGCAAGAGCCATTGTTTCAACGCCTTGCGGATCACCCTTAACGGATTGCCGTAACGAGTTGCTGATCAATTCAATAGATTTAAGATGCAGAGCATCAGTTAGAGCCCAAGCCCCTTTAGTGATATAGCCCTCAATCGCATGAGTTAGGGCATCAACCCCAGTTGCGGCTTTTAGGCTAGCGGGCATGGATGCCATCATTGATGGGTCAATAATCGCAACCACAGGGATACTGTGGGGGTCAACGCAGACAAATTTACGGCACAGTTTGTTGTCTGTGATGACGTAGTTAATTGTGACTTCTGCTGCGGTTCCCGCGGTAGTGGGTATTGCAATAATCGGAACCGCAGGGTTTTGGGTCGGAACGACACCTTCTAAACTCACCACATCTTCGTACTGTGGGTTATTGATAATAATCCCAATTGCTTTGGCGGTGTCTTGCGGAGAACCACCGCCGATAGCGATAAGATAATCTGCATTAGATTGTTTGAAGTGTGCTAATCCTTGTTGGACGGTATCAATGGTTGGGTTAGGAATAACAGCATCATAAATGGCGTAGTCCAATTTAGCGTTATCTAATAATTGGGTGACTTTACTGACAACATTAAATTTAACCAGATCTGCATCTGTAACTATCAGTGCTTTGTTAAATTGGCGTTTTTGAATTTCCTCTATAAGGTAGTTAATGGCTCCCTCGCCAAAGTATGAGGTTTCATTGAGTATCATTCTATGGGTCATCACTGACCTCCCGATCGATTAAAATAAAAAGCCGTTACGTTATGCCGCCATTCCCAAGCCAACAATATTTGCAGCTAAGATAATCACTAAGCAGCCTAAACATAAAATTCGGACAGGTTTTCTGCCAGTGCCTTTCCATTCTTTTAGGGCTAATCCCACAATACCGCCACACAGTACATAAAAACTCATATGTAGCATCCAGCTCATAAAGCCGTATTGTGATGGGATATTGGCGTGTCCCCATGCATAGAAGAAGAATTGGAAGTACCACATACCGCCACCCAAAATGGCAAATAAAATATTGCTGATTAGTAGGGCTTTGGGGACAGAGATATCTGATTTGAAAGAGATATCTTGGCGATAAATAAGCCTAATAAAACAATAGCCCAAGTTGATTAATGCGCCGCCACCCATAATGATGACGTAGCTTGGTAGTGCGACATAGAGAGGTGAAACGCCTTGTGCTGCGGAAGCTTCGTGCATAGGAACAGCAGCGCTCATAGCAAATGACATACCCGCAGAGAAAATACCGCACATCACGGCCAGTAATAAGCCTTTTTTCAGGTTGAATTCTTCTGCCCGTACTCCGGTCGCTTTTTCTTTCAGTAACCCTGCATAGGAGACGATGGCGACCCCTAGAACAGCCACTAAGACACCGAGGATCGTTAATTTTCCGCCCGTAGAAGCAATTAACTCGCCAAATGTGCCTTGAATAATAGGGGTCATCAAGGTACCGACGATGAGTGTAATTCCAATGGCAATCCCAATCCCCATTGACATACCTAAATAGCGCATGGTTAAGCCATAGCCAATATTACCCACCCCCCACATGGCGCCAAATAAAAATACGGGGATCAGAATATTTGCACTAAAAGAGCTGTAATAGGCCCAAAAGTCAGGAAGTAAAATATAACTGATGGTCCAAGGTAAAATAATCCACGAAAAAATACCGGCAATGGACCACATCGTTTCCCATGACCAGTTTTTAACTTTCTTTAATGGTGCGTAAAAGCAGGCGGCTGAAGCTGCGCCGACAAAATGCCAAAAAATACCGAGTAAAATTCCACTGCCCATGAACTATCCCTCACTGTTTATTATCGTTTTAATTTCTCTGTGGAAGAAGAGCCCTATCCACAGAGAAACAGGTTTTATTTCAATGCATCAGACATTGGTATGACATTAAATCGCTTGGCAAGCGCAATCAGATTTTCTGTTGAAATAGTTTGTTTTTTACCCCCCATGGAGAGAACTTTTACCAATATCTCCGCGGATTTTTCTGCGGTATCAATTAAACCAAAAGCATCATCTAGGGTTGGGCCGGAGCCAAAAATACCGTGGAATGGCCAAAGTACTAGGCCATGTTGTTTCATTTGTTCCGCCGTTTCTAAACCGATACCATCTGTGCCAGGTACCATCCATGGCAGCACACCAATACCATCAGGGAAAACAACCAAACATTCGGTACTCATTTCCCATAAATGACGTGTGATGGATGCACTATCGAGTGGTAAAACATAGCTTAATGCAATGATGTTAGTTGCATGACAGTGCATGATGACGCGGTTGGTACCATTAGTGACCTGCATACGTGTGATATGCGATTGAAAATGTGCAGCAAATTCAGAGGTTGGTATTGCGCCATTCACAAAGCCCCAAACAATATGGTAACCCTGACCTTCGTTATCGATACGAACCAGACCCAAGTTATCTGCGGGGTCTAAGGCAACGTTACGGAAAAATTTACCGGAGCCTGTAACAATAAAATATTGGTTTGCGAGCTCTTTAACTGGCTCTGTCGCTTTGATGTAACGCGGTTCAGCGTGAAAGGTGTGTTTAAATGGCGTTACATCGTCTTCGGTTAGTCGTAAGCTCACATTGCCACCATTGCGTTCATCCCAGCCTTTGAGCCACATATCACTGGTAGCTTTGATCATCCCTTGAACAAACCAAGATGTCAGAATATCTTGCATACAATTCACCTTAACGTGTTAATAATGTTGATTTTTCGTATTGTTTAACTTCATCTAACCATTTTTCGCCGACAGGAACATTGTTGCGTTCGCAATATTCATCCCAAACGGCTTGCCATGGCAGGCATTTCTGTTCTTCTAATAGCGCAAGGCGAGCCGTGAAGTCCCCTTCAATTTCAAGTTGGCGTAATCTTGCTGTAGGTTCAAGCAAGGCACGCAGCAATGCTTTTTTCATATTGCGAGTCCCAATGACCCAAGCGGCAATTCGGTTAATCGATGCATCAAAGAAATCGAGACCAATATGCACGCGGTTTTTTAAGTTATGGCGAATGATTTCATTGGCAATGGCTTGAGTTTCATCATCTAACAAAATGACGTGGTCACTGTCCCAACGTACAGGGCGACTGACGTGTAGTAGTAGACGTTCAACATAGGGAATGACCGCTGAAATTTTATCCGAAATGACTTCGGTTGGATGGAAGTGCCCAGCATCTAAACATAAAGCGGTTTTACGTGTGATGGCATAGCCCAAATAAAACTCACTGGAGCCTGCGGTGTAAGACTCTGCGCCAATACCGAATAATTTACTTTCGACGGCATCGATGTGATATTTAACATCAATTTTTTCACTGATAATTTCATCCAATGACTCGACTAAGCGTTGGCGTGGAGCATAGCGGTCAATGGGGAGATCTTTCATCCCGTCAGGGATCCAAATATTCATCACGGAAGCGCTTTTTAATGACTCACCAAAATAGGCAGAAATACGGCGGCAAGCTTGCCCGTGGCCAATCCAATAGTCTCTAATTTCTTTATTACTATGAGTGAGTGTTGCTTCGCCACTGAGCGGATGGGAAAAATAAGAAGGGTTAAAATCGAGTGCGATATGATTTTTTTTCGCCCAATCCACCCAATTAGCAAAATGGCGTGGTTCAATTTCATTACGTTCGACGGCGGTATCTGCTTCAAGATAAAGAGCATGCAGGTTAACGCGTTTAGGACCAGGAATTAAGCTCATCGCTTTATCCATGTCTGCACGTAATTCAATCGCATTGGTCGCTTTGCCGGGGTAATTACCTGTAGCTTGAATACCGCCGCTTAAAGCGGTTGCGGATTTTTCAAAGCCAGCCACGTCATCTCCCTGCCAGCAATGCATCGATACAGGCAAGTCTGCCATGGCTTGCATCGCCAGTTCAGTATCGATACCAAGGTCAGCAAAACGTTGTTTGGCAATAAGATAACTTTCTTTGTAATTAGACATGAAATTTTCCTTATAACTTATCGATATACGGTTAATAACCTGAGTTAGCCCGTAATGGTTTTAAATCGTTTCCAAGGGTTATCCAGCGCGACACTTTGTGGTTGAAACCAACAAAGTTCAGTATTTTGCGCAATAATAGTGCGCAGAGCGGGGACATCTGGAATGGTGTTGAGGGCAATTAACTGACACCCAATGTTTCCTAAGGTGGAGGCTTCTATCGGGCCTGTGCTCACAGGAACCCCGCAAGTGTTGGCGCATAGTTGGTTAAGTAGGGCATTTTGGCTGCCACCGCCGACGATATGCAGCTGTTGTAATGGAGAATGATTAATCTGCTGCAATTCAAGAAATACTTGGCGATAAAGCAGCGCTAAACTGTCGAAAATACAGCGAGCTAGCTCAGCGACAGTATTTGGGATGGATTGTTGGTGTTCCTGACAAGCCTCTTTAATGGCTTGGCTCATCGACTCTGGGTTCAAAAACCGATTATCGTTCGGGTTGATCAGATATGTGAATGCTGGGATAGCTTCTACTGAGGCAATGAGGCTGCAAATATCTTGGACATCGTGCTCAAGGCAAATACGTTGGAATAACCATAATCCCATAATATTTTTTAGAACACGGTAGTGGCCATTAACACCTCCTTCGTTGGTAATGTTGGCAGCAAATGCGTTTTCACAAGTACAAGGGGATGTGCGTTCGAGGCCCATTAATGACCACGTTCCTGAACTTAAATAGGCACCATGGCTATCGGTTATCGGTGCTGCAATAACAGCGCTAGCAGTGTCATGGCTTGCCACAGCAATCACGGGGGTTTTTTGGCCTTTGGGCGTATGCCAATAGCCAATGGTATTACCTGGTTGCTTGATTTCACCTAATAAACGACGTGGCAACTTTAAATATTCGACTAATTCATCATCCCAATCGCCCGTTTGCAGGTTAATCATTTGGCTGGTGGAGGTATTGGTATATTCATGGTTTATTTCCCCAGTCAAACGGTATGACAAATAATCAGGGATCAACAATAAATGATGTGCTTGTTCCAGCCATTGAGGGTGTGATTGTTGCAAGGCCTTCAATTGATATAACGTATTGAAAGGAAGGAATTGGATCCCAGTTTTTTGGTAGATATTCTGCACACCGAGATCGGCTTGAACTTGTTCCATGACACCTTGGGTACGGTTATCACGGTAGGAAAAGTTACGACCGACGGTATTACCATCATGGTCAAGGAGGACATAATCAACCCCCCAAGTGTCGATGCCAATGCTGTCAATATTGATGCCAGACTGCTCTACACGGTGTAAGCCAATCAGTATCTGAGCTTCAAGATCATCCAGATCCCAATAACAGTGTTCACCTTCAGTGATCAAATGGTTTGTAAAACGATGAATTTCATCTAATGATAATTTTTTATTATGCACATCATAGCAAGCCAACATGACTCGACCGCTAGATGCGCCTAAATCAATAGCAACAACATGGCGAATATTCATGACTTTTTTATCTCTATTACTTAACTTATAGTCATATACTAGAGAGTGTGAACAGTGAGCGCGTTTAATGGAGCGCCACTAAAAGTGAAAAATGGCAATATATTTAAAGTCGTAGTGATCTTATTCACAGAGTTGAAATATCTGAGTATTTTTACCAGAATCATTTAATTAGGAGCGAATAATGAAAGATCCTCACCATATAGCTGAGTGGGCTAAAGTTAGAGAAACCTCAATTGAAATTGCTCAAGCTATTTTTGAATTAGCGAATAATGACGAAGTATTAGCCGAACAAATTTGGGAAGAAGGCTCTGATGAAGTTTTACCTCTGGCCTTTTCGAAGACTACCGCGGATAGGCTATATTGGGGAGAAGAAACTATCGAAAGGAAAAATATATAATTTGTTTTGCATTCTTCTTTATAGAGATAAAAACCTCGCGATGGCGAGGTTTTTATTGGCGATGATAAGGTGTTAATTTATCTTATTTACCATTAAAAGACTGAATATTTTTGACACTGAATTTTTCATTTTTATATTGCAGGGTAATTAGCTGTAAGTCTTTTTTAGGGGTAAATTGGTACTCTGGCTGAACTTTATTTAAAAACGCACTGAAAATAATAGGGTGAGTAACCACCATGATTTTTCCAGTATGGAATTCATTTTGGATACCTATATCTCTAAGTAAGCTTTCTAATCGGTAGGCTGCAATAGCCCCTGTTTCCCCATCGACAGGGGAAACAAAACTCAATACATTTTTCCCTGAATGTAATTTGGCAAACTGGCCTTTAGGGTCTTTTTCTAATGTACTGATTTTCTCCGCTTCCCAAAGACCAAGGAAAATTTCATCTAAATTACGGTTAATTTGGATTGGCGTGGTGCTGTTTTCAAATAAGTGGTTTGCTGTATATTTAGCTCTATTTAATGTGCTGCTATAAACTGCAAAATAGTCAGTAGGATTAATGTGTTGTTTCAATTGGTTAACCGCTGCAACACCTGACTTGCTGAGATCGGAGTCTGAGGTACCTTCCATTATATTGGCATCATTTAAAATAGTCATTGGGTTGATAACAATCGAGACTTCAAGAGGCGGAAGTTTCTCTTGTTTTGTATAACCTGATTTTAAATAATCCGTATTATTAAAGTCGATAAGAGTAAATTGCCCATCTTTATATTTTAATACCGAAACGGCAGTATTACTTAATCCTGATAATGGCTTATCTTGACGATATTTTTGCAAGTAAAATGCCATTGATGAGTGGCCAACGGCTAAAATATTACCACTTTCATTTTTATGACGGTTAGCAATATCCAATAATGCAGACTCGAAACGTTGAGAAAAGTCATACATGTTTTCAGTGTTTACGACAGATTTGAAGTTTTTATCTTTATAGTTACCAAAATAGTATTCAAATTCATTACCAGAATGGCCGTATTGGCTTGTTAATTCATCAATTCTACCGCCTTCAGCGTTACCCCAAGAAATATCTTTGAGGTTCTCAATCTCAATAATATCCATATTACGGCCAGTTAAAATATTACTGGCAGTTTCATGAGCTCGACCTAATGTACTGCTGTATCCAGCGATAAAATCGACATTTTCTAAACCTAAACCAAGGCTGCGTGCATCATAGCGCCCTTTGGTTGTGAGTTGAGCATTACCGCCTCCACCAATGGTCATTTCTTTAATGTTAGAATAAGTTTGCCCATGCCTAACAAGGTAAAAATAAAGGGCATCGCTATCTGATGTAGCTAAAGCACTGGTGGAGGTTATTGAAATAACTATATAAAATAACAAAAGAAACTTGGTTTTAATTCTTTTCATGTTTGCACCTATAATTTATTTATAATGCCATTCTTAGTGGCATAATTAACCTGTCTACCAATTGATTAAAAAGAAACTGGCGCCCCCAATCTAAGTAAAATGAATTAGGATTAATTGTATTTTTTAGCCAGGAATTTTTGAAAAATGGCGTAAAAACCAAAGTGGGTAAGAGAGGAATCACAAAACGACTATTCATTTTGTGATTATTTTTAGATAAGTGGCAAAGATTGGCTTAAAGTGGAAGAAAATAACATACGTACCCAAAATGAATATCAACTAGCGATATCGTATTTTTTTAATCGGCGATACAGTGTTGCAATACTTAAGCCTAGTATTTGTGCAGCTTCTTTCTTTCCGTTCATGGAGTAACCCGTTTTTTCAAGTACGCGTTGTATTGTTTCTTTTTCATAATGGTGTGCAGGTAGTGCGGCAGTTTTTGTAATGGAGTATATCGATTCTGCTGATGAATTTGTTTTTGTAATATATTCAGGTAAATGGCTATGGTTCATTTCAGGCAGATCACCTTGCATGACATAAATATACTCAATGACATTACGCAGTTCACGTATGTTACCTGGCCAATGATAGCCATATAAATAATTCATCACTGTATCAGGGATCTTTTGCTTTTCTCTATCATATTGCATTGCAAATTGGTCAGAAAAGTATTTCGCTAAATCAGTAATATCTTCACGATGCTCTCGTAATGCGGGGACTGGGATCGGCACAACATTTAATCGGTAATATAGGTCTTCTCGAAACGTTTTTTGTTCGACCATTTCTAATAAATTTTTGTTTGTAGCTGCAATAATGCGGACATCGGTAGGTATTTGGTTATTTGATCCAACTCGAGTGATAGTTTTATCTTGTAAAACGCGCAGTAGCTTAGCCTGTAATAACAAAGGCATATCACCAATTTCATCGAGGAATAGGCTTCCTCCATGAGCTAATTCAAACTTACCTATACGCCCTTTGGGATCCGCGCCAGTAAATGCGCCTCTGATATAGCCAAATAGCTCGCTTTCAAGGAGTTGCTCTGGTATTGCTGCACAGTTTATGGTGACAAAGGGCTGATTATGTCGAGTACTTTGTGCATGTAGAGCATAAGCGACAACCTCTTTTCCTGAGCCACTTTCCCCCGTGATCAGTACATTGGCATGACTGACAGCGACCTTCTTGATGGTTTGTTTTAGGTTCATCATGGTCGATGAATTACCGATTAGCTGCGAAGGGGCTTCGCTGATTTCAACGGATGATTGATTGACATGAGTAATATAATCACGGGCATCCTGAAAAATGATCATGGTTAACGTATCATTTTCCAGTGAAGTAAAAGTGACATTACGGCAGAGTACGTGATAGCGCTGGCCTTCTAATTCTAACCATGCTTCTTCATCGCCATATAAAATATCTCCTGTTAGTTCAAAGGACAGTGATAGGCCTATAATATCTTTATTAAAAAAGCGAGATGCAGAGCGGTTGGTATGCCAAATTTTTTGTTGGCTATCAATGGCTATCACGCCTCTATCCATAGCATCAATCAATCTCCGAAATGCATGTAAAGATTCTTGTGCTCTCAAGCGTTCAAGGCACTCAAATACTTTACTCGATATCATTTCGGCTATTTGTTCGATGAATGTGATGAATTTATTGAGTTGCTGAAGTAATACGGCTCGCTGTTGTTTAGTCGAGCAAATAATGCCAATGACACCAATGACTTTGCCATTTAAAAAAATGGGTGCGTTAAGGTCTAATTCTTCCGTACAGGTTTCTCTATTTTCACAGAGGTGACAGAGGTTATTTTCCCCAGGATCTTTAATTAATACGGTTTCTTGTACCCGTAAAACATGACGATAAATATAGCCGTTACGTGAAACATTTTGATTGAGCATGTGTTTGTAATAACCCGTTCCTGCTATACGTATCAGATATTCATCAATAATTTCGACATCAGTTCCGGTCACGCCAGAAATGGCTTCTGCGTAATGGCAAATTTCATTTTGGATAGTACTCAGAATGGATGTCATTTTTTCCCCTATTATCATAATTGATAAATAATAATAAATTTAATTGAAACAATAATTATCATTTTATTTATAAATCAATTCATTAAATTATTTATATATCGCCATCACACTATTTATCATATTTGATAATTTCTCAATGAGGTAAATCAATATATCGAATTTATTAAAAATAATTCTACATGCTTTATTTTAAATTTTGTTTTTTATCAATTGGCTACATTATTTTTTCATTATAATTATACGTAAATTCCGATCTTGGCATGTGTATTGCTACCTAAGCTGTAAACCTATTTTTTATTAAGACTTAATTGTCTTGTTTATTAATAATAAGTTCATGAGGTTTTCCATGCAGGAGCAATTAAAGTACTACATTAATCACAGCCGTTTTAAGCAAAAGCCTACGGCGAACCTTGCCTCTTTTTCGGAAGCTGAATTACATAAAGCGTGGCAATTTCACCGCTCAATACCTGAGTATGCGCCAACACCGCTCTATCATCTACCTGTGCTCGCTAGGTCATTAAATGTCGGGCAGATTTACTTAAAAGATGAGTCTCAACGCTTTGGCTTAAAAGCATTTAAGGCATTAGGTGGCGCTTATGCAATGGCCTGTCATATTGCCGAAGAGCTGGGGAGAGATATCTCTGAGCTTCCTTATAACGTAATGGTCAGCGATGAGGTTAGAGAACAATTAAATGGCATTACTTTCGCCACTACGACGGATGGCAATCATGGGCGAGGTGTGGCGTGGATGGCACGTCAACTTAAACAAAAATCAGTCGTTTATATGCCTAAAGGCTCTTCCCAGGAACGCTTAGATGCCATTTTGAATGAAGGTGCGAGCGCAGAAATTGTAGATATGAACTATGACGATGCAGTACGTATGACAGCCGAAATGGCAGAAAAATATGGCTGGGTGGTGGTGCAAGATACCGCTTGGGCGGGTTATGAAAAGATCCCGCAGTGGATTATGCAAGGTTACAGCACGTTAATGTTTGAAGCTTTGTCTCAGTTGCATGAAGTGAAACCGACCCACGTTTTTGTCCAAGCTGGTGTTGGCTCATTTGCAGGTATGGTGCAAGGCATGCTAACGGCGCTTTATGGTGAAGATAGACCAAAAGTGATTATTGCTGAAGCGCAAATTGCGGATTGCCTTTACCGTTCAGCAGTCGCTGAAAATGAAGAGGCTATTCCAGTTGGTGGTGATTTACAAACGGTGATGGCAGGGTTGGCATGTGGTGAAGCCAATATTACTGGTTGGCAATTATTACGAGACTACGCAGATGCCTTCTTTTCTTGTCCTGATTTCGTCGCAACACGAGGCATGCGGATATTAGGCAACCCTTTACCGAATGATCCAGCGATTATTTCTGGTGAATCAGGCGCCGTTACGACGGGGTTACTTTCTATTCTAATGCAATCTCCAGATCATGAAGATGTTCGTAAGGAGCTGGAGCTGAATGAGAAATCACGCATTTTAGTGATCAGTACAGAGGGCGATACGGATATTCAACGTTATCGGGATATTGTTTGGGACGGTGAGTTCCCAAGTTTTGGTCAATTTTAATCGGGGTGAAAAATATGTTTTCAGAAAATCGTTTTAACGAAGTCATCACAAATTGCCAGGCTTTAGTTCGTGAAAAAAGTTACTCCGGTGAAGAGGGCAATGTCGTCAACGTAATTAAATCCATGATGGAAGATTTCGAATTTGATGACATTCATATTGATAGATACGGCAATATTATTGGTGGGATTGTCGGGAAATACCCTGGAAAAACGCTGGTTTTTGATGGACATATTGATACGGTTCCAGTCGATGAAAGCCAATGGACGCAAAATCCATTTGGTGGAGAAATTAAAGACGAAAAAATTTATGGCCGTGGTACGACCGATATGAAGGGGGCGGTTGCTGCCATGATTTCTGCCGTAGGTTTTTTTGGTCAAGACCATTTACGTGAATTTGCAGGGAAAATTTACGTTTCTTGTATCGTACATGAGGAGTGCTTCGAAGGTGTTGCTGCACGGTTAGTTACTGAAAAGTATCACCCTGATTATGTGGTTATCGGTGAAGCTTCTGAGCTTAATTTAAAAATAGGCCAACGTGGGCGAGCGGAAGTCGTGATAGAAACATTTGGGAAACCTGCTCATTCTGCAAACCCACAAGCAGGTATTAATGCGGTCTATAAAATGGCTACATTGATTGAAAAAATTAGAGTGCTTCCTCCGACAGTTCACCCAGTTCTTGGGTTAGGAATACTTGAATTAACAGATATTAAATCGTCTCCATATCCTGGGGCATCAGTTGTCCCTGAATATTGCCGTGCAACATATGACCGCAGGTTATTAGTCGGTGAGAGCAAAGAGAGTGTGCTCCAACCTATCCAAAAAGCGTTAGATGAAATAGCACAGTCTGAACCTGAGTTTAAGGCGCGAGTATCTTATGCCTATGGAACAGAATCTTGTTATACCGGCAGCACGATTGAAGGAGAGCGTTTCTTCCCAGGCTGGGTTTTAGACGAGTCGGATAGTTTTGTTCAACATGCATTATCAGGCCTCAAAAAAGTCGGCCTCGACCCAACAATTACTCAATATTCATTCTGCACTAATGGTAGCCATTATGCGGGGGAAGCGAATATTCCAACGATTGGTTTTGGGCCTTCGAGAGAGAATTTGGCGCATACCATTGATGAATATATCGAGATAGAACAATTAACAGGCTCAGCCAAAGGCTACTACAGCATAATTTCTAGTATTTACAATAATAACAATTAGTTATCTTTTGGTGCCTCAGTGATAACTGGGGCATTAATAAAGGAAGCGAATAATGAAAACACTATTTAAAAATGCCACCATCATTGACGGTACAGGGGAATGTCAGTATCAAGCAGACTTGCTTGTCAATGAAGGTAAAATTATTCAAATCGGCGATATTAGCGCCAACACTCAGGACCAACTTATTGATGCTACTGGGAAAATTATTTGCCCCGGTTTTATTGATACTCACACGCACTCAGACCTATCAGTATTACTTAACCCAGCGGTTTCAGCAAAAATTCGTCAAGGGATCACGACTGAGCTATTGGGACAAGACGGCGTCGCATTGGCACCTTTGCCTGAACAGTATATTTCAGCATGGCGTAAAAATATTGCTGGTCTTGACGGTGACTCTGATGAGATAGACTGGCACTTCAAGAATACCGCAGGGTATCTCAACATGTTAGAGACGCGAGGAAGTGCTACGAACCTCGCTTACCTTGTTCCCCACGGTAATATTCGTATGGAAGCCATGGGATTGGATGGTAAGGCATCGACGCAGGAAGATGTCGCCAAAATGTGCCAGATTCTTGAGCGGGAGTTACAAGCGGGGGCTTATGGGCTATCAACAGGCCTTATCTATATGCCTTGTGCTTTTGGTGATACCGCTGAGATCACCGAACTTTGCAAAGTGACAGCCAAATATAATGGCATTTTTGTTGTTCATCAGCGTAGTGAAGCGGATGACATCATTCAGTCTACTCAAGAACTTATTGATATAGCCCATGCATCTGGAGTTTGGCTACATATTTCCCACATGAAGGTCTGTGGTAAGAAAAACTGGCCGCTGATCGATGAAATGCTATCGATGCTCGAAAAAGCTCAGCAAGAGGGGATTCGTATTTCTTTCGACCAATACCCTTATGTTGCTGGTAGCACCATGCTAGGGGTGATATTACCTCCATGGGTACATGCAGGTGGAACCGAAAAATTACTCGAACGTTTGCAATCCCCTGAATTACGCCAACGCATGATTAACGATATTGAAACAGGAATTCCTGGCTGGGATAACTTCATTGATTTTGCAGGGTTAGATCAAATATTCATCACCAGTGTTAAGCAACAGAAAAACCAAGATGCAGTGGGTTTAAATTTAGTTCAACTTGGAGAATTACGTGGTAAGGACCCTTATAACGCCACTTTCGATCTGTTATATGAGGAAGATAACGCAGTTGGAATGGTGGATTTTTATGGGACTGAAGAGCACGTGATTAAATTCCTGTGTCGGCCAGAGCAAAATGTTTGTACGGACGGCTTAATGGGGGCAGGTAAGCCCCATCCACGTGTTTTTGGGGCATTCCCTCGAGTACTCGGGAAGTATGTACGCGAAGAATCTTGTTTAACTTGGGAAGCTGCGATTCGCAAAATGACGGGCAAACCTGCAGAGGTTTTAGGGCTTACGGATAGAGGGTTACTTAAAGAGGGTTATCAAGCTGACATTGTGATGTTAGACCCACTGACAGTGACAGATAAAGGAACGTTTGTTGAACCAAATCAATACCCTATTGGTATTGAACTGGTGATGGTAAATGGGCGAATTGCACTACTTAACAATATTGAAAGTTATGCCTGTAGTGGGCACGTTTTACGTAAAGGAATGCTGGGTTGATTAATCAATAATAACAACAACACAGCCTACTTTCCGCTGTGTTGTGCATAAAAATCGTTGGAGATAGTTATGTTTGACACAATTATTAGAAATGGGTATTTGGTCCTTGAAGAGGGCACCGTTCGTGCCGATCTGGCAATTAAAAATGGCAAAATCGCGGCTTTACTTGACCCTGATGAATCTGTTGAATGCCAAAAAGAAATTGATGCGCAAGGTCGATTGGTTTTACCAGGTTTAATTGATGCTCACATGCATACACAGGCCCCATTCCAAGGTATTTCCCCTCAACTTACCTTTTACCAACAAAGCATTTGTGCGGCGTTTGGTGGGGTCACCACTTATATGGATTTTACCAATACTTGGAAAGGTTCCAGTGTTCTCCAAGCATTAGAAGATCGTATCGAAGAAATGGCTGAGTCTGCGATTGATTTTAGTGTTCATGGCAAGTTTGTTGAAGCCAATGAGCAGTTACTAGATGAAATTCCGCTTCTTGCAGAAAAAGGATGCCCAACATTTAAATTGTTTATGACTTACCGCAAAGAAGGGGTGATGGCAGATGATATGACGCTGATGCAAGTCTTTAAACGGGCTAAAGAAAATAATTGTATGCCGCTGATCCATGCGGAAAGTAATGCGATAGCAGAAACGGCGGTGGATGAGTGCATCAAAAATAACGCACTAACTTGGCGTGATTTTGCCAAGAGTAAACCCGTTATTTGTGAAATAGAAGCTTTTGGCCGAGTGACTAAACTCGCTGAATCAGTTGGTGTTCCTCTCCTTATTGTTCACACCACGAATGGCCCTTGTCTAGATATTGCAAAGCAAGCGCAAGAGCGCGGTCAAAGACTGTATATCGAAACCGGTCCTCATTATCTGACGCTTTTTGATGAACTCTATGATGACGTTGAAAGTGGGCATCTAGCGATTTGTTCGCCTCCACTGCGCACTCGTAAAGAGCGGGATGAACTTTGGGACGGTATTAAGAACGGTACGATCACCTTGATTGGTTCCGATGATTGTACTTTCACTCGTGAGGAAAAAGAAAAGGCTTTACAGCGTGATGCCAGTGGCAAAATTATTCCCGATTTTACTAAGGTGGTGAATGGGTTATCGGGTTTAGAGATTCGTTTTAATTTGATGGTAAACGAAGGTGTGGAAAGTGGAAAAATCACCATGAACCAAGTGGTTGCACTATGTAGCACTAACATTGCGAAAACTATGGGATGTTATCCACAAAAAGGGACACTATTACCTGGAGCGGATGCTGACATTGTTATTTTCGATCCGAATGAGGAATGGGTTATTTCAGCTAATAACTTACACAGTGGTGCTGGCTATAGCCTACATGAAGGATATAAAACGAAAGGAAAAGTAAAAACAACCCTTTTACGTGGCGAAATTATCATGGATAACAACACCTTTATGGGAAGTAAAGGGCAAGGGAAATTTATTAAACGTACTTTGAAATTAAACTAAAACGACAATAAAGATGAGGCTAGACTCATGAATAATGGACAAAATATTTCACAGGAATTGCTTGCTAAAGCCAATCAGGAATTGCTACCTACACAGGAAAAAGACAGAACGTTAAAGACGCGCGACTTACTGGTGCTATGTTCATCGATGGTGATCAACGTTGTGGGGTTGGTGATACCCGCTCAAGTACTTTTAAGAGGAGGATATTCACCGATTGAAGTGTTAGTTGCTTGTTTTTTCGGTTTTTTATTAGTCACCGTGTTAATTACTTTAACTGGTGATATCGGTACACGTTACGGTGTTCCATTCACCATTTTTATTCGCGATTGTTTAGGAAAACAAGGGGCGAAAATTGGGGCGATATGTCGGGCCATCGTCTGCTTAACATGGTGTGGTGTGATTTTATTTTTAGGGACACAGGCGATTAATGCGATTATTGAAATTGTTACAGGGGTTTCCATGTTTTGGGTGATATTTATCACTTATGCATCTTTACAGTTATTCAATGCAAGCCGTAACGTAGACAGTATGAGTAAGTTTGGCACATTGGCAGTCCCTATTTTGGCATGCGGATTGGTGTCATTGGTTGCTTGGTTATTACAAGAACACCAAATTTCTTTACCGGATATTGTGACGGCTTCTCCACTAGAAGGAACTGGATTCAGCTTTATTACTGTTATCGCTATATTTAGTGGGGGGTGGCTATCTGAAGCACTAAATGGCAGTGACTTAACCAGAAAGCTAAAATTACCTGAAAACAGTGCATCAAGTAGCTTCTTTGCCCGTAATAAACGCACTATCTTTTGTTTTGGGCTTGGGTTTGTTGGTACTGGCTTATTGCTCACTCTTGCAGGATTGATTAGTGCTTACCTGACGAAAAGCGATAACCCTATTGGAATGCTACAAATTGCTTTTGCTGATAACGCAACCATATTAATTATTAGCTGTATCATCATTGTATTTGCACAATGGACAGTCAATACTTGTGCAAATATTTTCCCCGCAACATTAATTATGCTTAGTTTCTTCCCTAAATTAACTTTTGCAAAAGCGACATGGCTAGTTGGGTTGATTAGTATTTTAATGATGCCATGGTTATTATTAAGCTACCTTGATTATGTACAAATGATTTTCTCTGCAATACTCGCTCCCATATTGGCGATTATGTTAGTACATTATTATCTTATCCGTAAATGTCATCTTAATTTAGAGAATCTGTACAGTGATGATATTCCAAACTGGCGGAAACCCGGTATTACGGCGCTAGTGATTGGGTTGGTCTCGGGTATGATAGGCTATAATTTTGCATTCTTTATTGCATTTCCGATTACAGCAATTATTTATTATCTACTCGCAAAGAAAGCCAATATTTAAAAATAGTAATAAAGTAAAGCTGATTTTTAATAATTCAAATATTAACCATTTAACTCAATGGGGTACTAACGCTATCTGAATTTGGGTATCTATATAATAAATCTTAAACTGATTTTTATAATTTATTTATTATACTAGAAATAAGCATGATTAATATTAAAAAGGCGTCTATATTCTAGACGCCTTTAATAATGACTGTATTTAATTAACGTTGGCTATCAAAGTAATTCGATATTTGCTTGAGGTCAGCGCCGGTTGCAAGGGCGAGTTGTAAGAGAATACGAGACTTTTGTGGGTTTAAAAAGCCAGACCCTATCGCAAATGATTTACTGCTCACATAGCCAGAGCCTGTTCGAGTTGCCATCACAACAGGAATACCTTTGCCACTGAGCTGCTTAATTGCCTCCTCCATGTTACTCGAGACATTTCCATTACCACTTCCCGCAACAATAATTCCTTTGGCTCCATTACTGATAGCGGCATCTAGCATCGCTGGGGTCTGGTCTTGGTAAGCATAAATAATTTCGACACTAGGGAGTTTATCTATCTTACTAACATCGAAAAAAGTACGATCAACAGGTTGTGCAGGGGTATAGTAGAACTTGGGTTTTCCACTGACAAAGACGCCAAGATAGCCTGGTTCATAGGATTTAAATGCATCAGGAGTGGTTGAGTTTGATTTGGTGGTATAAAATGCAGAACCAATGCGGTCGTTTAATACCACCATAATCCCACGGTTTTCTGCTTTTTTGTCTGAGGCAAGTACTACGCCTTCCAGCAGGTTCATTGGGCCATCTGCACTGATAGCCGTTGCGGGTCTCATTGCTCCGACAATAACGGTCGGTTTTTTATTGTTTGTTGTTAATTCTAAAAAAAATGCTGTTTCTTCAATTGTATCAGTACCATGAGTGATAACTACACCCTGTTGATTACCTTCATTCAGTAAATAGTTAACACGCTTACTGAGGTTTAAGAGGATCTCGCTGCTGATATTGCCGCTGATGGTGTTAGAAATCTGTTCGCCTTTGACGATAGCAACATCGTTGATTTCTGGCACGGCATTGATTAATACATCAATGCCCAGTGAGCCCGCTTTATAATCGGTGGTATCAAGGTTGGACTTGGAGCTTCCTGCGATGGTGCCCCCAGTGGCTAAAATGGTTACGTTGGGTTTAATGGCATCGGCTGAGAGTGAAACAGAGGTATATAAAATAAGGCTAGAAAGTAGCGTATTTAATAATGTCTTTTTCATTATATGTCCTTAAAAAAACCTTATAACATTATCCGTTATAAGGTTTCATAATTGGTTTATATTGATTTGCTGTTTTTATATGGATAAACGTTGTAGTAACCCTGTAAAGATTGAAAAACCAGTGAATAGCTGTTCTTCATCGATATCAAATTTGGCTTGATGGTGGCCCGCTTTGATGTCAGAGCCAATCACAAAATAAGCGGCCTTTCCGCCATGGGCTTGTACACGTTTAATCAACAGCGTGGCATCATCACTGCCATTAAAATTCATAGTTCGCTGAACTTTTTGTACCGCAGGGATCGTTTGTGCAACATCAATGATATAGTCAGTCATTTCATCATCAGGAATAAAATCGACAGCTTCACCCATCACTTCAGTTTCGAGTTCAACATCAAAACTGAGTGCTACACCGCGTGCACGTCTTAAGGCTTCTTCGGTCATGTAATTGTTAATTTTTTCGTTTTCGCCACGCACTTCAATTTGCATCTGTGCGTATGAAGGGATCACGTTACGGCCTTCACCTGCATTTAAGACCCCGACGTTGGCTCGTGTCATTCCCTCACCGTGGGTTGGCAAGCTTAAGATCTGGATAGTGGCATTACAGGCAGCCAGTAAGGCATTTTTCCCTGCATGGGGCTCCATTCCTGCGTGCGCGGCTTTACCTTTAAAACGCAGATCCATTTTTAATGTAGAAAGATAACGCTCAGGTGCAGCTACAACCACTCCACTTGGGATATCGCAGCCCAGATGGCCACAGGCAAAGTAATCAACATCATCTAAAATACCACTTTCGGCGATAGGTTTTGCCCCACGGACACCTTCTTCGGCGGGTTGAAAAATAAGTTTAATCACTCCCTTCAGTGGGCTATCTTTGTTTTCTATCAACCATTTTGCGACTCCGAGACCGATAGCCATGTGCCCATCGTGGCCGCAAGCGTGCATATAACCTGGGTTTGTAGAATTAAAGCCTTCTTGGTTTGGAATATGCTCCGTCGTATCAGTTTCTTGTACATTGACGCAATCAATATCAAAACGAAATGCGACTGTTGGGCCAGGGTGCCCTGTATCAAAGATCACGGCGCAACCAGTGTAGTCTCCGATCCTTGCGAGTAATGAATCATCAATACCACGCTCTTTGGCTGCGCGTCTGGCTGTTTCCACTATTGAGGGATTACGACCACGAATAAAATCAGGGTTGATAATATGTTCTCCTGTCAATACGTGGTGTCCCATTTCTTCCAGCAGTTTAATCAACGTCGCTGTGGTATAAAATTCCCCCCAACCCGTTTCTGGGTAACGGTGAAATTCACGTCGCCATGCAACTAGTGAGGCATTATTTATTGTAGTCATTTTGATTTTCCTTTTAATAACCTATTCTACGCATACAGAAAATATGCATAAATTAACGTTGCTATCGTGCCTACCGCTAAAGGTACTGAGGTTCTTTTTACTACTTCAACAGGGCTCACTTTGATAACCGATGCGACAATAATGACGACAGCAGAAACTGGAGAGATGGCTCGGACTAAGTTAGACGTAAATTGCATTGGAAGAGCAACCATAATCGGATCAACATGGGCTTGGTTAGCAATCGATGGAATTAATTCAATAAAAGAATAGAACACAGCGTTACCACTACCGCTAATAAAGGTGATTAATGCCGTTAAACCAGAGAAAATGAACATTAATCCAACACCAGCATTATTAACGTTCTTAACAACACCTGAAATCATATCAATGATGCCAATAGCATTAAGACCTGCGACCAATGTACCTGCGGCAACAATCAAGACAACGACTTGTGAAAACCCTTCGCCCATACCTTTAAAAAATAGTCCTGCTTGAACCATTTGTTCTTTTGGATTGCCTTTACGAATGAGTTCTGTGACAAATGCGAGAACAAATGAGAATAACGTGATTTCAACAAGTCCTACTTTGATTTCTCGAAAGCATAACCCTAAAACGATAATCAAAATAAGCGGAACAAGTGGAAATAAGGCGTAATAGGCAGGAGGCAGCTCTTTGTTTCCTTCGAGTTTACTTTCATCAACTTCAGTAAATGCCGATGCGCCTTGGCGCTTATCCATATATTTTTGCCAAAAATAATGGGCAAAACCCATTAATAATAAAACAGGGAGAGAGATAACGGCATGGTGTAAAGTGACGTAGTCGACAACATGCTCAAAACCGAGTAAGCGAGCTGCAACAACATTATCTCCCCCTAATGGCGTTGGCATAATTGTTGCTGTGGTCGCAATAATACCAGCCGCTGTCATTGAGGACATTTTGGCAGCCCTTAATATAGGGTACAAGGTTGCCATTAAAATAACGGCTAATGAAGCAGCGCTGGGGATCACTAACGACAGTAAGTTTCCTAGCCAAAAAACGATTGGAACTAAGATATAAGGAGATCGGATTTTTGAAATAGGTTTTGCAACTAAATGAACCGCGGCATCGTTTGCACCAATGCGTGACATATAAGAAGAAAAACCGAATAGGACCATGATTATGATCCCTGCGCCACCAAACTGTTTGATAAACCCTAGCTGTATCTGTTTTAGTGGATCAAGCCAAATATTCCCTGTACTTTGTTTTATATCTAAAATAGGCATCCCCAACATCGCTGCGCTGAGCATCAGCGCAATACCTGCGGTGAATAATACAATTTTTGCTTCGAAGTTCTTCGCAATTGCATAACCCGCTAGTATCAACACTATTACACTGATAATTATAACAGTCATAGCTGCCTCTCATTATTATTTCTTTGTAGGAAGTATCTTCACGAGAAGATATATCAATATTAATAACCGGTGTTTTAATATCAATCATAAAACGTACAATTATTGACATTTATCATGAATGTTTACTATTTCGTCTTCTTTGATTTCTATCGGCTTGTATCTTCATGGTGAGTATCTTAATGTGAAGATATATTTTTATTGAAATGGTGGTAAAAATTCAATGACGATGAAAAAAGTATCTTTAGTTGGGAGCTTGTTGGCGCTTTGTGCGGCTTTTCTATGGGGAACGGCGGGGACAGCTCAAAGTTTTGTGCAAGGAGCAACAGCACCTTACTGGATTGGTGCATTTAGGTTGCTTGTTGCGTGTTTATTCTTTCATTTGTTATTTTTTTATCGAATGACAAGCCGCCAAGCGCTAAAAGTGAATGAGCAACAACAAACAGATAATTCTGCCAAGAGGTCAATGGCATATTGGCGATATACCATTATCGCGGGTATCTGTATGGGGTTATATAACTTAACTTTTTTTGCAGGAATTAAGGCGACAGGGATCGCAATTGGAACGGCTACAACAATTGGTAGTGCGCCTATCTGGGCGGGTTTAATGCAGGCGCTCCTTTTAAAAAAATCACCGTCTTTGCTTTGGTGGCTCGGCACTTTTTGTGCAACGGCAGGGGGGACATGGATGGTTCTTTCTCAAAGCAGTAGTTGGCAAATTAATACAGGGGGGTTGATTATTTGTTTGAGTGCGGGTTTTTGCTATGCACTTTATACGCTGATGAGTAAAAAACTGGTCAGTATTGATTCTCCACTAACCATTACTAAGCATACATTTAGTATTGCTATATTAATTGCTGTTCCAATAGCTTGGGTACTAGCTGGAGCGCCAACCGTCAGTTGGGTAAGTATTGCAGTTATATTTTATCTTGGATTATTAACGACTGGAGTGGCTTACCTTTTATATACCCAAGCTTTGAAACATATTAGTGCACCTACAGGTGTGGCACTGGGCTTAATTGAACCGATTGTGGCGTTTTTCCTTGCGATCGTTGTTGCTCATGAAAACGTTAATATGTTAGCTGTCATAGGATTGTGTTTGATTTTGGCGGGTTTATGGTTAGTTTTAAAGTCTGAAGGCCAGCAAACAGCTTAACTTAAGTGATTAAGTCAAAATGAAGACAGCTCAATGTGAGCTGCACCCTGAGGTTTACTCCAACTTTGGGGTGTTTTTTATTTAGCCCCATTTTTTTCGTTGAGTTCAGATTTTTGTGATTGTATAAGTTTCTTCAGTAGCATGGCGAGTTGATCTTTATTTTCGGCATCTAATCCTTGAACTAAGGATTTTTCAATCGCTACGTGGGTTTCCACTGCTTCAAGGGTTAACTTCCGTCCTTCAGGGGTTATTTTTACAATGACTCCACGTCTATCCGCAGGATCTGGAATTCTAACAATAAATTTTTTTTCTTCTAATCGGTTAATTCGGTTAGATAACCCACCAGAGGAAATAAGAATTTTCTTTTGCAGTTCTTTGGGCGAAAGTTGACGATCAGGATTTCTAGCAAGTGCTGCGAGTACTTCAAACTCACCTACATTAAGATTGTAGCGGGCCAAATTGGCATCAATAAATTGAGAGATATAATGACTCATACGTACGATACGGGCGATAATTGGTAAACCACTTAAATCCAATGTAGGGACGGTTTCCAGCCATTCTTGTATTAATGTATCAACAAAGTCTTTATCTGACATTTTTTTGATTTCTTTCATGACTAAAATCCAGTTTTGAGCTTGTTTTGTATTAAGTCGGAATAAACCTAATATTATCAATGTAAGTTTATCATGAAAAAGAATCTTTTCACACACTTACCCCATTCAAGATATAGATCTAATAAGAGGTAAGTAGATACACTATTTTTACATTTGACTTAATTTTTAATTCTTAATAGCATAAATACAACTAAAGAAATGAATAGGGTAATCAAGCCTAAAGTGAAAATGGTTGCGTGAAATGCAGAGTCATAAACGGATATTATTTCGTCCTTACTGATATAAGGAAAATAGCTATTCAAATTGCTAAAGTTACTGGTTGATAATTGATTTGTAAGTGCTTTGATTTGTGAAGAAGGCAAATTATTTTCAACTGCATGAATATTAGAATATAGATATTCTGATAATAATGCGCTAACAGTCGCTAATGCAATTCCATCCCCTGATAATCTAATAGCATTGAATATTCCAGTTGCCATTCCAGCCTGACTTTTATCAACAACACTCACCGATAGCCCATCCATAAGCCCCCAAGGTAGTCCCACTCCGATACCGATGATCAACAGGTATATTAAACGCTGGTAAGAACCCGTATTGTTGATTTCATAAGCTAAGAGAAATAAGCCTATTGAAGCAATAAAAAAACCAGTAGCTGAAATTATTGCAGGCGTAATCCAATAGGTTAGTTTTGCTGAAAAAATAGGAATTATTAAGAGTGGAATAGATAAAATGAATAAGCATTGTCCTGCTTGATTAGAACTCATGCCTTCCATACCAATAAATTTCGCGGGTAGGATTATTAACAAAACAATATACGAGAAAGCAGGTGCAATAGCTAAGCACTGTACACCAATAAATTTTGGTGATTTGAATAAGGTTAGATTTAACATGGGCTCATCGTGCTGTAATTCGATAAAAATAAAAATAATTAACAGAACCCCCCCTGTGAAGAGAACCAATACAGTTGTGTAAGAAAGCCAGCCATCGATCGGGGCGAGGGTAATACCATATGTTATTAACCCTACGGAAATGGTGAAGGTTATTGCTCCCCACCAGTCATTTTTCTTATTGTTAATGTTTTTGCTCTCTTTTGCGTATTTTAAGACAAGCAATAAAGACAATAAGGATAAACTTGTTGGTAACCAAAAAACGGCACGCCAGCCTAGATAATCTGATAATAACCCCGCAATAAAGGGGCCGAATGCAGCACCAGAGCCAAAAGTTGTACCGATTAAACTAAATGCACGTAAGCGCTCATTTCCATCGTATTTTTGAGCCAGATATGAGATTGCCCCAGAAAATGCGGCAGCGGCACTTACGCCTTGAAGTAGTCTCAAAAGATCAAGAATAAAAACACTTGTGGAAAATGAAATGAGCACACTAAATAGTGAAAAGAAAAATAAACCAATAAGCCATACTAGCTTGCGACCATATTTGTCTGCTAGGTTGCCCGCAACAAGTGTACAGCTTCCGTAAGTTAATATATAAGCATTGATTACCCAAATAAGCTCAATTGATGTACTTTTTAGTTCTCGACTTATTTCTGGAATAATCACGGCTGGCGCTGCAATACTAAGGGGGATAACCGCTGCCGTGAGGCATGCCGCTACAAGAAGAATAATAGGAGACTGTTCGCTTTTATTATTACTATTCATGACGTTTACTCATTAATAATTAATTGATTCAGCGAGTTTATTTAAAGATTCTTAAAAGAAAAATAGTGATATATTCATTTTGAAAGTGACAAAAATGTCATCAATTGGAGGTGTAAGTGGATAAGCTCATCGGCGTTACACATTTTATTCATACTGCACAATTGCATAGCTTTGCAGAAGCAGCAAAACAGCTACACATATCGCCTTCTGCAGTCAGTAAGGGGGTATCAAGGTTAGAGGAAAGATTAGGAGTACGTTTATTACAACGTAGCACGCGTAGTGTGAGCTTAACGGCAGAGGGGGAGATTTTTCTTGCAAGATGTTTAAAAATTATGGGGGAGTTAACTCAAGCAGAGCGTGAACTTCATGAAGCCAAACGACTCCCTCAAGGTCGTTTAAAAATTAGTTTACCCTTGATAAGTACATTGATGTTGCCATTATTATCTGATTTTTCTAAGTTGTACCCTCAGATTGAACTCGATATTGATTTTAGTGACAGATTAGTTGATGTGACGAATGAAGGTTTTGATGCAGTGATTAGGACGGGGGAGTTAAAAGATTCCAGATTAGTGAGCAAAAGTATTGGCATCAGCCAGTTTTTTTGTGTTGCTTCACCGAAATATTGTTCAGAACATGGCATTCCTCAAGAGCCAAAAGAATTAGAAAATCATTTATGCCTTGTACACCGTTTCCCCTCGACAGGGTTAATTGAAAAATGGTGGATGAAGTATGCGGCGGATATACCGGCTTATGTTGATATAACACCTGTTTCTAAGGCTATGGTAAGTAACCACCTTGATAGTTTGTTATTTATGGCAGTTAATGGTCATGGAATAGCCTATTTACCTGACTTCTCTATTGCAGAAAAAGTCAAAAAAGGTGAATTAATTATCTTGTTAGATGAATGGGTTGGAATGAAAAGCGAATTTCATATCTTATGGCCATCAAATTATGCGATGTTACCAAAACTAAGGGTTTTTATTAATTTTATGCATAATGCATTTTTGAAATGATGAGATTATATAAATACAAAGATGAATATAGCCTTTAAGTAAATAGCTTTATCTAGCTTATTTCAGTTCGTTAATTCGATCACTAAGCGGAGTCCATTAAGGTCGTTTAAAAATTATCGCCTCGCACTGGCAAGGCGCTTGCTTATGAATAAATAAGAAATCATTAACCATATTACATGGCCAGTTGGTAACAGTGATTCTTTGTACTTCTCTCGGAATTTTTATGATGCAATAGGAATGTTACCCATAAAGTTTTACAACACAAATCCATGAAAGTGCCTAGCGACTACTCATGAATAGAAAAGTAAGTACTAGAAAGCCTAACAAAACAGGGCTTATTGATATTTAAACTCCTTTTTATTGTATTGTGACTCTTAAAACCCCAGCCCCTTGAAATGAGCCTGTTTTGGTTTTATCGTCGGGGTGAAATATTGAATTAATCAGGTAGTCTTTTTTCCTCGTGATTTTTTCTTCACTTATTGATTTTCCATCGCTAAATTGCAATTCACAATCACCTTCGCCACATTTAGTGAAGTTAGCCCCTTTCCCTGTCGGCTTATTTGTCCCGATTAATTCCATTTTTACCGGTGTTGAGAAACCGCAAGAAATACTATAATTTGTTAAGTTACTTTTATAGCTGGACTCATCGCCTAATGTGATATCGTGAGTTAATTGCAGAGGGTTACTGTTGAAGTCACACTTCGACTTTACATCAATAATTAGTGTGAATGTGTCACGTCGGCCAAGGCCTCCTACGATTAAACTCGGGACATTCGCGGAGGGTCCTTTATCATTAGAGTCTGTAAACTTATTCTCTTCAAATGCGTAATAATAGGCAACAGGGACCCTATAGGTACCTGGCGCAAGGTTACCTTGTGATAACGTTGCCGTTATTCTTGCGCTACGCCAATGGAAGTCTACAGGTATCGTTGAACCAAGGTTCCAGCAGATTCCAACTTCAGTACTCACCGAGATTTGATTTACCTTGGAAGTATACCCTGAAAGTTGCGATTGCCCTGGGTAGTTCCAACCGTTGTATGAATCGATACTCAATGAAATAGGGACACCATTTGCGTACACTTTATTTTGCATAATAAGCCAAGCGGTTTTTTCTTGGGTTGCACTTAACTTATCGCTAGTCCCTTTGCATTTTGTATAGACATTTTTTGCATTATAAATGCCATTCAGCCCCCCAGACATGATTGATGATGCAGAGATAGTTGTATCATTATAATTTATTAAGATATCGTTGGTTGTTACTGAACTTGCCATTGTCCAAATAAAATGGCGATAATCCCCGGCGAGACTTGTTACAGGGAAAAGTAATATATTTAATAACATTAAAATAAAAAGGTGAGGTTTAATTATCATATCAATTCCTAGTCATTATTAATTGTAGGTGATGACTATCTTAGCTGTGGATTCAAATTTTCCAGGTGTTAAATTACTGGCATTTAAGGCGTAGGGAACCGCAGTAATAGAAAAGATCCCATTGGCTTGTCCTTTTCCACTTAATCCATTAATAATTTCATTTCCTAGGCTGTTTATATTGTTCCCTATAACAAGTGGGTAGGTGTTATTAACCGCGCTCCCTTGATATAAAGCAATCCCTAACCCTGTATTTCCCTTCGTGTGTAATACATTATTAGGTGCACCGGCTAATTTATCGCCGACAACATTAATATAAGGCTTTCCTAGATAATATTGGCAATCAATAGCGATATCTTTAGTTATTGAATTATCATAATTATTAACTTTATCTATTTGTACAGTTTTAAAGTTAAAAATAATTTTTTCATTTTTATTAATCACGCAAGGTGGAGCTTTAACTGTGCCCGATATATTTATAGGAACATCGACAGCAAAAGAATAGGCGCTGTAGCAATAAAGTATTCCGACCCAAAACTTAAAATGCTTTTTTATGACATTCATTACTCATACTCCACAGTAAAGGTTACTGAGGCTAAAAAATCACCGATATTTGCATCTCCGACTTTAGGTTTACGCACAAAAACACCAAAAATAAGTTCTTGTGTGTTTCCGACTTCAGGTACTGAGCCAAGATTAATTTGTTGATTCCAAGCAATTAAAGCATCTTCTTTATTTGTTACGCCCAATAAAATGCCGCTATCACCTTGTGTATTTAAAAAGGAATCACCATTAATATTGGTTAATTGATTACTCTTCCACGTTAGCTTGATCATTTTTTTTAGATCGGTTTCGCTACATTTTTCAATAAAAATTGAAAAATGTTTTGTTGCACTCGGTATCCCTTCATTTATTGTTTTTAAGCGTAGGTTATAAATTTTGATTTTTTGATTTAAGGACTCAGCGGTGACTTGGCAAGCGGTATTGACAAGCTCCCCGCTAAACGTCATATCAAGTCCTTCTTCGCTATAAGATAATGGAGGTAAAGCGAATAGCAAAAGATAAGGCGCCCAATTCAATAGGCTTTTTTTATTCATAGCTCACCTCAAACCTCAATGTGCTGTGGTAATCAATTTGTGGTGGCAAATCGATTTTATTATCACCGTTGGTTAAATAAGTGAGGTAGCTTGGGTAGAATAGCGATTTTTTGGTATCGTAAAATTGCAAAGTGACAGGGGTATATGCCGCTGAGTTGAATATATTAAGATCACCAAACGCCATACCAGCCCCACAATTTGTCAGCGTGATCTCTTTTGTACTGTGTATGCTTAGGTTACACGCGGTACTCAACAAATTTACGTATACTTGAACCTGACCGTAAAAGATTGTATTTGCTGGCAAGCTAGCAGCGGTATGTTTTATGCTAGAAAAAAAACACAGTATTATCATGGTAATAAACAGCCCTATGGGCATTTTTAGTTGACTACTCATGCTTATTTTCCTTATTAATATGCGAGCTTTCACTCAATACTACTCCTCTGTAGAAACCGTACAGACGGTACCTTCACATTTAAATACCAGCGTAGGTTTACCGCCAAAATCATTAATATAAGTCATGTACGGTTTTGATAATGCTGGAGATATTATGTCGTAGTTAGATTTTGGTGGCACCATGACGACATTAAACGCATTCTTTTCTGCTTGATTTTTGTTACCACCGAAGCCAATCACCGTTAAGTTGAATGGGGTGGTATTATTTAAACGATAGCCATTGGCAATTTTTGTCAAAGTGACTTTATGTGCCCACTTAGTCTCGGATTCAGACAGGATGCTTTTTGGGCGATAAAATAATTTCACACGGGACTGCAGTGCGATTTGCAATGTATTTCCGTCATTCGATTTCGGTGGGACTTCACGCAGGTTAAAGTAAAAAACAGATTCTCTATCTTGTGGTAATTTGCTTAGCTCAGGCGTTGTACTTAAACGGACTAAACTATGGCTTGTCGGCTCAATGCGTTGGAGTGGTGGCGTGGCTAAAATAGCGCCTTTGGTTAATTTATTTCCTTCAATATCTTCAATCCAGCTTTGTGCGAGATAAGCTTCCTCTGGATTATCATTTGAAATAGTGACATTAATTGATTTTTCAGATGCAGGAAAAATAATTCGTGTTCTATCTAATGTTACAGCGCTGTGTGCGCTGATGGATAAAAATACAGTCGCAAGTAAAAAAGGTGCAAGTACGCGCGAACGTAAAAATAAATTCAACATAATAAACCTCATAAATAAATTAAATGTGTGCAGCTAATCCGAATAGTTTTAAATAGATTCGGATAATTATTTCTTTATTGATACACAGGGTAGTAACAGCATATTGGTTGATGTATCTAAACTTTCAGGAAGCGACAATTGGCACTGTGCTTGGCCTCCCCAGTAAACACGTAAATTTTCCTGAGGCGATATTCCCACTAACCAAGTCACACCATCTTCCCCGACAATGCCTAATTCAAGGTTATTGTGGTTGCGAACACTGGCACCAAATGGCGGCGTTTTATCATTACCCAAAGATAAAATGGCAAAGAGTTTTTCGCCCTTCATGACGGATAAACTCCGGTAGCCAATCGCACCTTTTGTGAGAGTGATGTCCGTTGATGCTCCCAACGTTTCTAAATTATCGGGCAATTTACTGGTATTAATTGATGCGTTAGCTTTACGGTAACTGCTAATATTCGGGATAACAGCCAAACCGAATCGATTTGTTTTTATCGTGCCATTGTCGAGTGGCACATCACCAACACCGGGAGTTTCAATCATTAATCGAGTATCTCCACTTGAACCTCGGTGCAGGGCAACACCATATGAAGTCGCGGTTATCCCACTATTAATAGACAGGCCAACACTGCGATATTGTTGAGGGACATAGCTTGCATTTGCTGAAATATTCGCTTGGGAGAGATCTCGGGAGTAATAACCGCTGATGCTCGATTCGCTGTCATATAATTGCCCATGGTTATAACCTACAGTGACATTGTAGCTATCACGGTCGTTATATCCGCTATAACCAGCACTATGGTTATATTGGTTATATTCTCCTGCCTTAGTATAAGATTCAGACAATGAGACACTGTGGCCGTTATAAAGTGGAATGCTTAAATAAAGATTCACTGCATCATCTTTATACCCACTGTCTCGCTCTGTGCGGATCGCAGATAACGATATCGTTGCATCTTGCTGGGAAAGCGCAGGAAGACTGATATTGGTGCTTGCATATAAGCCATATTGCATTTGTGACTTATCATACCAATATGTACTATATTGATAATTAAGCGAAAAATTGAAGTTATCAAAATATTTATTCAGATAAATTTGGTAGTTTTCTTTTGGCGCACGAGAGACATAACCTGAATTTGCTTCATCCATAAATTGACTGAGCGTTCGATAGTTTTTATCTGCGAAGCGATAACCTGCAAAAGTAATATCTGTGCGTAATGCATCAAAAGATTTTGAATAATTTAATCGATATGAGCGACCTTGTAGCGTTTCTTGCGTAAAACGTACGACTGACTGTGTCACATCGAATGATAATGCGCCAAAGGCGAATAAGTCTCGTCCAATACCAACCGCGACGGTTTGGTAATCAGTATTAAGTTGGGACCCACCATACAGTGACCATTCATTTGATAAACCGTAGGATAACTCCCCGCCGGCAACGGGATCTCCTGCTAGCTGATGACCGTTACGGCGTGTTTTGCCCGCAACCAATTTATAAATGAGTCGTCCTGGTCGCGTTAAATAAGGTAGAGATGCGGTATTTAGGCTGAATTTTTTCTCTTCCCCATTCTCCTCACGAATAGTGACATCCAAGACGCCTCGAACACCGCTATCTAGCGTTTGAATCCGAAATGGCCCTGGCGGCACGGTTGTTTCTAAGAGTACGCGCTCTTTGCTGCGAACAATGACCGTCGCATTGGTATTTGCAACACCAATGATTTCGGGGGCGTATCCCACAAGTTTCGGGGGCAACATACGGTCATCACTTTCTAATGAAAGCCCTGTGTATTGCCATGACTCAAAGACATTGGAATAAAAATAGTTTTCCCCTAACGTCAAAATAGCGGATAACGACTTAATCGAGGTAAATGCGTATAACCGACTAAAATCAAATTGTTGCGTTTCTTGGGATTGACGATTTCCTTGTTGCTTCTGGTAAGTCCCGTTGTAGTCACCGCGAAAACGCCAAGCGCCTAAGTTTATGCCAGCGGTACCACTCGTCGACGCGTAAGTGCGTTTACTTCCCACATTTTCTTTTGTGACAGAAATATTCGCGCTGTAATCGACTAGGACACCGTTAATACCTTCCTCCCATAATGCGGGGGGGATCCAGTCAGGGTCTCGATATTCCATCCAAAACTGAGGGATGGTGATTTTTAATGATAATGTTGCAAGCTCAATCTTTATCTGAACCCCAGTCAGAGCTGATAAATCTAAGCACTGGTCATCATTTGAAAAATGAACTTTTTCTTTTGCTGTCTCTTTAAGCCCGATGAGGTCAAGTAAATCAATAGGTAGGCATGTTGTTTGGAGTGAAGTTTGCTCGGAACGGGTCTGCTCTAAAACTTGGATATCCCGTGGTGCGCCTAAACGCTGCCCATTGACAAAAATTGTTAAGGCATAATTACCTGGGGGGACATAACCTGCGACAGCAAATTGGCTCATATCGACATTTTGGAGATCTTCAGCATCTAATACATCCGTATTAAATTCCGAGGCATGAGCGGTCAACGTGCTAAAGTTTAATGCCACTAAAATGGCCAGCCTAACTTTACAATATGTGAACTTCATGCGTATACCACTCCGAGAACAACAAAAAACCGAGCCAATACAATAGGATTGACTGTTTTTATCTGTGTTTTATTGATAATCAATGAAAAAACGAATTAACCCTTGGTAGCGGCCTGCTTGAAGCGGTTTTCCCGTTAGTTCAAGTTGTAAAAAATAACGAAGTACTAGCGTTTGTCCTGATTTACCTTGTCTTAACACGTTGCCGAATAGCGAATAGCTTTCTCCTGGGGTTAAGGTTTGCATCGTATTATCGAGAACAGAAATACCAAGCCCTTCTGAGGGGCCTTGTAAAACAAACGCATTTATCTGGCTTGCGCGATTGCCATCAAAACGGATCATCCATGTTTTACTATCAAGAGAGGAAAACAGGCTACCGCAGTTGTTTAATTCAATCTCAAAAGGCTGGTTGTGTTCTTCTCGAGAGACCTTTGTTGATAATAAATTCAACGCTAATGATGAAAAATTTACCGTTTGAAAACGATCTTTCATCATAATCGAACAAGGTGTCGCGATAACGCTGCCAATCATCTGAGTCGTGCCTTCGTGCCTTACACCAATCTCTTTTTCTCCAAATGTCGAAAAGCTTCCACAAAAGTAGATAAGTAGGATGGGCACAAATTTTCGGATACCAAATAGATAAGTCAGCACTTTGTTTTCCTCTATATACATTAAGTAGCCGCCAAAATTGACGGCTATTCAAAGTGCTTACTGATAAGTAATACGGAAGTTTGAAACGGCTGTAAATTTACCTTCTGCAACATCTTGAGTTTTATCAATTGCTTTAGCTAATGCTTTGAAAGATAAAGTTACTTCGCCATCGGTGTTACCTGTAGGTAATACATCCTTTGCTACACCAAATTTGAAGCCATCAATCGCAATACCTAAGTTATTTGCGTTACCCGTTGATGTAGAAAGCATTTCCCCGCCATTCACATAGTTTTGGCCAGTGAAAACTAAGTCCATGGCTTTAACACCAGCAGGCTTACCGCTTTCACTATCAACTTCGCCGAAATTAGCAAAATCACAACCGGTTAATTTAATATCAAAATTTGCTTCGGCCGCTTTACCACTTTGCAAGGCTTTGCGTGATAACTGACCGAAATCAACGGTTTGTTTTAATGATGATTGCTCGATGTTACACGGCGTATTAACAACAGAACCGACAAAGTCAATTGTTCCTGTGTTATCTGCCATTGATGCAAATGGAATGACTGAAGCAGCAAATACGGAAGCAACGGCTAATTTAGATAATTTCATTATTCTTTCCTTAATATTAAATAGATTTAATAAAACATTCAAAATTAAAATGTATTTATTAATAACCTATGGATAAAAGTACAAAAATGACAAAGATATATAATGGGAATAGTATCCCTTGCCTAAACGTAAAGAAAAGGCTATTAATAAATAGAAGATTTACCTTCTAAATTAATTTGGTTAATTTCAGGCTGTTTTAGTAGTAACCTGTTTTTAATTCTTTTATTTCATCGGAATAGTCAGCCATTACGCTGAAAAAGAAATCTGACCAATTTTTATCCAATGCAATAAGAAAAACATTTAACATTTCAATACTGATCGTTGTAATACCTAATTCATAGCGAGAAACTTGTTGCTGGCTTAAATGAACTAGACTACCAAGTTGATTAGCAGATAATGATTTTTTTTTACGCGATTCTCTCAAAAATAAACCGATGTCTTTTCGTAAAGAGTTTTTAATTTTCATGGTAATAGTATCCACTTTATTAATCTTTAAAAACATGATGTTGTGCGATTTTTATTCATCGAAAAAGTAGCTAACATCAACATTAAAATAAATTGAAATAATTATTATTTTTGATGTTGATATATCACTTTGACCATTTTCATACCGAGACAGTTGCTGTTGTGATATCCCAATAACTTCAGCTAATGCTGAACCGCTCAAATTATATTTAAGTCTGAGTTTCTTTATTTTTTTTCCAATATTTTTTGATACAACATTAACTATATTATTTCTATCACTTAAAATAGAAATTGAATTGAAAATTTTATTTTTCATTAAAGTACCATTGACGTTGACGTATTAAATGGAATAAGACACCAATCGTTTAACTCCATATAGGATACAAAAAATCCGAGTTAAACCAAAACAAAAAAAAGAAATTAACTATTTAAAAAAAACAGTTACAAAGTTAATAAGTATTTTTTTACCAATTAAAGTTGTTAAGAATAAATGAGACATAAAAAAATAATTATCAAACAACAATATACAAATATGAATGTGATATTATTGTTAATAAATATCGCTTGTTTTATTTAAGTTAAATATTGTAAGGAATTGTAACTCTAATAAAAATGGGTCATTTTATGACTAGTTATTTAATAGCTATTTAAATATAGCCTCCTCTTTTTCAACTTTTGAATGGTTATAAACTAATGTGAAAATCTCAAAATAATATCTGCTTTGTTTCATAAAATCATAATACACTTAAAAAGAGTATTTAGAAAAACGAAATAATCGGTTTAATTTATCGATTAAACTGGTAAATTTCATTTAATTAATCAAATTTTTAATGGTCCTGAGTAAAAAAAGAAAATAAAATCAATTGGATAAGTTGCTTGGTAACACACCATTCTTTCAGGATATTATTTACTATCTAATTGGGTAGGTGGCTTGGTTATTTATGACACACTAGCGAAGATGTTTCTCTGCTCTATATATGTATACCAAGTATGCCAAGTGATCCGCATGATCCTCATGCACAGAACTTTGCCGTGCAGCCGCTATAAATGGGCAAGGGAAATTGCTTGTGAAAGGGGGAAGAGCTATACACAACGTCAAACATCACTTATCAACGAAAGTATTGTTTTGATTTAAACGATAAAACAAAGTCCAAACAGTATTTGTGGGAAGGGCTTGATTAGCCATTGTGTTAATCTGGCTAAGTTTTAGTCGCCAAGATATTTTTTATTAATTGTTTTTTTGATGGTCACTTTTGGAGCATGAAAAAATTTTCTTGCATCCTTAAAAATGTTAATAAAGTAATCGTTAACTTATTTAAACGGGGAAGTTGTCATTGAAAATTCATTGTTTTTGTATTTTGTGAAATTAAATTATTTTTTAATTGTGATTGTGTAATTAAACACTTGGTTTTTAATCTAATGTTAATTTAAATATATCATTACTTTAATGTTATTAACCTTGATTAAGTTGTTTTATTGTTTCTTTATTAATAAAAATTTATTTTATCTTATTGATTAATTTGTTTTTTTTGTATCTTTCCTTTAGCGTTGTCAATTAGTCTTTTATCGTTAGTCATTTATTGATTATTAAAAAACGCGTAAACTATTTTTTATTATATAATTTAAGTTTTTCATTGATTATCTGACTAATCGCTCTATTATGAATGTAATTTCAATTTGTGATAATCATTCTGCTCATTTAATGAAGAAGTAATTATCTCTAAATTTTAAATATCATTATGTTAATTTAGGAGTGTCCATGGAAAATGTATTGTCAATTTTGGATGTCCCAAATACAGCATTTATGCTGCTCTGTACCAGCCTTGTTATGCTAATGACTCCTGGGCTTGCTTTTTTCTATGGTGGGTTAGTTTCGCGTAAAAGTGTTATTACCATTATGTCCCAGAGTTTCTTTTCTATGGGGTGGGTGGCCATTATTTGGTTTGCGGTTGGGTATTCATTATCGTTCGGTCCATCGATTAATGGGATTGTCGGCGACCCACTTTATTATGCATTCCTAAATAACATTGATCCTCAGACGATGTATACCGGTAATGACGGCGGTTTGCCAATACTGGTTCATTTTGGATATCAAATGATGTTTGCGATTATTACCCCAGCCTTAATTACAGGGGCTTTCGCAAATAGAGTTAATTTCCCTGCTTATCTCATCTTTTTAACCTTATGGACATTATTTGTTTATGCACCCTTCGTTCATATGGTTTGGAGCCCAGATGGTATTTTTGCTAAATGGGGGGTTGTTGATTTTGCGGGTGGTATTGTCGTTCATGCAACAGCAGGGTTTGCTGCAATTGCTTCGGCATTATATGTAGGTAAAAGAGTCGTTAAGTCAGATGGTACTCATAATATTCCTTATATTGCGCTTGGTGCGGCCTTATTGTGGTTTGGTTGGTATGGCTTTAATGCGGGTTCTGAACTGCAAGTCAATACCGTCACCGTTTCCGCATTTATTACTACCGATATTGCGGCTGCGTTCGCGGCAATCACTTGGTTTATTATCGAACGTTTCCATACAGGCAAGCCTAAACTTGTCGGTTTCTTAACGGGGGCAGTGGCGGGCTTAGCCACTATCACACCTGCTTCAGGCTATGTTTCAATTGGTTCTGCGGCAATTATCGGGATTATCGCGAGTATCGTTTGTTACACCTGTGTTTTCTTAGTCCGACGTCATTTAGATGATGCATTAGATGTATTCGGTGTACACGGTGTCGGTGGTATTACTGGCTCGATTTTAGTCGGTGTATTTGCATCAACGGTTTGGAACGCGAAAGGTCCAGCTGGGTTAATTGAAGGTAACGGGATGCAAATTGTGAAGCAAACAGTGGCCGTTGTCTTTACCAGTATTTGGTCCTTTGTCTTTACAATCTTAATCCTTTGGATAATCAATAAATTTACACCAGTTAGAGTTGACCAAAGTACAGTTGGTGACAATTTAGATGTCGTTGAATTTGACGAAGATGCATATCGAGAAAAAGCAGATTAGTTATCAAATATATTATTTCTTGCAGTTTATCCCAACTGGAAGATTCATTTAAATCCACTGGTTGGGATAACTGCTAAATACAGCTGGTAATCTAGGATGGGTATATGAAAAAGAAAGTAGCAATAGCTATTCAGGCTATTTGTTTTATGGGGCTATCAATAAGCGCAAATGCTGTGACTGATATTCAGAAACCGCAAACATTGCGTCTAGCGATTGGTTCTGAGCCAACCGAAGGGTTCGACCCAATGTTAGGTTGGAGCCACGGCAGCTATTTACTTTTGCATAGTCCATTACTAAAGCAAAAAGCTGATTTATCATGGCACAGCTACATGATTGAAAAATATGAGCATTCTGACGATGGTAAAGCGTGGACGTTAAAATTAAAAGATGGGCTTAAATTCTCCGATGGTTCCCCATTAACCGCAAAAGATGTTGTTTTTACCTATAACAATGCAGCAGCAAGTGGTGGAAAAGTCGATATGGGGAACTTTGCTAAAGCAGAGGAAATCAACCCATCTACCGTTAAAATAACCCTATCTGCGCCGCAAAGTACCTTCATTAACGTATTAGGTTCTTTAGGGATTGTTTCTGCGGATAAATATGATGCGAAAAAATACGCACATAACCCTATTGGAGCAGGGTCTTATCGCTTAGTGAACTTCCAACCAGGTCAGCAATTAATTGTTGAAAGAAACCCATTTTATGCAGGCCCTAAAAACGATTTCGATAAAATGGTTTTCGTGTTCTTGAATGAAGATGGCGCTTTTGCCGCCGCTCAAAGTGGTGAATTAGATATTGTCCGTATTCCTGCTGCCGTCGCGAATAATGCAAAAGATGTCAAAAGCATGAAGTTGATTGAGCGCCACAGCGTTGAAAATAGAGGGATTTCCTTCCCAATTCCACCTGCGGGAGAAAAAAATGCGGCAGGTGACCCAATTGGTAACGACATCACTTCGGATGTGGCTATTCGTAAAGCAATCAATTATGCCATTGACCGTAAATTATTAGCGGATGCGGTGTTAGAAGGTTTTGCTATCCCTGCATATACAGGTGTTGAAGGCTTACCTTGGAATAACCCTCAATCTTCATTTAAAGATGGGGATGTAGAAAAAGCGAAAACTATACTTGAAGATGCCGGCTGGAAATTGAATCAAGACGGCTTAAGGGAAAAAGACGGTAAAGTCGCAAAGCTGACGCTTTGGTACGCCAGTGGCGACAGCACTCGTCGTGATTTAGCTCAGGCTGTGAGGGCCAGCTTAAAGCCGATTGGCATTGAGATGGATTTAAAATCAGGTAGCTGGGAAACCGTTGAAAAATATATGCATGCTAACCCAACATTGTTTGGTTGGGGTAGCCTTGACCCGATGGAACTGGTTCATAACTACAGCAGCAAAGCTGCTGGTGTCGGGTTCTATAACGCGGGCTACTATAAAAATCCAGCAGTCGATAAGGTAATAGAAGAAGCACTTCGTCAGCCAGATCAAGATGCGGCTATTCCATTTTGGCAGAAAGTGGATTGGGATGGCAAAACAGGAACGGGTATCCAAGGTGATGCGGCTTGGGCTTGGTTAATGAACGTACAACACCTTTATTTATTGAATAACTGTGTCGAGCTAGGAAAGGGCGCACCTGAAATTCACGGTTCATGGTCAGTATTGAATAATGTGGATGACTGGGCTTGGACCTGCAAATAATGCGGACAACCATCGGGCTTTTATTGCGGTTTATCTGTTTATTATTGGTGATAGCATTTGGGGTTTTTATTCTCCTAAGCTATTCACCAATAGACCCAATTAAAGCCTATATTGGCAATGATTTAATGCATGTTCCCCCCGAGCAATATTCATTGATTGCAGCTCGTTGGGGGCTTGATCAGCCATTATGGATGCAATTTTGGCATTGGTTTTCTCAGTTATTACAAGGTGATATGGGGTATTCCATGCTCTATAACACCCCTGTTTCACAGGTGATTGCTGATAGGCTCGCGCCTTCACTAGCGTTGTTATTATCGGCATGGCTATTTTCTGGGGCGATGGGTTTTGGTTTGGGATTGGTAGCAGGGCGTTACCTAAATAGATGGCCAGATAAAATCATTTCAACGCTATCTTATTTATTGGCTTCGATTCCTGTTTTTTGGGTTGGCTTACTTTTATTGTCACTTTTTGCTGTTTCATTGCAGTGGGCGCCAATTTGTTGCGCTTGGCCGATAGGCTTAGATGAACAAACATCAACACTGTCACAAAAAGTGCATCATCTTGTGTTACCTGTAGTGGCTTTAGGGATGTTAGGCATTGGTAATATAGCCTTGCATACGCGTTCAAAAGTTGCTGAGGTGATGAATAGTGAGTTTATCCACTATGCGAAAGCGCAAGGGGATAAAGGGTGGCCGATGATCAGTTTTCATGTAGTAAAACATGCGGTTACACCCGCAATATGTTTACAGTTTGCCTCAATGGGTGAGTTGCTCAGTGGCGCATTGCTAGCAGAAAAAGTGTTTGCCTACCCAGGTTTAGGACAAGCAACCATTGATGCGGGTTTACGGGGTGATATCCCGTTATTAATGGGGATCGTGATGTTATGTGCAGTGGTGATTTTCTTTAGTAACAGTATCTCTGACATGATGCTCAAGAGCGTAAATAAGGGGGTACTCAGAGCGCCATGACTTATAACCCTAATAGAGCCTTAATTAAGTTAGTTATTTCCTTGTTGTGCTTATTTGCTTTAGGGGCTTATGCGGCATGGCTTTCTCAAACGGATGTAGATGTTAATTTACTCGACCGTCGGCAAGCGCCATCGTGGGCACATTTATTTGGTACTGATAACTTAGGCCGAGACTTGTGGGACAGAGTATTCCAAGGAATAGCGACCAGCTTACAAATTGGTACCATTGCGGCATTATCGAGCGGAGTGATAGCACTGGTGATGGCAAGTTTATCCTCGTTTAGTAAGACGATGGATTATGTTATTCGTGGATGTATAGATTCGTTATTAGCGTTGCCACACTTGTTATTGTTGATATTGATTTGCTTCACATTAGGTGGTGGCAAAGTGGGTGTGATTTGGGCGGTTGCGTTGACACACTGGCCCAAACTGACGTTAATTTTACGTTCCGAGTTGCTTCGAGTGCAACAAACAGATTACATCATGTTATCGAAACGGATTGGAAATAGTGCGCTCTACCGATGCCGATATGACTATTTACCGATGATCCTTTCACAATGGCTAGTGGGGACACTATTGATGTTCCCACATGCGATATTACACAGTGCAGCATTGAGTTTTTTGGGTTTTGGTTTATCGCCACATGAAGCATCGTTAGGTATTTTGCTTTCCGATGCATTGCGTTACTTGAGCACAGGAGCATGGTGGTTAGCCATGTTTCCAGGCATTGCATTAGTTGGGTTAGTGCTGTTATTCGATCAGTTTGCTAAAGCGGTACAACAATTATGGTTGAGGAGCGATTGATGCTAAGTTTTGATAACCTTACGATTGATGTTGCGAAATTTCGCTGGCTAGGCAAAAAACAGTGGTCTCCGCTTTTACAAGGTATTTCATTGGATGTAGCGCCAGGTGAAATGGTTGCACTAGTAGGAGGAAGCGGGGAAGGGAAAAGTTTACTCCTGCAAAGCAGTTTAGGTTTGTTACCTGAAAATATGCGTTGTCGTGGTGATATTGTGTTAAATGGAAATCAGTTAACAGAAAAGTCAAAACAGCAATATCGTGGTAATTTATTGTGCTATATCCCTCAAGGGGTTAGCGCATTAAACCCTCTCATTAAGATAGGCCCTCAACTTGAACGTGCCGCTGTATTAAGTGGGCAGCATATTAAAATGCACGACGTCGCGTTGCACTTACAACAATATAATTTACAAGCAGATTTAATTCACAGTTATCCCAATAAGCTTTCTGGGGGAATGGCAAAACGTGTACTCGCGTGTAGCGCGACACTCTCCCAAGCCGAATATATTCTTGCGGATGAAATTTCATCTTGGCTAGACGATGAACATGCAATGCAACTTCTACAACATATCAAATCTCTTTGCTTTGATGGAAAAGGTGTTTTGTGGGTGACTCACGACCTTGCAATGGCTGTGCGTTTTGCTGATCGCATTGCGTTATTGCGTAATGGTGTTTTAGAAGAAGTACTCAGTAGTGAAAGACTAAAGCAAGGCGGAGGAGGAAAGTGGTTTCAATCACTATGGAATTCTTTGCCTGAACAACAATTTATGAATTGGACTCAGTGAATAAATATTATTTAAAAATTTTAATGTGAGTAAAAACCAATTTATATCCAGTCTTATTTTGATTAATTAAATTGGAATATTTATTGGTATGAATTTTATTTATTTAACTCGTCGTTATTGGATATTTAACTCAATTTATATTTTACAAATAAAACGAGTTATTAGCTCATAAAATGATTATTTATCAGTACTAACAATACTAAGCTTTATCAATTGAGGAGGCGTTATGCAGTTAACCCCAAGAGAAATTGAAAAATTGATGGTTTACACACTTGCCGATGTAGCTGAAAAACGTCGTGCGCGTGGTGTGAAATTAAATTATCCAGAAGCTGTTGCCATTATTACGGTTACCGCACTTGAAGGTGCTCGTGATGGTAAAACTGTTGAAGATGTGATGAAAGAAGCGGCAACTGTCTTAACGAAGAAAGACGTTATGGATGGTGTGGACGACTTAATTCCTAATGTTCAAGTTGAAGCAATTTTTACTGATGGTACTCGCTTAGTAACTGTCCACAATCCAATTAAATAAGTGAAGGATGAGGTGAAATATGAGTGATTCAAAAACAGGTATTAAAGCCCCGACTCCTTTAGGTGGTGTTATTTTTGCAGATGAGCCTATTGAGTTCAATGTTGGTAAGCCGGAAACAAAAATTAAAGTCCGTAATACGGGCGATAGGCCTGTGCAAATCGGTTCCCACTTTCATTTTTTTGAAGTTAACCATGCATTAGAGTTTGACCGTGCTGCGGCTTACGGTAAGCGTTTAAATATTGCCTCTACAACGGCAATTCGTTTTGAGCCAGGTGATGAAGTGGAAGTTTCACTGATCCCTTACGGCGGAAAGCAAAGTGTGTATGGGTTTAATAACCTTGTTGATGGTTGGGCGGGTGACAATGTTGCCGCTACTGAGCGTCCTGCTAAAGCAATCGCCTTAAATAAAGCAATTGCTCGTGGTTTTAAGCATAAGGAACAGTAAGCGGGTTAGATGTCAGTAATGATAAATAACAATGCACCTTCTTAACGTTAAAGGTAAATAACATGCCAAAAATTTCTAGACAAGAATACAACGGTTTATTCGGACCAACAGTTGGCGATAAAATTCGTTTAGGCGATACCGATTTATATATTGAAATCGAAAAAGATTTACGTGGATATGGCGAAGAGTCTGTCTACGGTGGTGGTAAATCTTTACGCGACGGTATGGGCGCGAATAATACTTTCACGAGTGATAATGGCGTTTTAGATTTAGTGATTACTAACGTCACTATCGTTGATGCGCGTTTAGGTGTGATTAAAGCCGACGTGGGGATTAAAGCGGGCAAAATTGTTGGTGTCGGTAAAAGTGGTAACCCAAATATCCAAGACAATATCACCCCAGGCATGGTTGTTGGGGTGTCAACGGATGCTATCTCTGGTGAACACTTAATCCTAACGGCTGCGGGTATTGATACGCATATCCACTTAATTTCTCCGCAACAAGCTTACGCGGCGTTATCAAACGGTGTGACAACCTTCTTTGGTGGTGGTATTGGCCCAACCGATGGAACTAACGGTACGACAGTAACGGCGGGTCCTTGGAACATGCGCTCCATGCTACGTGCTATCGAAGGCTTACCAATTAACGTGGGTATTTTAGGGAAAGGTAACTCTTATACTCGCGAACCACTGATAGAACAATTGGTTGCGGGTGCGGCTGGGCTTAAAGTTCACGAAGACTGGGGCGCAACAGGAAATGCGATTCGCCATGCGTTGCGTATTGCTGATGAATTTGATGTGCAAATCTCAGTGCATACAGACAGCCTGAATGAAGGCGGTTATGTTGAAGATACCATCGAAGCCTTTGAAGGTAGAACGATTCATACCTATCATACAGAAGGTGCTGGTGGTGGACATGCCCCTGATATTATTAAAGTTGTTAGCCAGCCTAACGTATTGCCAAGCTCAACAAACCCAACGTTACCGTTCGGTGTTAACAGCCAGTCAGAGTTATTTGACATGATCATGGTATGTCATAACTTGAACCCAAATATCCCTTCGGATGTTTCATTCGCAGAGAGCCGTGTTCGCCCTGAAACTATAGCAGCAGAAAACGTGCTGCATGATATGGGCGCTATTTCGATGTTCTCAAGTGACTCACAAGCGATGGGGCGTGTGGGTGAAAACTGGTTACGTATTGTTCAGACAGCCAACGCGATGAAAGCGTCTCGTGGCAAGCTGCCTGAAGATGCGCCGGGCAATGATAACTTCCGTGTTCTACGTTACGTGGCAAAAATCACCATTAACCCAGCAATTGCTCAGGGGATCAGCCATATATTAGGTTCTATTGAAGTTGGCAAAATGGCTGACCTCGTATTATGGGACCCACGTATGTTTGGTGCTAAACCTAAACTGGTTATTAAAGGTGGCATGATCAACTGGGCAGCAATGGGCGACCCAAATGCTTCCTTACCAACACCGCAGCCAGTCTTCTATCGTCCAATGTTTGGTGCGATGGGCAAAACCGTTAACGACACTTGTGTAACTTTCGTTTCACAAGCCGCTTTAGATGATGGCATTAAAGAAAAAGCCGATCTTGAGCGGCAAGTGATTGCGGTGAATAACTGTCGAGCAATTGGGAAACGCGATTTAGTGCGTAACGGTGAAACACCAAATATTGAAGTTGACCCTGAAACCTTTGCTGTAAAAGTGAATGGTGAACATGCAACTTGCCAGCCGATTAGCGAAGCCGCAATGAACCAACGTTATTTCTTTAGCTAATAGTACATGTTTGGATTATCTGCCTGCCGGTGGCGGGCAGAATTAACATAAAAGGTAATATTATGATCATTATTGAACATATTCTTGGCAATGTTAAAAAAGACCCAGTGTGGCAAGCACGTCAGAAAAGTGCAGATGTTGATACGTTAATTCTTGATCAACGAGAAGCACAGAAAAGTCGCTGTCGCAAAAATACGGAAAAAGGCCAAGACTTAGGTATCGCGCTGGACAGAAAAGTCTTGTTATCGGATGGTGACGTTCTGCTATTTGATGAAACCACTAATACAATGACGATAGTTCAGATCTCTTTACGTGACGTCATGATGGTCAATTTATCCCACCTGAAAAACCTAAGTACTGAAGAGCATATTCGCATTAGTTTCGAATTAGGGCATGCATTAGGTAACCAGCACTGGAAAGCCGTTTTAAAAGGTGATCTTGTTTACGTACCACTGACGGTAAGTGAAAAAGTGATGGGTTCAGTCATGCGCACACATGGTTTTGGTGAAGAAACATTTGCCTTTGTAAAGGGTGAAAGCATTTTACCTAAATTGAGCCACTCTGAAGCACGTTTATTATTTGGTGGCGCTGAGGAAACGGATACGCATGTTCATGTGGAATTAGGGCAGATCCACGGGCTCGGCCACAGTCATGATCATGCACACAGCCACGATCACAGCCATGGGCACGATCACAATCATGATCATCATCATGACCATGGGCACACTCATACACACAAATAACGTTCGTGTTCATGGGTAAGGAAAGTGATATGGAAGCATCTGACCTAATTAGAATTATGCAGTTTGGTGATTCAGCATTGCCAATTGGTGCATTTACATTTTCAAATGGGGTTGAATCCGCCATTCAAAAAGGTGTTGTCCACGACAAAGAAACGCTGAAATCCTTTGTTCACACGTCTTTAAAGGTTGCAGCACATTCAGATTGCATTGCCATTGTGGCGGCACATCGTGCCATTCTTGCACAAGATAACGACGCATTAGCGAAGATTGATTGGGCAGTGCATAACCGCAAGCTGAATGAAGAAGCGCGCATAATGACGACTCGAATGGGGAAAAAACTCGCTGAAATCTCAGTTCATATTTTTGATGACCCACAAGTGAGTGGGTGGCTTGCGAAAATCAAAGCCAATGAGGTTCCAGGGACCCAGCCAGTAACACAAGCCATTGTTATGGCTGTACAAGGGATCACCGAAAGAGATGTTGTCGTGATGCACCAATATGGTATTGCCATGACAATTTTAAGTGCGGCGATGCGGCTAATGCGCATCACACACTATGAAACACAGCATATTCTTTTTGAATTAAATGAAGAAATTAAGGTTTTTTGTGACATCGCAGCTAATGGTGACATAGAGCAAATGTCCTCATATGTTCCTGTGATTGATGTCTTAGCTGCGGTACACACTAAATCGTTTGTCCGTTTGTTTATGAACTAACAAACAACTAAAAATTTTGGGGAAAAATGATGAAAAAAATGACTCGGATCGGAATTGGTGGGCCAGTTGGTTCAGGTAAAACAGCGATTATTGAAGTGATCACTCCGATCCTCATTGAAAGAGGCATTAAACCGCTAATCATCACGAATGACATCGTGACGACCGAGGATGCAAAGCAAGTAAAACGTACATTAAAAGGCATTCTTGATGAAGAGAAAATTTTAGGTGTTGAAACAGGCGCATGCCCTCATACCGCCGTACGTGAAGACCCAAGTATGAACATTGCTGCGGTTGAAGATATGGAAGAACGTTTCCCTGATAGCGACGTGATCATGATTGAAAGCGGCGGTGATAATCTAACGTTAACCTTTAGCCCAGCGTTAGCAGACTTCTACATCTATGTGATTGATGTGGCTGAAGGTGAAAAAATTCCACGTAAAAATGGCCCAGGTTTAGTACAAGCCGACATTCTAGTCATCAACAAAATTGACTTAGCGCCTTATGTTGGTGCGAGCCTTGAAGTGATGGAGCATGATACCAAAATCGTTCGTGGCGACCGTCCTTATGTACTGACCAACTGTAAAACAGGGGAAGGGGTTATTGAGTTGGTTGATATGATCATGGATAAATTCCTCTTTACCCACCAAGTTCCAAGGGGGTAAAGATGACGAATTTCAGGGCAGATATAGCAAATACTCCAACGCGTGTTAAAGCTCATATTTTAGGCAGCAATGCACCTGAACTCGCCGCATATCAAGATGAACCGAAGCAAATGCAAAGTGGTGCTGTTGGTAAAAGTGGTTACTTAAAATTAAGGTTTGCTCAAGGCGAATATCGTAGTGAGCTGGTGGAAATGGAGCGCCGTGTTCCCTCTTTAGTGCAAAAAGCGCTGTATTGGGATGAATTGATGCCCCAGTTGCCCTGCGTTACGATGATCTCGACTTCTGGTAGCTTACTGCAAGGTGATAGGCAAGCTCTTGATATTATAGTTGAAAAGGGTGCATGTGCTCATGTGACAACGCAATCTGCGACCAAAGTTCATATGATGGAAGCAAACTACGCCACTCAGTACCAAAACATTATTGTTGAGGAGGATGGGTATTTAGAATATTTACCTGACCCTATCATTCCTCACCGTAATTCTCGGTTTATTACTGACACGCGGATTAATATCCATCCTAGTGCCACGATGATTTACTCCGAAATACTGATGTCGGGTCGAAAATATCACCATCCAGATGAACAGTTTGGGTTTGATGTTTTTTCATCTCATATTCGAGCTGAGTCATCTTTCAATAAAGAATTGTTTGTTGAGAAATACATTTTGGAGCCAAAAAAATCACCGCTAAATATTACAGCGGTTATGGATAGCTTCGATACTTTTGGCAATGTGATTTTACTGACACCTAAAATTCACCATGAGCGTATTTTAGAACGTCTAGATGCAATATATGACCCAAAAAATGAAATTGCTTTTGGCGCAACGCAATTACCGAATGACTGTGGATTAATATTTAAGGCATTGGGGGTTGATAGTCCAAAAGTGAAGGAAGCTGTCAGGTATTTTTGGCAAATAGCGAGAGAAGAAATATTAGGTATTTCGTTACAAGAACCTTTTTTATGGCGTTAAATATGGTCCGTTGTATTAAATGTATATCATTGCATTTAATACAACTCTGTAATGGTTGTCATAAAGTGACTGAAATAACCAGCTAGGTTATCAAGGTAATTTATTAATATACTATCAGTAGAGTGATTTTTATGATTTCTCTACTGATATTCCTATCAAGGAATTTCACGATGGAAAAAATAATAAATCAGAACGCTTGGAATAAGTTGGCCAGCGAAAATATAACGATACAGTTTATTGATGTCGTCTTGCGTGGCTGTGCTCAAGTTATGTTTCAAAATAACGCACTAACCGGACTTCTCTTTTTTATTGCAATTTTCATCGGTGCATTTTTAGAAGGAATGCCGCAAGTCGCTTTAGGTTGTGTGTTAGGTACCGTTGTCGCTACACTGACCGCTTATATTAGTAAATTAGATACTGAATCATTGCGTTCAGGGCTTTATGGCTATAATGGCTGCTTAGTTGGGGTTGCACTACCGACTTTCTTAGAAAATACCCCCTTTGTCTGGGTAACGATTGTATTAGGAAGTATCGTTTCGGTTATAGCAACTATCTCTTTAATGGATTTTCTAAAAAACTGGAAAGTCGCAGCATTAACCGCCCCTTTTGTTTTAGTATCATGGATTATTTTACTCGCGAGTTACAACTTCTTAGGCATTGAAGGCGTTGCATTACCGACGCCAGCATTACCTAAACAACTTATTGAACCTATTGGATTAATTCCGCATAGTGACTTAGTTGCTGATGTTTTCCGTGGTGTTTCTGAAGTATTTTTACTCAGTAGCATGATTGTCGGTATTATCTTTGTTATTGGTCTAGCGGTTAGCTCTATATGGGCGGCGATATTTGCCGTATTTGGTTCTCTTCTTGCTTTTATCGTTGCAACCCTTTTAAAAGGTGACTTTGCGAGTATTCATACGGGCTTATATTCATTTAGCGCAGTATTAACTGCGATTGCTTTAGGTTCTACCTTTAATAAGCCGAGCTATCGAGTGGTCGTTTATGCCATCGTTGGCGTGATATTTACTGTATTTGTCCAAGGGGCTCTCGATATTATTCTTGAACCATTTGGTATCCCGACTTTAACGATGCCATTTGTTCTGGCGTCATGGTTATTTCTAGTACCGAACCAAGATATTATGCCTAAACATCGACAATAATATTTGCACTAAAACTTTTTGGTATTCAATTATGAAAAAAAATGCAATATATAAATATATTCAAAATATGAGAATGCTACGCTTAGTGCTCGCATTATTAATATTTGCAGATGGGATGTTGATTATTTTTCCCATCATCTCAACTTATGATCTTCATTTATACCCTCAACATCTAGGCTTTGTTGATTGGCTACAATCTTTAGGGTTGGTTAAACTATTAGATATTCCAAGGTTTGCGATTGGCGTTGTGCTCATTATCCTTGCTATTCCTGTTTATTTAGGCCTACGTATCGGTTGGTTATTTAGCTGCTTTATGTTGTTCATTATTATGTTAATTAACTTGGTATTAGCAAGGGAAAATGTTCTGACTGGAACGCTTTCACTGGTAGTACTGATTATTGCCATCGCAAATTGGAAAGCATTTAATCGCCATAGCCTATCTGGTGCAGGTTTTGTTGCTTTTATGAGCTTAAGCGTACTATTGGGTTATTCTGTATTTGGAACTCTGTATTTAGGCGAGCAATTCCAACCACATGTTACTGACATTTCATCTGCATTCTACTTTGCTTTGGTATGTATGACGACAGTAGGCTTTGGTGACATTATTCCGATTAGTGTTGAGGCAAGGTTATTTACAATTTCGATTGTTATTTTAGGTATTACAATTTTTACAACCTCTATTGTGTATTTTCTAGGGGTATTTGCAAAAAGCACACAAGAAATTGTTAAGAAGAGATTATTTCGTATGAAAAACCACTATATTATTGTTGGCGCAAGCCCCCTAGCTTTAAACACTTACCACGGATTAAGAAAACGCGACTTAGACGTCATGGTACTTTGTCATGAAGAACAAAAAAAGAGCTATCCAGATAATGCGCAAGTTATTGTCACGGAGCAAATTAATAAAAATACATTAAATAGCGCTAACTTAGACCAAGCAAAAGCGTTATTTATTTTAGGTGCTTCTGATTCTGAAAATACCATCTCTATGTTAGCTGCGAAAGAAATTGTCGGTGGGAATATTAAAAGCGTTATTGCTGTAAATGATGATAAAAATTACGAAAATATGCAGCTATTACATGCGGATTTACTCATTTCGCTTTCATCTTTAGGAAGTGAAGTACTGATTAAAATGATTTTTGGTGAAAACATTAATAACCAAGTTATGGAAAATATTATTTTTTCAAACAACATATTAGATTCGTAATATGCTGGAGTCCCAATTGAAAATTGCTGCTGTGAAGTGCCTACAGTTTTATTATTTATACGAAGAAATAAAAATATAGATAAGAGATAGAGAGTTTATTATGGATCTAACCGTGATTATTTTTATTTTAGTGTATGTCGCAATGGCTTTTGGGACTTTTCCAGGGATTAAAATTGACCGTACTGGTGCATCTGTGGCAGGTGCATTAGCCATGATAGGGTTTGGGATTATCTCGCCAAAATTGTCTTGGGATGCAATTGATTACAGTGCAATTGGATTATTATTTGGCTTAATGGTGGTATCTGCATCATTTACAGTATCAGGTTTTTATCACCAAGCAGCACAAAAAGTGGCGAGCTTAAATATTAGCCCACCTAAATTAATGGCCGTTTTTATCATTGTTGGGGCACTTCTTGCCTCGGTACTTACAAACGATATTGTTGTGGTGGCGATGACGCCTTTATTGGTTTCCGTCACGTTATCTCGAGGCCTTAACCCTATTCCATTTTTACTTGGTTTTTGCTTTGCGGCCAATAACGGTGCCGCAGGTTCTTTAATTGGTAGCCCTAAAAATATGGTTGTTGCACAAGGATTGGATTTATCTTTTATTGGAATACTCAATATTACGGCTATTCCAGTTTTATTTTCAGTCCCGATTGTATGGTGTGTAATCACTTTGCTTTATCGTAATCGTTGGTATCTATCTGAAGATAAAAAGTCATTAATGTCTAATGCTGATCCTTCGGTTATTGAATTCAATTGGTGGGAAACGATAAAAGCTGCTACGGTTTTATTAGCGGTTATTTTAGCTTTTTTATTTAGTGATTTACCGCGTGAGCTTGTTGCATTATCGGCAGCCTGTTTTTTATTGTTAAACAGAAAAATAGCCTCCAGTGACATGTTAAAGCATGTTGACGGTGACTTAATCCTACTAATGATGGGGCTATTTATTATTAATACCGCATTTTCCAACACAGGTATCCCTCAGGAGGTATTGCATTACCTATTGGGTAAAGGTATCGATCTAAATAGCCCTATTACATTATTTTTGGTCACCATTGTGATGAGTATTTTTGTAGGGACGACACCAACGGTGATTTTATTGATCCAGTTTGTTTACCCCCATGGCAATGTTGATTTGTTAGGTGCTGCGTTAATTTTAGGGGCTTGTTTTGCGGGTAATATATTTATATTTGGTAGTATTGCAGGGATTATTGCTGTTGAGCAATCCTCTGCGCATGGTATTAAAATATCGTTTTTAGAATTTACAAAATCAGGCGGTATTATTTCCATTATTTGTATTTTTATTGCTGTTGTTTGGTTATCCATCTATTAGTTTATAGAGAGTTTGAGTATGTTAGAAGTCAAAAACTTATGTATAAAGCAAGATAACCGTACATTATGGGATTCACTGTCATTTTCACTGAATAAAAATGAGCGTCTAGGGATTTCAGCACCGAGTGGTTTTGGTAAAACAACATTAGGCCGTGTATTGGCCCAATGGCAAATACCTGCGCAAGGAGATGTGCTATTTAATGGGAAAAAATTATCCCAAAACGAATATTGCCCTATTCAGCTCGTTCCTCAGCATCCTGAAAAATGTTTTAACCCTTATCGGACAGTCGGTGAAAGTGTGAAGGATGCCTGGGAGCCTGCCCCATATTATCTTGAACGTTTGTTTATTAAATCAGAGTGGTTGGCGAGAAGGCCTAGTGAACTTTCAGGTGGTGAGCTTGCTCGAATTGCCTTATTAAGAGCATTAGACCTAAGAACAAAAACCTTAATTGCAGATGAAATCACTGCACAATTAGATGCTCACTTACAGAAAGATATATGGAAATTTTTAATTCAACTTTCTGAAGAAAGACCATTATCGATGATTGTTTTTAGCCACAATAAATTCCTATTGGAAAAGGTGTGTACCTCGATTTGGAATATGACAATATCAGAGTGAACTATTTTAAATTACCAAAAATATTCACTGGCTATTTAATGATGTTCATTTAATGACTGTTATTTTTTGATATTCATTTAGTGTATTTAATTTAAATTCTAGAAACGATGTTTTTATATCTATGATATCAAATAGAGGATGCTGCAATGGTAGCTATTGATATTTTGTTAGTTGGCTCTGGCGGAGGTATTGGTTCACTACTACGTTGGTGGATTGGTCGTCTGGTGGGGGAGCGTTATCACGGGAAATTTCCATTATCAACGTTCATCATTAATATTTCTGGTGCATTTGTTATTGGTTTTTTAAGCCGTTATTTTGCCATCGATTGGGATGACCGCTATGGAACATTTCTACAATCAGCCATTCTAACAGGGTTACTGGGGGGTTATACAACATTCAGTAGCATGCAGCTTGATGCTTTGAAGTTGACTCAAACTAAACAAAAATTACTCGCACTATTTTACTTGTTACTTTCGGTTTTATTTGGGGTAACTGCGGCATTTATTGGTGCTTGGTTAGCAAACTAACAGGGGCTAAAAATGAATATTATGATCTTGGTTTTTATTGGTGGTGCAATTGGCGCAATTTCCAGAGAATTACTGATGGTGTCTGTTCCTACCATGAATGATCACTTTCCCCTTGATATATTCATAGCAAATATTATCGCATCATTATTATTGGGTATTGTCGCAGGACTATTAATGAGGAAGAAAATAGGTCAAGGGATGAATGCATTTTTTGCCACAGGTGTCATGGGGGGATTATCAACATTTTCCAGTTTTGTTTATGGTGCCGTTGAAATAATGAAGTATCCAGGGTTTTTCTTAGTGGCAGTTAGTTACTTGGTTTTAAGTATCATTATCGGGTTTGCTGCTATTTATATTGGGTACTCAGTGGGTAATAAGCAATATAGTTAAATATGACACTGATGTTTTGATGTTTATAATAGAATAAGGGGTTTTGAAATGAAAATAGGTAAAACAATATGGCATGAAATTACTTCAAAGCCTTATAGATTACAATTATTTTTTGATGCAATACTTTTGGTATTATCACCTGTGATATTTATAAGTATAATTGGTTTTGACACAGAAACATTAAATATGGATATTTTTATTATTACATTAATTATTTTAATTTATATTTACATTACACGTTGGTTTAGCCACTGGTATTGTAATAGAAGTAAAAACTGATGATGTGTATGAAATGTTTTTTATAAGACTACATTTGTCTTTTGTTATGGTTTTCTTCAGTTGTAGTCTAATTATAGAGGAAGCTTCAATGTTCACTTAAAGAAGACTTCCTTATTTTTATTACTACGGTTGCTAATTTATGATTTTTCTTTTTTTATAATCCTAAAAATATTTAAAACTAAGCTCGCAATAATTGCAGCAGCGCCGCCGATAAAGGTCTCATATGCCCTTGATATCGGTAGTAAGTAACTCGGGTTATGTAAAAATTGAGTTTCCTCAAGAAGAAGTAGAACAAAAACAGTAATAGAAAATGTTTTTAGTAGATAATTTAAACGGAAAAGTGTTGGCATGAAGAATATGATTAAAACTAAAACTGCTAAGTAAATATAAGTTTCATTTGATTTTGTCATACTAAACATAGCAATAACAAAAATGGCTGCCAATAGACTTCCTAAAAATCTAAGTAATGTGACCTTTATTATGTGCATTTCTTTTGGGTGAAGCAACATAATGAATGTTAGAGGTGCCCAATAAGGTTTATATAAATTTAGATAGTCAGGTATTGAAAGACTTAAAAATAGGAAAAAGCTGAACAAGAAAGCGCGTATATATACCTTTTCGTCACTATGATATATTTCCTTTGAGAATAATCCATTTTTAAATGCATGACTTTCAAAGTTTTTATGTCTTAGTAAGCTAAAAGTAAGTAGACTAATGGCAACCCCTAAGATATAGGCCATCGGTAGGTCAAGGCTAATCGAGTCAAGTGTTGTTCCCATACAAGAAAAGATAATCAAAAATGGAAAGGTACGATCTAAGTAATCATCTTTTTTGTAAAATAGGTAATAGCAATATGATAGGATAAATAAGTAAATATGAAAATAAATTGTTAGTTTTAGTATAAAACCAATGCCCCCACCAACGATAACTAAGCATAATAAAAAAAACACATAAAAAATATTACTACTATCAGGCTTTGTGTCATAAACGATATTAGAGAATAGTGTTGTTAAAAGACCAAATGTCCCACCTATGAAACCAAATAAAGAAAAACAAATGGTTGAATTGACTATTGCAGTAATCAAAAAAGCTCCATTATTTCTAAAGCTAATATATTTGTTTTCTTTACTAATACCTTTCATTTTGACTTCTCACTTTGTCTTTTTTAGTTATTTTCACCATCTATCTTAGTCGAATTATATCGTAAGTTAAAGAGTTGTTTTAGTGTATTATAACTCGGTGTGTATATTAAAAATATAAAATTATTTTTTGGTTATATATCTTTTAGGGGATGTCAATGAGGCCGAATTATGTATAAATATATCATAAAAAGATATACAAATATAAATGGTAGGTTTAATTCATTTTAATTTATATTTTCTATTCATGATTTAATGGATATTTTCCATTGATTCCTTATGCGATTAAAAAACACACATCCAACTAGCCCTAAATAGATAAAAGGTTCAGGCGTGAGTGTTTTAAGTGACAATATGTAATGGCAAAGTACAAGTAAGAGGGTAGGGTAAAGTAGCATATGAACTCTTTTCCACCATATACCTAACCAATTGCGAATACAGTTTAATGAGCTAATAGCCATTAGAAATAAACATAGCCAAGCAATAGTACCGAAAACTAAATAAATTCGTGAAAAAATTTCTTCAAAAAACAACCCCAAATTATTGATACCGATTTCAAGTAACAGATAGCTGCTTAAATGTAGCGCGGCCCAGAGAAAACACCAGAGCCCAAGTGCTTTGCGTACTTGAAACAACGTGGTAAATCGTAATAACTGAGCAATAAGCGGGATGCACGCAGTCAGAACTAATAAACGTAATGCAGCGATCCCTGTAAAATGTTGTATATCTTTAGCTGGATCGGCGCCAAGTTGCTGGGTATCTATTAAAAAAACTAACCACAACAAAGGTAGTAGAGCAATAAGATGAATACTCCCTTTGGTTAACCATACTGTTAGTTTATTTTGTTGGGACATTAATAGTATCTCCGCAAGTCCATTCCTTGGTATAAGCTTGCCACTTGGTCGGCATATCCATTAAAGAGCAATGTGGGTTGTCGAGTTACTTGACCTAAGCCGCCTGCACCTATAAAACGTTCAGTTGCTTGTGACCAGCGGGGATGGTTAACATGAGGATTCACATTGGCAAAAAAACCATATTCACTCGGTGCAGAAAGGTTCCATGTTGTTTCAGGCATGTGCTCTGTCAGGCGAATTTTTACGATGGATTTAATACCTTTAAAGCCGTATTTCCATGGCACGACTAATCGGATAGGTGCGCCATTTTGGTTGGGTAAACTTTTTCCATATACGCCAGTGGCCAATAAAGTCAGAGGGTTCATTGCTTCATCTAAGCGTAATCCTTCAACATAGGGGTAGGCTAACCCGCCGCCAATATAGCGACTTTTTTGCCCAGGCATTTGTTCGGGGGCGTAACGTGTTTCAAAGGCGACATATTTAGCTTTGCTCGTAGGTTCTACGAGAGCTAATAGCTTAGCGAGTGAAAAACCAACCCATGGAACAACCATCGACCATGCTTCTACGCAGCGCATCCGATATATACGTTCTTCTAAGGGAAACTTAGTGTTGATGTCATCTAAATTGAGAGTCATTGGATGGTTAACTTCACCCTCAATCGTGATAGTCCATTCGTCAGTGACTAATGTATGAGCATTATCGGCGGGATCTGACTTACCGAGTCCAAACTCATAAAAGTTATTATACCCAGTCACTTTATCTTCTGGCGTCAAAACAAGTGATGATTGGTATTCCTCAGGTTGAATAAATGTCAGCGATTTTCTAGGCAGGGCTGGGGTCGCGGGAGTATCGTCACTAAACCAAGAAAATAAACCTGCATTTGCTGTGGAAGCGAGGGTTATACCAGCCGCCCCGATACCCAAGGCTTTAAGAAGTTGCCTGCGTTTCATAAAAAAAATTGATTCATCTGTGATTTGAGACGTCGGAATTTTTGATGATTTTTTCATTGTGCGCTCCAGAGTAATAAGGCGAATTAAATCTGTTATATCAAATGCGCAAAAAATATAGCTGACAGTAAGATGACAAATTTGTCATCTTACTTAATTGTAGGGAATCGGAGGATAACTGTACTGGTACCTGAGCAGTGTTCAAAGCTCACTGACCCACCGTGCAATTCAACAATCGCTTTAACAATTGCCAATCCTAAACCAGAGCCTTCTGTTGAACGAGCATTATCCCCCCGCCAAAAACGAGTGAAAATTTCCTCACTATCTTGCAGTAGAGCGCCTTGGTTCGTGACTTTAATTTCTTGGTGGTTGGGATATGTAGTGATTTCAGTGAGTACGCGAGTTTGTGCGTGAGCAAATTTAATTGCATTTGAGATAATGTTAACGAAAACTCGAGTGAGTAGTGTAGGGTCAGCATAGAGGGTTAATGATGATGGCACACATGATAGCTCGATTTGTTTTTCTTGTGCGTAGGCGGAAAATAGCTCATACACCTCATCAATAACTTGAAATAAAACGATACTTTCGCGATTTAACGTAATGTTCTTATTTTCGGCACGGGCAATAAATAGGGTGTTTTGGATCATTTTCGCCAGTTTATCCAATTCTTCTATATTACTGATGATCATCGCTTCATATTCGGCAATACGACGAGGCCGTTGTAATGTAACTTCATTCTGCACACGAATAGCGTTAATTGGGGTTCTTAACTCATGGGCTAAATCATCAGCCAATTGGGTGAGTTTGACAAAATCATGCTTTAATCGTTGTCGCATGGTATTCATTGATTTACCCAGCTCTTTAAGCTCTTGCGGCAACTGCTCAATATCGATAGGGTTCTTTAATGTATAAATATCCGTTTTTGCCGTGATTTTGCTGAGTGATTGAATATCTGAAAGTCCTTTTTTCAAGAGCCATATACTGAGTATCCCCATTAGCAATATTGAAAAGGCTGAAACCAGCATACTTTGGGTTAAATATTGGGCTAAGATGCCACTGCGGTCGACCGAAACTTTGCCGAGGACAACGTGTAATGGCCCTTGTGGGGAGCTCGTCACGAAATATACAGAAGAAATAGGGACTCCCTGCGCTGTTTTCCCATGGCTGATCACATTGATACTTAACTGTTTTTGAGAAACGAATTGTTGTTGGGTATCAAGCTGCACATTATTTGTCGAAACTAATACGCGCCCAGCTTCATCCGAGATTTGGATGATATCTTGGCGCATGTCCATCATACTTTGGAAATACATGGGAAGCGTTTTGATATCAATACCACTAGAAATTAATTTGGCAAGTTGGTGAGCGCGATTAATGAGTAGGTTGTTATCTTGTTCAATAAGCTCATTTTTGAGTGAGTGATACAAAACCCACGTTACCATACCTGCATTGACAACCATCAAAGCAACAAATAATGAAATAAGCTTAAAGCGTAGCGATTTTTTTTTCATTCTTCTGGCCTATTGAAGCGATATCCCATGCCACGAATTGTTTCAATGAGCTTAACGCCAAAATTATCATCAATTTTCTTTCTTAACCGGCGAATAGCGACATCAATAACATTGGTATCGCTGTCAAAATCAATCCCCCAAACTTCACTGGCAATTAATGTTCTCGGCAAGATTTCATCACAATGCAGCACAAAAAATAGTAAAAGAGAAAATTCTTGACGGGTTAAGGTGATTTTTATGCCACCGCGCTCAACTTCATGGCGAGTAAGGTCTATTTTTAAATCCGCAACTGCCATATTTGTTAATGTGGGTTGATGAACTTTTAAGAGATTTTTAACCCGAGCGAGTAATTCTGAGAATGAAAATGGTTTAACGAGATAGTCATTTGCACCGAGCTCTAATCCTTTAATTCGGTCGTCTACTGCATCACGAGCGGTGAGGCAAATTACAGGAATATTTTTAGATGTCCTTAAAATTTTCAAAATGTCCCAGCCATCCATGCCAGGGAGCATAATATCGAGAATAACTAACTGGTAGTTATTCTCTAAGGCAAAGTAGAGGCCATCACGGCCATCTTTGGCGGTATCCACAAGAAAACCGGCTTCTTCTAAGCCATTTTTAACCCAATATTGGGTTTTTATATGATCTTCGATTAAGAGTATTTTCATGAAATTCGAACGGTGGCCTCAATTTGACTTTATTTTATATTAAAGAAACTTAGGCGTATTTAACAATTAAAAATCACAGGATGGTGGCTGTGAAGGCGATTTAGAGTGATAATATATTCCATTGTCGGCTCTGATTTTAGACGTATCATGGACTTTCTATATTAAATATAGGCCTACTTAATAACGTTTCTGAAAATATAAAATATTGAATATAAACAATTAATTATGAATAATGCACCCTCTTTTCAAGACATAATTTATCATTTAATCGGGAGTATTCCTGAAGGTCGAGTAGTGACTTACGGTACTCTCGCTAAGATGGCGGGTTACTCTACTTATGTACGACAAGTATGCCAAGTGATCCGCACGATCCCCGCAGACAGTACTTTGCCGTGCCACCGCATTATAAATGGGCAAGGGAAATTGTCGGTGAAAGGGGAGAGTTATACGCGACATAAAAAAGCACTTATCAGCGAAGGTATTCTTTTTGATTCAAATGATAAGATAAAGCTGAAACAGTATTTATGGGAAGGGCTCAGCTAGAAGGGGGATTTCGAACTTCAACTCCTTCCTCGCTGATAAATCCTATCACTATGATTTTAAAACTATATAAATAGGATTCTAAAAACTCCCCTTTATGCTCAGTGAGCTAAACTCTTCATTGTTTAACAGGCTAAGATAAGTCTTAAAAAAATATTTAAGATAAAATTAAACCCAAAATACGAGTGGGAAATTTTTTTTTCATTAACTTTTTTGGTTGAATTTTAACCCAAATAAACATAAGACGGGTTAAAAGTATATATCAATATTTTCAATTGTATCAATTTGTAAATATTTAACTAAGTATTTTCCCTATTTAAAAAATAACACATTGTTATTTAAGGGTTATTTGCTTTAAGTTGCATTTTACTGTAACAAATACTTATTTTAATAGGGCAGCGGTTTTTTTTAATAAAAATAGATTCGCACTATCAATTATACAAACTAAATATTCAGACATATAATCATTCTAAATTTAACAAAGTGTCTAAGATTTATTATTTAATATAAAGGTTAAATAAAGATGGCTTATTTTTCTAATGGGATAAATATAGAAATAGGACAGTATTTGCGAGGGATAAGGAAAGAGCAGAACTTAACAGGAAGCGAACTGGCAAAAAAGTTAAATGTGAGTCAACAACAAATTTCTCGCTATGAAACGGGGAAAACAAAGTTAACGTTTGAAATGATGGACACCATCTTAGCATTATTTAATAAGTCATGGCGAGATTTTTTTAATCATGTAATAGATAAGCATGATAACGAAAGATTAAAATGCATTGTAATGAATGAAAAAAACTATTATTCGATCTTAGATAAAGATACAAAAAAAATGTGGCGATAATTTTTGCTCATGACAATTAAGAACAAGACATGACAAATAGATAATACAAATAAATAAAATTTAACTTGTCAAGGTGATAACTTTATTAAAAATAATCATTATATGGATTAATGATTATTTTTATCTAAAGTTGTTATGAACAACTATTATGGCAAAATATAAATTATACAGGATTAAATTAATATGAAATTGAATAAATTTGTAGTCGGCGCAGTATTCGCATCAGGTTTTGCTTCATTTGCAGCTATGGCCGCTTATACAGGTACCCCAACTAACGGTACAATTGAAATTACAGGTGAGCTTGTTAACTCTGCTTGTGGTTTAAGCGAAGAGTCAAGCCCTGTTAAAGTTAATTTTTACCAAATCCCTGTATCAAATTTAAAAAATGGTGAGCGTGCAGGTAATGTTAAAAAAGATATCGTTCTGCAAGGTTGTGATACCACAGTAGCTCAAACGGCAACTGTTACTTACACACCATCTACAGTAAACCCGAATGATAGCGCATTAGCTGCATTTACTTCAGGAACTGCAAGCGGTGCTGGTATTGGTTTAAGAGATAATGGAAATCAAGATGTTGTATGGGGCCAGGCTTCTACAGCGGTTAACTTAACTAATGGTAAAACAACAATTCCATTTGTTGCGTACTTGAAATCAGATAATGCATCTAATGCCGTTACTCCAGGTAACTTCGATTCTACAATTAACTTCCAAATCGATTACCAATAATTTGGAATTAATTTAGTGATTGTATGCGGAGTAGTAGATACTCCGCAATACTGAATCTAAAAATATAATTAAAGCGGTGTTACCCATGATAATTCGAGTTAAAAAAATAGCATTAAGCTCTATTTTATTATGGCCCTTATTGAGCTGGGGAGGTGCTGTAAATAACACCCCTGGTGATATTGTTATGCAAGGCGAATTAATTGAGGCTTCTTGTAATATCGATCCTGATAGCCGAGAGCTTTGGATTAATTTCGGGGAAGTGAGTGCACGTGAAATCACGCCTGATGCTAATTTACTTTTAAGTAAAAATTTTAATATAAAGCTAGTCGGTTGTACGCTTCCTTCAGAAGATAAAGGTAGTGCATCAAGAGCTCAAATAACAATGATGGGAAGCACAGTGGACCGTGGTCAGTTACTTCAAGTTAATGGCGATTCAGAAGGTTTTGGTATTCAATTAAAAAATTCTCATGGTGAAATACTAAAATTTAATACAAAACTACCTGATTATACATTACTCGAAGGAAGAAACAGTTTGGAGTTTACTGCAACTTTAGTCGCTTATCAAAAATACATTAAAGCGGGTGAATTTGCAGGTGTATTGAGATTTAGAATGGATTATTTTTGAATAAATATAAAAAATATTTGCGATTTTATTAAGAATCGGATTGGTCTTTGTGAATTCAGAGTGAATTAAAATGATTATTTTTAGTGGGAATATAAAAAAAATATTTGCGATATATATTGCAATGCTTTGTTACTCACCTAATATGTTAGCTAACGATATTGTCGAATTTAATACGGATGTATTAGATGTCGGGGATCGTAATAATATTGACTTAACTCGCTTTTCAAAAGACAACTTTGTATTTCCTGGTACTTACCTATTAGATGTTTATATTAATGGGCAATCATTATCGCAGCAAAAAGTTACCTATATCATTGACCCTCAGGATAGTGAAAAAACGCTCGTTTGTTTTACGCCTGAACAAATTGAGATGCTGGCACTTAAAGAAGATGCATTAAAGAAAATTCAAATGATCTCGCCAGAATGCTTGAATATTTTACCTATATCAGGCGTCAAAATTAACAATTTTGAAGGTAAGCTTGATATTACAATGCCGCAAGCATGGATGAAGTATTCGGATCCAAGCTGGGTACCGCCTGAGCGTTGGGATACGGGGGTTTCAGGTTTATTGTTCGATTATAACCTGAACGGTTCGATTTCACGCTCTTTAGTTAGGCATACAAGTAGACATTCTTTATCTGCTTATGGCCAAGCTGGATTTAATTTAGGTGCATGGCGTTTTAGAGCTGATTACCAAGCAAATTACAACGAACGTGGTGACAGAAAATTCGATTGGAATCAGTTTTATGCATATCGCCCTTTAATTCATATAGCGGCTAAATTAACACTGGGTGAAATTTATTTAAATTCGCAAATTTTCGATACTATTCGATATACAGGACTTAACTTAGCCAGTGATGAGCGCATGTTACCGCCAAATTTAAGGGGATATGCACCACAAATCAACGGTATTGCTAAAAGTAATTCAAAGGTGATAGTGAGCCAAGCAGGGCGTGTTGTTTATGAAACGACAGTGCCTGCGGGGCCATTCAGTATTCAAGACTTGCAAAGCTCAGTTCGAGGAACTTTGGATGTTAGAGTTGAAGGTGATGACGGTGATGTATCCACTTTTCAAGTTGATACCGCCAATATCCCTTATTTAACTCGACCTGGTTATGTTCGTTATAACGTCTCAATGGGGAAGCCTTCTCGCTTTAACCATAAGCCGGAAGGGCCAATGTTTGCGACAGGAGATTTCTCTTGGGGGCTGAGTAATAACTGGTCATTAATTGGCGGGATTTTGTTTGCGGGCAGGGATTATACCGCACTTTCAGCAGGGTTAGGACGTGACTTGTCAGTATTTGGGGCTTTGTCTGCGGATGTAACACAATCGGTTAGCCGAATTCCTGGTGAAAATACAGAAACAGGGTCTTCCTTTCGTCTAAGTTATTCAAAATCTTTTGATGAAATAAATAGTACGATCACATTTGCGGGATATCGCTTCTCACAAGATAAGTTCCGCACACTATCACAATATTTAGATGAACGTGAAAACCGTTATTTAGGTATAGGTCGCCAAAAAGAGATGTACACCATTACCGCAAATAAAACGTTTTGGGCGGATGAACCTGATTGGCGAACAACACTATTTTTAACTTACACCCATCAAACTTTTTGGGATCAAACATCTCAAGATAGATATGGCTTGTCTGTTGGTCGAACATTCCGATTAATGGGGATCGATGGGGTCTCCACGAATATTGCCGCCTATCGTTCAGATTATCGAGGAAGACGTGACGATAGTGTCTCCCTTTCTGTATCTGTGCCTGTTGGTGATAGCCGTTGGGCAGGATATGACTTACAAAATAGCGGAAGTAAAACAAGTCATATGCTGTCGTATAGCGATAATAGAGATTTCAATAACTTATGGCGAGTAAGGGCTGGGCGTAGTGGTGATGATCGTGTGCAATTTGACGGTTATTATCAAAAGCGCACTCAACTTGCGGATGTAAATACCAACGTCAGCTATCAAGAAAGACAAACTGCATCCATCAATGGGACATTGCGAGGCGGCTTTACTGCAACAGCCTATGGAGCCGCACTGCATAATAGTAGCGCGACAACAGATACTGCACGGATCATGGTGGACACAAATGGGATTAGTGGTGTGCCATTTAACCATGAAAAAACACGAACAAACTGGGCGGGTATTTCAGTCGTACCAGATATCGTGAGTTATTACAGCTTCGATACCCGTATTGATGTCGATAAGCTAAATAGTGATGTTGATACCAATAAAGCGATCGCAACGTCAACACTGACGGAAGGGGCGATTGGTTATCAACGATTTGCTGTTGCCCAAGGTGAAAAACTGATTGCCACAATTCGCTTTAATAATACCGTTCCTCCGTTTGGGGCGGATGTGACCAACGCTGACGGTATTAATGTTGCAATGTTGATGGAAGATGGATTGGCGTATTTGATGGCGGTAAATCCTAAAGAAACATTAACGGTCTCTTGGGGTGGAAAAGCGCAATGTAAAATTCAATTACCTGAAAAAATTAATCCTGGTATGTCAGTTTTACTGCCTTGCCAATAATGAAATGACAATCAGAACAAGTTTTTAAATAAGGTATAAAAAATGGCGATTTGTATAAAAAAATGGGTGGGTGGTTTACTGGTAATTATGGCTGGAGTAAGCCAATCATATGCAGGAATATCACTAGATAGAACTCGGTTGATTATTACCGGCGCGGAAACCTCTTCGAGTGCTAATTTATCAAACACCAGTTCAAGTATTCCCTTTTTAGCGCAATCTTGGGTTGAAGATGCAAATGGGAAGAAAATTACATCTCCATTAGTGGTATTACCTCCATTACAAAGAATTAATGGTGGGCAAAAAGGTGTTGCTCGAGTCTCTAAAACAGCGGAAATAGATAAACTTCCTCAAGATCGCGAAAGTTTATTTTATTTAAATGTTAGGGAAGTGCCACCAAAGCCAGATAAACCAAATGTCTTACAATTAGCAATGCAATCGCGCATCAAATTATTTTATCGACCAACGGCAATTATTCCCACGTCAAAAAGTGCAATTTGGCAAGACCAAGTGACATTTTATAAGCAAGGAAATAACTGGCGAGCTGAAAACCCGACACCTTATTTTGTCACTATTATTAGTTTAAATAATAAGTTGATTACAGAGGGCGGGAAAAAATTAACGGACTTTCCAGGGGTAATGGTAGCGCCTAAATCTCATCTAGATATCAAGGTCAATGGAGCTGGTGAAAGCTTTACCATGATGTATGTGAATGACTATGGCGGTCATCCAGAACTGAAATACAGTTGTAATGGAAATATCTGTAAAGCACTACCACCGGAGCAACAGCCACGCTAGGAGTATTCGCATGAAAATTAAATACTTAGGGTTCGTGTTACTTGGGTTCGGCAGTTTTTCTGCGCTTGCGGAAATGGCTGATGATAAAACCTCGCGCCAAACCTTATTGGATGTACACAGTACTGTACATTTTCAAGGGAGTGTATATGCATCACCTTGCGTTCTCGAATTAAATACGCAGGAACAATATGTTGATTTAGGCGAAGTAAGTGCGCGGTCATTTCATCGTATTGGCGATAGAAGTACACCAGTGACTTTTAGCGTCAGACTTAAAGATTGCCAGCGTGGTGCATCTAAATCCTTTGTAAATTCGGCGGGGGAAGCAACGCAAAATGGTAAGCGTTATTACCTAACAGGTGAAAGCGCGGTTTCGTTGAGTATTGCAGGGGATTCTGATTTTTATAACCCAGATTTAGTGCGAGTTAGTGGTGGTGTTAAAGGTGCGGGATTGCGTATTTTTAGCCAAGACCATGAGAATTTAATGCTTAACCAACCTAAAGGCTCATGGGTGCTTAAACCTGGGGATAATAACATTACCTTAAACGCATCTTTAGAAGCGACAAGCCAAGTTGTTTCAGCAGGTAATTTTAGCGGACTAGTTAGGTTAAAACTGGAGTATTTATAACAATGTCTATATCCAACAATAAAAGATTAAAAGATATAGCGATCGCGACTAGTTTGGCGATAGCGACATTGTTACCTCTGTCAGTATTTGGGTATCCACATGGGGCTGTAATACCCGATGGGGGAACCTATACATTCGAAGCAAGAATGAATAACCAGCTTTTGATAAATGAAAAAGATGCAGAGACGGTATTTAATTTTGATGTTACAGACTGGCCTTATTTTGATATTTATTGTCAAACTTATATGCAGCCCGGTGGGCCAGGTAACAACAATCCCGATTCTGGAATGACCTTTGATTTAATGTCAACCATACCCCAATCAATGCAAAATCCGGGTTATCTGACCTTAAATGAGTATTTCGATGTGAAAGTTGAAATCCAACTCGGCGGAACACAGCCTAGGAAAGTGGCTGTTCCTGCATCGAACTTGTGGAATGGGGGGTCTGATCCAATGGAGTGTAGGCCGACGAGTACAAATAGCCGCCCTTATGCAACAACGCTTCGAACGGGCTCAAGCGGGACAATAACGTTTAGGTTAAAAAAACCGATTATTAATGGAATTACCATAAACCAAGCAGAATTAGTTCAAGTATTTGCTAAAAAAGGAACCGCGACTAACGGATTAACGTCTTATCCGCCAATTCCATCAACACGTGTTGTACTGGCTGCGGGAATTATTACAGTCGCTGATGAATGTACGATAAATGACGGGAATCCAATTAATATTGACTTTAAAGATGTTGCAAATACAAGTGAACAATTAAATGGAATTAATTATGCAGAACCTTTTAATATCCCAGTAAAATGTAGAGGTGGAAGCTTTACTACGGGAGATCTTAACATCAAGTTATCTTTACTTCCAGGAGCTTCGGGTCAAGCCGACTTTAATGCGGATTATTACGGAACATTAAAAAATAGTGTGAAGCGAACAAATCTTGGCATTGTTATTAAAGATAATTTGACGGGGGCATTAGTTAAACCTAACCAAGCTTATACTGTACCTAATTTTTTTAATAACCAAGGTACTTGGAATTTAACTGCGGCACCAATTGCAGCACCAGGTAGCACGGTAGACGATGGAGAGTTTACAGCGACAGGCACGATCCTCGCTGAATTCCAATGAGGTTAACAATGCAAAATAATAATCAAATGTTAAACACAATTTATTTATCAGTATGTTGCCTTTTTTTATTTGCTTCGAGTCAGGCTATTGCTGATATTACTCATACTAATATGGGGAGTTATTCTTTTAAGGGTAATGTGATGGTTACACCTTGCCAAATTGCACCAGGTAGTGAAAAGGTACCCGTAGATTTTAAAGAAATTTCAGTAAAAGAGCTTTATTCAGCTGGGAAATCGAAACCTTTACTATTTTCGATTCATTTAACAAACTGTAATACGTCTGTATTTAATGCGGCAACAGTAACATTTAATGGAATAGAAAATAAAAATCTCCCTGATCATTTAGCGATTAGTGACAAAAGTGAAGCAAATGGAATCGGGATTGGGCTATTAAATTTAAATGAAACACCGATAGCGTTAAATGTTCCATCATTGGCGCAAAATTTAGCGGATAATGATACGGAGCTTCAATTTAAAGCTTATGTTGAAGCCGAACCAGAAGCTCGAACTAATCAGACTATTACATATGGGCTATTTTATAGTACCGCATATTACACATTAAATTATCAGTGATAAGTAAAATAAATACGATGAGTGTAATAAAAAAATTAAATAGTTCATATTTATATAACCGGAGTAATTGGGCCGTTTTCGGTAGTGTAGTTGTATACTTTGGTATTATATTTCATATCTATCTACCTAATTTAGGTGGGGCTGGCTTTTCACTGCCATTAAATATCGTTAGTGCCTTTTTTTTGGCTTTATTTTTGTTGGTGGTTGTTTTTTTTCAAATTAAAATAATGAGTGTAATTTATTCGCTAGCTAGTAATTTTATTTCATTAGGGTTAATTATCTTAATGGTTTTGTGTTTTTTTTCGCCAGAGAACTATCGTTACAATGCTTACTTAACAGCTTATTGGGTATTAGGGATATTAATATTTTATCAAGTTTTAGCTCAGTTTAATATTTCAGATATAGGTCGTGAAATTATACTTTATGGAATACTCGTCGCTGCCATTATAGAAAGTATATTGGCGATGCTTCAAGTTTTTAATCTATTGCCATTAATAGGGCTACCTTATCCGCCATTAAATGGAGATAGGCCATATGGAGTATTTCAACAGGTTAATGTTTTTTCTAGCTTCATTTGTGTGGGAATTGCAAGTGCAGTGGGTTTATTGATTAAAATAAAGAATATTAAATGGCCTTTAGTAGGCTTTATTACTGCTGCTTTGGTTTTGATGAGTGCAACGTTACCTTTATCTCAATCATTAACGGGTTATTTAAATTTATTTATTATTTTTATTGTTTTTTATTTATTTGCAAAGTATCATCGCAATAAAATTTTATTTATTTCTGTATTTGTTATTCTGGGTTTAATTATTGGGTATGGAATAAAAAATGGCCTTGATATAATAGATGCAACTGAAAGTAAATTAAACACATCCCGTATTCGATGGGTTTTATGGCAACAAAGTTTATATCTTTTCAGCGAGAAGCCATTGTTGGGATGGGGTGTTGGAAGTTTTGAGTCTATATTTCTAGAACGATTTGGCGGTGGCTTACTAGAAACTAATGAAAGAATAATGTCGCATCCACATAATGAAATATTACGCTGGATAGTTGAGGGTGGATTTGTTGGCCTTATTGCAATAATATTGATGATTATAGGTGGTGTGGTTTTACTATTATCTATATTTAAAAGAAAGAGTGATAATTATATTTACTTGATTGTCGCTTTACCTATTTTGTTTCACATGATGACTGAGTTCCCTTTATGGCTATCTATGCCTCATGGGATAGTTTTAATCTTATTATTACGCTGTGCTGATTCACCAAATAAAAAACACAAACTAAATAAAATGGTAAACTACTTTTCAAAAGGAATTATTATATTTGGCTTAGCTTTTTCAGTCGTTTTTTTATACATGACATTACAAGTACAACAATATTTAACCTATATAGAAAAAACGGGGCAGCAAGTGTTGTTATCAATAGAAAAGCCTCTTTATCATAATTGGAACTATTTATTGATGTATGACCGTTATCAATTCGATTTGAATATGGGGTATTTATTGCGCTATAACGAAACGCAAGATGTTAAGTACCTTAACTTATTTAATGATTGGGCTATGAAAGCATCAAGTTCATCTCCTGACATTAATATTTATATTTCTTGGATTCTAGTTCTAAATGAGCTAGGTGAAAAGGATAAAGCAAGAGATGTTAGATATAAGGCGAGTTATTTGTTTGGCGAAAATGAAAGGTTAAATCAATTGATTTTTTAGTTGGTTATTATTGTTCTTCTTTTCTAAAAATAAAAAATTCTAAAGAATTTGTTGATAAAAAATTATCAACAGATATGTGTTTTATTAATTAATATTTATCTTAAAAGGAAATAACATGAAAACATTAAATGCTATCGAAGCTGCTGCTGTAGTTGGTGGAACTAAACAAGTTTGTACTGATTCTTATGAAAGTATCATTGTTGGTGGTGTTTCATCTTGTAAATTAATTACGACTTGTACTGACAAGCATGGAAATAAAACATACAAAGCTAAAAATGTTGACGCTGCAAACTGTTCAGGTGCTGTTAAACCATAAGGTTTAATTTAACTACCTTTAATTAATACATGGGGATGGACCCCCATGTATATTTTTACTTTAAATAGGAACGGCTGTTATGAATATGCATTTTAAACCAATAACCATCACAATTTATACAATATTCGTTGCTGTGATTTCTTCACTCATGACGGTTTTGTTCTACCATATTTTTATTTTTAATAGTTTTTCAAACAGTAACGTAGATGATTCTTCTTTTGTCGAGTTTAATACCGCACAAGTTTTATCAAGTCCAATAAAGGAAGATAATAGCATCATAGAAATATTTTCTTATGGTTGTCATTATTGTGCGTTAAGCCATGACAACATGGCCAAATTTGAAAAGGAGCTTCCAGAGGGGGTTACGTTTAAAGCCATTCATTTAGCAATGGATAATAACTTAGGGCTTGCGGCATACGCGCCGATTTTTGCAACTCTTGAAGAAATGGGTGTAGAAGCTAAATTGCGCCAGGAACTGTATAACTCAGTCATTAATGAGAAATTGGACTTAACCAAGAAAGATATTTTAGATACATGGTTAAAGCAGCACGATATTGACCCAGTTAAATACTTTGAAGTTAGCCAATCCAGCGCAGTTAAAGACCGTATTAAATATATGGCTGAAGTTACCCAGTATTATCAAATTACAGGCACTCCCGCATTTATTATTAATAAACGATATGTCGTTTATCAGGATCGTGATTTCCCTGAATTTTCAGCTTATATGTTGGAATTATTGGAAAAAAGCAATAAGGCGCCACAGTGATCCGGTTTTTAATTGTTTGGACGGTGTTCAGTGCAAAAAGTTGCTTAATACCACTTACAAAGGGATATGAAAATCTCAGTCACTATGGGATCTCTTCTTTTCGCTTTCTTTTGCGTCGCGGTGATATTACCCCCGTTTTGCTAATGGCTAAATTAGGTTGCCGAATCGGAGTATTCGGTCGTAAATACCGTAATCAAAACAACGTTGCAACGCAAAATTACCGCAGTTTAGTGGAGACAAATGGCAACGTCGATGCGAGATGGATTGCAGTACAGCGTTTTATTTTGGAAGAAGCGGCTACATGGGGGCAAAACCGCCAAATTATGGCGCAATTACAAGCTTGTATTCTTGCCCTTGATAGTGTTGTCGCACCTTTGCATCAGCAAAAAAAACCGATTATTTTGGCGCCATTACATATGGTTTCTGATGTTCTGGCTACGGTAGTTGGCGCTGGGGTTACTCCAGGCAACGCTACGGTAGTCATTTCATCCAGTGCGGAGCAACAAAAATACAACGCCTCTGCCCGTGAATTAGGCCAAGTGAATTTGTCGTATTGCTCAATTCATCAAGACAATAAGTCATTAGCGACTCAGTTAATGACTTTAATGGCAGAAACTGCGACGGGCCAGAAAAATATGATTGTATTTCCAGATATCACGCCAGATTACACCATTCAAACTGAAGAAGGGATGTCGAGTAAATTATCGTGCCAGTTATTTGGTCGAGCAGCGAAATTACATAATGGGGTTGTACGTTTATCTAATGCGATTTCAGCGCAGGTCGTTTTTTATCATCTGTATTATCAAAATGGCTTAAAAATCAAGATACATCCACCTGTTGCTGCAAAAGATGTTGCAGCGCAAATGCCCGTTATTATCGAAAATTCAATTCGCGAATATCCCAATGACTGGCTTTTATGGCATAGCCATTCACTTTATTTTATTAGTCACTAATAATAATGAAAAATACTATTCCAAATTTTGTCGCTCAAGAAGAAACGAATGAATGTGGTTTGGCATGCATTGCGATGTTAGCCCAAACTCAAGGCCTTTCGCTTTCCCTTAATGCATTGAGGGAAGTTCACCCAGCTTCCGATCATGGAACTTCATTGATCGACCTTTCCTCAATTTTAGCAAACTATGGCATCTCAACTACGCCTGTCTTATTTGAGCATGATGAATTAAATAGCTTGCCGCTTCCTGCGATTTTGCATTATGGCGCAAATCATTTTGTCGTACTTGCTTATCGCAAAGGAAACAATGTTTGTGTAATGAACCCTGCGATAGGGCAGCAGTGGCTACCATTTTCTGCACTAAAAGCCGAAATTAGCGGTTATGCACTGATTTTAGATCCGGATACGGCATTGGAAAAAGTCGAATCACTTTCCTCCGGACATAGTACAAATAAGGCCTCCACACAGAAAGTACCTCATGCGATGAGTTTGAAAGAAACCGCTAAGGTGCGAGGTATTTATTGGTTGATGACCTTTGTTTTCCTCGTTTCGCTAACCCTGTTTTTAATGCCTGCAATGGTGAGTAATGCAATCAACCAAGCCTTTTCAGATGCTAAAAATGCAGTGTTTCCTTATGGTTGGTTTATTGTCGCATTTGTTGTTGCCACGCTACTCGCACTAGGTGTTCGTATGATAAGCGAACGGTTTGTTAAACACTTTGTGTTAATTAACAGTGGTGTGGGTTTTTCGCGGTTAATGAGTAACCCTCTGCGTTTTTTTGAAAAACGTGCACCAGGGGATATTTTTAGTCGTTTTGTTGCTTGGCAGGGCGCGTTAACTGAGAAAATTGAGCTTGATAATGGGCTTAGAACCGATTGGGTTATTTGCGCCATTGCATTGGGTGTGATGTTTTGGATTGCGCCTGTTCTTGCTGTTATTTCAGCAGCAGGGGTGACAGTGATGGGGCTCATTAGTGTATGGGCAATAATCCGCGACCGTTGGTACACCCAGCAATTACAGCTTAAAGCCGCTGAGCTGAATGATTTTTTTATGGAAACCTTACAGGGCATTCTGACCATAAAAACAGCAGGCATAGAGGATCAACGTAAGGCGCAATTCGCGTGGCTAAGCCGTGAATTATTTACCTGTATGCAGCGTCGAAATGTGTACCAGCAAATTAAAGATGGTATTTACCAGCTAACAGGTAGCCTCGAAATGGTTATTTTTATGCTGGTTGTGCTGCCAATGGTTGCTAATGATATGATTTCCTTAGGCGATTTTTTTGCTTATAGCTTTTTACGCCAAATTTTTACTACCTATGTCACTCGAATTTTTTATGCGATTATCCATAAATCTCAGCTACATATTATTGATACACGCGCTCACTCTTTATTTCCTCAAAAAAGTGAGGAAAGCACGGTCTCACCTCAAAAAATATCACCAGCAGGTAGAGCCCCGAACCTTAGATTCGAAAACATTCATTTTAGCTATGACCCATCGAAGCCAATATTAAATGATATCTCGCTAGATTTGCCGTCAGGTGCTCAGGTTGCCATTGTGGGTGAATCTGGCGCGGGTAAAAGTACCTTGTTGAGAATTATTGCAGGGCTATTCAGTGCACAGCATGGTGAATGCTATTCAAATGAAGAGCTTGTCAGTGCTCAGCAACTTACTCAGCTTGTTTGCCTTCAAAGCCAAGAAGATATTTTATTCAATGCAACAGTGTTAGATAACATCACATTGTTTGACCCTAACTTCCGCGAAAAAGACCGAAAAATAGTCGAAAATTTACTCAATAAATTGGCGTTAGGCCCAGTGGTGAGCCAGTTACCTGGTGGTTTAAATGCGTTGATTAGGGAAAGCCATTCCGCACTTTCTCTTGGGCAGCGGCAACGTGTGTTGTTGGCTCGTTCACTTTACAGTTCTCGCCCAATTATTTTATTGGATGAGCCTACCGCAAACTTAGATGAAGAAACGGCAAAAATCGTTATAGAAACAATTCAGGAACATTGCCTAAAAACAGGAAAAACTCTCATTGTTGTGACACACAGTGAGGAAATCACGACAAGATTTGATTCAACGTATCGAATAGCTGCGGGGGAATTACATAAAAAAGGACTAATCAGAAATGATGGTGGTAATCGTGATGATGAACCTCAGCCTACAACGCCTTTGCTTGCCAGCGCAGGAGAGTTTTGATTATGACGTCTCCCCGCATTAAACCGACATTTTTACACTTATTTTTGCGAGCTCGTGTTTGGATTGGCCTTATCGCGTTGTTGCTTGTCGTTGTGTTGACGAGTCTTGTGTGGCAAGCACCGACAGAAAACGCACAAAATAGAGTTATTCTTTCGGTTGAGCGGGGTGATATTGAAAAAGTGGTCATGGTGACTGGTACATTAAAACCGTCTATTCAAGTGAATGTGGGAGCTCAGGTTAATGGACAAATTAGAGAATTATTTGTAAAGCAAGGAGATAGGGTCAGTAAAGGACAATTATTAGCTGAAATAGACCCGACAATTCAGCAGTCTGAGCTTAAAAATGCGACGGCACGCTTATTGAGCGCACAAGCACAAAAGCGCGCAGCAGAAGCAACACTCATTCAATACATTAAAGCCTATCAACGCCAGATAATCATGCAGCGCGATGGTTCGGGTATTCGCAGTGAATATGAGCAAGCACAAGCACAATATGAAGCGCAATTACAGCAAGTTAGCGTTAATGAAGCATTAATCACACAATCAGAAATGGATGTGCAAACGGCTCAGGCTAACTTGAATTTTACCCGTATTGTGGCCCCAATTAGTGGTGAAGTACTGGGTATTGTTGCAAATGAGGGACAAACAATCGTTTCCTCACAAACGGCACCTACGATATTGGTGCTGGCTAATTTAGATAAAATGCAAGTGCAAACCCGCATTTCAGAGGCTGATATTCAAAAAATTCAGCCTGGCCAGCTACTGACATTCTATGTAATTGCAAATCCTGAAAAACAATACGAAAGCACCATGGGCTACGTGCAACCTATCCCACCCGAAGCCCTTGATGAGCGTAATAATAATTCAGCTGGTCAACAAAATAGCGCGATTTATTACAATGGAACATTTGAGGTTGATAACACCGATCGTGCATTAAAAACGTCGATGACGGCACAGGTTTTTATTCGTGTAGCCCAAGCTAAAAACGCGCTGCGTTTACCTGTCAGTGCGTTAGGGCGTTCTCTGGGTCTTAATCAATATGAAGTTATTGTTATCAAAAATGAAATAACAGAAGCTCGAACCGTCAAGGTAGGCATCAATGATCGCCATTTTGTTGAGATTCTGGAGGGTATCACTGAAGGTGAGCAAGTTGTTGTTCAACAAGAGAAAATAGCGAGTTAATCATGAAGATAATAACACCAACGTTATCTTCATCTCACCCTCTCATTGAACTTCACCATGTTTGTCGTGAGTTTTCGGCTGGAACGCAAATCATCCCTGTATTGAATGATATAACACTATCGATAAATCAAGGGGAAATGGTTGCCATTATTGGCGCTTCCGGCTCTGGTAAATCAACGTTGATGAATATTATCGGCTGTTTAGATAAACCGTCTCGTGGCGAAGTTTTTATCAATGGTATTCCTGTTCATGAGGCGAGCAGTGAGCAGCTTGCTGAGCTGCGTAGCCAATACCTTGGTTTTATTTTTCAGCGCTATCATTTAATGCCCTATCTCAGTGCGGAAGAAAATATTGCCATTCCAGCGCTGTACACAGCAATGTCCAAAAACGAGCGTACGGACCGAATTCAGCTTTTGGCTGATAAGCTCGGATTACAAGCTCGCTTGAATCATAAGCCGTATCAATTATCTGGTGGGCAACAACAGCGGGTCAGTGTGTGCCGCGCATTAATTAATGGCGCGCAAGTCATTTTAGCGGATGAACCAACGGGCGCTTTGGATAGCTCGAGTGGCCATGCATTAATGAATATTTTGCATCAACTTCATCAAGACGGCCATACCGTGGTGATTGTGACCCACGATAGAAATATTGCTGAGCAAACTCAACGTATTATCGAAATCAGTGATGGGCAAATTATCGCCGATAATCAAAACCTTTCACAAGCGCAAGCGCGTACTCAGCATAATCTTCCTTCTGTTAAAGATAATGGTCGGGCATCACTTTGGCACGGTATTTATGAGTCTATTCGTATGGCTTGGCGGGCATTATTAGGGCACCGAATGCGCGCTTTTTTATCAATGTTGGGCATTATTATTGGCATCTCTTCTGTTGTGTCATCAATGGCGGTGGGTGAAGGCGCAAGACGTGCCATTATGGATGAAATCGGTAAGTTAGGCAGCACAACGCTTGAAATCCGTCCAGGCACTGGATGGGGAGCAAAGCGGCCAGATATGGAACGCGCATTATCATTAAATGATATTAAAAGCCTAAAACAGCTCTCATGGATTGAGTCTATTTCGCCAGTTGTTAGCAGCATGACAGTAGCCGTCAATAAAGGGCTCGATTACTCCATCATGCTAAATGGTGTTTCTGATGAATACTTTGCTGCTCAAGGTATTCAAATTTTGTCTGGAAATCAATTCAGTGTGTTAGATGTGAATGACAGTGAGCCTGTTATTGTGCTGGATGATGCCAGTCGGGATATTTTATTTGCACCCGATGAAGAGCCCTTAGGCCAAATTGTTCAAATTGGCAGTTCACCTTGGCGGATCATTGGGATTGCGCGCAAACCAGGCCCGAAAATGTCCAGCGGATATGTTATGGGGTGGGCACCTTATTCAGCTCTTCAGCAGCGAGTTCTCGGTGATAAACCAATTGAATATATCACATTACGTTTTCCCGAAACGTTAGCCGCTAAACAAGTAGAAATGCAGGTCGAAAAGCATTTACTGCGTGAACATGGGAAAAAAGACTTTTTTATTCAGTCTGATGACCAACTTGCTAGTGCGCTACAAAAAACCTCTGATTCTATGTCATTACTGATCACGTCGATTGCAGCCATCTCCTTATTAGTCGGTGGGGTGGGTGTTATGAATATTATGTTGGTTTCAGTCACGGAGCGAACCCACGAAATAGGTATCCGCCTTTCAGTGGGGGCGAGGCCTGCGGATATCATGAACCAATTTCTAATTGAAGCCGTCATGATCTGTTCGTTAGGGGGGCTCATTGGGATTATAGGCTCGTGGTTAGCAGGCGGCATTTTTGCGTATATCACGACTGAATTTACCATGGTATTCACACTGTTACCTGTGTTATTGGCTTGTGGTTTCTCTGCGTTAATTGGCTTAGTTTTTGGTTATTTCCCTGCACGTAGGGCAGCCAAGCTTAACCCAACGGAGGCATTAGCACGGGAATGAAAATAAAATCGCCTTATTTTGGCTCAGTGGTACTTTTTATCTGTTTACTCAGTGGATGTGGGAGCTTTACCCGCACCGAGTACCAACGTCCTGATCTTATTTTACCTCAGCAATGGGATGATAAAATTCAGCGCTCATCGAGTGCGAATGATGTTATGTCATCTGACCAGCAGAGGAATACCGTAGGACGTTGGTGGGAAAATTTTAATGATCCCAAGTTATTCCAACTGATTAATCAGGTTCTAGAAAATAACAATGACTTAGCATTAGCCGCAATTAAATTAAAGCAGGCCCGCAATACGGCAGGTTTAGCAAATACCAATATAACTCCTGACTTTTCATTAGGGGGATCTGCGAGTAACACAAAATCAATTCGCCATGGAAATTCATCACAAGAAAGTTATAGCGCAGACTTAACATTAAGTTATGAAATTGATTTATGGGGAAAATTGGCCCGCGTTCGTGAAAAAAATACGTGGGAGGCTGTCGCCACTGAGCAAGATTACCATGCAACGACGCTTGTGATAATCAACACAACGGCACAGTTGTATTGGAATATTGCCCTATTAAACCAACAGATAAAGAATCTAACGGTAAGTCAGGAAATTGCCCAAAAAAGTCAGCAACTCATTCAGTCTTGGTACCTAGCCGGAAAAGTGAGCCAATTAGATTTATTGCAATCCGAACAAACGATAATTAGCCGTAAGAATGAATTGCGTCGGCTTATCAAGGAAAGAGAAAGTTCTCGTAATGCCTTGGCGTTATTACTTAATCGCCCAGCTGAATTACATGCGAGTGAACTTGCTTTTCTTAATAGCGAACACCGAGTGGAAATCCAAGAGATGACACCTTTGGCGGTTTTAGCTCAACGACCAGATATTCAAGCCGCAGAGTCACGTTTGCGCTCAGCGCTTGCTGGTTCAGACGCTGCGAAGTTGAGCTTTTATCCTACGCTGTCTCTTCAAGGTGCGCTTAATGCAGGAAGTCAGTTATTCACTCAATGGTTTAGTGATCCTACTCGTGTTATTGGCAGCAGCATCTCACTCCCTTTTATTCAATGGAATACCGTAAAACTGACTATTGAACAGTCAGATTTGCAGGTACAACAAGCGGCTGTGTCATTTCGAAGCACAGCCTATAGTGCACTCGCTGAAATTGATAATGCCATGGAGGCGCGTTTTACTGCGGATGAAATACGGACACAGTTACAGCAGTCATTATCCCTTAGCCAGCAACGATTAAAACTCACGGGAAATCGTTATCGCGCTGGCGCTGTTGACTATCAAACACTACTTAATGCGCAGGATGATTTGTTATCCATCGAAAACTCATTAGCGCAAAACCAATACGATTATCTTTATGCAACGTTGCAACTTTGGCTAGCACAAGGTGGTGGTAGCGTTCATCACGAGGACAACCAATCATGAACCAAAAGACCCAATTAAAACGCGTTGTTGTGACAGGATATGGCGCTGTCACTCCCCTTGGCGGAACCGCGCAGGCATGTTGGCAAGCAATCATGGATAAGCAATTAGGGTACCGTTACGTTGATAAAACGGATAAAAACATCCACAGCCATTTTTTGGGGTTAATTGATGATGAACCCAATTTAAAAGGTGTACCTGCCGCAATTCGCCGTCGGTTACCAAGGCATACTCGCCTAACGTTAGGGGCAGCTCGAGAAGCTATGGAAATGGCGTTTTCTGGGCGCTCGCCATCTGAGTTTTATGACCCTCTTATGTGCGGCGCAATTATGGGGACAGGATGGGCGGGTTTAGACGAGAGCTATATGTCTGTAAGTGAGTTTGATGCAACAGGTATGACATCGCCATTCAACTGTTTTTATGCAATGCCAAATGTCACAACAGCAGCATGTAGCCAATTTTGGAATTTACGAGGATACCAAAACACGACAATAGCTGCATGTGCCACAGGGACCATCGCAATTGGGGATGCGTTTGAGGTTATCCGCAATGGCAGGGCTTCTATGATGTTAGCGGGGGCGGGCGAATCATTACGTACAGATTGTGCTGTGTGGAATATTGACGTATTAGGTGCTTTAACTCGTGAAAAAACTGACCCAACACGTGCTAGTTGCCCATTTAGTGCGGATCGCAGTGGGTTCGTATTATCTGAAGGTGCTGCGGTCGTATGTTTAGAAGAGCGTGACAGTGCAATTGCCCGAGGAGCGGTGATATTGGGTGAAATTACTGGGTATGCAAATTATTCAGATGCATTTGATTTTACTTCACCCGCAGAGGACTGCGTTGCCCGCGTTAAAACGATTGAAACGGCGTTACAGCAAGCGGGGCTAGCACCGGCTTCGTTAGATTATATCAACGCCCATGGTACCTCGACGGCGTTGAATGATTTGAATGAAACAAAATCGCTTAAAAAAGCCTTAGGGGCAGCCGCTTACGGTATTCCAATCTCCAGCACGAAATCATATAGCGGGCATTTAATTGCGGCAGCGGGGAGTTTTGAAACCATCATTTGCTTACAAGCGATGGAACATGGCGTGATGCCTGCAACCGCAAATCTTTATAACTCTGATCCACAATGTGACCTTGACTATATTCCGAATGACCACCGTTTCAAAAAAGTAGAAAGAGCGTTGAATCTCAGTTTTGGTTTCGGCGGAGCAAATGCGGCGTTGATATTGGAGAGCGCGAAATGATAACGCTGCATTACACATTAGCCGATGCGGCTGGATGGGCCAAATTTTCTGGAGACTATAACCCGATTCATTTTGACCTTAAGTGGGTGCAAGCGGCTGGTGGAGAACAATTAAGTGTTCATGGAATGCGCGCATTGCTTGATGCGAAACAATTTGCGAGTGAGCGATTTCTTCACAGATCGCAAGATGCTCAACAGAGAACAAAATCAGCGTTCATTAAATGTGTCGTACGGCTACGAAACCCATTATGGAATGATAAATTCTATGATCTAGTCGCGCGCAATAAAGCGGGTTCAGTTGCCATTTTATCCACAGAAGAACAACAAAATTGCCTAACTTGTCAATTATCTCCGCTCGATAGTTTAAATATTAATGTGATGGATTGGGAGGGCAGTATTTCTTCGGCGGATATGGCCAAATTACAGCTGTCTTTTCCACTTTATCCAATGGAGATGTATGAGTGGCAATTTATGGATGCAATTTTATTTCAATATTTGATACACGATAATTCATTATTAAAACAAAAAGATATCTCGAAATGGCTGCCAGAAGGCGCAACCCTAAAAGATATTTTTTCTCGCTACCCCATCGTACAAACACATCAGGAAGTAATTTTTGATAGCGATCTACTGAAAAAATGGTCTCCGATGAGTAAACCTAACTCGATGAAAATTCAAATTTTACCAGCACTAGTGATGGGGGATTTGGCTAGTGGGCTATTAATTAGCATCAATATTGTTGGTAGTTATGAAAATAAATTAATCAGTAATTCAATCACTTTAAAAGTGAATGCGTTAAATCGATAACCGTGAAAGGATAACAAAATGAGCCAATATCAAACAATTTATAACAAAATTAGTGAAATGATTTGTGATGCAAAAGATTTAGAAAGTGAAGAGGTCAATGAGGATCTGACATTAGTCCAGTTAGAGTTTGATAGCTTAGATTATGTTGAATTAATGGTGCTAGTGAAACGTGATTTTAATGTTACGTTAGACGCTGATTTTTTCATTCAGCATCCAAATCTTTCAATTAAAGAACTTTGTGAACATGTAGATAAGGAGTCTGAATCCTAAATGGAAAACCATAAGTGGGTGTTAGTCACTGGTGGAAGCCGGGGAATTGGTCAGGCATTAGTCGCTGAATTATCACATAACTGGAATGTTATCTTCACTGGGCGTAGTACCGAAAGCATAGCGAGTACACTTTCTTCACTCGAAAATAGACGTCCAAATAGATGGATAAAAGGGTTTCAATGTGATGGTAAAGATGAACAACAAGTCGAGGTATTGTCTCAATCTTTATTAGATAAGTTTGGCGCCCCAGCCGCTATTATACATAACGCAGGTATTACTCGAGATGCATTACATATTCACCAAAATGCGGATATTTGGCGAGATGTTCTAGGCAATAATTTGATTTCCATTGTGAATTGGAACCGCAAATTGATACCTGCGATGTTAATGACAAATTCGGGTTCTATTGTATTAATGTCATCGGTTACGGGCTTAAAAGGGAATGTTGGACAAACGGCTTATGGGGCAAGCAAGGCAGCGATGATGGGAATGGCTCGCTCTTTAGCGCATGAAGTTGGGCGATTTGGTTTACGGGTAAATTGTCTTGCGCCTGGCTTGATTGAGAGTGATATGACACGAGCGATGCCTGAGGCGAAATTAAAATCGATGTGTAAAAACATTCCGTTACGTCGCTTAGGCCAGCCACTAGAAGTTGCCAAAATGGTAGAGTTTCTAATTGGTGATAATAGCCAATATTTGACAGGGCAAACCTTGGTGCTTGATGGCGGCCTAACGGCATAATCAACAGAGAGTTAATGGGTCATAATAGAAAATTAACTCTCTGTATTAATCCAGCCATAGATTGTGAATGTGTGTTGGTGTTATTTTTAATTTTATTAATGCTCACCTTTTTGATTTTTCAAATAAATCCACCAGTAGGTTATACCGACTAATACACCACCGCCGATAATATTGCCGATGGTAACGGGGATCAGGTTGTCGGTAATAAAGTTACTGACGGTGAGTGCAGGGAAACTATCAGCGGAACTGTGGATGGCATCCCAAAATGTGTCGGGGGCAAAGTTGCGTATGATAATGGCTAAGGGAATAAGAAACATATTGGCGATGCTATGCTCAAAGCCACTAGCGACAAACATGCCGATCGGCAGCGTCAAAGCGACAATTTTGTCGGTCAAAGAGTGACCAGAGTAACTTAACCAAACTGCAAGGCAGACCATCAAGTTACACAGTGTGCCAAGGCAAACCGCTTCAATAAACGTATGGTGCATTTTATGGTCGGCTGTTTGTAAAACATTTAGTCCCCACAACCCATTGCTGTTCATCAATTGCCCTGAAAACCAGATAAGCGCAACAAAAAAAATTGCCCCAACAAAATTGCCAAGGTAAACCAATATCCAATTACCAATCAATTGTTTATACGTAATTAAATGGCTGGCTTTTGCCATGACGGTCAGGACTGTTGAGGTAAAAAGATCGGCACCACATACCACCACTAAAATCAGCCCTAATGAGAAGCAAAGTCCCCCTGCTAATTTAGTGAGGGAATTCGCGGGAACCGCGCCTGTTGTGACCGTGATATAGAACGTAAATGCGATAGAAATAAAGATACCGGCCATAATCGCCAAAAAAAAGCTAATATCCTTTTTTTTGCTGACTTTATAAAGGCCTGCTTGCTCTGCGACTTTAGCCATTTCCGCTGGGAGACGTAAGTCAAAGATATTACTGTCTTTCATGAGATGCTCCTTGGATAGTGCTATGGATAGAGGTAATTGCAAAATAAATGCATAACCTATGCCAAGGTTGATCGAGTTTTATCATTAGAAAGGGCTTAATAATAGCCATTAATTTAGTGGGCTTATCTTTTTGTGATACAATTATTGCGCACAACAGGGTGCATGTTGTATAAAAATTGTCTCTTTTTAATTCTTATTTTGATCCATTCAAACTGGATAAATCAGCAATGAACATTAGTCAGCTAAAAAGTTTTGTTGAGGTGGTAAGGAGTGATTTTAATATCACCAATGCCGCTGAAAAAATGTATACCTCACAACCTACAGTGAGTAAGCAGCTTAAACTATTGGAAGATGAGCTGAATGTTTCTTTATTTAATCGGAAAAATAATAACTTACTTTCATTAAGCCCGATTGGAGAACAAGTTCACCAAGTCGCATGCGATATTTTGGCGCAATTTGATAAAATCAAAAATATCGTGTCTCACGAAGATACGACGATTAAACAAAACCTGCATATTGCCACAACACATACCCAAATCCGCTATAAATTACCCAAAGTGATTGAGCGTTTTAACGCACGTCATCCCAATATTTCCCTGCATTTTCATCAAGGTGCGCCAGCGCAGCTAGCGGAAATGGTGAACAATGGCGATGTGGATTTTGCTATCGCAACAGAATCAATGCACCTTTATGATGACCTACTCGCATTGCCTTGCTATCAGTGGTCGCGCAGCGTTATCGTTCCGCATGACCACCCACTTGCTCAGTGTGAAAAATTAACCATTGAGGCGCTGGCTCAGTACCCGCTCATTACTTATGTATTTGGGTTTACGGGGCAATCAAAGCTCGACCAAGTTTTCTATCAAAATAAATTAACGCCAAATGTCGTATTAACGGCAGTTGATACAGAAATCATTAAATACTATGTGAAGCGTGGGGCAGGGGTTGGCATTATTTCGACAGTCGCCTTTGACCCTGAAGAAGATAGCGAGACACTACGCTGTATTGATATTAGTAATCTAGTGAAGCCAAGCTATACCCATGTTTGTATTAGTCGACATATGCACTTGAAAGATTATATGTATGACTTTATTTCCAGCTATGCTCCCCACCTTGATTTAAATTATATTCACCAATCCGCGCAATGGGTTCCAACAGATAAAAACGAGCGTGATGAGCTCTATCGTTCATTACCTGAACTCTAAGAAAAAAGCCGAATAATTTAGGTTATTCGGCTTTAGATTGCGGTGTGTATTATTTTCGTTTTAACGTGTCGCGATATTAATAAAAATCTGAGCGCCAATTAATAGGCAGTCATCATCGACAAAATAAGGGTTAGCATGTAAGTAGTTATTAATCCCTTTCGCTTGGCTACCGCTGCCTAAAAAGTACATTGCCCCAAGTTTATCTTTTGTGGCATTGACCATAAAACTGAAGTCTTCGCTTCCTGTCATCGGTTTGCCATTAGGCTCAATGTTTTCAACGGGTAAGAATGCCGCTGCTGCATCATAAATGACTTTAGCCGCTTGTGGGTGGTTAACCACTGCTGGATAGCCACTGCACTCCAGTGTGGTTTTAAAACCACCTGCTTCACTGCGCTCAACAATCTCTTTAAAGCTCGCTTTTAAGATTTTGTCGGTTTCCTCATCCATTGAACGAATGGTTCCACGTGCTTGGACGTGATCAGCTAATGCGTTTGGAATGGTTCCACCGTTGATCATGCCGCAACCAAAGACCGCAGGGCTGAAAGGGTCGGTTTTTTTTGCAACGATGTAATCCATATAATCGATAATACGAGTGGCTTCGCGAATGGCATCTAACCCTTTATGCGGTGTTGAGCCGTGTGCAGAAATACCGTGTACATCTAGTGTCCAAGCGGAGCCATAAGAGGACATGACACCAGCGTTAAACTTGATATTGCCCGTTTCAAATGCCGCATCATTGTGTAAGCCATAAACTTCATCAACGCCGTCCATGCAGCCCATTTCAACCATTTTATTGGCACCGGGTACACGCATGTCTTCTTCCGCCATTTGGAAGATAAAACGGACGTTATGGGTTAGTTCATCACGGTTTTCACTGAGGTATTTTGCCGCAGTCAGCGCGATTGTCATGTGGGTATCGTGGCCACAGTTGTGGGCACAACCTTCATGAACAGAACTGTGTTCGTTGCAGGTTAAATCCGGCATTTCAAGGCCATCGATATCGGTACGATAGGCAATTAAACGCTTAGCAGGGTCAATAATGAGATCTGCGGTAAAACCGGTATAACCTTCAAATAGGCGAATGTTGTAGCCAAAACTTTGCATCAGCTCGCGGCAGTATTGCGATGTTTTGAATTCTTGACCTGATAATTCAGGGATTTTATGTAAGTCTTGGCGCGTTTTTTTGCTGAATGTCTCAAGCGCAAAGAGCTTTTCGCTAATATTGTACTTATTGGTCATTACATTATTTCCCGTATACAGAAAGCAATTTTCATGCTGTTAAAAGGGTCCCTGATGTAAGCGCGTTCGATTCGATATCGCACTGACGTAACATAACTGCATTTTATTTTCAAAATAAGCCGACTATCAGAAAAATATCTGTGGTGGTTATTGTTGATTATTATTGGTTAGCTAGATTTTAACGTTAATACTCGAAAAGTATGCGTGACGGGGATCGTATTTATATCATATCAGTATTTCATGGCTCATGAAGAATAGGGATGGCGACAAAGTAAAATAAACACAGGAGAATAAATTTATTTAAAAACTGTTAAAAATCAGCTTGTTGTTAATTTCATCACATAAAAGACATTAGCGTTTTTTATCGTCATTAAAGTTTTTTGTATTAAAGGTTTAGAGTTTAAACACGTTATTTAAATAAATTAATTGATTTGGAAAATAAGAAATGTGCAATAAGATTAAATATATATTAAAAATAAGCAGTAATAAATAGAAATAAAAAAGAGGCTAGGGGATGTATATAAGAAATCCCCCTAAATATGATGCTAAAAACAGCATATTTAGGGGCGGGAATTAATTTTTAAAGGAGCTAATAAATTCGAGATATTCCTCTTTACTCATCAGTGGTTTGTAATTATCCATAAGGGCATCAGCGCCAGCCGCATCATCAAACAATAGGTCAATAATGGTCATTGCCATCATTTGAGCTGGGCGGATATACGCCATATCATCATCAAATACCACGTAATCTTTACCATGTAACCCACCACGTATTGCACCAATCCACGGGTGGCTCACTGGCATGATGTGAGAAAGGTCGCCAGTGTCTGTGCTGCCTGTCATATGTTCAGCAACCCAAACGTTGTCTTCACCAATTAAGTCATGCGCATTGTGTTGCAGTAAGTCATTGAGTGTGTCGTTGTTATAAAGAGGTAAGTAACCCGGTAAATCTTTTACCTCCACTTCTGCACCAACAGACATTGCCCCTGCAACCAGCGCACGAGTAATTCTTTCATTAGCATCAATCATCGCTGGGACATTTGAGGCTCTGACATAACTTTCCATACGTACATCACTTGGGGTGACATTCACTAAATCACCACCTTGGGTAATGATTGGGTGGAAACGAATATAATCTTTTTCTTGGAAGGTTTCGCGAATTGCATTCACCCCCATAATCCCCATCATGGCAGCATTGAGTGCATTCACACCTAAATGTGGCGCAGCTGCGGCATGGGAAGATTTACCCTTGTAGTTAATCAGTTTGCCAATAAACCCGTTGGTGGTTGTCGACATCTCGATAAAACCGATATCACGCTCAGGCTTAACACTGGTTAAGTGGATTTGCATTGCCATATCCACATCATCAAACTCACCGAGGGAAATTAACTCGGGCTTGCCACCGATATAATTGATTTTTCCTTGCTCAATCAATTTATTACGGTAAGCAAGCTCGACATACTCCTCTGCGGGAACCGCGAAGGGAACCACGTCCCCCGCGAGGTATTCCATCGCACCTGACTTAACCAGACCAATTGTCACTGCCATCATATTGGCAATTTGCGCATTGTGACCGCAGCAGTGAGCCGCACCTGTCAGGTCATCGGCATCTGGGTGTTCTGCACAAATGATGGCATCGAGTTCACCAATCACGGCAATACTGTGCTTGCTCCCTTTACCACCTTTCAAGCGTGCTTTGACACCCGTCAAGGCCAGTTGATTACGGTAGTTGACACCTAACGCTGAAAACGCAGCTTCAACTTTTTTTGCCGTTTTGGTTTCTTTGTAACCCAGTTCAGGCTCTGCCCAAATATCATCTGCCAGCTTTTTGATAACGTCTTTGTTTGACGCGATAGCTTCGCAAACTTTGGCTTTCAATTGGTCTTTGGTCATTGTCATGGTTAATTTTTTCCTTTATTTAGATAACGCCACTCCATGAAAGAGTCACTTGACCAATAAGTGCAGCGAATAAGAATGTTCCCGTAAATACCGCCAGTGAAACTGGAATAATTCGCCAAGAGATGGCTTTAAATTTTTCGATATCTTTACCGAGTGAAAGACCCGCGAATGCCAGTACTGTGGTACTGATGACGGCCAGTGAAATTTTGCCTGTCATTGCGATCATTTCTTTATCGTAAGGGAATAACGGTGAACACAGGCCCGCTGCAATTAAGGATACCCAGAAAATAACCGGTAATTTACCTAATGGTGGTATTTGTGCGATTAAGTATGCTGCAAATGACATACCGCCTAACAGTGCCATCGCAATCAGCGAGTCACTAAAGACTGCGCCAAAGCTACCGCGACCATAAATTGAGCCACCCAGTGCATCACCCAGTGAAGTGAAGATGATAACTAATACGATGATTATTGCAATTTCTGCCATCTTTTTCATGATTTCGTATCCTTATTCTGTATCCGCTGATGCTGTTGCACGTTTTCTTTTCAGTTTGTTGTACAAGAAAGAGGCAAAAGGTAAGGAGAAGAAAATGTAGATGTACAGACCTAAAACGGAAGACATCAAGTTTGCGGATGACGAGAATGCTTGGATATCCGCTGCATGTTGAGGATAAAGTTCCAATAACGGCGCAACAGACGCGGCTAACATCGACCCACTACCCACACCAGCACCCATGGCTAACGCCAGTGGGCTCATAATATCGAGTCCCGCAATAACGCTGGCAATAATCCCCATCCAAACAGCACCGTATAACGTACCGCAGATGTACATTGCCATGACGCCACGGCCTTCTGGTGAGCTTAAACCGTATTTCGCTTCGATGATGGCAATGTTAGGTTCACGACCAATAGAGTAGGTTGCCCCAACGGCTTCACGTCCCATACCTAACATGATGGCCAATGGTAAACCGAGCAAAATAGTTCCGATAAAATGGCCAACTTCCTGAAGGATCAGCGCGCCACCTGCTTGAATAATTTTTTCCCAAGATGCACCAACAGAGGTGCTTAATTTTGCAATTAAGATAACTAACGCGACACTCATAATTGAGCTAGCACGTGCCATGTTTTGTTCATTAAGAATTTTGAATTTTGGAAAACTGACAATACCACCCATCAACATGGAATAAAGCATTGGAAAAACCATCACAAGACTGATTTTAATTTGCCCTATTGCTTCCGAAAGAAGAATGATCAGTAAGCTAACCAAAAGCAACTTACTATCTTTTAATATACCCATAGTGTTACCTTTCATTGGAAATGTTTTTAAGAGTAATTCGTATATATTTATAATTAAAAAGCATTATTTGCGTATTCATACTATCCATGAAACTATTTTCCTGACAATATTCCGAAAAAGTCTCAGCCATGCCTAAAAGGCATGGTTAAAATTCATAAATTAATATTTATTAATAAATTGAAATAAAGAGAATTATTCTCAATTAAAATAATCGCAATATTCTTTTATTTTTCATTAAGATACAAAACCATTTTAATTTTTTAACATATTGTTTCATAAATGATTTTGATTACTTGCGTAATTTCAGTAAAAAATCGTTAATTCACGGAATAATGTGATTTTGTTCTTATTTTTCTATTCATCCTGAGAAAATAATCATTTTTATTTTATTTATATAATGGTGATAATTGAATTTTAAATAGCGTTAATTATAAATGATTGGTGTTTTGGTTTTTATTTTAATCTGGTGATAGTGTTATTCTTGGAATAATTGGCTAGTGATTATTTTATTTATTTTATTCAAATAAATTTTATAAATTAAAATATACCTACATTGATAGGGGTTTTTGATCAAGATCTCAAAATTGAACATTTGTTAATTGAAAAGCAAGAATAGGGGGTGATTTAATAAATGTTCGATGAGAGGTGCTAGGTTTAGCCGTAAGAGAAAAAACATGATTAAAAACGACCAGCTCTACGGTTATGTAAGGCTAGTCGTAGTTAAGAGCTAAAATTGTGCATTAAGCCCTAGGCGGAAAGTTCTTCCTGGGGCTGGCATCATGCTGCGAGTTAATGGGTCAATATAGTAGCGGTCGGTGAGGTTAGTCACTAAAAATTCAACATTAACGTGTTTATCAATCTGATAGCTTGCATAGGCATCCGCGGTGAAATTAGGTGCCCAATGCATTGGGCTGTTATTCGCCATCGAATACTTACCTGGATAACGCTGGATTAGTTTCTTTTCGTCATTGTTTTGTACACTGCTGGTGTAACGTAAGCGAGTGCCGACCTCGAGTGTTTCATCCATAAAACGCATGCCAAGGTTCGAGTTAATGGCATACTTTGGTTGAAGTTGCGTGCGCAAGAATCCACCTGGGAAACCCGCAGTGGTACAATGAGAGACATTGTATCGGTTACCGATATCTAATTTGGCAGGTTCGGCATCATCACAAACTTCATTTTTTAAGCGATAATCCACGCCAACATCCATAAAGGCATTGCCATTATCGTAACGAGCTTGAAGTTCAATCCCCGCCGTTTTATGTTCTTTTACTTGAATGAAATTTAGTCGTCCATCACGGTCAAAGGCATTCTCAATGACGGTATGGTAATAGCCAATTTTGACATCAGCAAAACGCTCGGCGCCGAGTAAATCTTGCAGATTACGAGAGTAACCAAATTCCATAGTTTTACCGCGCTCGGGCTTAAAGGTCATTTTTTCTTTTCGAGCTTCACTTTCCCCTGCAAAACCAATGCTATTTTCGAAGATGCTAGGTAGACGGATAGTTTCGATATAACGTGCATAAATACGGTCGTTATCGGTGAGGTAGATATTGGCACCAAAGGCAGGTGCCCAGCCATGGCTTTTTTGTTTCCCCGTAAATTTCCATTTTTCTTCTTCTGTTAGCTCCCGTGTTATTTCATCAGCAGGGTGCTCATAGGCATCGTTATAGACAAACACTTCTTTGCCTGTTGCTGGGTCAATTGCCCTCGCTTGTGAGTCAAATGTGCCGTTGTGGAAAGGATTGGTTTTTGTGGTATAGCGGCCATCGCTATCCGATTTCCATTTTGTTTGGAAGTTAACGTCTAAAACGCCATTTTCATCAGGCGATGAGCCATTTTCTCTCTTGGTAATGTAAACCGTATAGTTAGCATCATCTAACCCAAGTACAGAAGTTAAAATTAGGTCGTTACGATAGCCCCCAGCAAAGGGTTTATAACCTTTTGCAATGGCTTGGTCATACTCACTTTGTGTTAATATCCGCTTATAATTGATATTTCGGGCTAGGCGTTGATCGGGGTTTTGGAAGCCTTTAACACGCTTTCGCATTTGCTCTTTTAAGTAATCATCCTCAGTCCAACCATCAATGTATTTTGCACCGGCATCCAGTTCTAACCAACTCGTTGGGCGGTAGTTAAGGTTAAAGGCAACACTGGTTTCTTGACGGTGCCCCTTGCGGGGAAGGGCAATAAATGGGCTGGCAGTTTGTGAGGGAACCACGTCATTAGAGTCTAATTTTTCCTTTAGCATTGATCCCCGTAGGGTTAAATCAAGGTTCGATGTTAATGACATCGTATTGCTTAAGTTAAAGCCAATACGGTCATTTTCCGAGTTCGTTGCGGCGGTATTGATCAAGGAACCATCAATTTTCGGGTCTTTTCCTGGCCCATAGCCACCTTCAAATCCCCAATCTCGTTCTTTCGGTTCTCTAGGGTAGCCGCCCGATGTATTGGTGTCGCCAACGGAGTGAGTCATCCAGAGGTTAGCATTGAAGTCAATCCAAGGGTTATCATCAGGTTGCCACGCATATTCTGCATTGTAGGCATTTACAGTAAAGTGCGCTAAAGGCCATTGAGGAACAAGGTGTTTGCCCTCAAGTTCTTGAAAACCAATACGCGACGGCATAATTTCACCGTAAGTACTTTCACTACGGCGAAAACCAACGTGCAATGTTTGGTTTTCAGTAAGGTACAAATTGGTTTTAATTAAGTACGATTCCAACTCATTTGAGGTATTGGTGACCTCTTTACCGGGACGATAGATATTTGCAGCAAAGGGCATGTAAGGGTCTGGTCCAAGTTGTTGTTGTAAGGTTTGTTGTTCATTTAGCTGGACGGACTCTTTGTAACGGTGCGCGCCATTTTTACCTGCAAAATAATTACCTTGGCGCCGATATGCATAAGCAGCCATGACATCAAATTTTTCTTGCCGTGTTCCAACGGCAATTCGTCCCCCGTTATCTTTAAAGTTAAAAAACTGCGCATTACCACGGGATTTAGGGATGATATTGACGGCAGGATCTGAGAAAACATAGTTATTTTTTTTATAAATTTCGGGATGATCACGGTAATCTTCGCCATAAGCAAAGTGTGAGATACGTTCTCTCGTGGAGTTGCTGCTGGTTTCTAATTTTAAACTCACACCAAATTTTTCATCCGGGGCGACGACATCATCAATACCTAGAGTACGGATAGCAATACCACCGCCGACAGAGGTTTTAATATCGCCCGTTAAAGAACCACTTTTCTCAATCTCAATGCTGCTGATTAAATTGGGGTCAACATAGTTACGGTTATTTGCCCCACTATAACCTCGCCAGACAGTTAAAGATTGCTCGGTACCATCGACGGTGACGGGCACGCGTTCTTGCCCTTGAATTCCGCGAACATTAGGGTCTAACGCGCCGCTATTACGGGCATCTCCGCTGTAGACACCAATGGCGCTATTTAAGACATCGGCAGTACTGGTGCCCTTATAGCGTTCGACAAGATCTTTGCCTAAATAAACTTTAGAGCCTTTGGCATCATATTGGTCGTCATAGCCTTGTCTATCTCGTTCTTTGATGGTTTTTGCTGCATCTTCGACGGTGATCGTACCAAGGTGTTCTTGCTTTTCTGCAAAGGCGGTTGCCGGGAGGGCAAGTGTTGCGATGATTGCTGCTGCCACTGGGTTTAATGGAAATTTATACATTTTAGTTTCTCTATGCCATAACACTTAAAATCGGGTTTCAACTCCGACAGAAATTTCATGCTGGCGATAGGAGTAGATCCCATCAGCCGAACTGCGGTTATCGCGAAAGCGGTAACTGGTATAAGGGGTAAATGCAAAAAGCGAATAGTTAGGGAAGTTGAGCCGCGCAAAGTACATGGCTTCGCGGTCGTGGCGTTTCACATTCAACATGGCGTTAAAATCTTGGAATTGGCTTTCCCGATAGGTGGCTAAACCTAATAAGTGGATATCAGGGGTTAACATGCTGAAAAAGCCTGCACGAACGCCTAACTGATCATAATCATCGCTACGAACTTCTGTTCTAACGCGAGTTGCATCAGCGCCTAAAAACAAGGAGGTTTCTGCGGTTACGCCATAAATTCCCGTGAGATGTAAACTTGAACGGCTCCCATCTGCGCTGTCATAGGGCTTTTGGTAATGAAGTTTTTGGTAATCAGCCGATGCGGTGAGAATAACTTGGGGGGTAAATTGGTAGTCGCCGTCGATTCGCCCTCCTGTACCAAGGTATCGGCGTTTCCCGTCCACGGTTTTAAGCTCAAGTTGTGGGCCTACAGAAAAGGTGCTATTGGCATTATTAAATCGATATAAGGTAGCGAATGAAGTTGTATTTTCACTAAATTCCCCTTCATGAGGATAGCGGTCCCCGTAAGCGGTACCTTTGATTTGTAGGGAATGGTGGCCTGCGATAGGGACAATTTTACTCAAGCTAGCATCAAGGGATAAGCCTGAAGCCGAAATGGGATCGGCCATTTTCCATGTGCCTCCGGGCGTTTCCCACACTTTATTTTTATCGGGTACTTGGTTGATATTACTATTGTATTTATAACCAAGGGATAAACTTCCTGTCCATGAAGTTCGGTTTTCAATGGCAGCAATAAACTGTTGAATTGTTTGCTGGACACTTGTAGGTAATGCTAAATTTTCATCATTAATTAGGTTATTAAATAGAGCCAAAGACTCACTGTTTTGGTTATCTTCGTAATAGGCGCGAGCCAGTTCCAATTTAATACGTAAAAAATGTGGGGAACGTTCGAGTATTTTCTGGTAATAATCAATCGCTTGCGTGTATTTTTTTTGTGATTTTGCGAGTTCAGCTTTAGCAAACAGCACCAATAATGGATCCGCATCAGGTAAAGTTTGATAACGCGGTAATAAACGTTGCACGTCCTGAAATTGGCGATGATTTATCGCAAGGTAAATGGCTTGTCCAAGATCTTGGGCATTATTTTTGAGGGAGTAAGTTTGCCCATTAAGGTTGATGGACATGCCATCAAGTAACATAGGCTGACTGTCATCGGGGGCCGCTGCGCTTTTATCACGATAACTCTGCCTATCTTTTTGCCACAATAATTGTTCGCGATCAGTATCAGGGTTAGCAGAGAATGCGGATAAAGAGGCCGCTACGAGAGCGAACGGTAATAAAAAAGAATATCGCATAGGTCAGTTTCTATGTTGAAAGTTTGCTATCAACAGCCAAATCCATTTCGCCGTTGATAGCAGGGTGTGAATTATGGATTATTGCGCGATATTCCCACGGCTTCCGCCAAACGCCATATCTTTACTGTGATCGCTAAACTCGGTCACACCCGCAATATTTTTGGCTTGGTCGCCAAAGAAGTGACCACGAGTTTTACCTACCGCTTCATTCAGTGTGGCTTCACCAGCAAAGGTGGCATTATTTTTAATTGTGGCATCAATGTTGGTTGCACCAATGTTCCCAGCTAATGATTTGGTGCCAAAGTTTGCCGTAAGGGTACCCGCCGCCATTGCACCACCGTTGTATTGGCTAATTCCTTTAACCGAATACTCCGCAGTACCTGCTGTTGGCATGTTTGTGGTGACATCTTTACCAGAGTAATAGGTGGTATGTGTTGTGTCAGTTGCCGCGCCTGTTGATGACCACTCGCCAAAATAGACTTCAGCATCAGCGACTTGGGCAAAATTAAACACGCCCATTTTGTCATGTGAGGTTGATGTATTGGGCATGGAGATAACATAAGCTTCATTGCCAGGTTGTTTTGGCGCCATTCTGGTCAAGCCTGAGAATGAAATGATTTTTCCACTGTATACCGATTGGACACCGATTCCTGGGTCGCCTACTGCGCCACCATGACCGCCTGCGGTGCCTTCAGTTGGCCCAACTTTAATGGAAGGCGCATTGGGCTTGAACGGCTGGCTTTGATCAGAACCTAGCGCAGCAAAAGCACCAAAAGACATTCCGCAGGTAACGAAGGCTAGAGCGATAACATTTAACTTTTTCATCTAAATACTCCATTTTTATTAAAGGAAATAATGATGTTACGGTTTTTGAAATCATCATGATGGCTATACATTTCGCAAATCATTAAACCAAATAAAAACATAAAAGCAAATGATAATTATTCGTATTAACACTAATATAACTAGGGGTATCAATGAGATAGTGTTTTGATTTGACGCGTTAGTTGTTGATATTAAGTTGGTTTTTTATTGTCTTTTGTTAATGATGATTATGGTTAAGCTAAAGTTTTTTTAATGAAAAGGTTAAATCAATCACATTTTAATAATTTTAAAATGAATCATTTGTTTGAGTTAATTATTAGAGTTACTGATGTTTATTTGTTTTTAACGAGTGTGGTTATTGCGCCAGCTGTGCTCCTGCTTACATAAAAATTACCGAACTTCAACAGGATTGGAGGTATTCCTGCAATGAATGGTTTTTATATTTCAATTAGTTTGGTAGCGTAGTGTGTAATTTCCGTGAATAACTAAGGTGAATGTATGGCTCAGTGGCTACTTTTTGGTGCAGGTGGGAAAGGGGTAGGTAATATGATAGCCCAACTCGCGATTGATAATCAGCAGCAGGTGGTGGCAGTGGTACGCAATACCGAAACCGCCGAAAAGTTGTCATTGCAGGGTGTGCGTGTATTTGTAGGGGATGCTTGCGATGAGGCGATTGTGACTGCCGCGTGCCAAGCGGCAGGTGCTGGTGCAACGGTGATTTCCACCATGGGGGGATCGCAAGATTATTTGGCGAATCGTACCGTCATTGATTGTGCAGAGCAAGCGGGGATCTCCCGTATGGTATTCGTGACCTCCCTAGGGTGTGGGGATTCATGGCAGTATCTCTCCTTACGGTCAAAAGCCGCTTTCGGCCAAGCCGTAAGGGAAAAATCACTGGCTGAATCATGGTTACAAACTAGCTCCCTTGATTTTACCATTGTACGGCCAGGCGGGTTACTCCATGGGGAAGCGACAGGAAAGTCTATTTTGCAGCAAAATATTGAAGCGCATGGGTTAGTGATGCGTGCAGATGTTGCAGAGCAGGTTTACCAACTTGCGAGACAACCTGAATTGAAAAAGCAAATTTATAGCCTTATTCAGCCAGGCCTAACTATCAGCAAATAAGGCTAGGTTATCGTTACTGGCCTGATATTCAGGCCGTTACCACTGATCGCCACCGCGAAAGTCGCAGTATAGGGATTCAGTAAATTTAACCGAATTATCTCTAGACCAGCCCATCACGCCGCCTTCTTCGCCTTCAGAGCGAACATAAGCGCCTTGGCGTAATTCAAACAAAGCGCCTTTCCATACTTTCCAACCGAGGGATTTATACAGGTGGAATCCTTCGTCAGAGGCTGACAGTAAGCCAAGTTGGTAGCAATTGCCGATGATGGTATTTGTTATAGACATCAATTCACGCCCAATACCTTGACGGCGATAACTTTCCAGTACCGCCATCGCTTCGACATACCCCACTGAAATCGGTTTATCATTAATGGCCATATGGCGCTGGATAATCGCCACGTGACCCACGATACGATGTTGGTCATAGGCAAAAACGTGCATACCACCCAAGGTGTGCTCAAAATCATCTCGAGTGAAATCCCCTTCAAACCCGATAAATAACATATCGAATAAAGCGTCTTTTTCGTCATCAGTTAGCTGTGAAGTGTGGCATTGCCTGTATTGAATAGTCATAAAATACCTAAATATATTTCTCTAAGTTATCCAGATTGTAGGGAATTTAAGAGGAATGAGTGGTGTTTTGCGTGCTAGATAAGCATCATCAAAAATTAAAAAAACGCGTCTTTAAGCGAAGCGCATCAAGGATTAATTGGTTGAATTCTTGGTTGTTATGCCTATCGCCTGACATTTGGCCACCAATAAAACATAAATGGATCAATTTGCCGAGTATATCGGTATAGTGACTAGGAATAAATAAGCGATTGAGCTTTTCAGTCACAAACGCTAATCGGGTTTCATCGACCCTTTGCTGGTATTCTGCAACAATAGGGTCGTTGAGCGCCCATGCTCGAATGGCGACTTCTCTTGATGGGTGTTTTTGTGATGCAACATCAAGATATTTCTTCAAAATATCATCAAGAGTATAGGCTGAACCTGCCTGAGCTAGCATCTGCTCAGTGTATTCTAACTCCCAACATTTCAGTAAAGAGCGAACATATTCTTCGCGGTTTTTAAAATGGTGGTAAAAAGAACCCCGGGTCACATTGAGCTTTCGTGCAATGTGCTCACTGGAAAAACGGGTGTGTCCTTCTGTGTCTAATACATCGAACCCCGCTTTAATCCAACACGCTTTGGTCAATTTTTTCATTGTTCAATACAGGCTGTGTATGGTGGAAATACCACTGTTACTTTATGCCCTTAATTTGCCATTAACGAGAGCATAAAGGAACTGATATGAAAGAAATAGCCATTATTGCATTTGATAATTTTACGGATATTGACCTATTTTTCATGTGGGATATTTTGGGGCGTAATCAACAAGATTGGCGAGTTCGCATTTTGGCCATCACACCCACAATTCATTCTGCTCATGGTTTGGAAATTCCCGTGCATGGTTCAATATCTGATGCGAATCAAGCAGATGCTGTGTTGTTTAGCAGTGGTAAAAAAGGGGTACCAGAAATATTGGCGAATCCGAATTTTTTATCTGCACTACAGCTAGATTCAAGCCGTCAATATATTGGCTCGATTTGTGCAGGTGCGTTTATTTTAGATGCCCTTGGCTTATTACCTGAACGGAAAGCAACGACCCACCCTGATGCCAGAAACGCATTACAATTAAGGCGAGTAGAGCCGATTGACCAGCCTCTTGTTTGCCATGGAAAAGTGGCAACAGCAGGGGGATGTTTATCTTCGTTATATCTTGTCGGTTGGCTTATTGAGTCGCTATTTGATCAACAAAAACGCAAAGAAACGCTGAGTCATGTTTTACCAACGGGACAGCAAGCATTATTTGAAAACTTAATAGAATCCAGTTTAATTCAAAGTCGAATTTAGTTGATGTTAAATCGGGTGGCGTGCGAATACACGCGACCCGAGAGGTAATGCTAATAACATTATTTATTGATTTTGTTCATCTAACTGAACTAATACAAGTAACAGTTGGCTTAATGCACCATAAAAACCGAATTCATCATAACGTAGGCAATTGTGGCTAAATTTGGGGAGCCACGACAATAAAATCGATAAGGTTTGCTGGCGTAATTGCCTGACTTTTTCATGATCAATATTGGGTTCATTTAATGAAAAATGCAGATGACTGAGTAATTCCAAAAAGATGGAAAGATGGTCTGAAGGTTCATTAAATACATCACTGGTTTCCATTCCTGCTTCGAATAATAAACATGCAATTTGTGTGTTATCTTGCCCACTACTTGGGTAAACCGAGGCATAAGGTAAGGCGGATTGTTTGTCCGACATTAAAAACAGGCTGCAAAAATCCGCAGCCAGTTCTAATCGGGCATCAGGTCGATTTACAAGGGCATCAATCTTTGCCTTTAATTCATACGTTGCCGCACTTAATGACGGTTCTTGCTCAAGAATGGCAAACCAGCCCACCATATCGGTGGACTGAAGTTGTGCCAATTGGCTGCTATCTAATTCACGTGAGAATAGCTGTGCTAGCCATGCATAAGCACAGGCTATCTGTTCCGCGGTTAACATGTTGTTCTTGGTCATTTGTTCACCTGTGATGCAGGCACATATTCACATTGCGCCACCATTTCAATTGGCCCATCAAATGCACTAACGCTATCGATTTGCCCCGTGAATTTCTCGATCTCCACTAAGGTGGTGTGCGCGCTGGTAGCTTGGGCTAATTGTGATGTACCAATATCTAATGTTAATACGTTAGGGTTACCATATTTACACAGCGCATTGATTTCACCGCCTTTAGTGGGGTCATACCAAGCACCTTCGTGAATACGGGCAACACCTTGAGTATATAAGTCCGAAACCACGGCACCCGCTAATACTTGTCCTCGGTCATTAAAGACCCGAACGACATCACCGTTATGAATGCCACGAGCGTTGGCATCTTGAGGGCTGATGAATACGGGTTCTTTACCACTTACGGAATAATATTGGCGTAGCGCTGGCGATTCACATAATTGTGAGTGCAAGCGAAAATCAGGGTGGGCAGATTGCAAATGCAGAGGCCATTGCTTGGACCCAGGACCGCCGTGGGAGCGTTCAACTTTTTCAAACCACATTGGGTGACCTTGGCAGTCATCATATTGCATATCTGCGATAGTTTTTGAGTATATCTCAATCAAGCCGCTTGGCGTACCCAGTGGTTCTAAATCAGGATCTTCTCTAAAGGCTTGGTGGCGAACAAACATTTGCGGATGTTCAAATTCCACATAACCGTCTTTTTCCCAAAATGCATCAAAAGCAGGTAAATGGATCCCACGGCCTTTTCCTTGCTGGCTGCCTTCTTGCCAAATCCGTTTGAGCCAGCCCATTTGGTCTAAGCCTTCGGTGAATGCGTCTTCACGTCCAAAACGGCGGCATAAATCACGGAAAATATCAAAATCGTTGCGCGATTCAAACTGCGGCTCAACTAACTGTTTCATCGCAATAATGCCGCGATTGGAGTGGTTACCGTATTGGTCGAGGTCATTACGCTCAAATTGCGTTGTAGCAGGCAAGACAATATCGGCAAAACGGCAGGTAGATGTCCATTGGTTATCAATCGACACCACAGTTTCAAGTTTACGCCAACCTTCAATAATACGGTTAATTTGCTGGTGGCGATGGAATGGGTTAGTCCCCGCAAACACGCACATTTTTAATGGCGGTAGTTTGACGGATTTACCGTTCCAATTAATGGTTTTACCCGGCTCTAAAATTGCATCGATAAAACGCGCGATTGGAATAGTGCTGCTATAGCCCTTGTAATCATTGCTGTCGTGAATTGGAGGGACTTTGGTTGAGCCAGAAAAACCACTTAAAATAATTCCTTGGCGGCTAGGTGTGCCTGCGCCGTTGTAGTGCCAACCGAAGCCAAACCCGCCTCCTGGCAAACCAATTTGCCCTAACATTGCCGCTAAGACGACTATCATCCACGACCATTGCTCGCCATGTTGCATGCGCTGTACGCACCAGCCTGCAATAATTTGCGTGCGGTTGGCTGCCATTTGACGTGCAAGCGTGCGGATGGTTTCGGCATCAATACCGCAAATTTTGGCTGCCCATTGTGCATCTTTAACTTGCCCATCTTTTTCCCCAAGTAAATAGGGAACAAATAGGTCAAAACCAACACAGTAATCTTTGAGGAAGTTTTTATCGTGTAATCCTTCCGTATACAGCGTATGGGCTAAAGCAAGTTGCAATGGTACGTCAGCTTGCGGGTTAATGGCTATATGTTGAACATTATCACGCCCAAGATAATCATGGGTGGAGGTGATGATGGGGTCAATACTGATAACGTTTATCTCGCCGCTTGCCGCTTTTTCTTTGAGCTGCTCGTAATAGGCGTACACATCATGGTCTGGGCACCACCAGTTAGCTTGCTGGTTTTTAATTAGGTCAGAGCCCCATAACACGATGGTTTTACTGTTTTTTAATACCAAAGGCCATGAGGTCTGCTGCTCGTAGACCTCCATCGAACCCACGACGCGGGGTAAAATAACCTGCGCAGCCCCTGTGGAGTAGTCACCCCCCGTACTGACGCTGTTACCGTGCAGGGCGATGGCACGGGCAAGCATCCCAGAAGCATTATGGAACATGCCTGTTGATTGCCAGCCGCTTGCCGTTAATAAGCCACTTGGGCCATAAGTTGTCTGAATGCGTTCAAGCTCTTGATAGAATAAATCTAAAGCTTCATCCCACGAAACACGCACAAAACGGTTATCTCCCCGTTGGGTAGTATCGCTTAAATGGCGTTTGCGCAGCCAATCAACGCGTACCATGGGGTAACGAATGCGTGCAGTGCCATGTACGTGGTCAGGTAAACCTGCGATCATTTTGGATGGGAATTTATCACGCTCAAAGGCTTTGGCTTCGATAAATCGGCCATCGACAACGGTGGCACGAATAGCACCCCAGTGCGACCCCGTTAAAATGCCTTCTTGTACCACGGCGGTTTGCTCGGCCGCCGTTGCTGCACTGGCTTTTCGTGGGGTTAGTAATGAGGGGCCTAGCATCCCCGCCACCGTTAGACCACCTAGTTGGGCAAGAAAACGTCGACGAGAAGCTTGAAATGTCGGATTATTTTTCATTATTTTTCTCCGTTGTCACCGTGTGCAGCACCACCGGTATCAGATGCATTCATTTGCAGGTATTTCAATAAGGTACGTTCTTCGCGTTTATCTAAACTGGTAAAGCCAATCATGCCATTTAAGGTGCCTATCCAGCCGTTAGCGTCGAAGTGGGCGATATCAGGTGCCCCGTGGCACTGATTGCATGAACCGTTATATAAAGAGTCTGCATAAGCCCAAATTGGTTTGATATCGTTGACCATATCTCCTTGTTGCATCCACGCAGTGGCTTGCAATTTGCTCCATGAGGTATCTGTTGCCTCAACGGTGGTGCTTTCGAGGTTTTTTACGTTTTCTTGAACATCACCACGAATAGAGGCGACGAAAATACGTTTACCTGGTAACTCAGAAAGTACACGGCGGCGGCCATCGGTTTCTGTCCACCCCGTGATTTCCACTTGTAGCCAATCCCCATCGCGCTTTAACACTTTGACTTCAGACGCTGGCAGCAATGAACCCGCTGGGTCTTTATCGCCTTTTTGAGCGTAAAGCGGTTTGATATCAAGGGAATATAACGTATCGCCATCGTCATTTGCTTTGGCACGTAATTCGTCAAATTGCTTACGGAAACCACTACTCATATCCGGTAATTGGTGGGCAATGCCTTTGTGGCAATCGATACAAGATTGGTTGTCTTTCGCCGCAATTTGCATTTGGCGCGCGGCTTCTGGGTTTTGTTTTGCGTGATCCATCGAATCGTAATCATGGCAGGAGCGGCATGTCGCGGAGTTATTTTCTTTCATGCGAGCCCACTCGCGTTCTGCAAGTTCAGCGCGTTTCGCTTCAAATTTTTCTGGGGTGTCGATCGAGTGAGCGATAAATGTTTGATAAATATCATTGCTCGCTTCGAGTTTACGTTTAATCATGCCGGGGAGGTCGTTAGGAATATGGCAGTCGTGGCACTCAGCACGAACACCAGAAGCGTTTTGGAAATGAACAGATTGTTTATATTCTTCGTAAACGGTTTCCATGCTGTGGCAGCTAACACAGAATTCCGTTGTGCTGGTGACTTTCATTCCCACATGTGGAACAACGATGAGTGCAACGCCGACAACAATACCGACGATAAGTAGTGTGAGCATTGACCAACGCGCACTTGGCCTTAATAACGCTCTCCAGAGTTTCCGCATAATATCCCCTAAAATAATATGGTTTAATACAGAGGATCTTATTCAGTAAATATGAATAGCGGTACTGGTCAGGATGAACAACTTACGGCAAGATGTGAACAAATATGAACAGATATGAACAGAAGAGAAGAAATCGATGACATCACATCACATTGTGGTTGTTGAAGACGAGCCCGTTACTCAAGCAAGGCTACAAGCCTATTTTGAGCAAGAAGGGTATCGGGTTTCAGTTACGGGCAGTGGTGCGGGGTTACGCGAAATTATGGAGCTTCAGCCTGTTGACCTGATTTTATTGGATATTAACTTACCCGATGAAAACGGTTTAATGCTCACAAGGGCTCTGCGAGAGCGTTTCACCGTCGGGATTATTTTAGTCACAGGACGGAGCGACCAAATTGACCGCATTGTTGGCTTAGAAATGGGCGCGGATGATTATGTGACGAAGCCGCTGGAATTGCGGGAGCTCGTCGTGCGTGTGAAAAACCTGTTATGGCGCATCGACTTAGCAAACCAAGCACACTCGCAACCTATTTCCCAAGATAATTGCTACCAATTTGCAGGTTATTGCCTCAATGTTTCCATGCACACATTAGAATTTAACCAAGAAACCATCAAATTAACGCGTGCTGAATATGAAATGCTAGTCGCCTTTGTGACGAACCCAAGGGAAATTCTAAGCCGTGAGCGGTTATTACGCATGTTATCAGCCCGCCGTGTGGATAACCCCGATTTGCGTACCGTCGATGTGCTAATCCGCCGTTTGCGCCACAAATTAAAGGCGGATTTACTGGTCACTCAGCACGGGGAAGGTTACTTTTTAGCGGCGGATGTATATTGATAAACAGGGCGAAACCCCCCCGGAGAAAGTGAACAACGTAAGTGCTCACTATCCGCATTTTGCTGGGTTAAAACTAAAATCGGTGGGCTGATGTTATCCGGTACGCCACGACCTTCAAGTACATTAATTGCTTGCTCAATAACAAGTTCCCCTTGCCAAACCATTTGGTCACTGGCTGCCATGATAATTCGGCCGCGTTTTAAGCCTCGATAGACTTGGTGAGATAAGTAAAAAGACACAATATTGAGCGGTTTTGCAAGGTTACGTTTTTCTCCCATTGCAGCTTCTGCCGCAATGGCGGTACCAACTACGACATCGGTATCTGGGTGGCGCTCTAACATTTCATGCAATAAATTACGTTGGATTTCAAGGTCGTTATCACCATGAGCAATATCAACAATCGTCACATTGCTTCCTGTTATGGCTTGTTGAAAACCATCTTCCATTTCTTGGCTGCCGCCTGCATCACGAGGGCCGGGCATTAACAAAACTTTCAATGGGTTGCCTTTGCTCCATTGAACAAGGTAACGACCAGGTTGATAGCCCATTTGGAACCATGGCACACCAACGCGAGTTTTTATCATGTTATCGTGCGTGGCATTAACCACTTCAATCACAGGTAAATTACCCACTTGTTGGCGTAAGTTAGGAAATGATGTTGTGCTGCTCCCGAGCAACAATGCATCGGCTCCCCAGTGTTGGCATTGGGTGATTTGTTTTTGCTGAGTGGCGAGTTGATTATAGCCGCCGGCTTCTAAAACTTTTAAATCGACGCCATAAGTTTGAGCTGCTTTTTGCATACCGTAATTGATGGATAACCAATAGGAATCTTTTAAGCTTGGGTAAAGGGCACATAACTTCCAGACCTTGGTAGCATGGGGAGCTTGGTGCTTTTGATGACCAAAAGATAAGTTATCTTGCCAACGTAATAGCGCTTCATTTTTATCCGCAGCATAACCCAGCACTGCGTAAAACGTGACGAACAGTAAAATAAATGCGCGCATGATAGCCTCACTGGTCATAAACCTTTATCCTAAATGCTTTCGTAAGATGAACTCAACCTTTATTAACCGCTAGGTACGTAAACCGTGAACTTATCACTGACTCGACGATTATGGATGGGCTTTGCCTTAATGGCCGCATTGACGTTCATAAGTACCCTAGTTGGGTGGTATAATCTCCGTTTTGTGAGTCAGGTTGAGCAAGATAATACCCAAGCCTTGATCCCAACCATGAATATGGCGCGTCAATTAAGTGAAGCCAGCGCATGGGAGCTTTTTTCTGCGCAAAACCTGACCAATGCCGATAATGAAAACAGCTGGCTTGCACAAGGGCGAATGTTAACCGCACAAAGCTTAAAAATTACTAACTTATTGAAAACTCTTCGCCAACAAGGCTTTGATACTTCCGCTATTGAGCAACAAGAAAAAGAAATCGCCCAATCGTTAAGCCAACAGGGGGAGTTAGTTGGTCAACGGCTCACATTGCGTAACACACAACGACAACTGCGGCAGAGTATTATCTCAGCGGCAGGGGAAATTGCACAGCTAGCCCATGGGCAGGCAAACAATGCCGCGACCTCTGCGGGGGCAACGCAAGTTAGTTTATATGATTTAATTGAAGAGAAACGCACTTCACAAGCACAGGCCGCACTTGATCGCTTGATTGATATTGACCTTGAATATGTTAGTCAAATGAATGAGTTACGCCTTAGTGCGATGCGTGTTCAACAGATGGTATTAAATTTAAGTACCTTGCCATTCAACCCCAATGCCTCAGAATTAGATAACCAACTCCATCAGGCAGTGAAAATCCTCCAACGTCGGCAAAAATATATTGAAGATCCCGCTGTGCGTAACCAAGTGGAGAGTGCATTGGAGGTTGTTAGCCGTTATGTGGAGTTGATTGCGCTGTATCGCCAAGAAAACGATATCACCACGCGTTTACAGATTTTATCGCAAAATAACATTGACCAATTTGCTCGTTTTAGCAGTGAAGTTACTCAACTGGTTGATACTATTGAACAACGTAACCAAACCGCACTGGTTGAGATCAAACAAGCCAGTGAAAGAGGCCAAAACTGGTTATTGTTACTCAGTATCGTGTCACTTTTTTCATTTATTTTGATTTTATGGCGCGTGGTCTATCGGTTAGTGACCAAGCCATTAGAACAGCAAACTCAAGCACTTCAACGGTTATTGGAGGGGGATATTGATTCCGCATTTCCCGAAACCGCAGGCGTGAAAGAGTTAGACACAATTGGGCGTTTAATGGATGCATTTCGTTCAAGCGTTCATGCGCTGAATAGTCAGCGTGAACAGCTCGCCGACCAAGTCAAAGCACGAACGGCGGAATTAAGGGTGTTGGTGGTAGAACACCGAAAAGCACGCGCAGAAGCGGAGAAAGCCAACCAAGCCAAATCCGCCTTTTTGGCTGCGATGAGCCATGAAATTCGTACGCCATTATATGGCATTTTAGGTACGGCGCAGTTGTTATTAGAAAAGCCGCCACTCAAGCAATATCGTGAAGATTTACATGCGATAACAGATTCCGGTGAGTCTTTACTGGCTATTCTCAATGATATTTTAGATTACTCAGCTATCGAAGCAGGTGGCCAGAATGTTTCTATTAGCGATGAACCTTTTGAGCCGAAACCGTTATTAGAAAGCACATTATATTTAATGAATGCGAGCAATAAAAATTGTTCTATCAAGATGGTGGCAGATATTGCGGATGACTTACCTGCGGCACTACAGGGCGATCCGTTACGCATTCGGCAGATTATTACTAACTTATTGAGTAATGCGCTGCGTTTTACACAGACAGGGCAAATTACTCTGCGCAGTTGCCGTTTTGGTAAATATTGGTTTATTGAAGTCGAAGACACCGGGTGCGGTATTGAAAGCTCGCGCCTAGCGGATATTTTTAAACCGTTTGTGCAAGTTGATAGTCAGCGCGGAGGAACTGGTCTTGGGCTAACCATCAGTGCCAGTTTGGCTGAGGCCATGGGCGGGGAACTGACAGTCAATAGCGAGTTGGGTATGGGAAGCTGTTTTCGCTTAACCTTGCCCCTTTGCCTTGCATCTAAACCAATTGATAAGCCCTCTGGATTACCAATTAACATGAACGGCGTGAATTTATTGCTGATAGAAGATAACCCGCTGACACAAAAAATTAGCAGCGAAATGCTCATCTCAAGTGGGGCGAAAGTGACGATAGCGGGCTCAGCCGCAGAAGCGTTAGCGATACTCTCACAACAACCTTCCTTTACCGCTGCGCTGGTGGATTTTGGCTTGCCTGATATTGATGGTATTACACTGGCAAAACAGTTATCAGAGCAATATCCTCTGTTGATCCTAATAGGTTTTAGTGCCCATGTGATTGATGAAACGTTGCGACAGCGTACCAATAAAATTTTCCGCGGGATCATTCAAAAACCCGTTCCACGGGATACGCTCAATCAATTAATTACTAAATATATTTCAGGTGGTGAATACCTTGCTCCTACCACTTCAGAGAGTCCACAACAGGTCAATTTATCTCAACTGGAAAATGATGCACAATTGATGGGGTATCCTAAAATTCAAGAGTGGATAACTATCTTTAAGCAGCATTCTTTCCCATTATTGGCCGATATTGAAGCTGCTTATCAACAACATGATGCTGAACGGATTAAACGGTTGGCGCATCAATTAAAAAGCAGCTGTGCGAGTTTAGGCATGCAAACGGCGATGGCGACGTGTGCTATTTTAGAAAAAAAACCTTTACAACCCAAAGAGTTAAGAAAAGAAATCGAAATTGGGTTACAGGTGATTGAGCGATGGTTAGATAATCAATCGGCTTGATCTCATCGTCACTTCACTGCACCAAGATTTACCTTGCAACTCGTAGGCCACCCTCGACACCTTGCGGGCTCCATAAAATTTGCCATAACTGGATGTCTCGGGCTCGAAAAGCCCCCGCGCAGGCATTTAAGTAATAAGAAAACATTCGTTTAAAACGCGGTGTATAGTTTGCTTCTAGTTCAGGCCAAGCGACTTGGAAACGTGAATACCACGCCATCAGCGTTTTATCGTAGTCAGCGCCAAAGTTATGCCAATCTTCCATCACTAATTTATTTTCACTACTTTCACCAATATTTTGCAGTGAAGGTAGACAACCATTTGGAAATATATATTTATTGATCCATGCATCGACATTGACCTTATTTCGATTAGAACCAATGGTGTGCAATAAAAATAGCCCATTGGGTTTTAAATTGCGTTTCACCACATCAAAATAGGTTGCATAGTTTTTTGGCCCGACATGTTCAAACATACCAACGGAAACAATGCGGTCAAATTGGTCATTAAGATTACGGTAATCATCTAATAAAATTTGCACATCAAGTTCAGCACACCGCGTTTGTGCATATTTTTGCTGCTCAGCGGAAATCGTTACACCCGTTACCGACACTGAATAATATTTTGCAGCAAAAGCCGCAAGTCCTCCCCAACCGCAACCGATATCAAGTAAACGCATACCTGGTTTTAATTGCAGTTTTTCGCAAATCAGTTTTAATTTTTGCTCTTGCGCCAAAGGTAAGTTTTCAGGAGTATTCTCTAACCCCTTCCAATAACCGCAGGAATATTGCATATAAGGGTCAAGCATCCGTGAAAATAAATCATTGCCAAGGTCGTAATGTTCTTCCCCAACCATGCGCGCACGTTTTGGTGTTTGTAAATTACGGATACGCGCAATGGCAATTTTCAGGGTGTCACTGAAATTATGTGGCAGTTTTTTATCGAGCCCATGGCGGAGTGCATGGTGGAAAAAGATATCTAAACGCTCGCAATCCCACCAACCATCTATATAGCTTTCGCCGAGCCCAAGAGAGCCCTGCTGTAAAACTCGTTTGTAAAATTGGTCATTGCGGACGTGAATATCGAAAGGCTGGGAGCCATTAATTTCAATGCCAGCCTCGCTTAATAGCTCGCTAACAATGCGCTTCCAAGAGTCGACAGAGGTTTTTTGATTAACAGCATGTTCGGTACTCATCTGATCTCCAATTTTTAGCAAAGTGGGATTCAGAGAACTTTATTTGTGACGTATTCGCGGTACAGCAAAACAGGAATATTGACCACCACTGCATGGCAGACAGTGTATTAGCGTTATTGTTGCTATAAATAAAGCTCAAATCCGGTTTCAGATAACTCTCTAAAAAATATAAAACCTTCAGTGTGAATTTCAATCAAAATCACAACTAAATAACATAAAAGGCACTTATCACCAAAAAATAAGGTAAAAGAAGGGAATATTGCCTTTATATCATTAGATTTTAGTATGGCATAGGTGAGTGACAAAATGATGAAAGATATTTTTATAAGAAAAGTTTAGAGAATTACAGATGTGTAGATGGCTGCTTGAAGCTGTGAAGCAGCCAGATGTATATTATTTGCAGTTAATCTTAAAAGCGAGAACTGAGGTTCAAACCTGAATAGTGAAAATGGTAATGTCGTTTTTCACCTTCATTTGCGTAGCTTTGTTTTTGTGTTTCTAAGGCATATTCCAAAGAGATAAACAGTCGGTCAGTAATATTCTGTTCAAGTAGCAAGCCATATCGGCGGTCCCTTTCATGTTTTTTCTTATTGCGCTCATCATCAAAATGATGAGTATCTAAAGTGTGACGGTAATAGGGGGTCAAGGTAGTTGACTGATCAGCAACTAAAGGGAGGCTTATAGGAAAATATAGGCGGATTTCTTGTTGAGCAAATTCTGAGGATGGGCGATTTCCCTTATTCCAACCTTGATTAATATAATAATTGAGGCTAGTACTGAATGTTTCATTGAATGCATAGTTAAATCCTGTTTCGCCTTCAATTTCTTTGTCTGTTAACTCGTTTTTTTTAATGTGATTATAGTAATTAAATAGTCCAAGCCAACCTGCAAAATTAAGGTTGTCGGTTAGCGTGACTTTCCAATCGGGTTGAATGTCATAACGTAGTGTGTTGTAAATGTGTTCTTGGTTTTCTGGACTACGGTGATGCCAACGGTAATATCGAAACCCACCTAATAAACCCAGTTCAATATTATCAATGATACGGCTTTGATAACGAAGGTTAGTTTCGTATCGGTCAAACCAACTATCTCTACCTTTTGTTTTATAATAGCTGGAGACATTATAATTCTCTTGGTAGAACCCGCCATAAAAATGCCAGTTATCTTTTTCATATTCTAAATAATAGGTTTGTTCAAATATCCCTTTTTTGTCACTGTTGGATTGTGTGTTTTCATTCTCAAATAACATGCCCGCTTTGAAATTATATTCATCATTATTAATTTGAGAGGGGTTTTGGATTAAAATGTTCTCAGAGTTATTGTCAAAAATTAGATCATCAGCCCATGTTTTATTTGAGATTAATAATATAAATGTACAAAAAAATAATATTTTTTTATTTTCCATTCTAATAGCCTTTATTTATAATTATTATTAAATATCGTGGCTACGAAATATAAACCATAGCCACAAGGAGGTTGCTAATTACCAACCGCTACGAATGAGTAATATTTTGGCCTCATGAGATTGAACTTCAGTGGTATAACTTTCTTCAAAAGTTCCTAAATCTTTATGTTCCCATAAATCACGGACTTTTGTTTGTTTCCACGGAAGGTCTAAATCTTGATGAATATTCAGCGTCATGTTTGCAGTTTGCCCTGAGCGGTTCAAAAGGGCGACAGCCCAGGATCCGTCGGCTAAAGGTTTTGCAAAAATTTGTAGGTCACCATTATTGACATAACGTTTAGCTTGGATCCCCAAAGAATCTTGGTTCAATGCAATAATTTCTTTATTCTTTAATGTGGTTAAATCATCAGTAGTTAAATTATCTAAATCGGCGCCTATCAAGAGTGGTGAGCTGAGCATAGACCACATGGCAAAGTGTGTACGATATTCCGTATTCGATGCACCTGTACCAACAAGTTCTTGAGATTTTCCATGTAACCCGATGATTAGCATGTCGTAATCGTTCCAGTGGCCTTTACCACTATATTGTTCAAGCCCAACCCCTCTGTCTATCATATCGAGGACATCAAAATAATAACCTTCACGGTTACCAGGGTAGTTGAAATCATCACTGATATCTTGGCCAATGCGCCATTGATTGGCACCTAAGTCAGCAGCCCACTCCCAAATATTTTGCCAGCCACAATGGCAAGCATGATATACCATCGGGCGACCTGCGCTATCGAGCTGTTTAGACATCTCACCAAAAGCTGTCACGAGAGCTTCTTTTGATGCTTGCTGATGGCTACAGCAGGAATCATATTTCAAGTGGTCAATTCCCCAAGATGCAAAGAGTTTTGCATCCTCTTGCTCATGCCCTTCAGAGCCAGTATAGCCTGCACATGTTTCATTACCTGGGCCGCTATAAATACCAAGCTTCATACCATTTTTATGTGCGTAATCTGCAATGTATTTAATTCCTCTCGGAAATTTTTTCTCATCAAATGTTAATGGATGTTCAGCGCGAGAGCCTTTATGTTTTTGCCAACCATCATCAATATTGACATAAATATAACCCGCATCCCTTAATCCACTTGAAACCATTTTATCAATAGTATCCATGATTATTTTTTCATTAATTCTATCGCCATAATTATTCCAACTGGACCATCCCATTGGTGGAGTCTTGGCAAGATTAGCACTGAATGATATTTTATTTTCGGGTGATTTAATTGTTTCTTTATTTATATCGGCTTTAGCAATAAAACTAAATAGAGCGGCAAAAATAACAACATGATATTTATTCATGAGTATATTCTCCGTATTATATACAGTTATTTTTTGAATTTTATTTAAATTTAAGACTATTTCAAATTCTATATTTAATTATTATTTTCACTTGGTGTAATATTTAATATTTGCTTTTTTTCCTCTGAATAAACCATAATTGTTGAGCCTGTTACTGCAAGTACGATACCAATTAATGACCATGTTCCTGGAACTGTTTGGTATATAATGAGTGAAATGACAGCAGTTAATACAGGTGCCAGTGCATTGGTACAAGGCGCGATAATTGTGGCTTTACCTCTGGCTAGAGCCATGACTAAGCAAAGGGCACCGATGGCATTAAGGACTTGGATAAATGCCGTTGAAACAATGGCAGTCCATGGATAACTTATTGATGCATCAGGTAACATTAACCAAGCTATTGGGGCAAGAATAATTCCTGTAATTGTCATATAACCGAAAATTGAACTATCTTGCACACCTTCATTAGATGCTCTTTTCATAAAAAAGGCTTGAATTCCCCATGCAGCACAGATGATTACGGAATAAACTAACCACGTTATGCCATCACTTTGTTCTCCATTATTACTGCTTATGCTAAACATGATGATAGATAATAAAGCGAGAGCAACACCAACAAAACCTAATTTAGCAATTCTTTCTTTTAATATTCCCAGCGACATAATAACGGTAATAGCGGGGGAAATAGAAATAATTGGAAAGACTAAATAAGCGGGCGCTCCCATTGCAAGAGTTTTAAATAATAGTAATTGACCACCTGCACCTGTAAAGCCCACTAAGCAACCATAAAAAATGGCTTTACCAGAGGTATCAAATTTTTTCCCGCGTAATGAAAAATAGCAGGGAATTAACATTGTGAATGACCAAATAATATAAATCCATTGGTCGGGATAGCCATATTCTTGCGTTGGCCAAGCACTAAATGCTCCCCAAACGCCCCATGTAATGACTACTAAAAAAGTATAAATAATCCAAGAGTTATTCTTCATCTTAGCCTCCAAGTGTCAGTTTTTTTAATGCTTGCTCGTTGAGTGGCGTACTGTTAAGTTTTGCAGCATAAATGGCAGCACCAAGGCTAGGGTGATATTCAGGTAATGAAATATGGTAATTACCATTGAGCTTTGCCAACTCATAGGCAAATGCTTCAAGGATAATATCGCCACACTTAAATACCCCCCCAGAATAAGATACTCGAACACGTTCATCTGATTGATAATTTAAAAGTCCACGTAAAGAATCAACCATCAAAGACAGTTCTTTTGCTGCTTGAAAGAAAATTGCTCGACTTTGTTTATCACCTGCAATAGCGGCTTCACACGCAATAGGGGCAATTGATGCAATTTTTCCGCGGTCGCCTTTCCATTGGTTAAAAACCAAGTCACAAATATCTAAGTCGTTGGCAACAGGATAGGTTTCTCGTAGTAGGTCATAAAAAATATCTTTTTGTAAACGGCCATCAGCCATACGAGAGAACAAATTTAGAGATTGGTTACCTATCCAATAGGCACTTCCTTCATCGCTAAATAGTTCACCCCATCCGCCACAGCGAGCTGTTATGCCGTTGTGCTCGCCATAAGCGATTGAGCCTGTGCCCGAAACGATATTGATACCATCTTGGCAGCCTAAGCTTGCAGCCCATGCACAAACCATATCGTTATCGCAGCGATATTTATCGCTGTTGAGTAATGAAGATGGAAGGGCATTGAGCTGGGCAATATCTGCTGAAATTTCACCGTAAGCGGGCAGCCCTAAGAAGGTATAATCAATCTCGTGAGGTTGAACGCTTGCGCGGCGACAGATTTCATTGATACCGTTAATGACAACATTGCGGGCAGAATCCATCCCAACACTTAAGTAGTAGCTGGTGGCTGACTCATGACGTGCCAGCACTTCTCCAGTATCTGTTATTAGAACAAATGCTGTTTTGGTTCCGCCCCCATCGACTCCCAAAAAAATCATGTGATTCTCCTCGTTATAGGCGACCTTCAGAGCCACACAGCGTGATCTTCTCATGGACCACTTGTTTCATCGCATCCATACCAGTACGCATGTAAAAGCGAGGATCATTGGCATTCGGATTTTCTGCAAAATACACTTTTACGGCATTTGCAAAGGCAATTTTTAATTCTGTCCCTACGTTGACCTTCGCAACACCTAAACGAATGGCATGGGTCACATCATCGTTGGGTACACCACTTCCTCCATGTAACACCAGGGGGATATCAACTAATTTTCCAATGACAGCTAGACGGTCAAAATCAATTTTTGGTGGTTGTGTATACATGCCGTGAGCCGTACCAATTGCGACGGCAAGACTGTCAATTCCTGTACGGTGTACAAACTCAACGGCTTGCTGAGGGTCTGTTAAAAAGGCATTTTGAGCATCTACATTTTTATCATCTTCTTGACCGCCTAATTGTCCTAATTCCGCTTCCACACTACAATCCGAACGATGGCAAAAATTGACGACTTGCCTCACTAAATCAACATTTTGTTCAAACGGAAAGTGGCTAGCATCGATCATGGCACTGCGTACACCCGCATTGACTTTATGAACGATGTCATCAAACTGCTCGTGATGGTCAAGGTGTAAAATCGTTGGCATGTTGTAGCTTTTGGAATAGGCTCGGCACAGTGCCAGCATTTCTTCACATGCAATATGTTTATAGGTTCCTGGTGTACCAGCTAAAATTGCAGGAGACTGGCGCTCAGCACACACCTCTAGTACCGCCTGAATAGTTTCTGCGTTGTGGATATTAAACGCAGGTACTGCCCAGCCTTGTTGGCGTGCACGTTGTAATAAGTATTTTGTTGATATAATTGACATATTTTTTACCTCTATTGTTCAGTATGCCAAGGGTAAATATTGACACCTTTAACGACGCGGTTAACAAAACCCTGTGGTGAAGGGTTATCGGGTTCAAAAGAGAAATGAATCGACTGGGCAACCGCATAAACTTGGGCAAAAACTAAAAAGCCGAGAACGAGCTGGCTGTCTGAAAAATGTTGAGCATTAGGCAAGTAAAAATAATTGCCTTGCTCAATAGTGGTATCTTGTTGCCCTGATATTGCAGTGACATTACGGGCAATTGCGTCATTACGTAATTCAGCTAATAAATCAAGGTCATAAGCACGGGTGTAAGGATGATTGGATACCAAAATAATCACTTGGGTTTCATTATCAATCAACGATTTAGGGCCATGACGGAAACCAACTGGTGATTCATAAAACGTGGCTGTTTTCCCCGCTGTTAATTCTAAAATCTTTAAGGCACTTTCGTGAGCAATACCTTGCAAGCAGCCACTTCCAAGCCAAATAATGCGTTTAATACCCGCAATTTGCAGAGGTGATGATTGCATGTCTTTTTGCTGCTCAAGGAGTAACGAAACGCTGTTAGCGAGATCATCGACAGCAACACGGTTGGTTCCTTCACATTCAAAAGCTGCTATACAGCCAAGCATCATGCTACTCATACTGCTAGTCATAGCGAATCCACGGTCACAGGTTTGTGCTGGGATGGGTAAAATTAGGGCGTTTTCCTCGTTATGATAGCGTTGGTATAGTGCGCCTTGCGGGTTGCAAGTCACTATTAAATGGAAACAACGAGGGTTACGTTGTTCAGCAATGGTAAGTGCAGCCAAGCTTTCGGGGCTTGAACCTGAACGAGCAAAAGAAACAATCAACAACGGGCAGTGTTCTGGTAAGTAGCCTGCCGGGTCGCTGACCATGTCTGTCGTTGAAACAGAGAGTATTGGAACTTGTAGTTTTTTCGCGAGTATGGGGGCGATTGTATCACCAATAAAGGCCGAAGAGCCTGCACCTGTGAGTAAAATACGCAGGTCAGGGAGGGCAAGCAACGGTTGCAGAAAAGCTGTTATTTTCGCTTGGTAAGCGCTCACTGACGCTTGGGTTTGCCGCCACATCTCAGGTTGTTGTCTAATTTCTTTTTCGGTCCAACATTCGGTTATTGCTTGTGTCATAGTCATAATCTATTTCCTTATAGTGACGCAGGCTGGCAAGCTGCATTGTAGATACGTAAAACATCAATAATGTGCTCAATAGCGAAGTCATGGGCAGAAACTTTGTGTGCACTATTGCGTGCGAAATCGTACTGAGCAGGTAAGTACTGACTAACTAATGTAAGCGGGATAGTCACTTGCGCTAAGTTGATAAATAATTGCTCAACAGCTTGCTGAACTTGTTGATTTGGCCAGTAATAGCGTAGTCTGTCAGAGTAACTAAAGTGACGAGCAAGGTGCTGTTGCTGCGTATCACCATGGTAATAACGCTGCCAACTTTCAGGATGTGCTAACATTTGCGCTTCTAAAACTTGGCGTAATTGACTCAGTTTTTCTGTGGGAACTAACTCTTTTTCAATTAATTCCAAAGCGTATAGCGCCTCACGTAGAGCGAAGGTCAAAGCAGGACCGACTTTTAAAATAGCGAAGTGGTCGCGGACAAGCTCATGGTAGGCAATTGCAGGTTGGTAGTCGGTGGAATGCGCTTCAAAAACCATATTTGGGTAGTTTTCAATAAATTTGCTTAATGAAATGGCTTTTTTAGCTTGGTAGTCGACCACACTATCATGAGAAAACTCGACGCCAGGTTGCACCACTAACCCAACAACGAATGGCCAAATAGGTGTTAAACCTTGTGCGGCAAAGGCTTCTTTATGGGCGGTAATGGTCTTCTGTGCTGCGTTTTCAGACGTGACTTCAAGCTCATCAAGGGACTCATTTGCTCCGCCAGGCACAGGGACTTCCGTTCCTATGATGTAGACAATTTCGTGTTCTGGATGATATTTTTGACGTGTTTCTTCGCAAACTTTGGCTAGTCTTGCTGCTCGTTTAGCGATCACTTCATCGGACAGTATCGCAGGGTCATCAGCACAAGACATGCTGCAATCAATATGAATTTTGCTAAAACCTGCCGCAACATAATGCATGACAACGGTTTCTGCTTGTTGCATCGCATATTCAGCAGGCAAATGCTGCCAACGATTTGGTCCTAAGTGATCGCCCCCTAAGATTAATTTGTCTAAGCTTAAACCTAAATTGTTCGCAAGGTTATCAACGTATTTACGAAAATCTTGCGGGGTCATTCCTGTATAACCCCCTTCATGATCAACCTGATTTGAGGTTGCTTCGACCAATAGCAAACTTCCATTATCCTTGGCATGTTTGATGGCGGCTTCCAATACCAAAGGATGAGCGGAACAAACCGACGTAATCCCAACTTGCTCACCTTGCTTATGTCTTTCAATAAGCTTTGATATACCGTTCATTGTAACCTCTTTTGTTTCGTTTTGTTTCTTTCTTTGTTTGATTAACGCCTTTTTACGTTAATCGAAAGAAAAAATAAGATCAATGAAATAAAGAAAACGAAAGGTTGTTAGGGTTTATTTTGTGACAACGGATCTGTTTTTTGCTAAAAATAAGCAAGTTGATAGGTGAATAAAAATCGAAACGAAAGTAAACTGTTAGAATAAAGGAAATGAAAGGCAAAAATTCGTTGAAACTCAAGTGAAAGTCACAATGTGGTTTTTGTGTTTCTCGTTGATTGTTGGTTATGTGGATACGTTAATGAAAAAAAGTGTTCGTAGTACAAGTGAGAGGCGAGAAAAAACGATCTCGTTGCTTAAACAACAAGGCGCTGTTCAGGTCACTGATCTTGCTGAATTATTCAATGTATCAACAGTGACAATTCGAGGTGATCTAACATTTATCGAGAAAATGGGTATTGCAACCCGAACATACGGTGGGGCATTACTCAGTGATTTTCCCAGTATGACAACGGAAAGAACCATTGAAACGAAGCAAACTGAGCATTTAGCAGTTAAGCAAAAAATAGCGCAATTAGCTGTCACATTAATAAAACCAGGTAATACGATTATTTTGGATTCAGGAACCACAACGTATGAAATTGCCTTACAGCTCAAGGAAATGAAAGATATTACTATCATGACTAATGGGATGAATGTGGCGAATGCATTAGTGGGTGCTAATCAAATTGAGTTACTTGTAACAGGGGGGCATTTACGCCGCAGCTCATTGTCATTTTACGGTTCTCAAGCTGAGCTTTCATTAGAAAACTACCATTTTGATATGGTATTTCTCGGTGTAGATGGTTTTAGTTTAACCCAAGGAATTACGACGCATCATGAAAATGAAGCGCGTATGAACCGCCGAATGTGTGAAGTTTCGAAGAAAATTATTGCAGTTGCGGATTCTAGCAAATTTAACCAAGTTAGCTTGCATCGTATTATCGACACTGAAAAAGTGGATGTACTGATCACGGATAGTCAAATTACGGATGTAATGCGAACTGGTCTAGAAAAACTGGGCATTGATGTGATGATTGCGGATGTTTCGAGTTAAATGGGGAATAACCTGTTTCCGATGATAGATAAAAAGCGCTCAGTTATTTATTGAGCGCTATTAATCAGTTTAATTATCGATAATTAAACTAGCGGGGAATATCCGTAACGAACAGTTTCAGTTTCTTCGAGGTGAATTTGGGTTACCGCAGGCTGGGTATTGGCAATCACTCGACCATCACGAATAGAATAACGCACTGGCACTTGACGGCGTACTGCATCGAAACCATTTTCTGCGGGCAAAATTAACAGGCTTGCACGTTTACCTTCGCTGACACCGTAGTCTTGCAAGTTCAAGGTACGTGCGCTGTATTCGCTAATCAGTTTCAGCCCATCGTTGATTTGCTGATAACCCATTAATTGGCAAACATGTAACCCCATATGCAGGACTTGCAGCATATTGGCTGTACCTAATGGGTACCACGGGTCGAAAACGTCATCGTGCCCAAAGCACACATTAATATCCGCAGCCAGCATCTCTTTCACACGCGTGATCCCACGGCGCTTTGGATAGGTATCGAAGCGGCCTTGTAAGTGAATGTTCACTAACGGGTTGGCGACAAAGTTAATTTTCGACATTTTCAGTAAGCGGAACAAACGGGACGTATACGCACCGTTATAAGAGTGCATCGCCGTGGTATGGCTTGCGGTTACACGGGAGCCCATGCCTTTTGCGTGTGCTAACGCAGCGACGGTTTCCACAAAACGCGATTGCTCGTCATCAATTTCATCGCAGTGAACATCAATTAAGCGGTCATACTTTTCGGCTAGAGCAAAGGTTTTATGGAGCGATTCCACTCCGTATTCACGGGTAAATTCAAAGTGAGGGATTGCACCAACGACGTCAGCACCAAGGCGCAGTGCTTCTTCAAGGAGTTCTTCACCATTTGGGTAAGACATAATGCCTTCTTGTGGAAAGGCGACAATTTGCAAATCAACCCATGGTGCCACTTCTTGCTTAACTTCAAGCATCGCTTTCAATGCTGTTAACGTGGGGTCAGACACATCAACATGGGTACGAACGTGTTGAATTCCGTTAGCAATTTGCCATTTCAAGGTCTTCCATGCGCGGTTTTTCACATCATCGTGCGTGAGCATGGCTTTGCGCTCAGCCCAACGTTCAATCCCTTCGAATAAGGTACCAGACTGATTCCAGCTAGGTTGTCCCGCAGTTTGGGTGGTATCTAAATGAATGTGCGGTTCAACAAAAGGCGCTGAAACTAACCCACCTTCACCGTTTAAGCTTTCTGGCAAGATTTCGCCATCCACTTGCGGGGTAATTGCAGTGATTTTTTGGTTGTCGATATCGATGCGCCATAAGCCATCACGCTCAGGTAAGCGGACATTATGGATATGTTTAATAGTTTGATTATGCACGAGTTAGCTCCGAATCCGTGGCACGGCGGCGATTGAATAAAGGGTTAAGGACAGCGTAACACAAAGCGCCACCAAGGACGGCATTAACTGGGACAATTCCAGGTAACCAATTCCCCGCAATCACGCCCGCTGCAACAGCGATTAACGCACTGACATTCACATCACGCATTTTGCTGCGATCAAATGTTTCATAACGATGGCGATACATCAAATAGTCAGCAATGATTATCCCACCTATCGGTGGAATGGCGGCAGATAAGAAGGTTAGCCAGCCGACAAAGTTGTTGTACAGCCATAATGCACACAATGTACCGACTAACCCGTTTACAATGGATAAGGTTTTGCTGGATAACCCAGTGATGTTAGCAAAACCTAAACCAGAAGCGTAAAGGGCATTGTCATTAGTCGTCCAAATATTTAGGCCTAAAACGATAATTGCAGGTAATAACAAACCTTGAGCAATCATGACATCTGAAATATCGGCCATTCCCAGTGAAGCAGCGCCTGCGGCACCAAAGATAAACATCAGTGAGTTACCAAGGAAAAAAGCCACTAGTGCGACTAAAACGGCGACTTTTGGTTTGCGGCCAAAGCGAACAAAATCCGCGGTTAAGGTGCCCGCGCTGACGAATGAGCCGACCACCATGGCAAGCGCCAAATTAAAATCAATCGGTTTTGCTGGGACAACAGCTTGCAGCGCACTCATACCCCCCATATCGGTGATCGCGAGGTAGACTGAGTAACTCCCTAATATGGCAATAGCAGGGACGGCGACGATAGAAAGGACGGTTAACGCAGAAATACCAAAAAATACGGTGACGGTCATTAAAATACCTGAAATCCCAATCAACCAGTTAATGTCCCAGCCTGTGGCTTTACCAACGGGAATAGCAAACATTGCTACACCCACACCAAACCAGCCGACTTGTGTGCCGCCAAGTAAAAATGAAGGGAGCCATGAGCCTTTAATACCGAAGGAGTAACGCGCGAGGAGGTGAGTTGTTAAGCCAGTTTTCGAACCGATAAAACCAAGAAATGCGGTGTAGATACCAAGAAGAAGATTACCAATAAGAACTGCGAGGAAGAAATCATGAAAACTAAGACCGGTACCGAGAGCACCTCCGGTCCACATACTGGCTGAAAAGAACGTTAAACCTAGCATCACAAAGGTTAATGCTAGTCCGCCTTTTCGCGCGGATATGGGCACGGGGCCATGGCTGTAATTTTTATCTTCAGGCACGATTGTCTCCAGTTATTTTTCTCAGACCAAAAAAATCCGACGCATTTTATAGCCATCAAAATAAAAAGCAAACGTTTTCGTGTACTGTTAAATACTTTTAATTATTCTGATGTGAAGCTAGTTGGGTAGGTGCTTTATGACAGATAAAGAAGCTCTCCTAGATAGAGAGAGCTTCTAACGTGAAGATAAAAACAGTCGATAGATGAAAAATATTTATTCTTCAGTTTCTAGCGCTTTACATTTTTTCCGTAAGGCGTAACTGAGTTGTAGCATTTGAATAGAAATCATTACACTGACTATTATGACAAATAAAATTCCCATTTTTACAGTGTTGTAGCCTTTATAGGCGCTTATCCCATCTCGCATGAATACACTCACAGAATGCGAAATGATAGGAATGATAGTGGGTAGGAAGATGATGACAACTAAAATGGATATTACCGTTAAGGGCAAACATTTTCCGCGAAATGTTTGTTTTGCGATATTATAATTTTCCATTTTGTCATGGTCAGGAACATTTAAATTTATTGCTTTCATGATTTCTGGGTACCAAGTGCCATATATGATAGCTAATATGGCCATCAATAAACTCGCGATTGCGATTTCATCACTCATTTTTTTACATATTCCACGGGGGTAACGCTTAAATCTTCGCAGAGTTTTAAATATGAAGATTTCGTTACTTCGTATGTAGAAACACTACCACGTTTTTTAGCGACAGATGTTAAAGTACCATCAATATCCACTAATTTCCTGTTTAGCTCTTCGATGATGTTGGTGTTATTTAATGTGATTGTATAAGGGCCTGTGTCTTGCGTGATTTTAGCTTCTGAAAGAATATTTCTAATGGTGTCATTTATTGCTGATTTTAATTGGTATTGATATTTTGAGATAATAGATCTTAGATATCCTCGGCTTTCTGATGCTGTTGATTGAAATAAACGGCTAATAGACTGTTCATCAGGAATTTGGCCATTAAAATAATATTTAATTAATAGGAATAATCGATATTCTAAAATATCACTGCCACGCTTGAATGCTTTAGTTCCTTGAAACATATCAATATATTCGTTAAAGCTAGCAGAGCATATTTTTTCTAATTCCACGCCTAATTCAGATGTATCACATCCGATAATGTTAGCGAGCTCATCAGGGTTTTCTATTTTTGTATTAAACTTGATTTCCATATTGCCTCTCAGTTTTATTTTACTTAAGTTGCATTATGTTAGTTTTTATTTTTCTAATTAAAAAGGGTAATTTAATGAAATCCATTAAATTGTGATAATATTCTGTTTTATTTTTAATGAAACTAACTTTATATATGAAATGTATATATAATTTATATATTCAAAATAGTGGGGAATTGAATTTTAGGAAAGATTCCCTTTATCGAAAAATAAAGGGAATAAAACAAAGTTTTTATTTCAGTAATCGCGCTTTTACGGATTTACCTTTGATTTTACCTTGTTGCAGGTGTTTCCATGCTTGTTGAGCGACGGAGCGTTTTACTGCCACATAAGCGTGAGTTGGGTGAATAGCAATTTTACCTATGTCTGCTCCATTAAGGCCGACATCCCCTGTAAGTGCCCCTAAAATATCACCTGGGCGTATTTTGGCTTTTTTGCCGCCATCAAGGCATAACGTCACCATTGTGGCTTCAAGTGGTGTAATACGAAGGCCTACGGGCTCAGGTTGCCAGTTTAGTTTCATGTTCAGCATTTCTTCGAGGGCATTTGCGCGTTGTGCCTCTTCTGGTGCGCATAAGCTAATGGCTAAACCACTTTCACCTGCGCGAGCTGTACGGCCGATACGGTGCACGTGAACTTCAGGATCCCATGATAATTCATAGTTAATGACCATTTCGAGGGCTTTAATATCTAACCCGCGTGAAGCGACATCGGTTGCAACCAACACGCGGCTGCTACCATTTGCAAAACGCACTAAGGTTTGGTCTCGGTCACGTTGCTCTAAGTCACCATGCAATACTAAAACGCTTTGCTTGCTGTCACTCAGTGCGTCATACACCGCTTGGCAATCTTTTTTGGTGTTACAGAAAACCACGCAAGACGCGGGTTGTTCACGGCTTAATAATTTTTGTAATAATTCGATTTTACCGTGGCGTGAAACTTCATAAAACTGCTGCTCAACCGCAGGTAACTCATCAACACTATTGATTTCAATTGTTTGCGGCTCGTGCTGAATTTGCAGGCTAATACGGGCGATTTCATCTGGCCAAGTCGCGGAAAACAGTAAAGTTTGTCGGCTCATCGGTGCATAATTCATTACGGTTTCAATGTCAGGCATAAAGCCCATGTCTAACATTCTGTCCGCTTCATCCAGCACTAGCGTTTGCAACTCATCAAGTTGAACGGTTTCACGGTTTAAGTGGTCAAGTAAGCGACCCGGCGTTGCGACAATAATATGGGCGGCGTGAGCAAGGGAATCACGTTGCACGCTAAAAGGCACACCACCACATAAGGTGAGAATTTTAAGGTTCGGAATTGCTCGGGCTAAGCGGCGCAATTCGTTGGCGACTTGCTCTGCGAGTTCGCGAGTCGGGCATAAAACCAGTGATTGGGTTTTAAATAATTTGGCATCAATACGTTGTAATAAACCCAAACCGAATGCAGCTGTTTTGCCACTGCCTGTTTTGGCTTGCGCACGAACATCTTTCCCGGCAAGGATAGCAGGAAGGGCGGCTGCTTGGATCGGGGTCATACTGAGGTAACCTAACTCTTGTAGGTTAGACAGTTGTTCAGCGCTCAGCGCGTTAAGGTCAGCAAATGAAGTCACAATAAAATCTCAAATAATAAAAAGGAGCTAATGGCGCCAATGATACTATCCCTACATGGCGCTGTCTGTTTTTAATTCGTAGTTAAGGTGAGAAAGGCAGGCTTCGGGTAGTATTTTATGCAAACAATACTGGAGAGCAATAAAATGGATAATTTACAACAGCGACTCAATCATTACCAACGACAAGTACAAGAGGGTGAACTCAACGTTGTTTATGAATATTTAATTAAAACGTTGATGCAAACAAAGCAATACCTTGTAAGACAACCAGAACGCGGTTTTGAATATGGTAACGTTGCACCTGGTTATCTTGATTACTCTTATTTCCCTATTGTGAATAACTTTTTGAAAAAGCGAAAGCTTCGGTTTGGCATTGTGCTTAACCACCAAAAACTCTGTTTAGAGTTATGGTTAATGGGGCAAAATGTGACGATTCAAAAAGCCTATTGGCAAAAACTACAACATAGTCAATGGAATAAACATTTAACGCAAATGCCACAATATAGCGTGCTGGCTAGCGAATTAATTTCTCACCCTGATTTCACCCAAAAAAATGCCTTATTTATTGAAATAGAGAAACAGCTGTTCCCATTGATGGATGAAGTGATGTGTTTTATTGAAAAAATAGAAAAATGAGTCATAAAAAGCTTCCTTTATGATAAAGGAAGCTTTGAGTTTGAATGATTACACCATCATCCAAATTAACCCTGTAAACAAGAACCCGAGTAACCCTAAGAGTGTGGTTAATACGGTCCATGTTTTTAAGCCATCACTAACAGATAACCCTAAGTAGCGAGTGACAATCCAGAAGCCAGAGTCATTCACGTGGGATAAACCTAAGCCACCGAAACAGGAGGCGAGGGTGACTAATACCAGCTGTGTGCCACTTAACCCCATAACGGCTTCACTTAATAACCCACCCGTGGTCAGAATGGCAACGGTTGCTGAGCCTTGCGAAGCACGTAAAACCAGTGAAATAATAAATGCAGCGACAATAATTGGCATATCAATCATGGCTAAAGCATCGGAGAGGGCTTTTCCTACGCCTGATTCTACCAAGACCTTACCAAATACGCCCCCCGCACCAGTGATCATAATAACGACAGCTGCCGCAGGAATAGCATCACCAATAATATTGTTAGTATGTTGTAAGGTCCAATTACGTCGTAATGCTAAGAAATAGACTGCCAGAATTAATGCAATTAATAAGGCAATAATTGGGGAACCAATGAAGGTAAAGAACGTTCTTATTGGATCGCCTTTTTCTAATAATGTCGATGAAACGGTTCCCAACATAATAATGAGAATTGGGATAACAATCATCGCAATAACAGTACTTGGTTTTGGCGGATTAGCTCTATCCGTATAAACAATATCCCCTTTACTTGGTTCATCTTTGGCTAATTGTAATTGCTCTAATACCTCAACAGATAAATGGTAATTTTTTCTATTAATATATTTCGCAATATAATAACCAATAATGGCAACAGGAATACAAATAACAAAACCAATTAATGTTAATAAACCCACGTCTGCGTGCAAAATACCCGCGGCGGCCACAGGGCCTGGGTGTGGTGGCAATGCCACGTGCACGGTTAACATCACTCCAGCAATAGGTAAACCGTATTTTAATGGTGATATTTTAGCGACTTTTGCAAAGCCATAAATAATTGGCGCTAAAATAATAAAGCCAACATCAAAGAAAACGGGAATACCTAAAATAAAACCTGCAATCGTTAAGGCGGCAATAGTTTTTTTCGCCCCTAGGGATTTACCAGTTTTAATGGCTAAGTTTTCTGCGCCGCCAGAGCGTTCAATTAATTGCCCGAGCATCGCCCCCAGACCAATAATAATAGCGACAGAACCAAGGACACCACCGAGACCATCAGTTACGGCTTTAACAACGCTATCTAATGGAATACCGGTCGCAATGGCAACAAATAAACTGACAATTAATAAAGCAACAAAAGGGTGGATTTTAAATTTAATTATCATTAATAGGAGTATAAGAATCCCTATTAATGCTATCATTAATAAAGAAAAAGTTGTCATATTGTGTTCTCTATCTAGGGTCTATTTTATTTTTCTACACGTCAATCGGATAGAAATTTATATTTGTTTCTTCTAATTTTTTAATGATGTTTTCTGGCAAATGGTTGTCACAAATAATGTCATCCAATTGTTCCAAAGCACATACGCGAAACATGCCATATTTACCAAATTTACTGCTGTCTGAAACTAAAACACTCCGGCGAGATATCTCTAATAATGTTTGTTTTAACAGAACTTTTTCTTCATGAGGGGTAGAGACACCGTGCTCGAAATCCCATGAACTGGTACTGATAAACGCTACATCAATATTAAGACTTTTTAGCATCATAACGGCGATATTGCCGGCGCTGGAGTGGTTGCGCTTATCAACTTTTCCTCCAGTGTGGAATAAATTCAATTGAGGCTTATTAATCAAATACTGGACGATAGAAAAATCATTGGTCACGATGGTTAAATTAAACCGTTCCCCAAGCACGCGGGCAATTTCGAATGTTGTCGTGCCTGCATCAAGGTAAACAACTTGGCCATCTTCCACGAGAGACGCAGCAAAACGGCCAATTTCACGTTTACTTTGGTAATGAAGACGCGCTTTTTCATTCCACGGTAATTCTTGGTGTAAGGCATTGTTTAACCTCACGCCACCACTGATACTGACGACTTTTCCTTCTTCCTCCAGAGCGCTGATATCACGGCGAACCGTCATATGTGAGACGTTCATTAGCTCCACCAAACTGCTTATGGAAACAGTTTGATATTCATGAAGATAACGATAAATAAAGTCTCTGCGCTCTGATGGGATCATCTTAATTCCTATTTAACCTGTATTTTCTTAAACCAAGCCAGCCCATCTTCTGTTTTTCCTGCGGGGATGTATTCGCACCCTAACCAGCCCGGATAGCCCATTTCGTCTAACTTGTCGAAAATCCATGGATAATTGACTTCCCCAGTATCGGGTTCATGGCGAAATGGCACAGAAGCAATTTGAATGTGGTTGAATTTACCCCATAGCCGCTCAATCGTTTTCAGTAAATCACCTTCCATGATTTGGCAGTGATAGAGATCTAACTGAATGAATACATTATCACGATTTATTTCTGGGAGCAGCGCTTCGGCTTGTTTTTGTGTTGTCAGAAAGTAGCCTGGCATATCGCGAGTATTGATAGGTTCAATCAATACTTTAATGCCATGTTCTGCCATCACATCCGCCGCGTACTGAATGTTCTGAATAAAGCACGCTTTTTGTTGCTCAGGGGTGAATTGGCTATTGGTTTTTCCTGCCATCGCATGAACTTGTTTACAGTTCAGTGCGAGGGCATATTCCAACGCCTTGTGAACACCTTGTTGAAACTCATTTTCGCGCCCTGGTATTGACGCCATACCGCGTTCGCCTTCAGCCCAATTACCGGCTGGCATGTTAAACAGCACTTGCGTTAAGTTATGTTTAGTGAGCTGCTCAACAATCGCTGAGGGTTGTTCTTCATAGGGAAATAAATATTCGACGCCTTGAAACCCCGCGTTGGCTGCACGTCCAAAACGTTCAATAAACGGAACTTCGTTAAACATCATACTGAGATTTGCTGCAAACTTTGCCATTCTATGTTCCTCGTTATAACGTTATTTTTGTGGATAACGGTCTTTGAGTTCTTGTACATCGGCATTGGTCAGCGTTTTAAACCCAAGTGGTAATAGGGTGAGATATAAACGCGCCGTATCTTCGAGTTCTTCGGCATTAAAAAATGCTTGTCTTAGGGTCTTCCCGCCAACAACAGGGCCGTGGTTTGATAACAAAACGGCAGAGTGTGTTTTGGCTAATTTGGCGATTTCTTCCCCAATTTTCGGGTCGCCCGGCGGTAAATATTCCACTAAAGGTAACTGCCCAACTCGCATCACGTAATAGGGGGTGATAGGGGGTAAGCAATTAGTTTTATCTACATTTTCTAAGCAAGACAACGCTGTTAGCCACGGTGAATGTAAATGAACGACCGCTTGGCAATCAGGGCGCTGTTCATACATTGCCATGTGCATGGAGACTTCTTTGGTCGGTTTGTCGCCATCAATCCAATTGCCTTTTGCATCTAATTTGCTTAAACGCTCAGGGACAAGGTCGCCGAAACTGGAGTTAGTCGGTGTCACAATGATTGTGCCGTCAGGCAGTTTTGCGCTGATATTACCTGCGCCGCCGCTGCTGTAGCCCCGCATGAACATCGATTTTGCCCATTCGCATAATTCAACACGCAGTGCTTGTTCTGCACTCATAAATACATCTCCTGCGCTTCTTGGAAGAAGTTTTCTTGACCAAAATTACCTGATTTCAGCGCTAACCAATCACCACTTAGACGGTCTTTTACCCATGGCACACCGGGAACAATTGGGGCACCAATACTAAGCTGTTGTGTACCAAGGCTTTGGACGACTTTTCCCGAGGTTTCACCCCCTGCAATAATGAAGGTATTAAAGCCTTGCTGTTTTAACAGTGAAACAACTTCACCGAACAGTTTTTCTACACTTTCACTGGATTGTTGCATACCGTACTTTTGCTGAACTTGTTTCAGTTTGTCCGCAGGCAATGTGGCATACAGCATAGGTGCTAGCGGGTTAGATTGGTGTTCAGCCACCCATGCAGATAACGTTTTGGCGTAATCTGGATTTGATAAACACTCGCCTACATCTACTTGACGGCTTGGTGCAATGGCAGCGTAAGTGTTAACTTGCGCATTAGTCATTTGCGAACAGCTACCTGATAAAATAACGGCCTTACGCTGCGTTGCTGCTGGTTTTTCCCCTAATGCGGTATCACGCTGCCAAGCGATGCCTGTTTGCACGGTTGCGATAGCGGCGCCTAGGCCAGAGCCCCCCGTTAATAACGGCAAATCTTTTGCAGCTTGGGCAATCGGTAATAGGTTTTCCATGGTGATGGCATCGGTAATGGCATAGCGTACGCCTTGGTTTTGCAATGTGTTTAACTGCGATTTAATCGCATCAGCGCCCTGCAAAACCGTGACTAAATCGACTAACCCTGCTTGCCCTTGGGATTGCTTTTCCATCACGCGCAACAAATTGGCATCAGTCATTGGTGTGACAGGGTGGTCTTGCATTCCACTTTCGTTAAGCAATTTGCCATTCACAAATAAGTGGCCATGGACGACTGTGCGGCCATTTACAGGTAGAGCAGGGGTGACTACCGTGATCTCCGCTTTAAGTGCCTGCATAAGGGCATCGGTCACTGGGCCAATATTGCCTTTTTCTGTCGAATCAAAGGTTGAGCAATATTTAAAAAATATTTGACGGCAACCCGCTTGGTTTTTGAGCCACTGGCAGGTGTTTAGTGAAGCGCTAATTGCTTCATCTACAGGGCATGAACGACTTTTTAGGCTGACGACAATAGCGTCAACATCTTGCGGGATCACGGTATTTGCGTCAGGTTCATTGAGTAATTGCACTACTTTCCAACCGCTTTGCACCATAAACCCCGCGATGTCTGTTGCGCCTGTAAAATCATCTGCAATTACACCGAGTTGAATACTCATTTATCCCCCTTTTCAGGTAATTGAATGCCTTTAAAGGTTTTGATCACCGCGCTATCATCTTCACCACCAAAACCTTCATTGCTTGCTGCGGTAAACATTTGCAGTGCCGTTGAGGCCAGTGGAAGTGGGAAATTCAACGCTTTTGCTGTTTCCATTACAAGGCCAAGGTCTTTAACGAAAATATTCACGGAGGATTTTGGTGAATAGTCGCCATCTAGCACGTGCTGCATGCGGTTTTCAAACATCCATGAATTGCCTGCTGCGTGGGTGACAACGTCGTACATGAGGTTTAAATCAATACCCGCTTTTGCGGCGAGCGCCATACTTTCAGCGGCAACGGCAATGTGAACACCGGCTAATAGCTGGTGGATGGTTTTCACGGTTGAGCCCATGCCGATGTCTTCACCAACTTGGTATAAGCGCTCTGTAGTTGCATCGAAAACAGGCTTGAGCGCAGTAAATAACGCAGGTTTTCCAGATGCCATCACGGTAAGCTTGCCGTCGTTGGCCTTAATTGCACCGCCAGAGATTGGCGCATCCAGCATTTGAATTTGATATTGTTCGAGTTTTTTCTCAATTTGCTTGGCTTGTTCGGCGGCGAGTGTGCTGTGTAAAACCACAATCGTTCCCGGACGTAGCGCCGCGGCTAATGGGGTTTCCCCATTAAATAAAATTTGCTCAACTTGTTTTCCATTAACAACCACGAGTAAAATAGCATCTATCTCATTGGCATACTCAGCCGCGTTTTTACCGACTTGTTTTGCACCGCAGGCTTTTAATTCGTCGCATGCGGCGGTGTTAATGTCAAAACCGTAGGTTGGTACGTTATTTCTAATCAGGGACTTTGCAATACCCATCCCCATTGAACCGAGTCCAATAACGGCAACATGATTAATCGATTTCATCGTACTCTCCTGATGTTGTGAATCTTTGTTATTGTGATACATGATTACACGATAAAATTCACATTCGAATGATGGCAATCACATAAATTTTATTTTTATGAATCAGGTTTGTTTTTTTAACTAATTGTTTTTAATTTAGTTATATTTTATTTTTTTATTTTATGACTTCACATTTAAATGTGAAAAAATTTGTGATGTTTATCACTTTATTCACAAAATGGCACAAGTGTTACTTTAATTAAACTGCTTTCTTTATTGATTTGTTTGTTTATTAACCAACAATAATATTTTCTAATTAGATGATAATAAAAAGAAAATTAAATTAGTGTTTTTGAAAGAGGTCATCAGGAAGGTTAAGAAATGATGGAGGGTTCTATCATATTAGCGCATCACACCCTAATGGTAATCGTACGTTTCTCCTTGTTATGTTGAAAAAATAACACCACCGCAAAGGGTGGTGTTAAGTCCGTTTATTGGGTAATAACTTTAGGGGTTAGATCGGCCCTAAATTGGTCATGACGGCATAAACTAGAGCCACAATAGAAATGACAATCCATGTGAATACCAATGGCCAAATAAATTTAACCCACGTGGTATACGGGATTTTTGCTGTGGCCAGTACGGCCATTAAAATGCCAGATGTAGGGTTTATACAGTTCACTACACCTTCACCTAACAGGACCGTTTGTACTGTTGTTTGGCGGGTAATTTCTAATAGGTCGCCCATCGGGGTAAAGATTGGCACTAATACAGCGGCCTCACCTGAACCAGAAGAAATAAAGAAGTGCATGATGGCAGCGGTTGCAAACATCGAGAGTGCAGAAAGGGTTTTTGGCAAGCCATCCATCATCGAAATAATGGCATTGACGATGGTGTCTAAGATCATGCCATCAGATAACACAATCGCAATGGCGCGTGCCATACCAACGATAAATGCACCACCAACCATGCCCGCACAGCCTTTTAAAAAGCCTGTTGCAATGCTATTTGGTGACATGCGGTTAAGTACACCGACACCCACGCCTAAGATGATAAACATGGCCATCATCTCTTTTTCACCCCAACCCCACTCGACAGCACCAAAAATAAAGGCAACTAAGCAGAATGCACTATATGACAGGGTGATGATGTGCAGCGCCGAAATTTTTGACGTTTGGTGATCAGCATCATCGGCAGCAATTTCTGGGCGTACCATGCCTTGTTTACGGCATTTTTTGGTGTAGAAGGTTAAAAACAAGATACCCGCGATGACGAAGGCGATATAAATTACCATACGAAAACCAAGGCCAGATAGCAGTGGAACGTCAGCTAAGCCTTGGGATAAACCAACGGTCATCGGTGCCATAATTGAGGCGTTAAAGCCAGCGTAGGCCGCAACATAAACCAATGCCGCACCAAACTTATCATCCATCCCGACTGATTTTGCGACGAGCAACCCGATAGGAACAAATGCAATGATTGAGTTAACGACGATACCTGTGGTGCCTAAAATAGAAAACACTACAAAGAAAATCGTAATTAACAGGAAATCATTGAGCTTCTTACTGCGCGAAATATTATTCAGTACTTTTTTGATAGCGCCCGTTTCTTCAAGAAGGTGTAACGCACCACCCGTAAAAATAATTAAAAAGATAATTGGCGCAGCTTTAACTAAACCATCGGCAATAGAGGTGAAAATTTGCCCCGGTAAAATACCGTGTTGTTCCGGCAAACGCTCATAACTGCCCGGTATGGTGTAAGAGCTAGACACTTTTGTTTCAATACCATCTTTAACCATAGTAATGACTTTGGTTTCTGATGCATATTGCCCTGCGGGAACGATCCATGTCGCAATTCCTGCGATCACTAAAATGAAAAACAATAAAACGTAAGGGTTCAAACCTTCCGATCGTTTTTTTGTTGGTGTTGGTGTGGTTGTTGAGGTTGTTGCCATATTATTATCCTGTTGGATTATTATTTATTGTGTAATACGTTGTAATACATTGAAAAATAACTGTGCTCGCTCAGTTAAAGATGGAATTTCTAAATATTCTTTATCGCTGTGTTGGTAGCCACCAATTGGGCCCAAACCATCGACAGTGGCTGTGCCTACACCCGCAGTAAAGGATGCGTCAGAACCACCACCAGTTGAAACATCGATTAACTCGATATTTAAGTTCGCTGCTTCTTGCTTGATGATGTCGATAAGTACGGTACTTTCATCTGTTTTCGCCATTGGAGGGCGATTAATGCCGCCAGTTAAGGTTAGTTTGATACCTTCTAATACAGGTTTGCTGCACACTTCTCTGACTTTTTTGTCGATCTCTACACCTTGTTCTTCAGAAGAAATTCGCACATCGATTTCTGCTCGTGCATTAGGTGCAACTGTATTGACGGATGTCCCACCTGAAATAAGGCCAACGTTAACGGATAAGCCTTGGTCATGGGCGCTGAGTGCATGTAAGCTTTGAATTTTGTGGGATAATTCTTGAATAGCACTGATGCCTGCTTCAGGGGCAATACCCGAGTGAGAAGCCTTCCCTTCGATGTTTAGCAGATAAGTACCCACACCACGGCGTGCGCTGACAATGGCTCCATTGGCACGAGCAGGTTCCATGACAAGGGCATAACGCTTACCTAATGCGCACTTTTCAATCACGCCACGGGATGAAATAGAACCAATTTCTTCATCGCAATTGAGTAGGATTTCGATATTTTTATAGCGTGCGTCTTGGTTGTCATACAGTTGCTTGATGACTTGGTACACCATGACATGACTGCCTTTCATGTCAATCACACCAGGGCCGTAAGCTCTGTCACCTTCAATGCTAAATGGGCGCTCTGCAACAGTGCCTTTAGGGAAAACAGTATCTAAGTGTAGTAAAATTAAGATATCGGCCTTAACGGATGGGTAATAAATGCGGTAGTTGTTGCCTAATGACTCATTTTCAATGATTTCAACTTCGAACCCCATTGCTTGGTATTTTTCACGCCACACAGCGGCATGGTTATCGACGCCAGCCTTGTCATAAGAGCCTGATTCGATATTGACGACCTGTTCCAGCAGTTTTAGCATGGCAGGTTCGTGCACTAAAAAATGATTAGTCATAATGGGTTCCTAATATTGTGTTTGTCGTTAATGTGAGTATTTTTATTGTGTTCTACGTGAGTTATTACATCTGAAAATACAGGTCAGAATAAGTGCAATATAAAAAACTTCATTTTTCTTTAAATGAAATAAATATGTGCAGTGCTAGATAAAAAACTTAACTGTAATTATCTAATTGAAATAAATTAATAATTTTTGTAAGTATTTTTTATCCTCTTCATTATTTTCTTATGTCTCAAGTTAACTTAACCGAATTTAATGATTCAATATATAACTTCACTGTAGTGTGAAAGTTTAATATGCAGAATACCTATATTTGTAGGTATTTTTCGACTCTACCATATTCAATAATTTAGATACAAGTGATTGTTTGGTATTCACCTTAAGTATTGAAATAGAAAGGTAATCTTTAAAATATTAAATAAATCTAATCCTTTAATATAAATAATTAAGGTTTTTTTTATTTTAGTTTTTTGTTTTACATAGATGGTTTTTTTGTTTGATTTGATTCAATTTTTCTATATAAAATATAATTCTGGGTGTAAATAAACCAAAATTTTAATTCAAAGGTTAATTTTGAATTTAATAAACACAATAAACTTTATGGTTTTTAATATACAAATTGTACAAGTATTGAACAGATTGTTTTGTGTGCATTCATACTATTAATCATTTTAACTATGAATATAGATAGTAGTGTGTGTTTTTTGTCCGTAATTTTTTAGTTGGTCATTGATAGACGTAGATAGCAGATTAGGTTGCAAGAGAAATAGTGAAACAGTAGAAGAGAATAAATTTCTACCATATCAGCATTAAAGAGTAAGTCAGTGGAGATGATAGATGAAATAACAGATGAAAATATTATGCTAATAATAATTATCATAATGATTAATTACATTACTCGATAATATAATTAACTTTTAATCTACAATTATTCTTTTATTTTAATAAGTTAACGATAGGTTTCTATAGATTTAGAGGATGTTGATAAACTAAATAATGATATTGTGACGGCTCGCTCATTTTACTTTAATTAATCAACCCATTGTATTTTAAGGTTATTAATTCTTGTTTAGAAAAATTTTCTCTAAATTTGTATAAAGTCATCTATTTTTAGAAAAAATTTTCTATTTCCCTATGGCATATTCCTTTTAGCAACAAATATAAATAAACATTTCGTTATCTTTCTATGATTGGGTTTTTAATTATGACTAAGAATATTGCTACAGTTTTAATTCATGGTGGGAAACAGCAAGATACCGTCAATCATGCTATTTTTCCTGCAATCACAACCGCAAGTACCTTTGTTCAACAGAGCTTAACGGATCATGGTGAATATTGTTATTCCCGTTGCAGTAACCCTACACGTTATGCTTATGAAACGTTATTGGCTGAAATTGAAGGCGGAGTCTACGCAACGGCAACTGCTTCTGGGGTTGCGGCTTCAAGTTTAGTTTTAAACTTATTACCAAAAGACTCCCATATTATTGCCATGAAAGGCGTTTATGGCGGTACTTTCCGCTTATTTGAGCGTGTTGCAACTGAGAATTGTGGCCACGAAATCGATTATGTTGATTTAAATAACCTTGATGAAGTTAAAGCGAAAATAAAAGGTAACACTCGCTTAGTTTGGATTGAAAGCCCAACCAATCCTTTATTAGAGTTAGTGGATATTACAGCGGTTTGTGCATTAGCGAAAACGCATAATATATTAACGTGTGTGGATAATACATTTGCAACAGCATGGAACCAAAAGCCATTAGAATTAGGTGCTGATTTAGTGATGTTATCCGCAAGCAAATATATCGGTGGCCACTCAGATTTAATTGGCGGAGCCGTTATTACCCAGCGTGAAGAGATTGCAAATCGCCTTGATTTTCTAAAAACCACACTCGGCGCAATTGCCTCCCCGTTTGATTCATATCTCGCATTACGTGGCTTAAAAACATTGGCATTGCGCATGTCGGCACAATGTAGCAATGCTCAGAAAGTCGCAGAATACTTAGCCTCACACCCGAAAATTGAACACGTTTATTACCCAGGTTTACCTTCATACCCACAACATCAGCTATGTAAAACACAGATGCGAACTGGTGGAGCCGTTGTGACGATAAAACTAAAAGGGGATATCGAGGACACCAAAAGTTTTTTATCCAAAGTGACTTATTTTGTGTTAGCGGAATCTCTTGGTGGTGTGGAAAGTATGGTAAACCACTCAGCAACTATGTCTCACGGCTCAATGACGAAAGAAGAAAGAGAAAGTATTCATGTTTACGATACAACATTGCGTTTATCGGTAGGCATTGAAGATATTAACGATTTATTAAATGATTTAGAAAAAGCATTATCTTAATTAAAATCACAATAAACTATAATAAGAGAGCATCCCATGAATGATTATGGAATCTGGACCATTGTCACTCCACTGGTCACGATACTTTTAGCTATTTTTACACGCCAAGTTATTTTATCTTTATTATTGGGAATATTAGTTGGGTTTACTGTTATTAATGATCATAATATTTTATTAGGGGTTAACGGTACGCTTGACGGGATTATTAATACTTTTGCCTCACCGGGAAATACAAAAACAATTCTATTTATGGTTATGATAGGCGGTATTATGCGGCTTGTCGTGGTTACAGGTGGCGTTAGGTCACTTGTCAGATTATTGACTAATAAAACCAAGTTAATTAAAAATAGAAAAGCTGTCCAATTAATGGCAATGATTATTACGTCATTAATTTTTATTGAAAGTTCAATCAACCAGTTAATCGCGGGAGCATCAACAAAAACACTCGCGAAAAACTATGGTGTTTCACCAGAAAAAATGTCCTATATCGTGCAAACATCCTGTGTGTCAGTGTGCTCGTCAGCGATGATAAACGGTTGGGGGGCAGCGATGATGGGGGTGATTGGTGTTCAAATTTCAAAAGGTTTTATTACAGGTGAACCCTTTGAGATTTTAGCCAGTTCGATGGTGTTTAATATTATGGCATGGTTCTCTTTAGCTTCCGTATTATTTTATATCTTCTCCAATTTTTCTTGGGGGCCAATGAAAAAAGCTGAATTACGTGCTCATGAAGAATCGTTAAATATATTATCTGCAGAAAATACAGAGCAAGATGATGACGATATTATTGAGCACCCTAACTGCCATACATCTTTAAATTTCTTTATCCCAATCTTATCTACAGTATTGATGGTGCCAGTGGCTTTATATATCACGGGTAATGGTGACTTTAGTAAAGGTAGCGGCTCAACATCTGTTTACTGGGGCGTAATGTTTGGAACGCTAGTTTCCTTTGTCTGGTTCTTAGCGCGCCGTGTATTAAATATTGAGAGTTTCTTTAAAGAATTATATATCGGCTATGCGAGCATGGTAAAAATCAGCTCAGTCATGATCTTAGCTTTCTTAATGGGGACGGTGTCTTCAGATTTAAATACGGGGGCTTATATTGCAGAAGTGACTTCAGGTGTTATTTCCCCAGCATTCTCAATTGGTTTCATCTTCTTGATTAGTGCCGTGATGTCATTAGCGACAGGCACATCATGGGGAACATTTGCCATTATGATCCCAATCGGCGTGCAATTAGGTATTTCAGTGGGAATGCCCGTGGAATACATGATTGGTGCAGCTATCGCTGGGTCTATTTATGGTGATATGACCTCTCCAATTTCCAGTGATGCGATTGTGGCCTCTATGGCAACGGATTGCGACCATATTGAACACATTCGAACACAAATGCCTTATGCCACGGTTACCGCTGCATTTGCACTGATGGTTTACCTCTATTTAGGTTTCACATATTAATCGGGATAATATTCAAATGAATCTACAAGAAAGGCTTTCAGCAATAGCGAAAATTGATTTATTACATACAGCAACGCCATTGATGAAACTGAATAATATATCTGAATATCTTGGCCGTGAAATTTATATTAAACGCGATGATATGACCCCCCTTGCCATGGGGGGCAACAAACTGCGTAAGTTAGAGTTTATTATTGCTGATGCACTACAGAAAAAAGCCAAAGTATTAGTCACTGCGGGGGCTATACAATCTAACCATGTTCGCCAAACGGCAGCCGTTGCCGCAATGTACGGTTTAGAATGTGTCGCATTATTGGAAAACCCGCTGCAAAGCGGCAATTCCCTATTTTTAAATAACGGCAATAAGCTTCTGACGGATTTGTTTAATACCCGCTGCTACTTTTGTGAAGAATTAACTGACCCTAATATGCAGATGAAAGCATTAATTGAATCATTGGGGTTAGAAAATGCCTATGTAGTGCCTGTTGGTGGGTCGAATGCACTAGGTTCACTGGGGTATGTGAGTTGTGCTTTGGAAATTGCACAGCAAAAACCACAAGAGATTGATTTTGCCGCGGTGATTGTTGCTTCAGGCAGTGCGGGGACTCATGCAGGATTGGCGATGGGGTTACAGGTCGTGTTACCGCAAACGCCTGTTATTGGTGTGACCGTTTCACGCACGGTTGAACAACAGCAGCCTAAAATTGAAAAGCTACAACATGAAATTGGTGAGTTATTAAACCTTGCTGATTTTCCGAATGTACTGTTATGGGATCAATACTTTTCACCTGCTTATGGGGCTCCAAATAACAAAGGGCAGCAAGCCATTGAGTTATTAGCGCAAAAGGAAGGTATTTTACTCGACCCTGTTTATACGGGGAAAGCCATGGCTGGATTAATCGATAATATTTTAAAAGAAACCATTGAGGGTAATCAGCCGCTTTTGTTTATTCATACTGGCGGTTCACCTGCTTTATTTGCTTATTCTGAAATCAATGTAGCAAGTATTTAAACCTATATTAAAAATGTGATGTACCTATGAAGATTAATACTAAAGTTATACACGGTTACCCAATGACGGATAAATACACGGGAAGTTCATCTATTCCGTTGTATCAATCGTCAACGTATTCGCAAAGTAATATTGAAGAAAGTTATGCGTATATTTATTCGCGTTTTTCAAACCCAACTCGTGATGCACTAAGCGAAGCAATTTGCTCCATTGAAAATGCACAATTTGCTGAGGTTTTCTCATCAGGAATGGCGGCGATTAGTGCGGTTTTATTGGGGTTTAGTCAGGGAGATCATATCGTTGCCTGCAAAAATATTTATGGCGGCACTTTTCAGTTAATGACTGAATTTTTACCTCGCTATGGTATTTCAGTGACATTTGTTGATGCGACAGACCCTAAAAACTATGCAGAAGCAATACAAGAAAATACCAAGGCATTCTACATAGAAACGCCATCTAACCCGACACTGCAAGTCACAGATTTAAATACAGTTATTGGCTTGGCAAAAGAGAATAATTTAATCACCGTATGTGATAACACATTTATGACGCCGTTGTTGTCAGATGTGATTTCATTAGGTATTGATTTTTCTATTAACAGTGCCACCAAATTTATTAATGGGCACAGTGACGTTATTTTAGGAACCGTTGCGACAAACAACGTCGAATATGCAAAATGGTTACACAAATCCGCGGTGGCTATTGGCAGTATTGCTGCACCATTCGACAGTTGGCTAACTATGCGTGGCTTAAAATCAATGGCTATGCGGGTTGAACGTTCCAGTGAAAATGCACAAAAGCTTGCAGAATATCTTAACCAGCATTCTAAAGTTAAAACTGTGTTTTATCCGGGCTTGGTTTCACACCCAAATCACCATATTCATATGCAACAATCTAAAAATGGGGGAATGGTTGTTTCCTTTGATTTAGGTAATGAAAAAAATGTGAAATTATTTTTAGATGCGATTCGTATTCCTTTGGTTGCCGTGAGCTTAGGGGGGATTGAGTCAATTATTTCTTATCCTAAAATTATGTCCCATGCTTGTATCCCTGAAGAGGAACGAATTGCACAAGGTGTAACAGATGGGTTGCTACGTTTTTCGGTTGGTTGTGAAGATATTAGTGATTTATTGGCGGATTTAGATAACGCTTTATCGACGCTATAGCCAGAAGGCTTAATTTTTACTCCTCACTAAAATAGGTAAGACAATGAAATGTAAATTGTATCTTTTAGATATGGGTTTTTCGGACAAAAATTATCAAGGCGAAACTTTTTTTTGCCCAGATTGTACAATGTTAGAAGGAATACTGGCCAAAAACCCGAACTTAGCCAATTTTATTGAGGTAAGTTATATTCCTTTCGAGAAACCGCGAGAAGAGTTAGTGAGCCTTTGTGGTGAAGCGAACCAATCTCTACCTGCTTTAATATTACCGGAAGGTATCACCTCTTCTTATCAAACAGGGGTTTATAAAGATACGTCTCATATCTCTGATTTAAGCCAAATCATTGCATTTTTAATAGATACTTACCGAATTCCGAAACAACATCCATAATAAAAAAAACGCCCTAATATGTTATAGGGCGCTTTCTATTGAAGAAATAATATTATAGATAGAGTGCTTTATTTACTGGCGTTAATTGAACTTCTTTCTGCAAATATTTTAAGGTTTCTGTTGCCAATAAGGCTGTGGCTTCATAAAAAGCACTGCCGCCTTCTAATTGCACTTTTTCCAAGTAGCGATATACCCAAGGTAAGAAATGAATTTCCAATAAGTCACTCAATAATTCGGGTTTATTTTGAATAACCCACGCAGTTAATAAAAATAATAACCCAACATGGTCTTCTGGTTCACTGGCACTTAATTCAATATTAACTTGGTTGTTACGCAACCAAGCTCTTAATTCAAGAGTAGAAATACCAAATAGAACATTTTCTTTGTCGAGATAGACAGAACCCCAAGGCGGAGCAGGGAGCGCTTTAGGGCCAATAAACAACCGCTCATAGGCCTCTTTTAGTGATTCAGATTGATTCGCTTGGCCTTGAAATAACTGATCAATTTTTTGGCAATTATAATGCATAGTGAGAGGCCATTCAGCCAGCCATTCACTTGTGCTAAATAACGCAATCAGCTTGCTAACACGAGAATCCGCTGGGTCATAGGAAAATAGTGCACCTAAAGTTTGGATGCACAGTGAAAAATCATCTAATTGTTTTTGTTCCATACTGATTCGCTTCGTCTTTTAATATTATTAAAATGGGTTAACTATTTGAGTTTAAAATTTAATTGAAGGGCTGGGGCTGTTTATATTCATACCAATATATTGATTTCTTCATTATTTTTATCATCGTAACGAATCATCAGATACTTGTCGACGAGAAGAGGGGGAAAATATCCCACTCATGAAAGATATTTAACCCACTACGACCATACCAACGGTCATATGTAAGACATGGAAGATCCCTCGACTCATGAGTTAATTGATTTTATCGTTAGGCTGAAAAATTAATTAAATTCAATATTGAGTGTAATGGATTGTGCAAAACCTACAGGTGGTTTACCGACCGAGTGACTTTTTTGTACCGCTAATAGAGCTGCATTATCCAATAACTCATTTCCAGAGCTACTCGCTAAACGAATTAAGCTAATTTCGCCGTTATGGTTAAGTTGAAACTGAACCTTAGCTATTCCACGATTTTTCATTTTTTTAGCTCGGCGTGGATATTGTTTATTACGTTCGACTTCTTGGCGTAGTTTTTCACGATAAGCATTGATTAATTGATTATCTTCGGAGCCTGAAACTTGTTGTGTTATTGGGCTTTTACTTCCTAATGATTGGGAAGATACACGACTGCCATCTTTTTGTTGTTGTGCAAGACTGGTTTGGGGGATTGTTTTTTTCTCTAAAGGCTTTTTAGGATTTTCAGCATTTTTTACAGTTCTAGTTTCTTTAGGTTTTATGGGTTCCTCAGTCTTTTTTTCAATTTTTTTCTGCTTTTTAGGCACAACAATCGCGGCTTTTTCGACGAAAGCCTCTGAATTTATTTTTATTTCTTCCGGTGCTGAATTCGTTGGTATTGCTTCTTCAGGGGCATTTTCTTGCTCAGCTTGAGTGAGTGCAATTGAAATAGTTGGAGATTCCCACTGTGCTTGATTTTTTGGCGTTAAAGACGTTGTTGTGGCATAAATTAGAGAGCCAACAACCAAAGCATGCAGTGCAATTGATAAAGCAAGCATCAAGATTTTTCGATTTATCATAGAGCCTCGGGATCTTTTCAGTTTTTATTGTTTTTTTCATAATCATAAATAAAAATGATAAATCGGATTATATGTAAATAATTATCAATTGCAAATGCTAGTTGTTATCAGTTGTGTGCAGTGGATAAAAGATAGATTACTTAATATAAAGGCTTAGAAGAGCTTCTAAGCCTTGAATATGAACAGTGTGTGATAAATCGAGATAGGGCAATAATAACTAATTTTCTTGTTTTGTTTGGCTCCGAATTAAATGTTGTTCCATTGCATAGAGAGTCGAAGGGGACTGGTTGTTGTGGGTAAAACTTAATGCCACCGCCGCTTTTTCATGGCTATCCATTTTGGAAATAGGCTTGCTAATACCCGAAATACTATCAGCAGGGAGTTGGCCTGCTTGGATATGCGATGCCATCAGGCGCAAAATGGATGGTGACATATTATTTTCTGTGAAACTTAATGTGGTTATGGCTTTTTCATGAACATTCATTTGCGAAAAAGGCTTAGCCACTCCATTGATTTCACTTTTAGGTAAATTAGCGGCTTTTGCATGGGCTGCGATTGCGGCTTCGTTTGCATAAGACGTATTATTTTCAGTGAATTTTAGCGAAATAATTGCATTTTCATGTGCGCGAATATCGGCTTGTGCGCTCATATTACAGATTAAAAAAAATGCAGATGAAATAAATATTTTTTTCATTTAAATACCTTTAAACAGTTTAGCCAGTCAATATGGCTTGTGACTTCAAGTGTTTGTCTCTTTAATGCGCTAAATATAAGTGATGAAAGGTAAAGGGAAAATTGACATTTCTGCAAATGTTGAATGCAAAAAACGCATCTATTAATTAATTAGAAGAAGTTTTTTGCAATAATAGAGCGAATAGTTTGGTGAAATAGAAGGAAGAATAATGGAAACACCGAATATGTTGATATTCGGTGTTTCAGACTGCTGGCAAACCGATTAGGTTTGGTTGCAGGTTGGAAAGGTTTTGAAAATAGACGAGAAAAATCAATTTATTGATTTTCGGCTGATAACACAAAGCAGGAAAAACCACGTTTTTATCCTGCTTTGTCAACAACTTCACACACCGAATATGTTGATATTCGGTGTTTCAGAGGGAATTAGGTGCGCTCTGTTATTGGCTTAATGGCCTTAGCTTGCATGTCTTTGCGTTCAAACCAGCGGACGCGTAAAACATCGTATACCAGATTAAACGCATAAGTATAAAATAAGAAAAAGGCAAAAAAGCCAACCTCTAAAATAAAGGCATCCCATAACGTCATGTTTAATAACAGAGCTAGCATTGGAACACCTAAGATAACAAAACTTAATTCAAAGCCAACAGCATGGGCAATACGCACTTTTGCAGGTCTTGGGCCTTTTGATAAAGGCCAAAAACGGTCAAATAGCATGTTATAAAATAGGTTTAATAACATAGCAAGTGTGGAAAGTACGATGGCCACTGTTCCCATTTGGAAAATTGAGCGTCCTAAAATCCATGCACTGACCGGTGCAGTTATTGCAATCGCAATGACTTCGAATGAAACTGCGTGAAAAATTCGTTCAGTTAATGTTTTTGTATGCTTGCTCATAACAACCTCAAACTTATAGCAAAATAATGTATTGGTAAAAAACAGGTGCAATTATTGGTGATTTTTACTATATATACAAAATGGCAGCCATCGATAAAACCGATACCTTATGAATTATTCCATTGAAACATTGCGTACCTTTGTAGAAGCAGCATCATTAAAATCATTTTCTGCGGCAGCAAGAAAACTCAATAAAAGCCAGTCGACGATTAGCAGTACAATTAGTGGTTTTGAGGATGATATGGGCTTTGCATTATTTGACCGTCAAGGGCGTGAATCTACGTTAACACTGGCAGGAAAAAAAGTGTTGAGCTTGGTCGAAGATATATTATCAGCCGATGAGCGTTTGCAAGCATTAAGAGTGGAGTTATCGCCCGATATTGAGCCACAATTAAGCTGTGCTTTTTCGGATATTTATCAGCCACCTCATTCTGAACATATTTTAACAACGTTAAACAGGCAATTCCCCCATATTGAGTTTGAATTTCTAATTGCGGAAAATAATGCAGTTATTGAGATGATCCAAAACCAGCAGGCCCATGTTGGAATGATGGAGTCGAGGACTGAATACCCTGCCGATATTTCTTTTTCACGCCTGCCTATTCAAGGTGAGCTCGGATTATATGTATTAAAAACACACCCTTTAGCGCTAGAAAAACAGGTGACTTATCAACATTTAACCATGACTCGCCAATTACGCTTGAGTAGCAGCAGCCAAATAATTATTAACAGCGAGAAAAATTGGCTAGCACCAAATTATTTATTGCTATTGGAAATGGCAGAGCAAGGCATTGGTTGGGCTATTTTACCCACATGGTTAGTTAAACAATTTGGTCATGATGTATTAGTCAGTCTTAATTATGATTTATGGCCACGAAAGATTGATGTTGACTTAGTTTGGTCTAAAAATAGTCCTCCAGGTAAAGCGGGTTACTGGTTAATTAATAAATTATTGGCTGGTGAAGTTTAAAATAGGCGTTATTTATTATTAATAACTCATATGGAAACTATAATTTTTAGATTAAAAATTCGAATGTTTCGTGTAACAAAATGTTTTCATGTAAATAAACGTAATACTATTTTGATAATAAGACTCATGTCGCTAACCTAAATAAAATGAGTTCTGTTGTTAGCGTTAATTGTGAGGAAGAAAATGAAAAAATTATTAGTACCTACATTATTTGCTGTTGTATCTACTATGTCATTTGGTATTCATGCCGCTACAACTCAAGCTGCGAGTCAAGCTCAGAGCGCGGAGCATAAATTAAATGCTTATGAAGAAATTATGGTCGGCAAAGTTTGGACAACCACGGAAGCGTTGGACCAAGATAAAAAAGCTGTCAGCGCTGATGATAAGCAAGTGGCTAATTTCTTTGGCTTAGCTGAGTATTACCCTGATGGTACATTTAATATGACGACTTTCGATGGCAAACCGAAAATGAAAGGGGATTGGTCATTTGATGAAAACGGAAAAACTCGTTCATTAACGGCGAAAAATGATAAAGGTGAAGTATTATTTACCCGTGTTGTTGAAAACGTGACAGTGACACCGGAAGAATATACTTACCGAATTTACCCTGAACAAGATAGCAAAGATAAGTACTTTGATATTGTTCATAAAGTAAAAAAATAGTTTCTAATTAATGCCGCCGAGTGCGGCATTAATTTTGCGCAATTTATCGCAATTTTTATTTAAAACAGGTTTCTGCCCAACGTGCTAACCCTGCTGTGACGGAGCCAAAATCATCACCTTTTACAATCGGAATATTCGGCAGTTCCTGAGTAATAGCTTGGTGTAATATCGGTGAACGAGCACTCCCTCCCGTAACAAAAACGGCATCCGGTTGTACGCCACCTTGAATTACAGCCTCTTTTACCAGTTCAATCATTTTACTTTTTGGTGATTCAATAGATTCAACCATCTGCTCTTGCTGAATATTCACTTCTAACACTTCATTTATTAAGGCTATTTGAGCTAAATACTCAGTGCTATCTGATAAGGCAATTTTGGCTTCTTCCGCTTTACGAACAAGGCTATAACCTAATGTTTGGTTATAAACTTCTAGCAATCGTGCAATTTTTTCAGGTTCTTTGGCATCTTGTTTTAAACGTGTAAGTGCCAATAAATTCGGTCTTGAATAAAATTCTTTTTGTGCTTCCACATTATTAATGGCTATGGGATTCCAAAATTGCAAAAACGGCATTTTTAGCCCAGAAAGTGATTGGCTCTCCATGCCAAAAAGCTGCATAAGTTGCTTTAAAGCAAGATATATATCGAGATCATTTCCGCCTACACGCTGGCCACTATGGGCTAACAATGATTGGGTTCTATCTTCAGAGCCGCGGTAGCTTGGCCCCATCTGAATTAATGAACAATCTGTTGTTCCGCCACCAATATCAACGACTAGGATTATCTGGTCATTATTTAGCGTTGACTCATATTCTAAACCCGCTGCAACGGGTTCAAATTGAAAGGCAATATTATGGAAGCCAGCCCGTTTTGCTGCGCGATATAAAATAGCTTCTGCTTGCTGGTTGGCCGTTTCACCCCCACGGCCATGGAAGTTAATAGGGCGTCCAATAACGGTATCTAAAATCGGATTTTGTGTGCTAATTTCAGCAGTGTCTTTTATATTGCGCATCATGGCGCAAACCAGGTCTTCAAAAAAGCTTATTTGTGTTTCATGTAAACCAGAAGCACCTAAAAATGACTTTGGCGATTTGACGTAATAGACATCGCGAGGATCTCGTAAATATAAATCCAACGCAGCTTGGCCAAATAGAATGTCTTCAGGGACTAAATCAATGCCTTCTTCTTGGTTAAACGCCATCGACCTTCTTAAAATTTGTTGCCCAATATCATTGGATGGTGAAATTTTGCAATGACGAAATAAATGTTCAGAGACGGATTCCCTCGTTGGTGCGCAAAGCGTCGATGGAATGTAAGCCTGTTTACCCTCTAAAGGTAATAGTTTAGGGACGCCATTTTCCATTATCGCGACAGCGCAGTTGGATGTTCCATAATCAAAGCCAATAAACATCTCGCCTCCAAAAATTAAGTGACCAAAGAAAAAAGGGGAAAGACTTTATATCAAGCAGCTTCGAATTACTATCAGAATAGTAATTTTTATCCTGTTCTGCATTTAGCTCAAGGAAATCAGGGTAAATTCACACTATCCTCATAAGATAAACAATAATGAGACTGGAATGTTACGGAGTGGGAATGAGCAACCAACAAATAGAATTAATGTCGACAATTACCTGCCCTGAATGTGGGAAGTCTGAAACGGAAGAAATGCCAACGGATGCATGCCAATGGTTTTATGAATGTAAACATTGTGGCGTTTTATTAAAACCATTAAAAGGGGATTGTTGTGTGTTTTGCTCTTATGGTTCAGTTAAGTGCCCACCGATTCAAGAAGCTGGAATCAATGGTTATCCTTCTTGTTGTTCAAACACAGGTGAATATCTATAAATGATATGCAGCTATTTATATTAAGGGTAAGCTCTATATTTGATATATATCTATTTCACACTGTATTTAAGTTAAATTTAAAATGAATAGAATTAAATATTTACGCTTTGTTAACTGTTGCAATATTTATTCCAAAGGATATTAAAGTCATCATTTGGAAATTCTTTTTCATCACTGTCAATAAGTGGAATAGAAACTACATTACGTCCGTCCTGATGTAGGTATGTTTTGACAATAAATCGCTTAAAACTGTAAGAGTTTTGAGTGGTGAAAATAAGGACTTCACCGCAAACATAACCAAGCATACCATGGTCTAAGGTTTCTCTTATCTCATGATATTTAACGTTTTTGTATTCCGCAGTTTTCGGGAAAGCTAAAAAATCCTCCACTGCTTTTTGTGATTTAGAGACAATATCTAAATCAGGGGTGTAGTTACTTGCAACACCACCAATAAAGGATACGCCTGCAATAAGTCCCACAACTAAAAATGAAAATATTTTATTTTTCATAGTGTTTATTTCTGTATGTAGTTATTTTAATTTTTCTAATGAACACGCAAACAGGAAAAATATACAAACCGTATATGTAATCTATATGGCTAAATTACCTACTGTTTTTTACGTGTAAATATTAAGAAATGCTGATTTTATTAAATCTAGCATAAATTTTTTTTAAGTAATAGAGGGATGAAATAATGACAATCAATAAGAAACGAAAAATTACATAATTAAATAGATTGTCATTCTTTTTAGGGAGAATATCACTTAGTGATAGATTAACATGCATTAATACCTAACGTTAGTATTATTAGGGTTTAGAATAAGAATATTATTATTTTTTATTCATAATATTTGCCATTTGAATAGCTTCAATAAGTTGTGCCCGATTAATCCGTGGGCTATTGCTATCGAGTAGAGTTTGCCAAATTCGAATGGCTTTATCGTAGTTTGCATTCATGAATGCATCAGATGCGAGTAACATCAGCGCAGTCACTTCATTATTATCAAGGCTAAGTGCTTTATTGATAACGGCTAAAGTATCATCTGTCAGGTGCTGGCCAGCTTGATAGTATAAAACAGTAGCAATAGCCGAATATAGTTGTGCATTTTCACCTGTATATTTTAAGGCTCTCTGGTAAGCAATTAACGAATTATCAAAGCTATTTTGGTATAAATAATACTCCCCAAGAATGGCCCAAAGTTCACCGTTTTCAGGGGATTGACGAATATCATTTTGTAGGCGTAATAGGTCACTTTGCTCTTGTTCTAATGGTGTAAAGGCGTTTATAGGATCAGAAATACGTTGGTATTCATTATAAGTTAATTGAAAACGGGGTAATAAAAAATAGCTTGCAGTGATCCCGACGAGCAATACGATGAGTAGAGTATTGAGCTTGCGACTCCATGTAGTAAAACTTGGATTTATTTCAGGCATCGCCAGTAATTGCTCTGATTGATTTGCTGATGATTGTGTTGATTCCAGCCTTCTTTGTGTGCGTAGGGCGCGCATTAGGTAGTAAGAAATCAGACAAAATGCAAAAAAAGGCAATATCCAAAGAATGGCGGTGGTGAAATTAATGGGTGGATTGTACAGGACAAAATCGCCGTAGCGGTCCGTCATGTACTGCACTATTTGGGTTTGGTTTTTTCCTTCAAACACCATTTTATACACTTGATGGCGCATACTGACAGCGGTAGGGGCGTTAGACTCTAATAGATTTTGATTTTGGCATTGAGGGCAGCGCAGTTGTGAGGCAATCTGCAAAGAATATTCTTGTTCCTCTGCAGAATTAAATTGCCAAGTATCGACAATTTGCGCATTTGCGACCATTGAAATCAATAATAAAAATAGGGCGCGTAAGAGATTAATCATGTTTTTTTCGCCCTCGAATCCAGCCAAATAACAGCCCTAGGCACATGAATATGCCACCGCCCCATATCCATTGAATACCATCTTGCACATAAAAGCGCATTGCATAATGTTGGTCACTGGTCTTTTCACCGAGCACGACATACCAGTTACGTAGCCATCCCCAGTTAATACCGGGTTCTATCATTAATTGCTGACGAGCCAGGTAAAAACGGCGTTCGGTCATTAAATTATGTTGAAATTGGTTTTCCTGAGTAATATGGATGATGGCTTTTTCAGTGGTGTAATTAGGCTGTGCTGCGAGTTGTAAATCGGCAAATTTAAATTGATAGCCTGCCAATGTGATGGTTTGCCCAACGGCTAGATTGACGCTAGTTTCTTGACGGCTACCGACTGATAAGGCAATACCCGCAGCAAAAATAACCACGCCAGTATGTGCTAATAAAGAAGGTAGTTGCTGGCGAATCGTTTGAATGGGTTTTAACCATAAAACCAATAAGACAGCCGTTAATAAACTACACGCCATAGCGATAATAACGCCTTGTGGTGCTAACATTAGGCCAAGGAGTAAACAGAAAAGTGCAATATAAAGAATATGATGTTTTTTCTGATTCGGATTAAATGCACTTAGTGTGATTACCAGTAACATCAGAATGCCAAATGGTAATAAAGTCTGGTTGAAATAAGGTGCGCCAACCGAAATTTTACCCCAGCTAAATAGTGTGTAAATCATCGGGTACAAGGTGCCCGTAAGTACAATAAATAACACAGCAACAAATAGGATTAATGTGAGTAATAAATAAACCTCACGCTGTGTTTTTTCTTGGTTTGCACTGTCAGCAATTTTGGCTTTCCATCCATAGATAAGTAAGCTGGTCAGGCTTAAAAAACTGAATAAGATAAAGAGCGGGACGGCTCTTACATTATCTAATGCGAAAGCATGTACAGACATTAAAATACCGGAACGAACAATCAGCGTTCCTAATAATGAAAGAATAAATGTAGCAATTGCCAGTAACATGGACCAATGGCGATAAAGGCCATTTTTACGGGATGCGGCTAAGCTATGAAGGAGTGCGGTAGCACTGAGCCACGGAAGTAAAGATGCATTTTCGACAGGATCCCAAAACCACCATCCACCCCAACCCAATTCACTATAAGCCCACCATGAACCAAGGATGATACCGAGAGTGAGTATACACCAACTTGGTACGAGGAAGCGCCAGCATACCCAAGCGGTTGTTGTATTAAAGGCATTAGATAGGAGTGAGCCAATGACTAAAGCACAAACTAAGATTAACCCGCTATAACCTAAATAAAGAAGTGGGGGGTGCAGAATTAAGCCCCAATGTTGCAGCATTGGGTTGAGATCACGCCCTTCAATTGCAGGAGGGAAAATACGCGCGAAAGGGTCGGAGTACAACACGATAAACAGCAATAAAGCCGCATTAACAATGGCGAGTAGGGTGAGCGTTAATGAGAATAATGGGTGCTTTTGCTGGCGGTAGCGCCACGCAAATAAGGTACTCCAAGCGGAGATAAACAGTAACCAGAGGAATAACGACCCTTCATGGCCACCCCAAACGGCGGCAATTTTAATGGATAACGGAGAGAGTCGGTGGCTATGTTGAGCAACATAGACCACCGAAAAATCACTGCTAATAAAACTGACGGTTAAACAAATATATGCACTGAGTAATAGGATAAACTGCAAAGATGTCCAAAGCACGTTCTGAGGCATTTGCCTCGGAACGTGTCTGAAGTGACCAATAAACCCAAATAGTGCTTGGAAACTGGCTAGACCCAGCGCCAGCACTAGGCAGATGAAACCCACTTCTGGGAGTATTAGTTCCAATTATCACCTTTACGTTTAAATAAATTATGCAACCGTTAATTGCCCTGCATATAACACAAAGAAACGCAGGCAAAATACGCCGAGTAAACTTGCAGCACTGACCAGCAAAATTCTTGCTGCTCCGTGGCTTTTATCCACCCATTTTTTTAAGCCTAATGGGATAATAAAGCCGAAGCCAACAACGCCAATCCAGAACCACCACGTCCAGAATCCACCGCCTAATGCAGCAACTAATGAACGAATTTTACCGTCATCACCTAAGGCTAAGCCGACAAAAAATGCCGCCAATAGGAATATCTCTAACCAAATCACAAACCCTTCTACGCGGTGCAAAAAGGCCGATTCAGCGTTATGAATATTTTTGCGATAGCGTAACGCTAATGCAATTAATGACACGGCAATTCCTGACGATATTCCAGAGAATAGGAATAAAGCGGGTAATAATGGATTGTTTAAGAACGGATAAGATTTTAGGGCTGATAGCAAGAACCCGGTATAAGCGCCCAGCAATACCGCTAAAACCAGCATGATGATATCGAGAAAGCGCATTACTCGGGTGAGCATCGCTAAAACACGAGGGATGATGCTAAGTTTCGGCAGCCATTTTTGTTGCAAGCCAATCAGTTCGGTTTCATAGATTTTAGCCAGCCAAACCACTAAGACCGCCATATACACTTGGAATAGCATTACCCCCATAGACATGACGGAGGTTGGGCTGTAATGAAACATCAATTTCCAAAACGTCCATGGACGTGTTAAATGGAGAATCAAAATCAATAAGCCCAGCACAATGGTGGTTGGCGCTAAAATCAGGGTCGTGCGCATTAAGGTGCTGTCACTGCCAGCGGCGTTAGGGTAGTACTGGCGCAATAACACGGCTAATACAACCAAGCCCGCAGAAATACCGATTAAAAATAGGTAAACCGCGATAGGCCAGTCCCAAACCAGTGATTCAAAATGGAAAGCAGAAGCGGTTGTCATTGGCTAACCTCCCCATATTTGAATGGAACTCGGTACATTTTGGGGTGAGTACCAAGTGCAATTTTGAATCGATAAGTGGGTTTTTCTTTTAACATCAAAGAAATATCACTCTTCGGATCGTCCAAATTACCAAATGTGAGTGCTTTGGTTGGGCAAGATTCAACACAAGCAGGTTGCTTGCCATTTTTCAGATTGGTTTTTCGACAAAAATCGCATTTATCCGCTGTTTTATTGACAGGGTGAATAAACCGCACACGGTAAGGGCATGCAGCGATACAGTATTGGCAGCCCACACACAAATCAGGGTTTACATCCACAATCCCCGTGGTTTTATCGATAAAAGAAGCGCCTGTTGGGCAGACATCGACACAAGGTGCACTTTCGCAGTGTTGGCATGAATGGCGAAAGAACCGGTATTTGACGTCTGGAAACTGGCCGATGGGTTCACTGCGAATAATGGTTAACCGTGAAACGCCCTCTGGGACTTGGTTAACCTCGCGGCACGCATCCATGCATGCCGTACAGCCGATACACAAATTTTCATCGTGGATCATGCCGTAGCGAACGCCGTCTATTTTCATGGTGTTAGCTAGAGTGTGGCCAGCTATCCCTCCTACCGCCGCCAGTGCTCCTGAATAAATAATGAATTGACGACGAGAACAACTCATGGCTGCTCCTTACGCAATTTCACCGCTGCTGGGTTGAAAGCAGGGTTGTCGCGCTGCTCAGAGTGGCAATCAACACAAATTTTCACTTTGCCTTTATCAGTCAGAACCTTCATCGTATCTTGTTTTGGATGGAGATCATGGCAACTGGCACAGGCCACTTTTGTCACGTGGACATCATGTGGCCAGAATGCTTTTTGCAGTTGCTCTGGTAAGTGGCAAGATAAACAGACACTATTTTGTTGTTCCACGTTGTACATCGGGTTATTGAAGCGCATAACATCTTTTACGCCTTCGCGGTGATCAGGCCCTGGGTTACCGTGGCAGTTGGTACAAGTCACGGGTAAGTTATTGTTTGGGTTAACCACTTCTGAGTGCGTGCCGTGCATGCCTTCTTTGTCGGGTTTGTGACAATCCAAGCATGCACCATCAGCGCTGCGCTGCTGTGTGACAACCCAACGGCCATCAGCATTTTCCTCAGCAATTTGAGGTGTAGCGGAGGCGGCAGCTGCCCATAATAAGCCTGTTGCCAGCACCCCAGCAGTGAATAACGAACGTAGTACGCTCATAATTACTCCATTGGTTGTATTGCCCCTTATCATCGGGGCAAATGCGGTTATTTGGCTAATAGGTCATTTTTACGAGCTTGTTCATCCCACTGTGGCACAACAGTTTTTAAGAACTCTTGTTTCTCAGCATTGATTTTTTGCATGTCTAAACCAATGGCTTTTTGTGCTTTTTCTTTGGTGGAAATATCTGGGATAGCAATTTCGTGAGTGATCCCTTTCGAACCGAGCAGGCGAGCAAGTTTAGTCCGTGCATCCGCGGCTTTATCCATTGCGCCACCTAACATGCGCAAACCTTCATCGGGGGCATGCATGTGGATACCATGAGACGCAATCGCTAAGTCCCAGCGCCATTGTGCATGACGAATGTCGGTTAGGATTGGCTTCATTTCATCTTCAGTTGCACCTGCATCCCAAGCGGCTTTCGCCTCAAAGTGAGCACGAACTAACTGATCTTCCACTTTGATTTTCATTTCTTGGATAGCATGTTTACGCTCTGCGACAACATCTTGCAGCTGTTGTTTGCTTTGAGTGTGGCAGTTGCTACAGGTTTGCTCGAAATTATCGAACGGGTTACCAATTTTATGGCTGGTATACAGTTCGCCTTTTTCGTTTTGCAGTTTCGGCATGTGGCAATCAATACAGGTCACATTATTTTTGCCGTGAATACCCGCGCTCCATGTTTCATATTCAGGGTGTTGTGCTTTTAACAGCGGCGCTTTAGATAGTGAGTTTGTCCAATCAGAGAAACCAATGTTGTCGTAGTACACTTCCATCTCTTCGACTTTGGTTCCGTTATCCCACGGGAATTTAACGGCTTTTTTGTCGCCAGAGAAATAGTACTCTACGTGGCATTGACCACAGACCATGGATTGCTGATCGAAACGGCTGGCTTGGTCAAATGGTTTGCCAATGGTTTCCATTGCGCGTTCAGCATAAGGGCGTGTTAGGGTTAGCTCAGGTTTTCCTTTCGCAAAATCTGGGGAGTCAGTTTTGTGGCAGTCACCGCAACCGAGAACATTAACGACTTCTGGGCCACCTTTTGCCCATTTACCTTCAAAATAGCCATCCTCACCATGTTCTTGGATAAGCCTTGCAACATCGGGGCTTTTACAGCTCCAGCAAGCCATCGGTAGAGGGCCATCTTGTGCATCTTTTGGTGCGCCTGTACGCAATGTTTCGCGCACATCAATGATGGCATACGCATGACCCCGTGGTTTGTTATAGTCACGGGAGAATGGGTATCCTGCCCAAAGAATCACTAAACGCGGGTCTTCTGCGAGGGCATCTTCGCGGTTAGCTTGTTCAGAGGTTGCTCGCCAAGAGTGGTATTGGTCTGGGTGAGCGGCTTCGAAAGTTTCATTTCGTGTATTTATTGTGGAGGTGCCATCCTTAGTCGGAGTAGGGGTTTGTGCATGAACAGAGGTAAAGAGAAATATTCCTGCAACTAGACTCAGTATGCACAGTACATTATTTCTTATGTTTGCCATAAAAAGGGCCTCGAGTAATGTGAGCCAACCATCCCTTCATGTTTCGAGCGATTATTTTAGGGGGTAATCCTGCCCGAACGATTTTGGGTATTTTTTTGTTATATAGGTTTGATAGCAAGCAGATGGATGCTATCAAGACATTGCCAACGTATATGTGTAACAAAAAACCACACAAAAAATATTGTTTTTGATCAAAAGATAATTTGGATTAAAGAAATAGAATGCAGATAATTAATAAATACGGAGTATTAAAGAAACTGCTATAGTTATTATTGACTAGTTTTAAACTGATCATTTAGGGTAATCATTTAGTAATGATTCTTATTTTTACCAACGTGATTTGTTTTATTTAGTTAATTGATTTTTAAGGATAATATTATTTGGTGTAATCCTTTTTTTATTTTTCAAAGTAAAATAAGAAATAAATCGTGCGTAATATCAAAAAACTTGCAATTATTTTTTTCTAAAATGACATAATATCTACCACTTTAGTGGTATTTTTTGGTGTTAATTTAAACTTAGAACATTAAAACTCGCGTCTAAATTAAATATCTATATTGAATGATTGTTAATAAATAATTAAAAAACTGTCGATATTCCCTGTTTTTAGTCATTTTGATGTTCAAATGTTATCAAAAATTCGGATGCGGTGATTTTCAGTTGTCAGTGGTGTTATTACTCCTTTTACCCACTAGGTAGTATGTATTTTTCTAACCTCTATCGTTAATATTTCTCATAAATAATACACATATAAAAACTGCGGTTTATCAGTACTTTTTACGATTTTGTTGGCAATGTAAAGGAAATAAACATGGTTGATCTCACCCGTCGGGGAGTATTAACTGGTGCGTGGCGTAATGCCGCTCCAGTGGTTCGACCGCCATGGAGTGGTAGTGAAGCGCACTTTATTGAAAAGTGTACCCGCTGCAATGCTTGTGTGGAAAGTTGTGAAACAACCATTTTGCAAGCTGGCGCAGGCGGATACCCTGTTGTCGATTTTAAACGTGGCGAATGCACCTTTTGCTACGCGTGTGCGACCGCCTGTCCTGAACCTATTTTCCTGCCACAACAAGCCCAACCTTGGGATATCACCGTTTCTATCGGTCAGAACTGCCTTGCGTTTAAATCTATTGAATGCCGCCGTTGCCAAGACAGTTGTGAACCTGAAGTTATCTCTTTTCGCCCGTCACTGGCAGGTATTTACCAGCCAAAAATAGAAACACAAGGCTGTACAGGCTGTGGTGCCTGTGTTGCAGGTTGCCCTGTATCAGCCATTACCGTGGAGCATGAACATGCACAGTAAATACCAAGTGTGCAGTTTGATTGTACAAATAAAAAGCGAACGAATGTCTGCTGTGACCGAAAAAATAAATCAGTTTCCGAACTGTGAAGTGGCGATTAGCGCCCCTGAAAATGGAAAACTGATTGTCGTTGTTGAAGGGCAAGGCAGTAAAACGTTGTTAGATACTATTGATTTAGTACGCGATTTAGAAGGCGTGCTAGATGTTTCGCTGGTGTACCACCAGCAGGATGAGCAAGGTGAGGAAGATTATGAAACTCAGTCGTCGTAGCTTTATGAAAGCCAATGCGATAGCGGCCGCTGCTGCGGCGGCAGGTATTGGCACACCCAGTATTGCGAAAGCGGTCGTTGGTCAACAAGAAAGTATTAAGTGGGACAAAGCCCCTTGCCGTTTCTGCGGTACAGGTTGTGGTGTCCTTGTTGGCACACAAAATGGCCGTATTGTTGCGAGCCAAGGTGACCCTGAAGCCCCTGTAAACCGTGGCCTAAACTGCATCAAAGGCTATTTCTTACCAAAAATCATGTACGGAAAAGACCGTTTAACGCAGCCAATGTTGCGCATGAAAGACGGTGAGTATGACAAAAATGGCGAATTCACACCGATTACGTGGGAACAAGCATTTGATGTCATGGAAGAAAAAGTTAAAACTACATTAAAGGAAAAAGGCCCAGAAGGGATCGGCATGTTCGGTTCAGGCCAATGGACAGTTTGGGAAGGCTATGCCTCGTCTAAACTGTTTAAAGGTGGTTTTCGTTCTAACAACTTAGACCCGAATGCGCGCCACTGTATGGCGTCAGCGGTAGTTGGTTTTATGCGTACTTTTGGTATGGATGAACCGATGGGTTGTTATGATGATATTGAGCACGCAGATGCTTTCGTTCTGTGGGGCTCAAACATGGCCGAAATGCACCCGATTTTATGGTCGCGCATTACTAACCGTCGTTTATCTAACCCAGACGTACGTGTTGCGGTGCTGTCTACGTTTAAACACCGTAGCTTTGAACTTGCGGATAACGGCATTGTATTTACACCACAGTCTGACTTGGTGATCCTGAACTATATTGCGAACTATATTATTGAAAATAATGCAGTTAATCAGGACTTCCTTGACAAACACGTTAACTTACGCCGTGGTGCAACAGACATCGGTTATGGTTTACGTCCAACTCACCCATTAGAAAAAAGCGCGAAAAACGCAGGTTCTGATGCCTCTGAACCAATGACATGGGATGAATATAAAGCCTTCGTTGCGGAATATACCTTAGACAAAACCGCAGAAATGACGGGTGTACCAAAAGACCAGTTAGTTGAATTAGCCGAGCTGTATGCGAACCCGAAAACCAAAGTAGTTTCTTACTGGACGATGGGCTTTAACCAGCACACGCGTGGTGTTTGGGCAAATAACCTTGCGTACAACCTACACTTATTGACCGGTAAAATCTCTCAGCCGGGCTGTGGTCCGTTCTCCTTAACGGGGCAGCCATCAGCCTGCGGTACCGCGCGTGAAGTGGGAACTTTCTCACACCGTTTACCAGCAGACATGGTAGTGACTAACGAAAAACACCGTGAAAAAGTGGAAGGCGTTTGGGGATTACCTGCGGGCACCATCCCAGAAAAAGTGGGTTTACATGCCGTTGCACAAGACCGTGCCTTAAAAGACGGGAAGCTGAATTTTTACTGGGTTATGTGTAATAACAACATGCAAGCGGGCCCAAATATCAACGAAGAGCGTATGCCAGGGTGGCGCGATCCGCGTAACTTTATCGTGGTATCTGACCCATACCCAACGGTCAGTGCATTGGCTGCTGACTTAATCTTACCTACCGCAATGTGGGTAGAGAAAGAAGGGGCTTATGGTAACGCAGAGCGTCGTACCCAATTCTGGCGTCAACAAGTTCAAGCGCCGGGTGAAGCTAAATCTGACTTAATGCAGATGGTATTATTCTCTAAACGCTTTAAAACTGACGAAGTGTGGCCAGAAGAGTTACTGGCGAAAAAACCAGAACTGCGCGGTAAAACGTTGTACGACGTCTTATTTGCAAATGAAGCTGTGAGTAAATTCCCTATCAGCGAATTAGCAGATGACCAGCTAAACGATGAGTCACGTGAGTTAGGCTTCTACTTACAAAAAGGCTTATTTGAAGAGTACGCAGGTTTTGGTCGTGGACATGGCCATGACCTAGCGGACTTTGATGCTTACCACAAAGCTCGCGGTATCCGTTGGCCTGTAGTGGATGGCAAAGAAACCCAATGGCGTTATAGCGAAGGGAATGACCCTTACGTTAAAGCGGGTGAAGGTTACCAATTCTACGGTAAACCAGACGGCAAAGCGGTGATTTTTGCTCTGCCATTTGAGCCAGCCGCGGAATCACCAGATAAAGAATATGACCTGTGGTTATCAACAGGGCGCGTTCTTGAACATTGGCATACCGGCAGTATGACCCGCCGTGTGCCTGAATTACACCGAGCTTTCCCTGAATCGTTAGTGTTTATGCACCCACTCGATGCGAAAGACCGTGGATTGCGTCGTGGTGATAAAGTCAAAGTGGTTTCTCGCCGTGGTGATGTGACAACTATCGTTGAAACTCGCGGCCGTAATAGACCACCAAAAGGCTTGGTGTACATGGCGTTCTTCGATGCAGCGCAATTAGTGAATAACTTAACACTGGATGCGACTGACCCACTTTCGAAAGAAACGGACTACAAAAAATGTGCCGTTAAACTGGAAAAGGTGTAATTGCTCATGCCCCAGAAAACTAATCCTAACAAGGTTAAGTCCCAGAACAGTCGCCGTCGCTTTTTGCGTGATGTAGGTCGCGCAGCAGGTGGGTTAGTGGCTGTTGGTGTGGTACTGGGGCTTCAGCAACAAACCTCCCGAGCGAGCGGTGTGAGACTTCGCCCGCCGGGTGCGCTGAATGAAACGGCATTTGCCAGTGCCTGTGTGCGTTGTGGCCAATGCGTTCAAGCCTGCCCTTATGACATGTTGAAATTAGCCACATTGGCATCAGGTCTGGCAGCGGGAACACCGTATTTTATCGCCCGTGAAAATCCATGTGAAATGTGTGAAGACATTCCCTGCGCGAAAGTGTGCCCAAGTGGTGCGCTGGATAAAGACATTGAGTCTATCAATGATGCGCGTATGGGCTTGGCTGTGTTACTTGACCAAGAAAACTGTCTGAATTTCCAAGGGTTGCGTTGCGATGTGTGTTACCGCGTTTGTCCGCTTATTGACGAAGCTATCACATTGGAACTTGAGCAAAACCATCGAACAGGTAAACACGCGCGTTTCTTACCAACCGTAAACAGCAATTACTGCACGGGTTGCGGTAAATGCGAGCAAGCTTGTGTGTTGGAAGAAGCGGCTATCAAAGTGTTGCCAAGAGACTTGGCGAAAGGTGAATTAGGCCATCATTACCGTTTTGGTTGGCTGGAGGGAAACAATGGCAAATCGTAAACGCGACGCCGGACGTGAAGCCCAGGCAAAAAAAGGGTGGTGGCAGAGCCACAAATGGTTGGTATTAAGGCGTGTCAGCCAATTATTGGTGCTTGCGATGTTTTTGAGTGGTCCATGGTTTGGTGTGTGGATCTTACACGGAAACTATAGCAGCAGCTTATTGTTAGACACAGTGCCATTGACCGACCCACTGATTACGTTAGAGAGCTTAGCAAGTGGTTACTTACCGGGGATCTCTGCGCTGATCGGTGCCGCCATCGTGTTCGGTGTATATGCGCTATTAGGTAAACGCATTTTTTGCAGTTGGGTTTGCCCTGTTAATCCGATAACTGACGCCGCGGCATGGCTGCGTCGTAAGTTTGACTTGAACCAATCCGCCACGATTCCACGCTACATTCGTTATGTGTTGCTGGTGGTGATTTTAGTGGGGTCAGCGGTGACAGGCACTTTACTGTGGGAATGGCTAAACCCAGTTTCATTAATGGGGCGCAGCTTAATTTTCGGTTTTGGAAGTGGCGCATTGGTTTTAGTTGCGCTGTTTTTATTCGATTTATTGGTAGTGGAACATGGATGGTGCGGCCACCTTTGCCCATTAGGCGCACTGTATGGTGTCGCGGGTTGCAAGGGCGCACTGGTCGTCACAGCGGTCAATAAAAAAGACTGTAGCCGCTGTATGGATTGTTTCCACGTTTGTCCGGAGCCGCAAGTGTTGCGTGCGCCGGTCCTAGATAAACAGGCCCCAGCACTGATTTCTGATAAAGACTGCATCACTTGTGGTCGTTGTATCGACGTCTGTTCTGAGGATGTTTTTAAAATAACACTACGATGGAGCTCGGGAGCTAAATCATGAAAAATTCAGTCCTGAAAAAGACGCTAAGCCGCGCAATCGCAGGTATGCTCTTTGTTGTCAGTGGTCTAGTTTGGGCTGCTAACGGTGTCGATTTGAGTCAGTCACCTGAAGTGTCTGGTACGACAGAGGGAAGTATTCATATTCCTAAAGAACAAGAAAGAATGGCACTAAACTATGTGAACCAGCCGCCGATGATCCCACATAGTGTGGATGGTTACCAAATTACCACCAACACAAACCGTTGTTTACAGTGCCACGGCGTTGAAAACTACCGTACGACAGGTGCGCCGCGTGTTAGCCCAACACACTTTATGGATGCAACGGGGAAAGTGTTGGGTGAAGTCGCACCAAACCGTTATTTCTGTTTACAGTGCCATGTACCGCAATCCGATACGCCGGCTATCATTGATAACACATTTACCCCATCCAAAGGCTTTGGGAAATAAGGGGGAATTATGGCGAATAATAACGAAAAACCAACAACGGGCGACAAGCCGAAGAAAAAAGGCTTGTTTGGACTTATTGGACGTATATGGCAGTGGTGGCGTAGACCAAGCCGTTTAGCATTAGGTACATTATTGCTAATTGGCTTTGTCAGTGGCGTGATTTTCTGGGGTGGATTCAACACGGGTATGGAGATGGCAAATACAGAAGAGTTTTGTATTAGCTGTCACGAAATGCGTGAAAATGTCTATGAAGAATATATGGATACGATTCACTATACTAACCGTAGTGGTGTTCGCGCAACTTGCCCTGATTGCCACGTTCCTCACGAATTTGGCCCGAAAATGGTGCGTAAAATTCAAGCCAGTAAAGAGTTATACGGGAAAATTTTTGGCATTATCGATACACCGCAAAAATTTGAAGATCACCGTTTAGCGATGGCACAAAGTGAGTGGCGGCGCATGAAAAATAATGACTCGCAGGAGTGCCGTAACTGCCACAACTTTGAGTATATGGATTTCACTGCCCAAAAAGGGGTGGCTGCCAAAATGCATGACCAAGCCATTACGGATGGTAAAACCTGTATAGACTGCCATAAAGGGATTGCACATAAGCTGCCTGATATGCGTGAAGTTGAGCCAGGCTTTTAATCTGGAGTCATCGTTTTATGATGAGTTATCTCAATGAATTATAAGTGATGATCACGAAATAGGCTGATTATGCGTAAGAGTATAATCAGCCTAAGTTATATTTGTGTTAAATCAATATCTTTGCTTTTTTAATGTGTATTGTATGATGCTGTCACTCAGCATTTACTAACAATATAATAAATCAGGGTAATTAAACTATGTGGAAAAAGCTTCATCAACTTGCCATCCCCGTTAACCTTTACCGGTTATGTGGGCGTCTAGTACCGTGGTTTATTATATTAAGTGTGATTTGTTTAGCGGTAGGGTGGGTCTGGGGTTTTGGTTTTGCACCAACCGATAAAGTACAAAGCGAGAGCTACCGTATCATGTACATCCATGTTCCTGCTGCGATGTGGTCAATGGGGATTTATGCCACGATGGCTATCACGGCCTTTATTGGTCTGGTGTGGCAGATGAAAGTGTCTGAACTGGCGATTGCGGCGATGGCACCAGTTGGTGCGGTTTTTACTTTCATTGCATTAGTCACTGGCGCGACTTGGGGTAAGCCGATGTGGGGTGCTTGGTGGGTGTGGGATGCGCGCTTAACCTCTGAATTAATTCTATTTTTTCTGTATGTGGGCGTTATTGCGTTATGGCATGCTTTTGATGATCGCCGTACCGCAGGCAAAGCCGCTGCCATTTTAGTATTAATTGGCGTGATTAACTTACCTATCATTCATTACTCTGTTGAATGGTGGCAAACGCTGCATCAGCCGTCAACACGGATGCAGGAAAGTATCAACCCAGCGATGCGCACACCGCTACGGTTAGCTATTCTTGGGTATTTATTCTTATTTATCTCTTTAACACTCATTCGCTTACGTAATCAGTTATTGGTCCTCGAACGTAACCGCCCTTGGGTGCTCGATATTGTGAAAAAAGGAGGGCGCCCTCAATGATCAGCGCATTTGCATCTTGGAGCGATTTCTTTGCGATGGGAGGCTATGGGTTTTATGTCTGGTTGGCGGTAGCGCTGACCTTAATTCCTATTTTGCTACTCTGTATACATACCGTTATCCAACGAAAAATGATCATTAATGCCATTATTCAACAGCAAGCTCGCGAACAAAGACAAAAAGCCGCAAGAGCGCGTAGGGAGGGGATGTGAATATTCGTCGTCGTAACCGACTTTGGTTAATTTGTTCCATCATTATTGGTGTTGGCTTAACGCTAGCACTGATCCTCTACGCACTGCGCTCAAGTATTGACCTCTTTTATACACCCGGTGAAATCATTTATGGTAAACGTGAAACTCAGCAGATGCCTGAGGTTGGGCAGCGTTTACGCGTGGGTGGCATGGTAATGCCGGGCAGTGTTGTGCGCGATGCTGATCCAAAATCATTAAAAATCACCTTCACAGTTTATGATGCAGAAGCCGAAATTGATGTTAGTTATGAAGGTATCTTGCCAGACTTATTTAAAGAAGGGCAAGGTGTCGTCGTGCAAGGCGAATTACAAGAAAATAACCATGTTTTAGCGAAAGAAGTGTTGGCAAAACATGATGAAAACTACACGCCACCAGAAGTGGAAAAAGCGATGCAAGAAAACCACCGGAGACCTGCCGCAGCCTATAAGGAAAATGCGTCATGATCCCAGAAATTGGTAGCATTTTACTGTGCCTAGCGCTAGGCCTTGCCGTTTTGCTGTCCATCTACCCATTATGGGGAGTGGCACGCAACGATACGCGCTTGATGGCCTCATCGCGCCCGTTGGCGTGGTTACTGTTTCTTTGTGTGACGGGGGCGTTTCTTGTTCTCGTCAATGCGTTTGTCGTGAATGATTTCTCCGTCACTTATGTGGCGAACAACTCAAATACTCAACTGCCGATTTGGTACCGCGTTGCCGCAACGTGGGGTGCTCACGAGGGGTCCCTGTTGTTATGGGTCTTGTTGATGAGTGGCTGGACATTCGCGGTCGCGCTGTTTAGCTATCGCATGCCGCTGGATATCGTTGCTCGTGTACTTGCCGTAATGGGGATGGTGAGCGTCGGTTTCTTGTTGTTTATCATTTTTACCTCAAACCCATTTTCACGCACATTGCCGTCGTTCCCAATTGAAGGGCGCGACTTGAATCCATTGTTACAAGACCCTGGCCTGATTTTCCACCCGCCTTTACTGTATATGGGGTACGTGGGCTTCTCAGTGGCATTTGCCTTTGCGATCGCGGCCTTGCTCAGTGGGCGATTAGACAGCTCCTTTACCCGTTTTGCTCGTCCTTGGACGATGGCCGCGTGGTTCTTTTTAACGCTCGGGATCATGTTAGGCTCTGCATGGGCATATTATGAGCTTGGCTGGGGTGGTTGGTGGTTCTGGGACCCAGTAGAAAACGCCTCCTTTATGCCATGGCTGGTGGGAACGGCGTTAATCCACTCCTTATCAGTGACAGAACAACGGGCGACGTTTAAAGCATGGTCATTGCTCTTGTCGATATTTGCCTTCTCATTATGTTTACTCGGCACATTCTTGGTGCGATCGGGCGTGTTGGTTTCTGTTCATGCATTCGCTTCTGACCCATCCCGCGGGTTGTTTATCTTAGCATTTATGGTGCTAGTGATCGGTGGCTCGCTGCTGGTGTTTGCGCTACGAGGCCATAAAGTCCGTTCACGGGTTAACAATGCGCTGTGGTCACGTGAGTCAATGTTATTGGGTAATAACGTGATTTTAACCGCGGCGATGTTAGTCGTGCTGCTTGGCACATTACTACCGTTAGTGCATAAACAAATCGGGTTAGGCACCATTTCTATCGGTGAGCCATTCTTTAACACCATGTTCATTGCATTGATGGTGCCATTTGCCTTGTTATTAGGGATTGGGCCATTGGTTCGTTGGGGGCGTGACCGTCCTGCGGCGATTAAAAAAATGCTGATTATTGCAACGGTGATGACGCTGATTCTGTCATTTGCATTACCTATGCTGATGGAAGACCGCGTTGAAGCATTAACCGTAGTCGGTTTGATGATGGCGATATGGATTGCCATTTTAGCGTTCGCTGAAATGAAAGTACGCATCAGCAAAAAAATCAAACTTACCCCAAGTTACTGGGGCATGGTATGTGCTCACTTGGGCTTAGCGGTCACCATTGTGGGGATTGCCTTTAGCCAAAACTACAGTATTGAGCGCGATGTGAAAATGAAACCCGGGGATAACATTGCTATTCACGGTTACAACTTCACGTTTAATGGTGTGCGTGAAGCCGATGGTCCGAACTACCAAGGGGTTATCGGCAGTATTTCCGTCACTAAAAATGACAAAGTGGTTAGCATCTTAATGCCTGAAAAACGTTTTTACAGCGTGAGCCGTGCCGTTATGACTGAAGCGGCAATTGATGGTGGTATTACCCGCGATTTATACGCTGCCCTCGGTGAGGAAGTCGATAAAAACACGTGGACCATGCGTTTGTATTATAAGCCTTTTGTTCGCTGGATTTGGTCTGGTGGTGTGTTAATGGCAATCGGTGCGCTGTTCTGCCTGTTTGACCCACGTTATCGTCGTCGTAAATTACAAGGGGAAACAGCATGAACCGCAAAGTCTTTTTAATCCCTTTTATCATCTTCGCAGGGATAGCTGCGGTATTGCTGTGGCAGTTGATGCGTAATGCAGAGGGCGATGACCCACGTTTATTGGAATCGGCATTGATTGGCAAGCCAGTGCCAGTTTTTCGCTTAGAATCGTTAGAAAACCCCGGAAAGCATTATGAGTCGGAGGTGTTAACGCAAGGCCAGCCTATCTTATTGAATGTTTGGGCAACATGGTGCGTCACTTGCCGTGCAGAGCACCAGTACCTTAACACGTTATCTGCACAAGGTGTGCGTGTGGTTGGCTTAAATTACAAAGACAAACGCGATAAAGCGGTTGTGTGGTTGCGTCAGCTGGGTAACCCTTACGCATTAAGTTTATTTGATGGTGAAGGCATGTTAGCGCTTGATCTCGGGGTTTATGGTGCGCCAGAGACCTTCCTTATTGATGGTAATGGTATTATCCGTTACCGCCATGCAGGTGCCATGGATGAACGTGTCTGGGAAAAAGAATTTAAGCCCCTTTGGGAGCGCTATAATCAGGAGGCGAACCAATGAGGTATTTACTCGGTTTATTGATGTTGGCTCTCAGTGCAACAATCACGTATGCCTCTACGGAAGTATTTACGTTTGATAACGAACAGCAAGAGCAGCAATTTCGTAAATTAACGGAAGAGTTGCGTTGCCCTAAATGCCAAAATAACAGTATTGCCGATTCTAACTCGATGATTGCACTGGATTTACGCCAAAAGGTGTATGAGTTGATGAAAGAAGGTAAAAACCGTGATGAAATCGTCGATTATATGGTGGCGCGTTATGGTTACTTTGTCACTTATAACCCACCATTAACGCCATTAACCATGATGTTATGGGGGCTGCCATTTGCTGCGATTATCATTGGTGGTTGGATTATTTTTGCTCGTTCGAAAAAACGCGTGCGTATCAAGCAGGTGGAAAACGGGGAAGAAGACGAAATCCCTGAAGCTTCACGGGCGAGTTATTGGGTGTATTTGCCGGGTGCATTGATTGCGCTGGGCGTTGCGGCAGGGGCGTATTACCAAGTGGGTAGCTATGAAAAGGTTGCGGATTGGAATAATGCTTATCAACAAGCACCAGCTTTGCTGGATAGAGCCTTAGACCCGTCTGAGCCGCCGCTAAATAATGCAGAAATGGAGCATTTAGCATTAGGCTTGCGTACGCGCTTACAAGAAGACCCGCAAAATGTAGAAGCATGGGTAATGTTAGGGCGCATTGGTATGGTGCTGGGTAATGCCACCATGGCAACTGATGCTTATGGCCGTGCGTATCGCCTTTCACCGAAAGATGAAAATGTGGTGATTGGTTATGCGGAAGTTTTAACGCGTTCTTCTGATCCTGAAGATAACCGCCAAGGTGCAGAGCTACTGAAAAAGCTGATTGCAGAAGACCGCACGAATGTAAAAGCGTTAAGTATTTTTGCTTTCAATGCTTTTGAGCAAGAGCGTTACGCAGAGGCGATTTCAGCATGGCAAATGATGTTAAAACTGCTGCCTGAAAATGACCAGCGCCGAGTGATTATCGAGCGTAGTGTAGAGCAAGCACTGATGATGGTGCATGAAAAGAAAGGCATGCCTGCCGATAAGTAACATCAGTTTGGTCAATATGATTTAAACGGGGGCGTAAGTCCCCGTTTTTGTTTTATAGTTTCAAGTCACGCTAGTGCTGTTAGCGAATAACTTTCTGCCTAAACGGCGTAGAACATCACAATTCCACTTAACTTACCTCTGTAGTGTTCCTCAACTTTAGTCAGTTCCTGCTTTTGGTTTTTGTGAATTTATTGAATTGTGAATATCATCACAAATAGACATTCCTTCGTTATTTATAGGTTACAACGATGGATAAGAGTATTTGTTGTGATAAAACCCAATTGATGGTGCATGATGATTTGATAATTTAGTTTTAAAATAGCAAATAAACTGTTTATTTTAAAATTAAATAACTAAAGAAATGAGAGTTTATATTTTCTTATATTTACTCTAGTCAGTTAAAAATCAATTAAATTAATTAATCAGTTCTAATATTATATTGATAATAATAGTTCATTTAGCTTTGGTTGTTCTTTTTTGGTTTTTTTTGTTTTTATTTTTATGCTTTTTGCTTTTTTTTGCTTTTGAATAGGAAGGTATGAGTATAGTCACATTAACGCAACAAGGTATAAATTAGAGTAAATGCCATGAGGTAAAATGGCATGAAAGCAGAACGACATAAGAAAATAATTAGTATTTTAAAAAATACAGGCTCAGCAAAAGTTTCTGTTTTATCGAAAGAACTTAATGTCACGAAAGAAACCATTAGGGCAGATTTAAATTCTTTAGCAAAAAAAGGAATTATTAGCCGTTGCCATGGTGGCGCATATATCGAATTTGAAACCCTAGACAAAGTTGCTAAAAAGGAAATTATTCAATTTCTTGAGTGCAATGAAAGTTTTAATGAAAGAACAGATAAGGATGATGCCGTGTTAGGTAAAGTATGTGTATTAGGTTCATTTAACGTTGATATGATTAGTTATTTACCTCGTCTTCCTGAAGCGGGTGAATCATTATTGTCGAATAAATTTATTTTTTCACCAGGTGGAAAAGGTTGCAACCAAGCATTAGCAGCAAGTTACTCTGATTCACCTGTGCATTTTATTACTAAGATAGGGACTGACCAATTTAGTGAATATGCAATAAATTTTATTTCTTCATCAAAAATAAAAACATCAACAATATACCAAACAGAAAAATATCAAACAGGAACTGCATCAATATTTGTCTCTGAAAACAGTGGGGAAAATATTATTTCGATATATCCAGGTTCAAATATGGATATCACTGCGGATGAAGTTAAAATTCAGAAAGATAAAATTGTAAATTCAAATATTATTCTTCTTCAATTAGAAACAAATGTTGAAGCATTAAGAGAAATAATTGAAATTGGTAATGAGTATAACATTCCGATTATCTTAAACCCTGCCCCTTACAATAACATCGTGAATGAGTTAATTGGAAAAGTCGATATTTTGACACCGAATGAAACAGAAGCAAGCTTGCTCTCTGACATCAATGTTGTGGACATCGAAACTGCTAAAAAGGCAGCTGAAATTATCTATAACAAAGGCGTGAAAAAGGTTGTCATTACACTCGGAAATAAAGGCTCTATTGCATTTGATGGTAATAAGTTCATTTATTCTCCGGCTTACACTGCCGTTGTTAAAAATACGGCGGGTGCAGGTGATGCATTTAATGGTGCTCTTGCAGCTTCATTAGCGAAAGGAAAACAATTTTCTTATGCCTTACGTTATGCATCCGCGTTTTCATCCCTTGCTGTTGAAACAAGCAACGCTTCAGAAATGCCTGAAGATATTAATGTTATGCATCGTATTAATCAAACAACCTACTCACAGGTTGTGACTCAATCCCCTGAATAAATTAATATTCTGAAACGAGGAAAAAAATGAAAATTTTATTTATTGGTGAATCATGGCATATCCATATGATCCACACAAAAGGTTATGACAGCTTCACATCAAGCAAATATGAAGAAGGCGCTACATTTTTATTAGAGTGTTTAAAAAATAAAGGTGTGGAAATTGATTATATGCCAGCTCATACAGTACAAATGGCATTTCCACAAACTGTCGAAGAATTAGAAAAATATGATGTTGTTGTAATAAGCGATATTGGTGCTAATACATTCTTACTGCAAAATGATACTTTCTATAATATGAAAGTATTACCAAATGCATTAGGTCTAATTAAGCAATATGTTAGCCAAGGCGGCGGCTTATTAATGATCGGTGGTTATTTATCCTTTATGGGCATTGAAGCGAAAGCGAATTATAAAAATACGTTATTAGCAGAAGTATTACCGGTTGAAATGCTAGATGGTGATGACCGTGTAGAAACACCAGAAGGTATTTTTGCAACACCAGAAAATACGCAACATGAATCAATTAAAGGTTTTGGTAATTGGCCGATGTTCTTAGGCTATAACAAAGTTAAGCCAAAAGAAAATACAAACGTTGTTTTAAATATTGGTGAAGACCCATTATTAGTCTTTGGCCAATATGAAAACGGAAAAACAGGTTGTTTTATGAGTGACTGTTCGCCGCACTGGGGAAGCCGTGAGTTTATGGCTTGGGAACATTATTCAGACATGTGGGTAAATATCCTAAAACAAGTCGCACGTTAATTAATTATTTAAAAGCAAAAAATCAAAAAATAAAGAAAATAAGTGCTGGATTCTATTCAGCACTTTGTAAGCCGATTACAAAAATAATGACTCATAGTCAAAATCCAAAAGGAATATTTTATGAGTGCTAAAAGTTATTCTACTCCGTTTTTAATGATAGCGACGGTGCTAGCCGGTATGTTATCGCCAATGCAATCCGCAGTGAATGGGCAGCTCGGTGATGTTTTAAAAGATGGTAATGCGAGCGCGGTTATTTCTTTTGCCAGCGGCTTGGTTGTGATGTTTTTTATCATTATTGCTAAAAAACAAACCCGTCAACAATTTGCAGCAATTCCTAGCTTAATTAAGAACAAAAAAATCCCACTGTGGAACTGGTTTGCAGGCTTATGTGGCGCAATGGTGGTGTTTTCTGAAGGGGCATCAGCCAGCGCATTAGGCATTGCAACCTTCCAAACAGCATTGATCTCAGCATTATTACTTTCTGGGCTATTATGCGACCGTTTTGGTATTGGTATCGACGAGAAAAAACCGTTTACCACGTTTCGTGTATTAGGCGCCGTGTTTGCTGTTGTTGCGACTTTATTTGTGGTGTCACCACAGTGGCATTCCAGCTCAGCAATTTATTTAGCTATCCTGCCGTTCTTAGCGGGTCTATTAGCAGGTTGGCAGCCAGCGGGTAACTCCAAAGTTGCCGAAGCGACAGGCTCAATGATGGTTTCTATCACGTGGAACTTTATTGTTGGCTTTACTGTTTTAACAATTGCACTAGTAATTCGTATGGCTTTAGGCCACCTAACCCTTGAGCTACCTGGCGTTTGGTGGATGTATTTAGGTGGCCCATTAGGCCTGATGTCGATTGCATTAATGGCTATTTTAGTTCGCGGTTTAGGTTTGTTGATGCTAGGTGTGGCTTCAACGGCAGGGCAGTTACTTGGCTCCGTATTAATTGACCTTCTGTTACCATCCCTCGGTAATACCGTCTATTTAGTCACTATCATCGGTACCGTATTTGCCTTAGTGGGGGCGATTATCACCACCATTCCTGAGTTTAGAGAAGCAAAAGCGACAAAAGCCGCAGGAGTATAAAGATGAAAGGGTATATCCAAACAGTGACGGGTCCTGTTAAAAAAGAAGAGATGGGATTGACATTGCCACATGAGCATCTGTTTAACGATTTATCAACGGTTGTCGATGAGCCATTCTATGACTTTTCGCATGTTCTGGTTGATAAAAAAGTGAGCGCAGACATTCAATGGGGGCTTAAACATGACCCGTATTGCTGCTGTGATAACATGGATAAAAAGCCCATTGAAGATGTCATCTATGAAGTGAATAACTTCAAAGAATTAGGTGGCAGAACATTAGTTGATGCTACAGGCTCAAAAGCGATTGGCCGTGATGTCCATCAATTACGTGAGGTGGCGATTAAAACGGGTATTAATGTTGTCGCATCTTCGGGGTTATATATCGAAAAGTTTGAAGGTGATCGCCTCGTTAATGATATCGATGCCATGGCTAAAATGATTGATGATGAGCTGAATATTGGTATTGATGGAACCGATATCTGTGCGGGTATGATTGGTGAAATTGGTGTTTCTCCATTCTTTACTGAAGGCGAAAAAAACAGTCTACGTGCGGCCTCCGTTGCACAGTTGGCAAATGACCATGTTTCAATGAATATTCACATGCCGGGTTGGCAGCGCCGTGGCGATGAAGTCCTTGATATCTTAATTAAGGAAATGGGTGTTAACCCAGCTAAAATTTCATTGGCGCACTCAGACCCATCAGGGAAAGATTTTGATTACCAACGCCGGATGCTAGACAGAGGCGTATGGCTTGAGTTCGACATGATAGGCCTTGATATTTCATTTCCAAAAGAAGGGGTTGCCCCCACAGTGACCGAAACTGCGGATGCAGTGTGTAAGCTGATTGAGATGGGTTATGGCCAGCAAATCGTGTTAAGCCATGATGTATTCCTTAAGCAAATGTGGGCTAAAAATGGGGGGAATGGTTGGGGGTTTGTTCCTAATGTTTTCTTATCTTTACTCGCGAAAAAAGGCGTTGATAAATCAATGCTCAGCCGTCTTTGTATTGATAACCCTGCAAGTTTATTGGCATAAATAATTTAGTTCTATTTGAAAAGAAAACATTTGCGGCATCTCATTATGAGTGCCGCATTTTTTGTCTTTTAGTTTGGTAAGGCGTTTCAGTGATGTGGGGTTAGTCTATTAATCAGACAACTGATTGATTTTATTCTTGAATAATATTGAACATATATCATTAAAAAACACCAATAAAACACATATTGAATTAACATTTCGCACAAATATCAATAACAATGAGAATCTAAATAAGATACAATTGCGCGCTATAAATTCGTACCCAGATGACGGAAAGACGTTGCACCTGCGCCTCTTAATCAGACAACTTGCTGCCTATCTGGCGTTATTAGCGGTTGCTATGTTGTTCATTGCACCATTGATCTCTAAATCGATGGAACAAATGAATGATTGTTTAGCGACGAATAACGTTACAGAAAACACTGCAATGGCAGAGCATTCGATGCATTCGCATCAAGGGATGCTGATGCCTGAAAGTTGTGAACATAGTGGTGCAATGAATCACATGTTAATGACGGGGATTGGGCAGTCGCCGATGGAAGATATTGCCTGCGGTTACTGTCAATTATTGGTTCACTTTCCATTTCTTATCTTATTTATTGCCGCTGTTATTCGACAGCTTGCAACCCTAACACTTTTCCTGCCTTTCGAACGTTGTGTCCAGCTTTGGTTATTTAGGCCTTGGACTTTGCGTTTAGCCCGTGCTCCACCATTTATCTGATTTTTTATCATTAATACATTCATAACATAATTCTATTTTTGCCTTATTTAGTAAAGTCGATTGCGTGCGTCTTGAGTTTAGTTATTTTCCAAGAAGCCTCCCTTTTGAGATGCGTTGATTTTGTGATTAAGACAAAGGTGGTGGTATTTCTATTGATATAAAAAACAGGTTAAAAATGAACACACTGCAATTTAAATTTGCTCCTGCGGCAACATTAGTTATCAGCGCGATTTGTTCCACCTCAGTTATGGGGAATAATGATATCAACCAAAGCCCAATTTCTGAAAGTTCAGTCATGATAGTCACTGCCCCCGTTGATTCTCCATTAACGATTACCACATCACCAAAAACGCCAAGGCAACCCGTTCCTGCCAGTGATGGTTCTGATTACTTAAAAACAATTCCTGGTTTTTCCCAAATTCGTAATGGTGGAACCAATGGTGATCCTGTATTTCGGGGCATGTTCGGTTCACGTTTACGTATTTTAACCAATGACAGTGAAATGCTAGGTGCTTGCCCATCACGTATGGATGCACCTACATCCTATATATCCCCTGAAAACTTTGACGTTCTCAATATGATTAAAGGCCCACAAACGGTACTTTGGGGGCCGGGTAACTCAGCAGGAACAATCCGTTTTGAACGTGAAAAACCGTTATTCACGCAAGGTGGTATTAAGGGGAATGCAAGCGCGTTAACAGCCTCCAATCACCGTTGGGATGCGAACGCGGATGTTAGCTTGGGTAACGAAACAGGCTACTTACGCGTTATAGGAAATAAATCACGCTCTAATGATTATAAAGATGGTAATGGCGATAAAGTTCCGTCGAAATGGGACAAATGGAACGCGGATATTGCACTGGGCTGGACGCCAGATGAATACACGTTATTAGAACTTACCGCTGGAAAAGGCGATGGCGAAGCCCGCTATGCGGGACGTGGTATGGATGGTTCCCAATTTAAACGTGAAAGTTATGGACTGCGCTTTGAAAAGAGCAATATCGGCGATGTTCTCGACAAAATAGAAGCTAATGCCTATTACAACTACGCCGACCATATTATGGATAACTATTCTTTACGCTCACCATCAGGTGGCGGAATGGGAGGCCATATGGGGATGGGGCATGGCGGCCACAGTATGATGAACATGCCAATGAAAATGCGCGTTGATCGTGAAACTATGGGCGGTCGTGTGATGGGAACATGGTTATGGACGGATTATGAGCTGCGAGCGGGTGCAGATATGCAAACCAACAAGCACCGTAGTAAGAATACGGCGGGCTGGGTGAAAGATGCACAGTTCCAAGATTACGGTGTGTTTAGTGAATTAACATGGCAAGCCTCAGCACAAGGAAAAGTCGTTAGCGGAGCACGTTTGGATCGCGTAATCGTTGAGAATAACAAGGAAATAGGCTCTTCAGGTCGTAATACCGTCATGCCAGCGGGTTTCGCTCGTTATGAGCATTCCCTCGAAAATACCCCTGTAATGTTGTATGCAGGTGTCGGCTATACCGAACGATTCCCTGACTACTGGGAGCTATTTTCACCAAAAATGGGGCCAGATGGTACAAGCAATGTTTTTAACAGCCTAAAAACAGAAAAAACCACCCAATTGGATATTGGGGCAAAGTACAGCCATGAAAATACTAATGCGTGGGTTTCTGCTTACGTAGGTCGCGTTGATGATTTCATTCTTTTTCGCTATAGCGCCAGCAATCCGCGGATGAGCCAAGTTGAAAACGTCAATGCCATGATCATGGGCGGAGAGTTAGGGGTGGCGCAAAAACTTAGCGATGAGTGGAAAGCCGATGCTAGCCTTGCCTATGCATGGGGGGAAAATAGAACGGACGGTAAAGCACTCCCACAAATGCCACCACTTGAAAGCCGTTTTGGCTTGTCATGGGAAAAAGGGGATTGGACAACAACAGGGTTAGTGCGTGTTGTCAGTCGCCAAAGTCGTGTCGCCATCAACGACGGCAATGTGGTGGGGAAAGACTTTAGTAAAAGTGCGGGGTTTACCATTTTCTCACTCAATACCGCATATAAAGTGAATGAAAATGTGAAATTAAGTGCTGGGGTCGATAATCTATTTGATAAAACGTACAGTGAGCATTTGAATTTAGCAGGTAACAGCGGGTTTGGTTATTCATCTAACGTACCTGTGAATGAGCCTGGCAGGACGTTCTGGGCTAAACTGAACGTGACGTTTTAATTAGTGTCTAAAAATAACCCGCTTTTATTAGCGGGTTATTAAGAACATTTTAAATTATAACGGGTATATAGTAATTGAGTTCTTGAATGTAGCTATATGGATTATTGATAAAGTCGTCGTAAGTGGGTTTAGACTTCAGCACATAGAGCTCAACATCTGAGCCATCCCCTCTAACAATATCCATTTCAGCCAATACCTTGCCATAAGCAGTATAAATAATATCGTTGTAATCAGTGCCTTGAAGGCTGCCACTAAATTTAATTTCTAAATAGTTCCCTGCGGGAACTTGTAAATTTTTTGCTTGCGCAGGCACGATATCGACATCTTTTTCATCTAAAGCTGTGGTATATAAGAAACGACCTTCCTCAGTGGAATTTAAATCAACGCCATGAACTGCATATAAATGTTTGGTAACATATTGGTTTTTATCAAGAAATAATTGCCAGTAATGGCGTCTAAGTTCTTCTGTTTTAAGGTTCCATTCATTGATATCTTGGGTGTAGCGGTGTTGAATACCCAATAAATTAGTTGCAGGTAATTGGGTTAATTTAACCTGTACTTGTAATTCTTTGCTATCCCTAAGAGGGAGGCAAAAGCCATCCACTTTCCAACCTTCACGTTTGCGATATTCTGATGGGGTAAGATTAAATTGCTTTTTAAAGGCTCGACAAAATGTTTGTTGAGAATCAAAGCGATAACGAAGAGAGATATCCATGATGCTGTCATTAGTTAAACGTAGTGCTACCGCTGAACAGGATAAGCGTCTTGCACGAATATATGAACCCAGCGCTAATCCTGTTTGATTTTTAAACAGGCGTTGAAAGTGCCATTTTGTGTATCCTGACCTATCAGCCACCGTATCAAGGGATAGGCGAGACTCCAAATTTTGTTCAATCCAAAGAATAATTTCTCTGATAACGCTTTCTTGTAGCATGATAATCCCTTCAATTCGCTTTTACTTAAGACCAACAGAATGCAAAACTATCAATAGTAGAGGGTAATGTTAGGTAAGTAATCATAAGTGCTCTAAATAGGATAACATGCTTACTGACAATTTAATTAAAAAGATGTGAAGTTAAGTAAGTTTTACTGTTCAGGCCTTAAGATAAAATTAGTGGTATACACTTAGCCTGTGTTATTTTGACTCAATCAGATGTCAGGCCAGAATTATTATCTATTATAGATAGGGTTTTGGATTCAATGAGAGATTTCTAAATATCATCCAATAAAGAGTGTCTTTAATTGATGCTAGACTAGTCGTTGTTATGTAATTTCATTTAATAACAAAGTGAATTTATTACTCTTTTGAATAAAATGGTCAGTTTCTTATTTAGTTAAAAGATTTAGACGTTTATTTATAGAACCTGTGCTATTTTTTTATGATAATAATTTGAAATCCAAGACAAAAACTTTGTAATTTCAATGGTTATGGCTTGTGGAAATTAGTTGATACAATTGACAACAAATCGTCACACCATCACGAGAATAATAACAATAAATAGCACTTATATGTTTTATAATATAGTTAAAATAAGCTAAAATCTTATCGTAATAAAATTCGATTATTAATAAGTTGTCTTTATTGGATTATTCTTAAAGAGAATTTTTATGAGTTTTTTATTCATTTTATTTGCGATCTTTGTCGATGTTTTAATGTAACAATGTAACTTAATAAGTTGTTTATATTCAGGTGGTTAATTATTTTATTTCTCTTTTTATACTATTTGATAATCATTTTTTGATGTGTTTAACAGGAATTTTATTATCATAAGTCAATTTATGCATTTAAAGGGAGTGATAATTTACGCTTCCATTAATTGTTCTGGTTTTATATCTATTTGGGGGAGTTATGAGTAAAGATAATATCGCTAAGATGTTGGGCATAAAAATTCGAATGCAACGCGAGAGTCATAATATGACAATTAAGCAAACTGCAACATTAATTGGTGTGTCTGAAGATGAAATGAATCGTTTTGAGACAGGTGATAGTTGTATTGACGTTGATTCATTATTTCAATTTGCTTATTTATTTAATTTAGAGCCAACGACTTTTTTATATGGTGTTGTTAACACGAACAGCGGTGCGCGCAGCACACTACATTAGTTAATTACCTTTTAAACCGTTAGTATAAAGGTAATTAACTAGATTTATTTGTAATATAGGTCATGAGACGAGTTGTTCTACAATGTATTCTTATAATATACATTATATAAATTCAATAACTTATGAAACACTAAAGTAAATTGATTTTTACTTCATCCGGCTTTCAAAAATGAATGCACACTAAATAAAACCATTATTAGTTAACTGGTTTATTATTTCATCAGTAAGTTTGTTCACTTGTTGCCAGTGATTTGTTTGAAATGATTTTTCTTCGTTGCGCAGTTTTAGAATAAATTGGTCAAGTTGTTTAACGATGGAATTTTCCTCGTTAATGTTTTGATTTTCTTGATTAATGGTAAATTTGCTTTCAACTTCATAGCTGTGATTACACTGTTTAAGCGAAATTTTATCGGTAATATTTCCGGTATTAAAAAATAGCTCAAATGAAATAAGTAACCCGCCTTTATGGCGAAGGTTAATGATGAGAACATCACCATTTTCCATTTTTACGAACGGGTGTGAGTACTGAACTGATGCTTCGGTTAGGGCGAAGTCAGGTAATAACGATAAAAGTAATTCAACTTTTTGTGTTAATGCACTGCGTAATATATTGAAAGGAAGTCTATTTTCGGGCTCGATCATTCGATGAGAAGAAAGCCGTAATAACCCAGTCTCAGATTTATTTTTGACTGCTAAAGATGTTTTGAGTTGAGTAAATGTCTCTGCAAAAGAAAGTACTGGTTTGTAATTGATACAAACGCCATTGTACTTTGCTCGTTTAAATAATTCACTTAGCTCAGGCTCTTCATAGTTGGGGATATTATTGAGTAAAAGGTCTTTTCCTGCATCGATGGCACGTTCTATCGTAAATTTTAGCAACTCATCACTGCACACGGATGTCATAATAATGGAACCAACATCATCATTATTCATCAGCTCTTCGATTCTGCGCTTTTGACACATGTAATAGGTCATTGATGGTAATGGCGGTTCAATATCGCAAACTGCTTTGAGCTCACAGTGGTGTGAACTTAATTTGACTGCTTGAATATACGGCAAATTTTGGTTGTATGTTCCGATTAAACCAACGCCAGTACGGTCTAAGGACATGACTGAATGTTGTTCTTCAAGTAAACGAAGATGGCCCAGTAAATACAAAAAGTGTGTGTTTACCATGTTTTATCCCTATTCGCGGTCTATATCAGAAATTTACATAATCTCAACATAACAGGGTGAAATAATAATTTCATTTGAATGTTTAATTGGAATTTGTATTTTCTGATGTAACTCACAATTTACAGAAAATAATGTCGAAAAATCACATTTGAGTTGTCGAGTTGAATAAAAAGAGCGGAGGGGTAAGCAAGGTTGGTATATGGTGGGTAAAAGAAAGCTCTTAATCCATGGAGGTGTGAATTAAGAGCCATTATTGACTAAATAAGCTTGCTGCCTTGGCGGTAGGCTAAGGCGACAGTGAGTGACTGTGCTAAACATAATGTGGCTGACTGAGAGCGAAACGCATCAACTTGGGCTTCTTTAATCACGAAGCAGACATCACTAAAGCTAGCTAACGGGCTGATTTGACTATCAGTGATAACAATTTGCTTTGCTCCAGCTTGGGCTGCTTTTTCGCTTACCATCACAGTTTCTGAGGCGTAAGGTGTGAAACTGATCGATATAACGACGTCGTTTTCGCTAATTCGGCTGATTTGTTCTTTAAACATTCCACCAAGCCCATCAATTAGCACTGGACGGCACTCTAAATGACTGAGTGCATAACTGAGATAAGTGGCAACGCTAAAGGAACGGCGTAATCCAATAATGTAAACGTTTTGTGCACCCGCTAACAATGAAACCGCTTTTTCCATATCTTCAGCGGGAGTTCTCGCGGCCATTTGCTGCAGCGCTTGTGCGTTTGAATGCGCAAACTCTTTTAAAATTTGCGCTGGGTCATCACTTAATTCCTGCTCGCTGTCCATTTCACGAAAGAGCCTTGCTCTATCTGTATAGCTTGCAGTTTCTTCAACCAAATTCATGCGAAACAGTTGTTTCATTTCATTGAAGCCACTGAAATCGAATGCATTGGCGAAGCGGATCAAGGTAGATGGAGGCACATTGGCCTCTTTAGCGATAACCGCAACTGTATCAAAGGCGACACTGTTAGTATTATCGAGTACATATCTTGCGACTTGTTGTAGACGTTTACTTAACTCATCGTACCGAGCTCGAACTTGCTCTTGAAACTCATTTAAATTTGCTGCACTTGACATATAACCTCCATGATTTGGCTCTAATTGTAGTTGTTTTGTGCCGTTAGTCGAATCTTTTTGAAACAATCAGTTCATACGGTCCTGTCTTTTCTCATCGTTTATTGTTATTGATGGATATTTCACTCAACAAATTGAATGGGTTATCTCATGTATTTTTTTTATTGAATACACGAGGGCAGCTGCATTTAACCTCATAAGTTTGATTGTTCTTGAGGGAATTAATGATTAAAGCGGTTTTTGAAACGAGCGTCTCTAAAGTGAATAAAAAATTTCATAAAAACTTTGGCTGGATCACATATATTGAATGTTATTTCAAATTTGATTGAAAATGAAATGAATATTTCATATACATTAAATAACACAAGGTAACTCTATCAGCTAAAGAGAGGCAGCATGGAACAGATTCATAATTTCATTGGTGGTGAAATCGTATCCAGTCAAAGTGGGCGATTTGCGCCAGTATTTAACCCTGCAACAGGGGCGCAAATTGCACAAGTGGGGCTTAGCAACGCTGATGAAACAAAAAAAGCCATAGAAGTTGCGCACAAAGCATTCCCAAAATGGGCAAAATTATCACCGTTAAAACGTTCACGCATCCTGTTTAAATTCAAAGCATTGCTCGAAGACAATATGGATGATTTAGCACGTTTGATTTCAAAAGAACACGGTAAAGTTTTCTCTGATGCTGTGGGTGAACTGACTCGTGGCTTGGAAGTTGTTGAATTTGCTTGTGGTATTCCACATCTGCAAAAAGGTGAGCACTCAGCCAATGTGGCAACGGGCGTAGATAGCCACTCATTAATGCAACCTTTAGGGGTGTGTGCAGGGATTACGCCGTTTAACTTCCCAGCAATGGTACCCATGTGGATGTTCCCTGTGGCGATTGCAACGGGAAATACCTTTGTTTTAAAACCGTCTGAAAAAGACCCATCTTTAGCATTGGCATTGGCAAAACTGCTTAAAGAAGCGGGCTTACCTGATGGCGTTTTTAACGTTGTACAAGGGGATAAAGAGTCTGTTGATGTCTTATTAACCGCGCCTGAAGTCCAAGCGGTTAGTTTTGTCGGCTCAACCCCGATTGCAGAATATATTTACACAACAGCATCTGCCCATGGCAAGCGTTGCCAAGCGTTAGGCGGTGCGAAAAACCATTGTATTTTAATGCCAGATGCTGACATGGGGCAGGCTGCAAATGCCATTATGGGCGCAGGTTTTGGCGCCGCGGGTGAGCGCTGTATGGCTCTATCTGTGGTGTTAGCAGTCGGTGATGAAACCGCAGATGCGTTGATTGCGAACCTGAAAGGGCAAATCGCTAAAATGACAGTTGGTCCAGGTATCACTGAAGGTAAAGAAAATGACATGGGACCGGTTATCTCTGCGCAGCATAAAGCTAAAATTTGTGACTATATTACCAGCGGTGAAAAACAAGGTGCGACCCTGCTAGTTGATGGTCGTGATTTTAAAGTGACAGGTTTTGAAAATGGTTATTTTGTAGGACCAACATTGTTTGATAATGTCACGCCTGAAATGGACATTTATAAAGAAGAGATTTTTGGACCGGTGCTTGCTGTTGTCCGTGTTCCCGATTTTGAAACCGGTTTGAAACTGATTAACCAGCACGAATATGGTAATGGAACCGCGATATTTACCCGTGATGGTGAGACAGCACGTGAATTCCAAGAGAATGTTCAAGCAGGAATGGTGGGTATCAATATTCCAATTCCTGTTCCGATGGCATTCCATAGCTTTGGTGGATGGAAACGTTCTATTTTTGGACCATTAAATGTGCACGGAAATGATGGTGTTCGCTTCTATACTCGTATGAAAACGGTGACAAGCCGTTGGCCTGCCAGTGTGCGCTTAGAACATCATGAAAGTAGTTTCACAATGCCAACCATGGAATAAATGGAGACCCAGATGAATAAGCAGAAAATGACCACAGCTCAAGCATTGATAAAGTTTCTTAACAAACAATATGTTGATGTCGATGGTGAGCAGTATCCGTTTATTCAGGGAGTATTTACGATTTTTGGCCATGGTAACGTTGTCGGTTTAGGGCAGGCGCTTGAAGAAGCGCCTGGTCACCTGCGTGTTTATCAAGGGTGTAATGAGCAAGGCATGGCGCACATTGCGACCGGTTTTGCTAAGCAAAAGAAACGTAAGCAAATTTTTGCTGTTACCTCTTCAGTGGGCCCCGGTGCGGCGAATATGATCACCGCTGCGGCGACCGCCACGGCAAACCGTATCCCATTATTATTGCTACCAGGTGACACGTTTGCGACGCGCCAACCTGACCCTGTTTTACAACAAGTCGAACAATACGGTGATGGTACCATCAGTACCAATGATTGCTTCCGCCCTGTTTCCCGTTATTGGGATAGAATTTCGCGTCCAGAACAATTGATGGCGGCAATGGTTAATGCCATGCGGGTATTAACTGACCCTGCGGATACAGGGGCTGTAACCATTTGTTTGCCGCAAGATGTGCAAGGTGAAGCGTGGGATTACCCTGATTATTTCTTTGAAAAACGCGTTCACCGCATCGAACGTCGCCCTGCAACAACGGTGAGTATCGAAGAGGCGGTTGCCCTGATTCAAAGTAAGAAAAAACCACTGTTAGTCTGTGGCGGCGGAGTGCGTTACTCCGAAGCACATGATGCATTTGTGCAGTTTGCCGAAGATTATCACATTCCGTTTGGGGAAACCCAAGCAGGGAAAAGTGCTATTGTTGCAAGCCACCCACTGAATGTGGGAGGGATTGGCACGACTGGGGGATTAGCCGCAAATTTACTGGCGAAAGAGGCTGACCTTATTATTGGTGTCGGCACCCGTTTTACTGATTTCACGACAGCCTCTAAATCGTTGTTTAGTCACCCTCAGGTTAAATTCTTAAACATCAATGTCGCCGAGTTTGATGCAAGCAAATTGGATGCATTAAAAGTGGTAGCAGATGCAAAAGAAGGGTTGCAAGCACTTGATGCCAAGCTGAAAAGTACCAGTTACCAAGGACAGTGGGGTGATAAAATTAAACAAGCGAAAGCGCAGTGGAAAGAGGAACTCGACCGTTTGTTTAGTATTCAGTATCAGCCATTAGATTTTGTTCCTGAAATTGCAGGGCACCTTGATGGCAAGCTCGAGGAGTACCGTAAAGCTCTAGGAACTGAGTTGACGCAAACTCGTGTACTGGGGCTGATGCAGCAGCATATGGAAGATAACGCCATCATTGTGGGGGCAGCGGGTTCATTACCCGGTGACTTACAGCGCATTTGGCTACCAAAACAGCGCGATACCTACCATTTAGAATACGGCTATTCTTGCATGGGGTATGAAATTGCCGCGGCAGTGGGTGCCAAAATAGCGGCGCCTAATCAACCCGTGTATGCGATGGTTGGCGATGGCTCTTACCTGATGCTACATAGCGAGTTACAAACGGCTATCCAAGAGAACATTAAAATCACCGTTTTATTGTTTGATAATGCTGGGTTTGGTTGCATCAATAACTTGCAGATGAGCCAAGGTATGGGCAGTTTTGGCACAGAAAACCGCCATCGAAACCCACAAACGGGCTTAATGGATGGGCCATTAGTGAAAGTGGACTTTGCGAAAAATGCGGAAAGTTATGGGTGTAAAAGTTATCGAGTACACGATGAAGCGCAGCTTTTAGATGCCCTAGAGAGCGCCAAGGAGCATTCAGGATGTGTATTGATTGATATTAAGGTATTGCCAAAAACAATGACAAATGGCTATGAGGCTTGGTGGCGTACGGGTACGGCTCAAGTCTCTGAGAAACCAGAAATTGTTGCCGCGGCAGAAAGTATTAAACAGATGGTTGAGAACAACGTTCGCCTTTATTAATGAATGTTTAGTTGCTCATTGAATGGTCATCGGCGGTAGTTAACCGCTGAGGAGGGCTCTTGGGCGCTATGCCCATCGTGTCTACATCGTCAGGTAGGGTCGTTACTGGAAATTTAGCAAGGATTGCGTTTCATTTTATATTCTACGTGGTTAACATTTGCGTTAGCTTTATCTATTTATGCCCAGCTTTTGCTGGGTTTTTTTATGGTTTTAATAGTTTAAAAAATAAAAAATCGAAATGTATGTTCCGAAGTATCACTTTGGTGAGTTGATAAAAGGAATGATGAATTAAAAAAGGGATATGGGACGCAGACTTTATTGTCAAATACTGATAGGTTGCATTATTATTTTGTGATCTAAATAACACTAAAAATCCACTTTAATGTAACATTTGTTACCTAGAGCCCAAAAACATAATTTCCAAAAAATTATAAATTGAAATGAACGTTTTGTTTGGTATATTTCATACTATCCAAATAGTGGATTTAAAGTATCAAGGAGCATTTGAATGTTCAATATAGCACTATTCGGCGCAGGACGTATCGGACAGGTTCATGCTGTTAATATTGCCGGCCATAAAGAAACCGCACTTTATTCTGTTATCGACCCTTATCAACCCAACGCGGTTGCCTTGGCTGAAAAATACCAAGCAAAAGTGCAAACGACAGAAGAAGCGATGCAAGACCCGAATGTTCACGGTGTTTTGATTGCTTCTGCGACAGATACCCACGCTGATTTAATCGAACTTGCTGCTAAACATAAAAAAGTCATTTTCTGCGAAAAGCCCGTTCACCTTGACCTTGAACGTGTTAGACAGTGCATTAAAAGCGTTAAAGAACATAATGTTCCTTTATTTATTGGTTTTAACCGCCGTTACGACCCACAATTTCGCCACCTGAAAAATTTATTCCAACAAGGCGCGATTGGTAAAGCGGAATCTTTAATTATTACATCTCGTGACCCGTCACCTCCACCAGCAGAATATGTCAAAGTATCAGGCGGTATGTTCAGAGACATGACTATCCATGACTTTGATATGGCGCGCTTTATGATAGGCGAGGAGCCATGCTCAGTCTTCGCACAAGGCAGTAATGTGGTTGACCCTGCCATTGGTCAAGCGGGCGATATCGATACCGCATTTATTATTTTGAAATTCCCATCGGGTGCGATGGCGACCATCTCCAATAGTCGCCGTTCTGGCTACGGTTATGACCAGCGCATTGAATTACATGGTGAAAAAGGCTTGTTAACCGCAGGGAACATTAAAGAAAACAGCGTTTCATTGTTAAGTGAAGCAGGGGCATTATCTGCAAAACCAGAGTATTTCTTCTTGCAACGTTACCATGAAGCTTATAAAGCAGAATGGGAGCATTTTGTGGACATTTTAGCGGGTCGTGCACAATCAGAAACGACAGGAAGCGATGGTGAGTTAGCGCTGTATTTAGCGGACAAAGCACTTGAGTCATTAAAATCAGGTAAAGAAGTTAAGTTGTAGTTTGTTTCTTTGAACGTGTTTTAAATTCGATTACAAATTTGCGGGCGAAAAATAATTTCGTCCGCAGACAAAACCTAAAAGTATTTAATGATATCCATACATCAATTAAATATAGAAAATAAGTTTTGTATTTAATAAAAAACTCTACAGACTTTTTATATTCCGATATAGATTGAAGGCCTTTTACAATCTTATTTTTGCTCTATTTAATTAACTTGTTGTATTTATTGGTTTTAGTTTTATTTTCCTCTCGTGGGTTAATTTAAAAGCATATTAAAAGTTAATTCAATAGTGATTCAATTCAGCGAGTTAAAAAATATTTTCATTATTTAATTCCTTACATAAGGCATTTACTTAAATACTGAAAAGGCATTTTTTGACTGACATAATGATACAAATAATAAGGTAATAATATGTCATTAATAATGAATCTCAACGAACAACAGCGAAAAAGGTTGCACCAAATTACACTGGTTGCCACTTTTGGTGGATTACTTTTCGGGTATGACACTGGTGTTATCAATGGCGCATTTTCATCACTAAAAGAAAACATGGGGCTCACACCGACCACAGAAGGGTTAGTGATGAGCGTTTTGTTAGTGGGCGCAGCCCTCGGTAGTGTTTGTGGTGGACGTGTCGCTGACTATGTAGGTCGACGAACTTACCTACTTTACCTCTCCTTTTTATTCTTATTCGGAGCATTTTTATCAGCGGCTGCGCCGAATATCGAAGTCTTATTAGTGGCAAGGTTTATCCTTGGCTTCGCTGTTGGTGGTGCTTCTGTCACGGCACCGACTTTTATCTCTGAAGTTGCCCCGACAGAGATGCGGGGAAAACTCACTGGGCTCAATGAGGTTGCCATTGTTATTGGGCAACTAGCCGCATTTGCGATTAATGCCATTATCGGCTCTATTTGGGGGCATTTACCCGACGTTTGGCGCTATATGTTGCTCGTTCAAGCTGTTCCCGCATTGTGCTTATTATTTGGTATGTGGAAAGCCCCTGAAAGCCCACGTTGGTTAATGAGCAAAAATCGCCGCGAAGAAGCGCTGAAGATTTTAAAGCAAATTCGCCCTGAAAAACGCGCAATACAAGAGTACGAAGACATCGTGACGCTGTTAGACGTTGAAGCGGCAGAAGCGAAGAAAAACCCGGATGCTAACAAGCGAAATTTAGCGCTTATCCTCAATACACCGTGGATTTTAAAGCTAGTTCTCATTGGTATGGTGTGGGCAGCATTGCAGCAAACTACGGGTGTGAACGTGATTATGTACTACGGGACCGAAATCCTAAAAACAGCGGGTTTTTCTGAGCAAACATCGTTAGTTTTCAACGTACTTAACGGGGTATTCTCTGTCGGTGGTATGGTTATCGGGGTACTTTTCTTAGTTGACCGTTTCAAACGTAAAACTTTGATTGTGGGTGGTTTTGCCTTAATGGCCTCATTGCACTTATTAATCGCCGCAACGGATTACTTCTTAACGGGGGATGTGAAAGCGACCTTAATTTGGTTATTAGGCGCGGTGTTTGTCGGGGTAATGCAAGGGACAATGGGCTTCCTAACCTGGGTTGTATTAGCCGAGCTATTCCCACTGAAAATTCGTGGGTTATCTATGGGGATCTCCGTTTTCTTTATGTGGATCATGAACGCGATTGTTAGTTACTTGTTCCCAGTGTTACAGGCAGAACTTGGATTAGGCCCAGTATTCTTGATTTTCGCGGTAATAAACTACCTCGCTATTGTGTTTGTGGTGAAATTACTGCCTGAAACATCAAACAAATCTCTGGAACAGCTGGAAGAAGAATTGTCATCAATGTAATTACAGTGCATTCACACTGTGAATGCACCTAATAAATTTACAAGAGGGTGGAATATGATTGAACAACTGACCACACAAAGCCTGCATTTAGGTTGCCAAGCGAGAAATAAAGCCGAAGTATTGCAAATGGTTGGCGCTGAATTTAAACGAAAAGGCTATGTCGATAGGGATTGCGTCCACTTTTTAACTGAGCGAGAGCAGCAAATTTCGACCTTTTTAGGTAATGGAATTACCTTACCGCACCTACCCAAATCAGCGAATGACATTATTTTGCACAGTGGTGTGGAGATTTTTCAATTTCCCGATGGGGTAATTTGGGACCGAACAAATGTGATGTTCATCGCTATTGGCGTTATCGCAAAATCAAGGGAGCATATTGATGTGCTCAGAGAAATTGCGTTGATTTTTAGTGATGAATTTATTGCGAATGCGCTGTCACTTACCTCAAGCAAAGAGGAATTTTTGAGTATCCTTCATCGTTAATGTTTTAATTGGAAAGCATACAATTGTATGCTTTCCATCATTCTTGGCTAATCCCCCATTTATTCCATTTTATTTCACTAATTTCAATTTTATTTCATTTTTTATATCTGATTAGTTCGCTTTATATGATCTATCTTTAGCTTAACTCTTTATAAATTAGCTAATTACAGAAAAATCCATGCCAGATCACATAATGAAATTAATGTTTCTAACTTTGTTGAAAATGAAATAAATATTCCGTATAACAGTATTATCAAATCAAAAGTATTCAATAAAGCATTGGGATAGCCATTGCGCCATACAGAATGTGCGAGGGAGAGAACAAATGAAAGAAATCCGTATTGGTATGATTGGAACAGGCTACATTGGGCGCGCTCATGCGATTGCTTATGCACAAGCATCAACGGTTTTTCCACTAAAAGGAAAGCTAGTTCGTGAAATGATTGCAGAAGTGACACCAGAGCTTGCGCAAACCCGTGCACAAGAAATGGGCTTTAATCGTTCAACGGATGATTGGCGCAAACTTGTAGCGGATCCAAATATTGATGTTGTGGATATTTGTTCTCCTAACTTTTTACACAAAGAGATGGCGATGGAAGCGATTAAACATGGCAAACATGTTTATTGCGAAAAGCCACTAGCCCTCAATTCCCACGATGCAAAAGAGATGGTTGCCGCGGCTGAAAAAGCCGGAGTAAAAACCTTGGTTGGGTTTAACTACATGAAAAACCCAACGGCGCAATTAGCGAAAGAGATCATCGAAAATGGCGAAATTGGCGATGTGATCCATTTCTACGGCACGCATAATGAAGATTATATGGCAGATCCAACGGCGCCTATTCATTGGCACTGCTTTAAAGAAAAGGCAGGGCTGGGTGCACTCGGGGATCTTAGCGCTCACATTATCAATATGGCGCAATATTTAGTGGGCGATATTGAAACGGTGTGTGGCGATATGGAAATTGTCATCAAAGAACGTCCTGAAAAGGCAGGTTCTTCTGTAATGGTTGCGGTAGAAAATGAAGACCAAGCTCATGCCATGGTGCGTTTTGCAGGCGGCGCTATGGGAGTTATCGAGACTTCCCGCATCGCATCTGGCCGCAAAATGGGACTGACCTATGTGGTGACGGGCACCAAAGGCACGTTGTCATTTACCCAAGAGCGAATGGCAGAATTAAAACTGTACCGCCATGATGAGCCATCAAACCGCCAAGGGTTCAAAACAATTTTAGTTGGGCCTGAACACCCAGATTACGCGCCATTTTGCGGTGGGGCAGGTCACGGCATTGGGTTTAACGATCAAAAAACAGTCGAAGTACGCGATTTAATTGATGGTGTTGCGACAGGCAAAGGCATGTGGCCAGACTTTGAAGAAGGTTGGAAAGTGTCGCGTATTTTAGATGCCATCGCCCGCTCTTATGAAGAGCAGCGCTGGGTCAAAGTTAAAGAAATCAATTAATTCTGTTGTAGTTAAGGGGTGATTAATGGATAAGCAGAAGAAGTTAGATGTTATCTGTATGGGCCGTATTGCCGTTGACCTGTACGGACAACAGATAGGTTCTCGTTTAGAAGATATGAGCACGTTTGCCAAATATTTAGGCGGCTCATCAGGTAACGTTGCATTCGGTACAGCAATACAAGGTTTGAAATCATCGATGTTAGCTCGTGTGGGGGATGAGCATATGGGGCGCTTTTTACGCGAGGAATTACAACGCGTAGGGTGCGATACCAGTCATCTGATCACGGACAAAGACAGATTAACCGCATTAGTGATCTTAGGGATCAAAGACCAAGATACTTTTCCGCTGATTTTCTACCGTGATAATTGCGCCGACATGGCCATTACACCCGATGATTTTACGGAAGACTATATTGCCTCTTCCCGTTGCTTAGCGATCACGGGTACGCATTTATCGAACCCGAAAACCCGTGCTGCGGTATTAAAAGCACTGGAATATGCGAAACGTAATAATGTGAAAACCGCGATTGATATCGATTATCGGCCAGTATTGTGGGGGTTAACCTCTTTGGGTGATGGCGAAACGCGCTTTATTGCCTCAGACAGTGTAACGCAGCAACTGCAAGAAGTATTAGCGATGTTTGACCTGATTGTGGGAACCGAAGAAGAGTTTCACATTGCAGGGGGAACAACGGACACCATCCAAGCACTGAAAAATATCCGCAAATTAACGGATGCTGAATTAGTGTGTAAACGCGGCTCATTAGGCTGTTCAGTATTTAGTGGTGCGATCCCAGAGACGTTAGACGAAGGCATTACAGTACATGGTGTTAGAGTTGACGTCCTTAACGTATTAGGCGCGGGTGATGCGTTTATGTCTGGCCTGTTGCGGGGCTATTTAAATGGCGATGGTTGGGAAAAAGCCTGTGCCTATGCCAATGCGTGCGGTGCGCTGGTGGTTTCACGCCACGGCTGTGCGCCTGCAATGCCAACGAAGGTTGAGTTGGATAACTACCTTGAGCGTGCAGCGGCAGTACCGCGCCCAGACCTTGACCCAGTATTAAACCACTTACACCGTGTGACGGCACGCAGCACACAATGGAACGAACTTTGTGTGATGGCATTTGACCACCGCATTCAATTTGTAGATATGGCGCGTACTGCTGGCGTAGACATTTCCTGCATCCCGCATCTGAAAAAACTGATTTTCCGCGCCAGTCTTGAAGTGTCGCAAGAAGCGAATTTACAAGGCAAAGCGGGGTTGCTGTGTGACAGTACTTTTGGGCAAGATGTGCTCAACGACGTAACAGGGCGTGGCTGGTGGATTGGTCGCCCAATCGAGTTACCCGCATCAAGACCACTTTGCTTAGAACACGGCAACATTGGTTCACAACTGATTAGCTGGCCGAAAGAGCATATCGTGAAATGTTTGGTGTTCTTCCACCCAGAAGACAACCACCCGCTGCGCCTAGAGCAAGAAAAAACCGTGCAAGAAGTGTACAGCGCATGTTGCCAATCAGGCCATGAATTATTGCTTGAAGTGATTTTACCTGCGGATATGGAACGCACTGACGAGCTGTATTTACGTGCCATCAAACGCTTCTATAACTTAGGCATTAAACCCGATTGGTGGAAGCTGCCACCTTTGCAAGCCGAAAATTGGGATGCAGTGGATGCCTTAATTCAAGAGCGCGACCCGTATTGCCGTGGCGTGGTGTTATTAGGTTTAGATGCGCCGCAAGACGAGCTACAAGCAGGCTTTAATGCTGCCGCAGGCAAATCAATCGTTAAAGGATTCGCAGTGGGTCGTACGTTGTTCGGTAAACCTTCTTTAGAATGGATGAAAGGTGAGCTGAATGATGACGAGCTGGTGCAGAAAATAAAAGCAAACTATTTAAACCTGATTGCCCTATGGCGTCAGCGTAAATAATATCCCTCTTACCTACACAGGAGCTTCATCATGGCAATCCAACTTGGTATTAACCCTTTGACATGGACCAATGATGATTTACCCACTCTGGGGGCGGAAACGTCACTGGAAACTTGTTTGACCGAAGGCCGTCAGGCAGGGTTTGCAGGCTTTGAATTGGGGAATAAATTCCCCCGTAAAGCTGACATTTTAGGGCCAATCTTGAAACAACACGACTTACAATTAGTCTCTGGCTGGTATTCAGGTGAGCTATTAACCCGCAGCGTGGAAGAAGAAATTGAAGCTGTGCAAGGCCACTTAGCGTTATTGCGTGACCTTGGCGCTAAAGTGATGGTGTTTGCAGAGGTGACCCATTGTATTCATGGGGATCAAAGTAAGCCTGTGCATATGCGACCACTGTTCCCTGCGGACAAATGGGAAGAATACGGTAAAAAGCTGACTGAATTTGCGAAATATACGTTATCTCAAGGCGTTAAAATTGCCTACCATCACCATATGGGGACCGTGATTGAATCAGCCGAAGATGTGGATAACCTCATGAAATATACGGGTGATGAAGTCGGTTTATTGCTTGATACAGGTCACTTAACATTTGCAGGGGCGGATCCCGTAGAAGTGGCGAAACGTTGGGCTAAACGCATCAACCATGTGCACTGCAAAGATGTGCGTGCCGATGTGCTTAACGATGTGAAAAACCGTAAAACGAGTTTCTTGGATGCGGTACTAGCAGGGGTCTTTACTGTACCAGGTGATGGCTGTGTTAACTACCCTGAAGTTTTCAAGGTATTGAAAAATAGCCAATATGAAAATGGTTGGTTAGTGGTAGAAGCGGAGCAAGACCCGGCAATCGCGCATCCGTTGACGTATGCAACCTTGGGCTATAACAATTTACACAAGTTAGCAAAAGACGCAGGCCTCATCTAAATCTTCGTCATATTTTAGTTTGTGACGTTGTTGGTCTCGTTTACCATCCCTAGATATTGATTTGTGCGTTTCTAGGGATTGGTACTTTAGCCTCAAGCGCGTATTTGATGGCTGAAAAGAGCAAAAAGTTAATTCAATAGGTTGTGAACAACTGTCACAACCTGAAAAAAGCTAGAGGAAAGTTATGTCAAAATTACTGTCGAAATACCATGCTCCAGATGCACATAAGCGTACTCAGCATATCACGCCACAGATTGCCAACTGGGGATATGTACACTTTGATGTGTATGAACTGAAACAAGGTGAATCTATTTCCTTGCCTGCGTCTGAAAACGAAATGTGTTTAGTCTTAGTGGCAGGTAAGGCGACGATCAAAACGCCTGATCAAACGTTTGAAAATATTGGCGATCGCATGGATCCATTTGAGCGTAAAAAACCGTATGCGGTGTATGTGACGGCGCAAGAATTTGCAGAAGTTAAAGCCGAAACGGCTCTAGAGCTTGCCGTGTGCAGTGCGAAAGGAAAAGGCACTTACCCAACCCGTTTAATTGGCCCTGATGATATTGGCGCAGAACAACGTGGTCATGGTTATAACAAACGTTATGTCCACAATATTTTACCCGACAATAAAGCTGCGGACAGTTTGTTAGTGGTGGAAGTGTTTACGGATGAAGGATGCACCAGTTCATACCCAAGCCATAAACATGATACTGATAATGAACCGAATGAAACCTATTTAGAAGAAACCTATTATCACCGTTTGAACCCATCCCAAGGTTTCTGTATGCAGCGTGTTTACACTGACGACCGTGAATTAGACGAATGTATGGCGGTGTATAACAAAGATGTGGTGATGGTGCCAAAAGGGTATCACCCAATGGCAACGGTGGCAGGCTACGATAACTACTATTTGAATGTGATGGCAGGGCCAACACGTAAGTGGTTATTTACATGGGAAAAAGACCATAATTGGGTCAATAGTGACGTGTATGCCGCTAAGCACAAAGCGCAATAAGTTGTGAATAAAGTGAAATAAAGTTGTAAGCACCAAATCTGTTATCTATTTTGCCGGTAAATTATTTACCGGCTTTTTTATGCGTAATTAATAAGCTGCTGTAAATTGTTGGCGAACAAATTGGGCATTATTGACCTCATCAAGGATAGCAACGGCAAAATCTTCCACAGAAATTTTCGCAGGGACATTGCCATTCATCAATAATTCAGTGCCACCCAAACGGAACGTTTCTGTGCGTTCACCAGGTTCTAACATGGCAGCGGGGGACACATAAGTCCAGTCAAGGGTATCGATAGTTTGCAGCTGGTTTTTAAGCTCACGCATGGCTTGTGCGCCGGGTTTAATTTCGGCTGGAAAATCTGGCGAATCAATTAAATCCATATTAGGGGCAATTTTTAGACTACCCGCGCCACCGACCACAATAAAGCGTTTTACCGAGGCTTTTTGTACTGCTTGCAAAATAGCGTTATTCCCTGTGACCGTGTCTTGGTACAAGTTCGGATTTTGCCAGCCGCCGTTAAATGCACTGATCACCACATCTTGGCCTTTCAGGCGAGATGTTAGCCAAGCCACATCGGTAATATCCCCAGATTCTGTTATCAAATGAGCATGTTGTGGCAGGGTGTTGCTATGGCGGGAAATTGCGGTCACTTGGTGATGGCGGCGCAGCGCTTCTGCAACTAATGCTTTTCCTACAAAACCGGTCGCACCAATGATCGATATTTTCATACGGAACCCCTAGTGTGTGACACACTGTTGTTTGATTGATTTTGTAAATATCATCTAATTAAAGTATAGGGCAGATTTATCTTCCGCGGAATGTACTTAGTGCGTTTTCTTGACATCATTCGCCAGTTTTATGGATGCAAGACGTGTTTGCAAAGGGCAACGACGTGTTCCGTTCTTGCTTCGAGGACGGGTGTTAACCCCGCAGGGGAGAGCCCTAGAGAAATTTGCCTTAATGGTTCTGCGATGGCCATCGATAAGATTAAATCGCTGAGCACTACAAAATCCGCCTGTTTGATAAGCTGCTTTTTCTCATGGCGAACTAACCACTGCGTCAACAGTTGGCGGCTGCGCTCGATGCCACTTTTTTGGTATTTATCGAGCAATATATGTTTTTGTTTGAAATCGGTTTGCAATAAACGAAAGAGCCCAACGGCTTCATAAGACAAGACTTTTTGTGCAATTGCATTGATGTTTTGAGTGAGTAAGGCAAAAAAGTTATCGGTTGATTGCGCTTCTTGCTCAAACAGGGGAACAAAGCTGTCTGTCCAACTCAAAATCACCATTTCAATCAGTGTTTCACGGTTATCCACAAACCGGTAAATGGTTTTTTTCGCCACACCTGCACGTTTTGCCACGGTATCAATAGTGGTGGATAAGTAACCCTCTTCAAGGAGCAATTGTGCAGTGGCCTGAATAATTTTTTCTTTTAATTCAGCTTCAGGAACACTGGGTCTACCGCGTGTCGATTTGCTTGGTTCATCTTTTGGCATAAATGGCGCTCTATTTTTTTGTGCTTGACTTAGGCGTATTTTAGCTCAAATATAATTAGGAAACAAATAAAGTTTCCTAATTGAGGTGAACAATGAAAACGAATACCACTTGGGCTGTTGAAAATGTGAATGACCTACTGTTACCCGCACCATTACGGTTAGAGATGGGGATTGAAAGGGATGAAAATGGGTTACTTACCGTTGCAGTTCGGACAGACTTACATGGTTGTAAAGGCCGAATGGTAGAGTGGTGGTTTACGTTTTTTGAAACCACCCAGCACATCCGCTGGTGGCACCCCCATGACCATGTTGCCCACCATGGTTGGGATGACAAATGGAAAAAAGGGGAGAGCTACATTGGCGCATCAATTCATGCGGTTGAATCATTAGGGGAAATCCCGCCCGTTGCGGCTAAATTGAAATTTCGCGAAGCCAGTGACTTTTTTGATTCGAACGCATTGAAACAGGCGATTGAAAACCAATCGATTTCAGGGGCTGTTTGCGCTTCAATTGGTTTTGGGGACCATGTCTTGATGGATGCGCAAGGTTACCCTATTGATGGCAAAATGATGCACATTACACGAGATACAGAGTTTGGCTGCGTTTTGCGGAGTCGTTTTTTACTGGGCGCTTCATTAACAGACCCTGTGAATGAATTACCTGACAATATCGGCCTTGAGTTAATGCGCCATTGTTATAACGAATTTACCTATTTATCGCGTTTCTTACCGTCATTATATTACGGGGAACACGCGAACAATGAGAAAGCCCCTTTACCTTGGTAAACGAAGACGCCGTGGGAAATTAGCTTTTTTCCACGGTCTGCTCAGGTGGATTTCCCTCGCGAAACAATTTCAAAATAATACTCGTCACAATCGCAATTACACCGCCCAATGCCGTTTCTAATACACGGTCGAACAGTAATTCATAGGTCGGATGGCGCCAGTACACCACTTGTTCAAGTACAGAGAGTATCAAACTTGTCACCACAAAAGTCATAAACGTATATCCGTGGTGAAAACTCATTGGCATTAAAAAAGCAAAAACCACCATTGCAATTAACCCGATATACGGCATAAGCGGGGTATTAAATAAAAAATAGAGTAATAAAACAGAAATCAGGCTACCTAAGACTCTCTGCAAGGTAATCTTAATAATGCTTTGTGATTTGGGATGTAAAACAAACACAAAGGTCAGCAGTGTCCAATAAAAATGCCCAAGGTCGATAAACCGTGGAATAGCAAGTGCGAGCAACAATCCCAATGCATAGGTCATTGAGCGAGGGATAATATTTTTACGCAGAGTAAATAAATTGCGTTCCACTAAGGCGCTGGTGATCACACTGTGGCGCGTCATTTTATGGCTAAGCACATAATAGCTAATCAGTGTCACTGCACTGCCAATAATAAAGCCCAACGCTAAGCTTTTAGAGATGTCCGGTAAAATCGTCCCAATTGTTGACATGATAATCATAAATTTCATGGTTAAATCCATGGCGGGATCGGTGCCGTACAATTGATAATAAATAAACGAGAAGATGGCGAGGTAAATATAAAAAGGAATACCAAGGCGTAGGGTATCACCGATGAAAATCGCCACTAAGATCATCAGTAAACAAAATGCGGTGTAAGCATAATTTTTATACTCTTTCGCCGCATTGAATAAATTAAAGGAATATAAGGTTGAGAAGGCTGCCCACATGGCAGCTTGCGCATCTAAAATCGCAAAAGCTGCTGCCGCACTGAAAAACATGCAACTGGTAAAGATAATCCCATCGTGAATAGCTGGAAATGTTCTCATAATACGATATTCATAAACCGATTTTAACTTATTAATTAATAAGATAATTAAATAATAAGTATCGCGGGATTACAAGGGGGAATGTGTATTTTGTCAGATTGGGAATAAATGTTATTGCACAAGCAAAGTGGAGGTAACTTCTGTTTTTATATAGCAAAAAAGGCATAATAGACAAAGAGCAGTCGTAACAATCATAAAGGTAAAAAAATGCAAATAATCAATCCTCATGATTTTGTTTGGGTCGGCAGTAATGAAGACGTCGAGATAGGATCACTTCCCGAATGGGTTGGCGCGCAGTGGAATAGCAAACTGCCACTGACGGTGTACCGTGACAAAGCAGAAGACGGTAACGTGACGGTCGCAATACGGGGCATCAAGCCACATCAACGTGTTACGACACAAATTAAAAAATCAGCAATCACCCACATCATGAACGTTGAGTCATTGGTCGCTGATTCCGTTGAATTGCAAAGGTCGATGTTTATTGCATTGCCACCCGTACAGGTTTTATGGTTGATTTCACAAACCAAATGGCCGTGGAAATGGGGTGTGGCGGGGAGTTGCGCTTATACATTGGCAACGGATATTCAAAGTATGCTGTCTGATTGTGACCTCGATGTGGTGCTGCGTTGCCCAACACGCCATCAAAAAGAAGACTTTGCTGAATTTGCCATCAAAGCCAATACACCTTATTGCCCCATCGATATTCATGTGGAAACGCCGAAAGGCGGTTTTTCATTAGCCGAGTGGTTTAAAAATGACCAAGTCACATTGCATACGCCACAAGGTGATGTGATGACAGCAGATCCGTGGGATGAAACGCTTTAAATGACTTTTGCTTTAAAAATACACGAAGCTCGTTTGTTTGCTGAACACATTGTTTAATAATTAATTTTGATGTTCGTGCAGGTGATTTTTTACCGAGCAATAATCGGTTGAAAATAGCGCAGAGGGAAAAGACTCTGCGCTATTTTTTTAATGAGAAATATGGGGCTCTTGAATGCCAGCTTGTCGCCATTCTTGCATTGCAGGTAAGCTTAGCATACGGGCAACCCATTGTTGCGCTGCTACATTGACGGGGAGCTGGTAACTGTGGATACGAAATGCGACAGGGGCATAAAATGCATCTACTGCAGTAAATTCATTCCCTGCCAGCCAAGGGCCGCCAAATTTTTCCAATCCTTCTTGCCATAACTGTGAAATTCGATCGATGTCCGCCTGCAATTCGCGAGAGATGTCGGTTAACGGTGCATTACGAGAAACATCCATTGGGCACTGTTGGCGTAACGTAGTGAAACCTGAGTGCATTTCAGCGCTGGCGCTACGTGCCCAAGCCCTCGCTGCACGGCCTGTAGGCCACACTTGGGGGTAATCTTCTGCCACATACTCACAAATCGCTAAAGAGTCCCAAACGGTCTGTTTTCCGTCGACTAAACAAGGGACTAACCCCGTCGGAGAAAAACGACTAAATTTGTCATGGCTGCTTTTGCCATTTTCAAAAAAGCAGATGTTTTCCTCAAAAGGAATTTGCAACGTTTTTAATAAAACCCAAGGGCGTAATGACCAAGAAGAGTAATTTTTGTTCGCAATCCAAAGTGTGTACATAGGTCAACCTGCTAATAAGAGAAGAGGGACACAGAGAATACCAATGTAAAAGGAATAGAGTGGGTCTACAAATGTTTTTTATCGCGAAAAAGAATATAGCGAATAAGAATAAGATAGAATTAATAACACTATCAAAAAATAAACTGTCACAGTGATTTACAAAACTGGAAAAAACTTTATTCAAATTTTATTATTTAATATAGACAAAATGAAATAATAAACTATTTTTTATAATGGTGATCGTATTTGAATATCTTCAACAAAATATTTGTCTAACTTTGGGATAGGAATAAAATTAATTTCACCTTATGATCATTACGGCTTAGTTAATTAAATATCACCTTCATCTCTAACTGGTTTTTTATCATGCAATGGAAAAATAATACAACCCGTTATGGGCACCTTACGTTGCTCATTCACTGGTTAGTCGCGATTGTCGTATATGGAATGTTCGCCTTAGGTTTATGGATGGTGACACTGGGCTATTATGATAGTTGGTACCACCAAGCACCAGAGATTCATAAAAGTATAGGAATATTATTATTTATTGTTATGGCATTTCGTGTGATTTGGCGATTTATTTCACCACCACCAAAGCCATTATCAAGCTACAGTAAATTAACTAAAGTCAGTTCTATTACTGTTCAAATTCTGATTTACATTATTTTATTCAGTATTTTGATTAGCGGTTATTTAATTTCGACCGCTGATGGACAACCAATCAGTGTATTTGGTTGGTTTGAAGTTCCCGCTATATTTACTGGCGCTGCAACACAAGCAGATACCGCAGGTGAAATTCACTTGTACCTAGCTTGGGCGGTAGTTTTATTGTCAGTTTTACATGCGTTTGCCGCATTTAAACATCACATTTTTGATCGTGATATTACATTAAAAAGAATGTTGGGTTTTAACCCCGATAAGTAACGTGGAGATAATTATGTTGAAGAAAACGGTTCTTGGTCTGGCTTCTGGTGCACTATTTTTAACAGCGGGTTCTGCACTTGCTGAAACTTACCAATTTGATAAGCAAGGCCAACACGCTTTCATCGAATTCCGTATTCAGCACTTAGGTTATAGCTGGGTGTACGGTAGCTTTAAAGATTTTGATGGTAACTTTACTTATGATGCAAAAGACCCAGCAAAAGACAAAGTTGAAGTAACGATTAAAACAGGCAGTATTGATACTAACCATGCTGAGCGTGATAAGCACTTACGTAGTGCAGACTTTTTAAATGCCTCTAAATTCCCAGAAGCGAAATTCGTTTCAACGGAAGTGAAAAAAGACGGCGAAACTTACAAAATTACCGGTGATTTCACCTTAAATGGTGTAACGAAACCAATCACATTAGATGCAAAACTTATGGGTGAAGGTAAAGACCCATGGGGTGGTTACCGTGCAGGTTTCGAAGCGCAAGGTAACATCAAACTGAAAGAGTTTAACATCAAGTCTGATTTGGGCCCTAAATCCCAAGAAGCTCAACTGTTAATTTCAGTTGAAGGTGTCCAAGCTAAATAGTTTTATTCAAACACCCTCGGGGAGATAAACCTCGAGGGTGTGAGGTTGTTGACAAAGCAGGATAAAAGCGCGGTTTTTCCTGCTTTGTGTTATCAGCCGAAAATCAATAAATTGATTTTCCTTTGTATTTTCAAAACCAATCCAACCTGCAGTCAAACCTAATCGGTTTGTCAGCAGTCTGACTCCCTCGGGGAGATAAACCTCGAGGGTGTTTTTTATTATAAAATAATGAATTGATTTTTTGTGGTAAATTCCCTCACCATTACCTCGCAATTTCCCTTATTCCTATAGCTAGCCCATATTGATACAGGCTAAAATAGTCAATATCACTTTTTTCAGGTTAATTCAGAATGTTATCGTAATGCACACTATAATTATTTGAGTGGCTTAATGTCATCGGGTGATTGAAGGTGATGAAAAGGTAACGTCATAACGTGAAAACGAGCGTAGTTATTCGTTTTATTAAGAAAAGGCAGGGCGACTTTGAATACAAATAGTTCACGTAAAACCGCATTGATTGTTAGCATTATTTTTATTGCATTTGCAGTCGGTTTTTACTGGTTAAGTAAAGATAACAATGTGTTATCTACGGACAATAATACCGCTATTCACTCTGAAGCATTGGTGCAAGCTGAAAAAGAACTACCGATTATTGCAACAGTGAAAAAAATCAGCCCTGAAACCTATCAAAGCTTTGAACATCTGATCACGCAATACGACCCTGAAAATGAAGATATTCGTCGTCAATTGTTCGACCAAGTGGTCGGCAGCGTGATGAAACTGGTTTTAGAGCGGATGGAATATGCATCGGATGATGCGGTGATTAATTTTACCAGTAAGGTCAATGATTACCTTAAAGTCTTGTTGGAAGAAGACCCAACAGGGCAAACGTGTTTTTATTCACTGTTTCCACATTTAAGAGAAACCGCTGAAATCATTCCACCGAAAAAAAGCCAAGCGGTATTATTAAAGCAAATTCAAGCCACTAATGAATTATTGATTTCCAGTGAAGCGGGTAAAACACAGGCGCTGATGTCTCCGACTGAATACACGGAAACACTCGCTCAATTAGCAACGGGCCTCAGTACTAAATATGGTGCTGATGCCGCAATTCTTGGGAATTTAGACGCGGGGAAAAAATCCCCTGCACTGGCTTGCCAAATCTCTATTAGTTTTTATGATGAAATTCTCGCTATTCCTGACAATGGAAAAAAAGCGGCATTATTGCGTTCTTTATTTTCATCAGTGAATAACTAGTTTTAAGTGAATAATAGCATCTCATAATGAGGTGCTATTACGTATTATTAATTATTACATTTATTTTATTCACATCTCCTGCCATTTTTTATACTTTATCTGTGCAAAATTCATCATCTGAATTTATGTAGTATGCTTACTATATCAATCTGTTAGTTTTATCTCTTTTGGAGGTGGCATGAAGTTCGTTCAAAAAAGTATTGTGACGCTCATTACCCTCGCGGCAATTTCTTTGCCCGCCGTGGTTAGCCAAGCTTGTACCCGTGTTGTGTATTTAGGGGAGAATGAGCAAATCATGACAGGGCGAACCATGGACTGGAAATATGATATCGGCACTAACCTTTGGATTTTCCCACGCGGTATGACGCGGGATGGTGTTGCAGGGCCGAATTCAATGAAATGGAAATCGAAATACGGCAGTGTGATTGCGTCAGGGTACGATATTTCGACCACTGATGGGGTAAATGAGGAAGGATTGGTTGCCAATCTACTTTGGCTAGCAGAGTCAAAATATCCGCAAGTGAATGATAAACAACCTGCATTATCAATTTCATTATGGGCGCAATATGTTTTAGATAACTATGCGACTGTCGCCGAAGCGGTTGAAGAGCTTGAAAAAAATCCATTGCTGGTGGCCACTGATAATGTGCCTGGCCAAGACCGTTTAGCCACCTTGCATTTATCGATTTCAGATGCCAGTGGTGACAGTGCAATCATCGAGTACATCGATGGTAAGCAGGTTATTCATCATAGCCGCAAATACCAAGTAATGACCAACTCGCCAGCCTATGAAAAACAACTGGCAATGCAGGAATATTGGCAAGGTATTGGTGGCACGGTGATGTTGCCGGGCACGAACCGTTCAGCGGATAGGTTTGCTCGGGCGCAGTTTTATGTCAATGCGATTCCACAAAACACCACAGCAAATAAAGCGGTTGCGAGTGTATTTGGGGTGATCCGTAATGTCTCTGTACCTTATGGTTTAAGCTCTGAATCTTCCCCTGAGATCTCTTCAACCCGCTGGCGCACACTGGTGGACCATAAGCGTCAATTATACTTTTTTGAATCAGCGCTCACGCCAAATATCTTTTGGACAGACTTAGCGAAAATTGATTTTTCAGCTGAGACTGGGAAAGTGAAAAAGTTGGAGCTGGGTGAAGAGCAAAGCCACATCTATTCAGGGGATGCCACCAATAATTATGTAGTGACAAAACCATTTGAATTCTTAGGGCTTAGTGCAAAACAATTGGGCTATTAATGCCTAATTTTTAGGTATCAACCTGCGGCAATTGCGGTAGGTTGATATGTATCAAAGCCTCAGTAATTTATTGATGAATACTTTGCAGATAATAAACGAACAGTATAAGATGTATTTAAAATGCAACTTATTGGTGATGATATGAATGAGCTAGTGTGTTACAAGACCATGCCTGTCTGGGATAAAGCGTCTCTTCCGTTAATGTTCCAAGAACGTCATAACACAAAAGAAGATTCTTATGCGCAATTGAAGGTGCTGCAAGGGTCTTTGGATTTCATTATTTTTAATGATGATGGTAGCGAGCAACATTTTACGTTTGATATAAACAACCAGCCGCCAATAATTGAACCGCAAGTTTGGCACCGAATTTCTGACTGTAGTGATGACCTGCAATGTCAGCTTTCATTTATGTGTAAGCCTGAGCTCAAATTTTTTAAAGAATACGGTTTGACTACCCCGCATTCTGAAGTGCGTTATCTGTGTGAAAATAATCTTTCCAAGCCATGTAAAACACTGGATCTTGGTTCAGGGCGTGGACGCAATAGTTTCTACCTAGCATTGCAAGGGTATGATGTCACTTCAGTTGATATCAATCCGCAACATATTCAAGCGATTGATTTTGTTAAAAAACAAGCGGGTATTGAAAATATCAGCACCGCGGTTTATGACATCAATAGCCATCAAATCCAAGGCGATTACGATTTAATCATTTCCACCGTGGTATTAATGTTCTTACAGCGGGAAAAAATTACAGATGTGGTAAGAAATATGCAAGAACACACTTTATCTGGCGGAATAAACGTGATTGTCTGCGCGGTTGAAACGCCAGACGCACCAATGGATTTAGTGCCATTCAAGTGTTTCTTGAAGCCGGGCGAGTTAGAAGGCTATTACCAAGATTGGGAAATCTTAAAATACAACGAAAACCCAGGCCATTTACACCGCACAGATGCGCAAGGTAACCGCATAAAATTGAATTTTGCGACATTAATTGCCAAAAAGAAATAAATGATGATTAAGAAAAATGGGGGCTTTGATTAGCCCCCTATTTTATGCAACAAGTTAAGCTTCAGCGGCTTTTTCTTTATCACTACGCGCTAAGGTTCTTTCTAACAGAACAGCGTATAACGGTCGGCCACCTAAGAATTGCGCCATCATTGTGGCACCAATACAGGTGATAATCATCGGTAGGATTAACTGGTAATTATTGGTCATTTCCAATACTAAGACGATCCCTGTTAAGGGGGCTCTCACTGTCGCAGCAAATAATGCGCCCATTCCTGCGATAGCAAATGTCCCTACCTCAATTTGGTATTCAGGGAAAATGGCTAATGCACTGTAACCAAAAATCCCGCCAAATAAGGTCCCTAGAGCCAATAACGGTGAAAAAATCCCGCCGGGTGCCCCTGAGCTAAAACTAATGGTTGAAGTTAGAAAACGCAGTGCAAAAAATAGCAATAAGAAAGTGACAGTAAAGCTGCCTGCGACCATCTGGTGGATCACGGCATAACCGCCGCCCACAATCTCAGGCATGTAAACGCCAATTGCCCCGCAAAGGCCGCCAATTAACCCGCCCATAAGGACAAAACGTGAAAGTTTGTTTTGGTAAAAACGTTGAAACTGGCTTTGTAGGAATAGCAAAAAGCGGTTAAAGCAAATTCCAATAACGCCAAACAGCATACCTAAAACAAGGTATAGCCACAGGGTATTCATCGGCGCTGCGGAGAATTGTCCAATATTGAGTACTGCGGATTCACCGTTGATTAAGCGGTAGACTATTGTTGCGGTGACGACACCAATAAATACCGCTTTAATGGAGATTAAACTGTATTTAAATTGCGGGCGCATCTCTTCGATAATAAATAATATCCCAGCTAGTGGGGCATTAAATGCGGTCGCTAAACCAGCCGCTGCCCCCGATGCTAATAATGTATGGCGGGATTCATTATCTTTTAGGCGAAAAAGGTCATAGAACATTTGGCTAATATTGGCACCTAATTGCACTGTTGGGCCTTCGCGGCCTAAAACCATCCCTGAGCCTAATGTGCCAAGTCCACCAATAAATTTTACGGGGATCACTCGCCACCAACGGACAGGGCGTAAATCTTGTAAAGCGCCTTCAATTTCAGGGATCCCTGACCCTCCAGATTCTGGAGAAAAGCGTTTTACGAGGTAATAGCCAATCATCGCCAAAATGGCAGAAACAAAAAACATGGCGATCACAACCAGCCATTTATTGCTGGCTAGTTCACCAACCGATTGAACACGTGAATTGCTGACCCAGGTTGTACCTATTTCAAATAAAGAGCCAACTAACCCAACAAATGCACCAATAATGGCAGACAGTAAGAGGATCTTTAATGGTGTTTTATCCGAGCTTTTTATACGTGTGAACAACCCTCCTGCTGAAGTGGGGGTTGATTTTTGGGATGAATTTTCTTGTATCATCTTTATTGGACTCTCTAATTACGACCAAATAACAATCACTTATATTCAGTATAACAAGTCTTGACCTAAAACCATCATGGGAAATGATTTTTTTAATGGACTCGGGCTGGAGAGAATAAAAATAGCACAGGGAAAAGCGAATTTGTTTATTTAGCATACTTTTATTGATGTGAATAGTTCTCATTAACATTGAATGTTAATCTAGATCAATAAATGGTTAGATAACCTAAAAATGCCTCTTTTTTATTCTAATAAAGAGCGTAATCTTAATGTTGTATTTAAAATGCAACTTTAAGAGGCGAACAACATGTACTGTGTGCAATGTGAACAAACAATTAGAACTCCAGCTGGAAATGGCTGTGCATACGCGCAGGGTATGTGCGGTAAAACAGCTGAAACGTCTGACCTACAAGATTTATTAGTTGCTGTATTGCAAAGCTTATCTGCGAGTGCGGCAACGGCACGCACTTTAGGCGTTATCGATCATGACATCGATAGCTTTGCACCCCGCGCATTTTTTTCTACGTTAACTAACGTGAACTTCGATTCAGATCGTATTATCGGTTATGCACGTGAAGCGATTTATTTACGTGATAAATTAATCAAACACTGCCAATCAGTGAATAGTGCAGTTGCATTCAATCACCCACTGATTAATTTGCAATTAGAGGGAACTGATATCCCAACATTGCAAGCACAAGCCGCAAAATTTGCATTAGATATCGATAAAGCACAAGTCGGTGAAGATATCCACGGCCTGCGCATGCTTTGCTTATATGGTTTAAAAGGTGCGGCAGCGTATATGGAGCACGCACATGTGTTAGGCCAGTATGATAATGATGTTTATGGTCAATATCATGAAATTATGGCTTGGCTTGGTACTTTACCAGCAGATATGAATGAATTGCTCGATAATTCCATGGCAATTGGTTTGATGAACTTCAAAATCATGGAAATTTTAGATGCAGGAGAAACAGGGGAATTTGGTCACCCAACCCCAACGGAAGTTAACGTTCGCCCTGTTGCAGGAAAATGTATTTTAATTTCAGGCCACGACCTGAAAGACTTAAAAATGCTGTTAGAACAAACAGAAGGGACAGGAATTAACATTTATACCCATGGTGAAATGTTACCTGCTCACGGCTACCCAGAACTGAAAAAATACGCACACTTAGTGGGTAACTACGGTAGCGGCTGGCAAAATCAGCAAGTGGAATTTGCGAAGTTTCCAGGCCCTGTACTGATGACCTCAAACTGTATTATTGACCCAGATGTTGGTGATTATAAAGACCGCATTTGGACACGCAGTATTGTTGGTTGGCCGGGCGCAAAACACCTTGAGGGTGATGATTTTGCTGAAATGATCGCACAAGCACAATCATTAGCAGGTTTCCCATACACCGAAATCGAACACAAAATCACCGTTGGTTTTGGTCGTCAAACACTGTTAAGTGCAGCAGATGCAGTCATCGATTTAGTCTCGCAGAAAAAATTACGCCATGTATTCCTTGTTGGAGGATGTGACGGTAGCCGTGACGAAAGAAGTTATTACACCGATTTTGCACGCGCAGTCCCTGAAGATTGCCTAATTTTAACACTGGCTTGCGGTAAATACCGTTTCAATAAATTAGATTTTGGCACGCTCGAAGGCTTACCACGCTTACTTGATGTGGGTCAGTGCAATGATGCCTACTCAGCGATTATGCTTGCTGTGAATTTATCTGAAAAACTGGGTTGTGGTATCAATGATTTACCACTGAGCTTAATTTTGTCGTGGTTTGAGCAAAAAGCCATCGTGATTTTATTAACACTTCTGGCGCTCGGCGTGAAAAATATTTACACCGGCCCAAGTGCACCAGGTTTCTTAACTGAAAACTTACTCAATGTGTTAAATGAGAAGTTTGGAATGCGCAGTATTACGACAGTTGAGCAAGATTTGGCTGAAATCTTACCTGCATAATTAGCCAGACAAATATAACAAGCCTTAAATACTGATATGAGAAGAGGGGGTGTAAGCCCCTTTAAAGGAGTCATGCGATGACAATGCCAAGCAGTTTATGTCCAAACAGAATGCAAATTCATTCGATTGTCCAAGAAACATCGGATGTTTGGACGATCAACTTAATTAATCACGATTTTTATATGTATTCGCCAGGGCAATATGCATTGGTTAGTATTAAAAATAGTGATGATGTCATGCGGGCTTATACTCTCTCCTCATCGCCGGGTCAAAGCCGTTATATTTCAATTACTGTTAGGCGGTTAGAGGATGGTGCTGGTTCTAACTGGTTAACTCGTGCAGTAAAACCGGGAGATTACCTCTGGTTGTCTGAAGCGCAAGGGGAGTTCACTTGTGCGAATGTAAAAAGCCAACAATATCTGATGCTTGCTGCAGGTTGTGGCGTGACGCCAATTATGTCGATGACTCGCTGGTTGATGGCTAATCGCCCTGAAACGCATGTAAAAGTCTTATTTAATGTGCGAGATGACAAGCAAGTGATTTTTGCACAGGAGTGGCAACAACTGACACGTGCGTACCCAGACCGTTTACAGTTATGCATTATGGCAGAAACGCCAGATAATGGTGAGTTAGCCCAAGGCCGTTTAAATGAAGAAAAACTGTATGCATTAGTCCCCGATATTGCCTCACGGGTGGTGATGACTTGTGGACCAGTTCCTTATATGAAAAATGCCCAGCAATTTGCGGCTAATTTAGGTGTACCTGCCGAACATTTCTTTATGGAGCGTTTTTCTACTGAGCCAGAAGTGGTTGATAGTGAAGATGTACTGACACTGAAAATCCGCCAACGTTTAGCTGATTTTAAAGTACCAGTGGGTATTTCGCTATTATCCGCATTAGAACAAAATAAACAGCCTGTTATTGCTGCATGTCGTGCGGGTGTTTGTGGAAGCTGCAAAACAAAAGTATTGTCAGGTAATTACACGACGACAAGCACAATGACATTGACCGCCGCTGAAATTGCCGAGGGGTATGTTTTAGCATGCAGCTGCCAATTACAAGGTGACACTGAAATTGCGTAAATTTATTTAAATATAATATACTGTCCCATGAGTTATTTAATGGGGCAGTATTTCATATGAAAATGGGTTAAAATTTACAATACATAAAATAAGAGTAAGCTTTAATGTTCTAATTGCGGATTTTGCAAAAAATATATCGATAACTTACTTAATGTATTGATCGCTGAAACAGCAACTTCTTTATTAGGATCTTGGCATAAGTCTATGATTCTTATAATAGCATCATTATATTCAATCGTTGCTTTAAAATCCCCTAAAGCAGAAATTGCCGCGATTTTTATTTCATCATTTACACGAAACGTTAAGCTAGTTAACATTCCTACAATTACTTTATCCATAATAAAATTTTCACGGTTAATAAATTCTGATTTATTTTAAGATAAATTTGCTGATATTTAACTCTGAATTGAAATAAAAAAACATTTATATAAATTAAAAAAAATGACCATGAGTTATTTTATGGAGTTAAATATCGCACTAAGTAAATTTTCATATCTAAATTTTAAGTATTTTGGTTTTAATAAAAGAATAAATTACGCCCTATAATAGTATTAGTGATTTATCCTACTCTTTATATGGGTGTGAATTATATTAAATGGGGAGAATTCAACTTGGAAAGTTTAAATAGGCTATGGGGCTGAAATTTGGTAAGTATTCTATTTATGTAATATAAAAATTACTAACGATTATATTAAATACACTTTTAATTCCCTGCGTGATTATTGATTTCTTTATCTTTTTATCCTAATTAATCATAAAAGTTATTTAAAATTACATTTTGTTACTTTATGTATTTATATTAAATATTAACTTAAACAGAACCTAAACGGTAAGTTTCCTATGCGTGAAAAACCGTAGCAATAGGGTGGTAATTAATTTCTCAGTGGGTATAATTCGCGCCGCATCCAAAGTGCAGTATCTCGTTAGGCGAGGCTCCTATACAAACATAGGTTACTGATCTGACGACGTCGAGAGACGCCCAAGATTAGGACAGGATATATCGACCGAAGGTATATCCCCATGTAACTTCCTGTTAAATGCAGGATACGTTGTATAGTGCTAAAACCGAGACGAAGAGATAGCTTTCGCATTCTCTCATCTGGTTTCGCCCCTATGTGAGTACTGTTTGAGTAACCAACAGTAGCTAGGGACTAAAAAATGACATTCACTACCCAGAACAAAGCGGGAGCAGTTGCAATTGCTCAATCCGCGATGAAAGACGCACGCCTCAAAGGCAATAATACACAACAACCAAAAATCGATGACGCCACAGTCAGCGCATATATGAGCCAATCATATCTGCCAGTTTCTGTCGCAGATTCAATTGCTTGTGTAAAACAAAATCTTATTGAGCATCTTGAAGGCGAGCAAATCCCCACCTATTTATTTGTTGTCGATAGTGACAATTATTTAAATGGCATTCTTTCAGTTAAATCATTACTAGCCTCACCTGAAGACTTATTTGTGTCGGATATTATGCGTCACAATTATTTTTCAGTTGCGCCAGAGCAGTCTCGTCATGATGTTTATGACCTGATTAACCACAGTGGGTTAGATATGATCCCAGTGGTGCAATTTGGCAAGCTAATGGGGGTTTTACGCCCACAAGATATCGCTGAACTGATTGAAGATGAGAATACACTTGATGCGCAGCTACAAGGCGCAACCACACCACTTGATGAACCTTATTTAACCACAAGCCCAGTTACACTATGGCGTAAGCGTGTGGTTTGGTTATTAATGTTGTTTGTGGCGGAAGCGTACACTGGAACAGTTTTAAAAGCATTTGAAGAACAGCTTGAAGCCGCAATTTCACTGGCTTTCTTTATTCCATTATTAATTGGAACAGGGGGCAACAGCGGAACACAGATCACCTCGACATTAGTCCGTGCAATGGCATTGGGTGAGGTGAGTTTGCGTAATCTCGGTACTGTTCTGAAAAAAGAGGTTTCAACCTCGTTTTTAGTCGCAATTACCATTGGCGGCGCGGCGTTAATCCGTGCTTGGGTTTTAGGTGTTGGCCATGAAGTGACTATCGTGGTGAGCTTAACCATCGTTGCCATCACTATGTGGAGCGCGGTTGTTTCTTCCATTATCCCTATGGTATTGAAGAAACTGAAAGTTGACCCAGCGGTGGTCTCTGCACCGTTTATCGCGACCTTTATTGATGGTACTGGCTTAATTATTTACTTTGAAATTGCTAAATTAGTGATGACGGAGTTTGCTTAAGCGCACGCCTCAAACTTGATGCGGCAGGAAATCAGTTTTCTGCCGCAGCGCCAATCCTTTCTCCTTGTTTTAAAATCTCCCCACATTGACGACACAAATATTGGTTTTCCCCTCGTACCACTTTATTGTGGCGACGAATAGTTAATTGATGCACAGTTTGGCAAGCACAGTGATAAGAAAATGTTTTGCTTTTTACCGTTGCAACGGCAAAGTTGTGCGTACGTTTTGCATTAACCTCCAATACATGCTGCATCATCCATTTCCATTCTTTTCCGTGAGGCGCAATGCCTTTACGGCCAAATACATGATAAACCAGTAAATGTGCAAGTTCATGGGGGATAACTTCATCGACAAAGCTGTCTGTATTTTCAATCAGTAATGTTGCGTTGATGCGAATTTCCCACTCTTTCAGGTAAGCACTACCTGCTGTGGTACCGCGCTGTTTATAGTTAACAGAAGGTTCTGGAAATGTTTGTTCCAGCTTTTGTTCAGCAAGGGCAAGTTTTTCGCGTAGGACTCGCATAACGTGCTGTTGTAGGAAAATGGGGACTCGAATGGTTTTCATTCGTTAAGAATACGCGATGCAGATGTTCACAAACAAGTAAAAATTGACGGTTATTATATTAAACAATATATTGTATTTATATATAATATTGTTAAATATAAGTGACCATATGAATAATATCGCATCGGAACAACAGCTTTCAGCCATGAAACAGGCTGCATCACAAACAGCTTCTTTATTAAAAACGCTGGGTAACCCTGATAGGTTAATTTTATTGTGCCAATTGACACAAGGGGAAGCTTGTGTCAGCGATTTGGAACAACAGCTTGGTATTCAACAGCCTACATTATCCCAGCAACTTACTGTACTGCGTAATGACGGGCTGGTGAAAACTCGCCGTGAAGGCAAACGTATTTATTATGCGATTGCTGATGAAAAATTATTTACGTTGCTCAATACGTTATATCAGCTTTATTGCCCAGTGCAGGAGAAATAAGATGAGTATTGATTGGGTCAATTTTACACCTGGTTCGGCTGCAATCGGTGGGGTATTGATTGGTATCGCTGCGGCAATTTTACTGATTTTTAACGGACGAATTGCTGGAATTAGCGGTATTTTAGGCGGGATTTTAAAACCTACGAAAGGGGATACCGCATGGAAGGTCGCCTTTATTTTGGGCATTATCATTTCACCACTTTTATTTATGTGGGGTGCTTATACCCCCGAAGTGAACATTGCTGCAAGTACACCTGTTTTGATAATTGCAGGTTTGTTAGTCGGGTTTGGGACACGTTTAGGAAGCGGGTGTACAAGTGGGCACGGTATTTGTGGCATGGCACGTTTTTCCCGTCGCTCAATTGTCGCCATACTGATTTTTATGGTTGTCGCTTTTGTGACCGTCGCAATTTCTAATCACTTTGGGTTAGGAGGATAAACCGATGCCAATTCTGATTGCGTTAATTTCGGGCGTCTTGTTTGGCTTAGGGCTCGTGCTTGCGGGAATGGGGAACCCTGCCAAAATTTTAGCCTTCCTTGATATCACAGGGAATTGGGACCCTTCGTTACTGGTGACAATGGCCGTTGCAATGGTCATCAGCGGAATGTCTTATGCATGGGTAAAAAAGCGCCGCATGAGCGTGTTAAATTGCCCGTTACAAATTCCAACCAATCAAAAAATAGACAAAAAATTGGTGATAGGGAGCGCACTATTTGGCCTTGGCTGGGGGTTAGCAGGGATTTGCCCTGGGCCTGCATTGTTATTGACAGGTTTGGGGATCACGCAAGGCATTATTTTTGCGCTGGCAATGATCGCGGGGATGTCAGTTTACCAATTTAGCCAAAAATCCTAAGTCATTTAACCTGATTTAGGTTTCAAGCAATAAAAAACCCATCATGATGATGGGTTGAGGTTGTTGACAAAGCAGGATAAAAGCGTGGTTTTTCCTGCTTTGTGTTAT